>NZ_JBITHA010000003.1:0-876833 GCF_044457485.1 Nonomuraea sp. NPDC050540
GGCCAAGATCAGGTGAGACAAGGACAAGGTCGCGTGAGACGGGACACCTGATCGGGCCAGCGCGAAAGCAGGCGTTCATCTAACGACCGTATGACGAACGAGCAGCGAACCTTTCCCGCCAGACGCCGATGCCGCCGCTATGCCCGGGTCTCGCGTTCATCTGGCCGTTCATTTCCTGGTGGCGGTCACCTATATCCGACGGCACGTTTGATGAACGAAGGCGTGATCATGGTGGCGCTTATCGGCCTGGTCGGGCTTGATCTGCACCTGACTGGCGAGTAACTCAAACCCGGTCTGGGGTGCCCGCTCCACAGTTGCTCGCGATGCTCACGATCTCCTCTGGGGTGGCTCTGCCCGCCGGCTTCATCCAAGCCTCCTTCAAGCCGGCCTAAACCGCTCCACGAGAGGATCCCCGAGGAGGTCGCCGTGGAGCGGTGGCATGCAGATGGCCGGCATGATCAAATCTTGACGCAGTTCCAGGCACAACCTAGATCGAGGCGCCGACCAGATCTTCCGGATGGGTGCTCTCGTGGCCTTCTTTTGGGTCTGGCCTGACAATCAGGGGCGAACCGGGACCCGGGGCGCCCGGCCGTGTGCCGGGACCGTGCCGAAGAGCAACCAGCGAGCAACCAACGGCCCGTCTCGGCCCTGTCAGAAGGCTACGAGAACCGAGAAAGCCCAGGTCAGATGGGGTATCGAGTGATAGGGCGCCCGGGGCTCGAACCCGGAACCTACGGATTAAAAGTCCGCAGTTCGGTTCTCGCATGTCCGGGTGTATCTGGCCGTGTCGCGGCGGGCCGGGTAGTGATGGCGCGAATCTATGGAAGTCGGGCATATGGGAACCCACGCGGGGTGGTGTTTTGCCCGGGTATGTCATGGATTTGAGGGCGTGCGCGTGTGGTGGTTGCTCGCCGATTCGGCGATGTCACCGATTTCTCGTTTGACCAGGAGTTGGTTTGCCGCGTTGTCCTAACTCGGGTGTTCAGGCCGGTATTTGGATCAGTGACAGGAGATTTTCGCTGGCTGATCAAGGAGAGCTGTGGCCAGACCATTCCACGCTAACGCTACTGACTGTCTGAACGGCGTTCACGCTGGTGTGCGCACATCGTCGGGAGGCCGGGGCGCTGGCTGTTGGTGTTCTTGCCGGCTCTGTTTGCTGAGGCGGGCATCGCCTCCTCCTCTCATCGGCACGTGTTCGCGGCGCGGGTTGAGACCAGGGGATATCGCTTGACACGGGGCGTGGAGGTGGGCGTCGATACCGTCCGCCCCCGGGTCGGGTGGTGCGCCCACGGGATCGCGCTGTGGGCCGTACACGGCGGCCCGGTCCCGGGGGTGCGCCCCGGGACGGGCCCGTTGGCGGTGACGCCCCGTAGGGGCCGCTGACAGCGCCCGCCCGGGGTCGTCGGCGGAACCGATCGGTCGGCCCCGCCCGCCGCCCGCTCCATCGCATTCGACGGTGTGGCGAAAGCGGCGAAAGGGGTTGCTCGCCCGGGGCGGCGACAGCAGACGCCAGGAACCAGGAAAGGTCAGGCACCAACGATGAACGGAACCATCTTCAAGGCGTGTTCGTGCCGGGACGAGGAGACGGGCAAGAAGCTGGGCAAGTCCTGTCCGAGGCTGCGCCGTTCCAGCGGGGGAGGAGAACGGTGGAGCAGTACCCATGGCCGGTGGGCCTATCAGCTGGAGCTGCCTGCGCACGCTGATGGGCGGCGGCGTAATCCGCTGCGCCGTCAGGGCTTCGCCACGCTGGAGGAGGCGGAGGCGGAGCTGGGCCAGGCGCGGGAACTGCTGGCGTTGGATGAGGACCCACACATCCGGCGCCGGGTGACCGAGTTGATGTTGTCGGTGTTGAAGGACACGCGGGCGTTGCCGGCGGTGGAGGAGGTGCGGCGTAAGGTCCGCACCCGTCAGGATCTCAACCCGTCGGTCACGGTGGCGGAGTGGATGGAGGAGTTCCTGCGCCGCAAGCGCAGGATTGACCCGACCACGCGCCGTTCGTATGAGGCGCATATCCGGCTCTACTTCGTCCCTTATCTGGGGGAGATCCGGCTGGATCGGTTGCGGGTCTCGGACGTCGCGGGGATGTTCGATGCGATCGAGGAGTTCAACGACGTCATCACCGCCGCCCGCGCCAGCGGAGACCCCGGCGAGCGGTTGGGGGTACGGAATCGCAGGCCGGTCGGCCCGGCGACCATGCATCGGATCCGGGCGACGTTGCGGCACGCGTTGAATATCGCGATCAAGCAGGATCGGCTGATTGACTTCAACCCGGCCGCCGTGGTCGAACTGCCTGACGCCGCGTCCCCGAAGGCGCTGGTGTGGACCGATGAACGGGTCGCTGACTGGAACCGGACGTTGCAGCGGCGGCTCACGGCCGAGCAGCAGCAGCGGCGCGGGAGCGAGCTGAGTCGGGCGGTGATGCTGAATGTGTACGCCTCGACGCCGCGTCCGTCTCCGGTGATGGTGTGGACGCCCTCGCACACTTATGCCTTCCTCGCCCACGCTGCCGCGCATCGGTTGTCCGCGTTGTATCGGCTGATCGCGTTGCGCGGGCTGCGCCGCGGCGAGGCGGTTGGGCTGCGGTGGCGGGATGTCGACCTGAGCGCCGGGATTGCTGGGGTGCATTGGCAGATCACTCAGCTCGGCTGGCAGCCGATGCAGGGCAAGCCGAAGACCGAGGCCAGCGACCGCACCATCGCGCTGGATGACGACACCGTCGCCGCACTGCGTGCGCACCGCAAGGCTCAGGCCGCCGAGCGGCTGGTCGCGGGGGAGATGTGGGTGGACAGTGGGTTCGTCTTCACCGACGAGATCGGCAGGCCCTTGCATCCGCAGCAGGTCAGTGACCAGTTCTACCTGCTGGCCTTCCAGGTGGGGCTGCCACCGGTGCGCCTGCACGATCTACGGCATGGTGCGGCGACGCTGATGCTGGCGGCCGGTGTCGATGTGAAGATCGTGCAAGAAACCCTCGGGCACGTCTCCTCCACCTTCACCCGTGACACCTACACCAGCGTCTACCCCGAGCTGGCCAAGACCGCCGCCGAATCCACCGCCGCTCTCGTCAACACCACGGCACGCAACGGCCAGACGGCGCGGTTGATCAACCTGCCGGCCAAGACCGGCGACAACGCCTCCACCTGAACCATTCGGCATGTGAAAGCGGGCCCGCCATGCCTTGGGCGGGCCCGCTTCATCGTTGCCAGCAGCTTCGTGCGGATGGCGACCGGGCTATGCGCAAGAGGGTGGCGTCGGGCCAGGCTCCTCGGGTGGGCATCACCGGTGTGTTGGCTATCAGCCACATGCCTTGAACGGGCAGACAGATGCAGACTCTGCCAGGCCCCACACCTCGCGGGATATGCGTTTTCAAAGCACGGGCCCTAGTGGTTTGGCGGATGCGTGACCGAGCGGTAGAACAATCCTGATCGTCCGCCCTCAACGGGCGTTCCGGCAGGACCTTCACGTGGTCGTCTTAGGGGTCTGAGTTGAGATTGACGGTCTCAATGATCTACCGGTTGACACCGTCCGTGCGCGCGAGCGACCACCGAGCGACCAACCATGATCAACATCGAGGTCGCAGCAGGCGAAACTCCGAGAAAGCCCAGGTCAGGCATGGTGTAGGAGAGTAGGGCGGGTGGGACTTGAACCCACGACCCACGGATTATGAGAATCCTCGGTTAGTGTCGTCCGCTGTCGCAATGTGTTGTTTTGTATTGCTCTTTCCTTGATTTTTTTCACCGCTGTGTCGGTTGCTGTCAGTGCGTGCCGGCCCGTACCGTGCACACGCGAGCAACCACCGAGCAACCATGCGGTCTTTGCCATCGGCATTATGTGTCGAAATGTTCCATATTCTGCGCGGCTGCTCAAGGCTATGGCTTCGTGAGAGGCTTGAGTTTCACAGCAGATCGAACGTGTATGAGCAGCTGTCGAGCAGTCATTGGCTGGCAGTCTGCGTACGCGAGCCAGGATCGCTTGCAGGATTTCGGCTGTGATACGCGGCCTGCTTGCCTTGTATGGATGGACGAGGCAGGTCATCGGCATCCTGTCCCGTGAACTTCTGGACCGGGTCCTGATCCTCAATGAACGCCACCTGACCGCCTGCTCCATGGGTACCTGAGCTATTGCAGCGGGCGCCAGCGCGCCAATCCCGACAGCAATGGCCCCCAGGCGTCGCGCCCAGCCCTTCCGTGATGTGGCCGACCTAAACGACCTGCAATCCATCCGTTAGAACCGATGGTTGCCAGCATGATCAGTGAGCGCCGCCACTCTGCTCAACCGCAGCTCAGGACACGTAACATTATCCCGAGCGGGACACGGTGGCGGCGACGAATCAGAAGTTCAACCTGCGGCTGGTTCCAAGCGGGATTTGGGACTCCCATCTATGGCGACAGGGCCCTCATGAGTTGATCTTAAGGGTTCTGATCGTGCATTTGTTCGAGTTTTGGATCAAAGATTGTGGAGCCGCGACCCCTTCGCTGGAACTCGACACGTTCAGTTCGAAGGGAACCATGGCCTCGATCACTCTAAACCTGATCACCTAAGCGCAGGTGCTGGTTCGCCAATCGGACGGAAGTTGTCGTAGCCGGGTCGTACCATTTCGGTTTATCAGGGCGCGGCGGTCGAAGGAGGCCTATGACGCTGTTTTTAGAGGAGGCGGACGAGCCAGAAAGCGGGCCCGTTGCGGCGGATGTGTTCGCCACCGGCTCCGACGGGCTCAGCGTGCACGAGTCCTCTTTTCCCGCACGCGTGGCGGCATTCCTGAGGTTCAGCCCGGTGATCGAAGCCGCGCAAGCGGCTCACCGCCGGGACTGGCCGGAGGGAATCTATGACATCGTCACTCTGGCCTTAACCGCCATCGATTTGGTCGTGGCGCGACAAGGCTTCGAGTTCGAAGCCACCCGGCAGGACGTGGTAGACGCGCTGTCGGTGCTCTCCGGGGTGGCGGCTCCGGAACGCCTGGTCGGCGAGCACATGGACGTCGCGATGTTCGTGGTGGACGCCCTGCTGAACCGGTCGAGCGGCCAAGCTCCCTTCCGATACGTCACCAGCGACTACTCCGATCACGAAGTCGGCCACCGGCAACGCGAGGTTCCCTTCTCCCTGCTGGTCGAGCACGATCATGCGTCACGCGAGGAGAATGTGCTCCGCGCCACGAAAGACGCTATCAACGCCTTGATCGGCGGTCTCGACTTCGATGTCGAAGACGAGCAGGTCGCCACGGAGCTGGTGCTGGAACGGCAACTGGCGCGCAACGCCTTCGACGCGGCGTTGAAGTCCGCAGAACGAGCCCGGCTGCTGTCGGTCAGCCTCGCGGAAGGGCTGGACCGGTTGCTGAAGCAAACGCGCCGTGATCTGCGAATCGTGGAGGAGGAATGGGCTGCGACGGTACCGGACAGCCTGGAGGCTGCTCGCACGCACATCAGGGAGCGGCTGAACACCGAACGGCACCTGCTGGGGAAGGTCCGGGATGCGCTGGTGAACGGCGAGGCGAAGCTTCTTACGTCTGCGGTGCGGATCGCTCAGCTGCTGGAGGAATGCCAGCGCCGCCACGAGTCATTGCATCATCGGGTCATCGCGGCCCGAGGGGTGTTCCTGGAGGAGCAGGAACGCCAAGCCTTCCGTCCGCCCGCGTTGGTTAACTTGCCAGATCCGCAGCAGGAGATCCTCCTGCCGGTCCTGGAACTGGGCAGCGCAGAGGCGGGCAGTCTGACCGAGCGGTTCTTGATCGACATGGCGGGCCCCCGTACCCCGCGATTGCCCCGCCTCTACCGGCTGATCAACGACCTGTGGACGCGCAGCGGCGGTGCCGCCGCAGGTGAGCGGAGCGACGATGCGACCGAGCTCGCCGACCTGCCGGCACCACTCATCCGGGCAGAGGTCGTCGATGTGGCGATCCGCGCCGTGCGGAGCGTCGGCCTGCCCGCCCGGCTGTCCCGGCTGCTGCAGGCCTGCCTGAACGATGCCCAGGCCCCATCTCCTCGTGTCCGCCAGCAGGGTGCGGAGGTCCTGAACCTGGCTGTGTTGTGGGCTTTCTCCCCCGAGGACGCCGACGATGAGGGTGGCCGGATGGCCGATGACCTGATGGCCCGCATCCTGGGAACGCGCACCGCCGTTGACACTGACGGAACCCCGTTGCAACTGCCCGGATGGGACGGCGACGACGTCATCGTCGCGCCCGACGCCGATGCCCTCGCCGATGCGAATCCGGTCCCGACCAGCAGGGAGTCAGCATGAGTCTCATCGACACCGATCACACCGATATAGGCATCCTGGTGTCGTTCGCGATCCGGCCGACTCAGCGGCCCGGCCGCAACCCTGACTACCAGCGGGTTCTCAGCCGCTACCGGAGCGAGCTGGAGTTCAAGACCGCCACGAACGCGATTTTGCACGGCTTGGGCGCGCGGGTTCTGTCCGACGGTGACTTCGGGCTCATCCTGGGTATCGAGCCCGAGTCTCCGCTGGCCTTCCGCATCTCCGACCTGCCCTACACGGGAAAGCCGGAGAACAAGCTGCTGGCCGGTCTGGTTCTCACCGGCCTGGTCGCGTTCGCCTACCCCAGTACGCAGGAGCTCGACGACGACCGCGTCCGGCGTATCTCAGCCAGGGACCTCGATGCATGGCTGCGGGAGCTGTGCGAGCGATTGCGCTCTCACGACGCCGCCGGCGACGTGATCCCCGAAGAGGGGCTGGACGAGGCCTGGCGGACCTATCTGGCCTTGCCGCCGGTGCATTACGGGGAGGCCGGCCGCGGTTCCGGCAAGCTGACCAGCCGCTGCACCCGCTACTGGGTGCAGACGATCCTGACCTGGCTGACAGGACAGGGCATGGCCCGCGTCGACAGCTCAGCGGAGGAAACCTGGACGCTGACCGAACGGTTTCGGGTGCACGCTAAGGAGGTCGCTCTCGAGCGGGCCTACAGTTTCATCGCCGACCTGCATCGCAGAGAGGAATCCCGCGGATGACCTATCAGCTCGCCGCGCTGCGGTTTCGGACCGTGGGCGAACGTTCCGCCCGATTCACCGATCTTCCCCTCGACTTCACTGCGCCGGTCGACGGCGCCGCCGTACCTCAGGACTCGGTCGTCTGGCTGCGCAACGGCGGAGGCAAGTCGAGCATCCTGTCACTGACGTACGCGCTCCTGTTGCCGCATGCCAACGACTTCATGGGCAAGACCGTGCAGCGTAGCCTCACCGACTACGTCGACACAGGCGACACCTCACACGTGATCGCGACATGGCAGCCTCATGACACCAGCCGGACCCTACTGGGCGACCCGGAGGAAATCCTCGTCACCGGTGTGGTCCATGAATGGTCGGACTTGCGCAAGCCTGTGAAGGCCGCCGACTCCAAGGACAAGCTGAGCAGCTACTTCTACGCCTTCCACGCCGTCTCCGGCGTTTTGGAGCCGGACACGTTGCCGTTCTGCGATGATTCCGGACGCCCCAGGCGGCTGACCGGGTTCCTGGAGGAGCTGCGCGAGCTGGCCAAACCACATGCCCGGCACGCGAACCTGGTGGTGACCGACAAGCAGCACGTCTGGACGAAAGCGCTCCTGGACCGGCACTTGGATCCGGAGATCTTCCGTACGCAAAAGCAGATGAACCACGTCGAGGGCGGCGTGGAAGACCTGTTCAAGTTTCCCGCTGCCAAGGACTTCGTCAACTTCCTGCTGGATCTGGCCACCCAGCCGGACGCCGCCACCAGCGTCGCGACCCGGCTCGCGAGCGTCACGGCCCTGCTGGCGGCGAAGCCGCAGAAGATGGAGGAGCGCGACTTCTGCAGCGCTGCCGCCGACGATCTGAGCGACGTCGCCGCCAGTTATGAGCATGTGCAAGCCGCTGTCGGCGAACTGACCGCTGTCACCACCGCCGCGGAGGTCCTGGCCGCGTCCTTCGCCGCCGCAGTCGCCGCCTCGGAGGAGCTCCAGGCGAGCCTGAAAACACAACTGACGGTGTTCGCAGAAGCCCGCACCGCGGCCAACAACGATCGCTCCACGGCCACTGACCTGGCCTACCTGTACCGGAAGGAAGGCGCCAGGCTGCGTCTGGCCGAGGCCGAAACCCAAGAGCAGGAGGCGGCCCAGAACGTCGACCAAGCGCGAGCTCTGGTGCAGGCCTGGGAGACCACCGTCCAGCTTGCCGCGTTCGCCGAACTGGAGTCACGCCTGGCCCAGGCTGAGCTGGTGGCCGCAGCCGAAGAAGCCGAGATCGCCCCACTCCGCGAAGAACACGCTCGGCATGCAGCTCTGCTGCGACACCGTCTGAACGCGCTGGCCGAAGAAGCCGATTTCTCGGCCGACCTGGCCGACGAGCAGAAGGAGACCGCGCGAGAGGCCCTCACGAAACATGCAGAGCTGGAGGAGCGAGCGCGGACCGACAAGACACAGGCGACCACCGAAGAAACCCAGGCCCAGACCCAGCTCGACATTCTCGATCAACGCCGTAGAGACGGCGTCGCCCGCGGTCACCTGCCCAGCCACAGTATCCCCCTCCAAAGCCACCTGGACATGGTGACCTCCAAGCGCGCCGGACTCGCTCGACAGCTCAAGGAACTGGCGGCACGGTGCGAGGAGCGCCGTGCCCGCCGCACCGAGATCACCGCCCGGGACGCCGCCCTGGCGGGCGAGCACAGCACCGCTGACGCGACGCGCGCTCAGACAGTCCAGCGGCACTCCGATCTGGACGCCACGTGGGCCGAACTGACCGGTTCCGAACGGCTGCGCGGGCTGGCTGAGACTGCCGTCGACGAGACCATCGACCTGTGGGCCGAGGGCCCGATCCTGCTGCGCCGGTTGAGCGACGCGGTCATCGCGGCGGACGACGAGCGCATTCTGCGCAGAGCCGAACAACACGCAGACAGGCGGAGCATCGAGGCGCAGGAACGCAATCATGTCCTGCCGTCCAGCCTGGATGCCGAACGCATTGAACGTGAGCTCCTCGATGCCGGCGTACCCGCCCAGACAGGCTGGGCCCATCTGCGCTCGGTCATGCCCGCTCACCAGCTGATGACTGCTCTGAACCTGCCCGAGATCGCCCGGCTCGGTTGTGGAGTGGTGGTCCCGACCAGCCGGGTCGCCGACGCGACCCGAATCTTGGACTTTCGTGCGGCTGTCACGACCTCGCTCATCGGGGTCTACTCCGCCGAAGCCGCGGACCTCCTGGTTCGGGACGGCGAGGTGCCGGCGGACTCCCTGTCCACCGCAGCTTGGACCCGGCTGCAACCGGGCTTGGTCGACCAGGCCGAGGCAGAGGCAGCGGTCCGGCTGCTCAAGGAGCGCGCCCACGCCCATATGCTCAAGGACCAGGATCTGGCCCGGCAGCGCACGGCCGACGATGAGCTGCGTCGTCAGGTCACCCAGTTTCTCGACGACTGTCCTGCCGGACACCTGGCCATCCTGAATGACGAGATCGACCGGCTTGACCGCAAGCTGCAGGCCATCGCCGACGAACAGGAGGCCAACAGCGCAGAACTTCAGGGCCTCGATGACGGCGACCGTCTGGACGACGCCCTTCGTGAAATGCTGAACACCGATCTTCGCAAGGCCGACGCCACCATCAACTGGCTGGAAGAATTCGCCCTCGTCTTGGCCGATGCGGACGGCTGGCGCGAGCAGCTGACAGCCGCGCAAGAGCGCGGCGCCGATGCGGACCGTCGCGCCCACCAGCATAATGCCGATGCCCGGCAAGCCCTCCTTGAGACCAAGCAGTGGGAGGTCACCGCCGAAACCGAGCGCGGCAGAGCGGCTGACTACCGGTCACAGTGCGACAGCCTCCCCGGCACCACGACTGACCCACCAGACGTGCAGGGGGATCCGGTCACACCTCTGGATACTCTGCGCCGCCGCCAGCAAGACGCACTCAAGGCTCTAGAAAACCGCGCTGCCCAATCGGTGCTGGCCGACCGGGTGCAGAACCTCGCTCAGCAGGTCGCCGATGCCAAGCGCGAACTCATGCTACGGCCTGCCGCCGATCGCGCGGCAGCCGGGCGATTGCTTGCCTCTCCCGAAGGCCAGGAGCCGGACCTCCGATCTGCCGCCCTCGCCCGCGCCCGGCAGGATTCGGAAGCGGCGACCGACGAACGCGGCGCGGCCAGAAATCAGGTGAAACAACGTACTTCCGAACTGGAGGCGATCGAAAAGGTCTATAGGCAGCCTCCACGCCGTACCCTGCTCGTCGTCCCGACCAGTTCCCAGGAAGCCGAGGCCCTCGCCGCCGAGCAGGAGCTCAGCAGCCAAGGGGCGCAGGAACGGCTCAGCCAGGCCGAAGGCCTCATCGATGGCGTCGAGCAGCAGACTTCGCAGGCTGAGCACCGCAAGACGCTCCTCGGCACGCTCTTGGAATCACTCCCGGATCCGGGCGAGCAGCTTGCGGAGCCGTTCGCTGAAGACGAGGATTCGGCACGCACTCGATCCCGGCAAGCCAGGGATGCGGTGAGTACGGCGGCCAAGAGCCTCACCAGCGCCGAGGCCGGCCTTAACACGTCCGTGGACCGGCTCCGGCGCACAGCCGCTCGCTTCACCGGGATCTCCGGGCCAATGAAGGACCGGGTGGCGAACGACCCGCCCGCGCTTCTCGGCCCGCACGCCGACGAGCTGAGCGGCAAACTGTGGCTGCGGGCGCAGACCCTGGCCGACGAGCTCGGTGCCATAGCCCAGGACCAGGCCATCCTCAGCGAGGCGCTCGCGCACCTGGTGAAGGACAGCCTCGACATGCTGGGCAAAGCAGAACGAGCCTCCCACATGAAGACTGGCTCCGGATCGTGGGCCGACAAGAAGGTCCTGCGGATCAGCTTCGACCGGCCCGGTGACGCCGACCTAGTCGTCTACGCCGAGAGGGTCATCGACAGGCTCGTGGAGAAAGGGCTCAAGCCTGAAGGCATGCCGCTGTTGAAGGCCGCCGTTCACGAAGCCGCAGGACCTCGAGGTTTTACCGTCAAGGTCCTCAAACCCACCGACGACACCGTCGGCACCACCGAGGACATCAGCCGCCTCGCCAAGTGGAGCGGCGGCGAGAAGCTGACCGTATGCGTCGCGCTCTACTGCACCCTCGCCGCGCTCCGCGCCGCGCACATCGGCCGCAAGGGACGTTCCGGAGGGGTCTTGCTGCTCGACAACCCCATCGGCCGGGCTTCATCCGCATCCTTAATACGGCTGCAGCGCGATGTCGCCGCCTCACACGGCGTCCAGCTCATTTACACCACCGGAGTCAAGGACCCGGCCGCTGTGGTCCAATTCCCCAACGTCATCCGGCTCGACAACCGGGAAGGACGCACGCACAACCGCCGCTACATCGTCCCCGAAGCAAGTTACGTCACCGGCATCCGCGTCGCGCACACCGACCACCTGTGGGACAGCGCCGAATGAACCAGCCGATGTCACCGCTCGCTGCCGAGCTCGCCCGGCTCGTCATCCGGTTTCGCGGCAAACGGATTCCCGTGACCGAGCTATTCGGTGAGGCCAGCAGGTTCGATCCTGGGCTGGTCGGCGATGCTAAGGGGCTGGCCAGATTCCGCAGCGCCCTCGGCGAACTCGAGACTGCCGAGAAGATCACGCTGCCGGCACCAAAATCGACTACCGGCTGGGATCGCCGAACCGTTCCCGCCATCCCGTTCTGGGTCACGCGTGTCGAACCGCTTACCGTTGTGCCCCCATCTCACTCTCCCCGCGTGTGGCCTCATCGGCTTGAAGCCGCTGGGGCCATTGCCACAAGAGCCGACGAACGGAAGATCCTCGATCGGATCGCAACCTGGATTCGCGACGACCCCTTCCCAGAGTTCGTCCCCGTCCAGGAACGCTCCCTGGAACTCTTCGACGACGAGAAGGCGATTGATGGCTACCTGAGCAACCGGCTCTTCACCTCCGGCGCCCTCACCCTCGAGTTGCTGGTCTGCTTCCGGCCCGCCTTGCCGCTCGTGTCCCAGCACGTGCCGGGTGCCGGACCCACCGGACTGCTCGTCCTGGAGAATCGCGCCACCTACACGTCCTTTCTCACCGCCCTGCGCGGCCTCGATCCAAGATCGAGACCCGACCTACATGTCGGCTGGGGCCAAGGCAACGGCTTCGCACAAAGCGTCCTGAGCATCCCCTTGCTCGAACCGGCTCCCGGCGTCGTGCATTACTTCGGAGATCTCGACCTTGCCGGGCTTCTCACCGCGGCCAATGCCGCCGCGCAAGCCGCCGCCGCAGGACTTCCGACATTGCGTCCGGCTTCTTCCTGTTACCAGTTTCTCCTGGATGGGCCCTCACACTGGCGGAGCAACGACGCCAGCAACCAGCGCACCGGCACCGACTACCCCGCGGTCTGCTCCTGGCTGCCTCCCGCATTACGCCCGAGCGCGGTCGAGCTGCTCTCCACCCGCCTGCGTGTGCCGCAGGAACGGCTCGGTCTCAAGATGCTGCGTCGCCACCCACATTTCTGGGATGGCTTCGCCGCAGGCGAGTGAATCGCCCCCGTTCGGTGGAGACTGGCGCAGGGTGCGAGACCTATTCAAGGCGGGCCGCACGATGGCCGAACCGGCCGATCGCGTAGTGGTTGCGGTACTGGTTGACGGTGGTGGAGTCGCCTCCAGCCGACCACGTACCGGGCTTACCGAGATCATGTGCGCTGTACCTGGGCCGGATCAGGCTGGCGGAGTTGTCGCGGCGAGATGTGACCCGGATGTTCGTTGCGCTGGGGCGGCGGCCAGACTCGGCCTTGCCATCCATTCTCTCGGCAGGTGCTTGGTTGGTCCTGGCAGAGCCGCTAGTCGTGTTAATTACGGCGTTGCTGGCCGAGATCGAACCGCTGATGCGGCGGGTAAGGATGGATTCGTCCACTCCTCGATGCCGCCGCGGTTCGGACAGGCCAGCGGCCCGGGCCAAGATGTCTAAAGGTGTCCGCCTTTCATGTCCAACTCGAGCGCGTAGTCGAGTACCTCTTCGATGTCGATGGTGTAGCCGAAGAACGCGGCCCTTGCCTTGAGCTCATCTGCTGTGTCGCGGATGAGCTCAGCGTCGTGCTCGTCGAAAAGCTCGTCAAGCCCGGCAGCGAGGATGCGGTGCGCCTTCTGGCGGATCGCTTTCGGGGCTTCAGCGCATTTCAGCTCGGTGGCGAATGTGGCGTAGGCGTCTAGATCGCGCACTGTATGGACGTTTGCAATGGCGCCGAGTGTGATCCTGTTCGTTGCCTCAGTCAAGGCAGGGGTCGGAGAGAAGCCATTGAGTTGCGCGGCAAGAGCCAACCCGTCTATCGCTGAGATCTTCTCCATCCCGCTTTCATCGAGGAGGTTGGTCACCTGACGTGTCATCCAGATGTGATCGTCTCTAGCTCCGTAGCAGGCGATCAACGCAGCCGATGTGGTGAGCGTCCGTACGCGAGCCAGGGGGGTGGTGACCTTAGCGAGTTCGAGGTCGGTGTGGAGGCGGACCCGGTGGGCGATATCATCGCGGCGATGTGACAGCGCATTGGAGATGCTCGCCCGGTTGGCCAAGGGGGGTTGGCTGGGATAGGCCGTGAGCTCGCCTGCTGCGCGTGCGAGCTCCGCTAGTTGCTCGAGGCTGGAGGCTCGTTCGACCCGTTCGTCGGCCTGGATACGATCACTGCCGATTTTGCCGAGCAGGTAGTCGCGGCATGAGGGGTTGGCGAGGGCAAGGGTACGTGCCTCCGAGGGGCCAGAGATAGATATCCATGTCGGCTCGAGCGAAGTCAACGCGTCGCCCCAGTCGCTGGCCCTGGACGTGTCCGTGATCAGTTCACGTAGCTCGGAGATGGCAACCGTGCGGGGGCGCAAGGTCGCCAAGGTGAGCACGACCTCTTCTGCGGAAGCGTCTAGTGCGGAGAAGCTAACCTCCCAGATAGCTTCAGGATAGTTCAAGGCGTTGATTAGCTTGGCAAGGGTTTGGCTCGCGGTTGGTTCCTCGTCCAGTTCACGGCAGATCGCCTCGATGAGGCGGGGGTTGAAGGAGGGGTGGAGCACGATGCTGGTGAGTCGCCGGTCACGGGCAGTCGCCCCCAGTTCGTCCTCGGACATGCCTGCGAAGTGAAGGTGATTGAGCACCACCTGGCGGCGCAGCGCCTCGTCCCAGTGGGTGAGTTCGACGTTGAACCGATGTTTGATATTTCCTGCGATCTTTCTGAGAGACGTGCTCGGTGCGAGCGCAGCCTCTTGGAGCACCTCTGAGCGACTGGAAACAAGAAGTCGCTTGTTCTGATCGCGCCGACGGTCGACTGCGTCCATGAAGCTGGCGATGTCTGGGGCCGCTGATCTCGCAGAGGTCTCAAGCCTGATCTCGCCCAGGAAATCGTTGTAGTAAAAGAGTTGGGGGCTGTCATCCTTCTTTAGGACGGCCCAGGCGTCGCTGATGTCGTTCAGGTAGACGATGTTCCACCTGTCGTGGGCGTATCGCAGAGCTACCATTTCCGACAAGAAAGTTTTTCCTACCCCTGGTGGCCCAGTGATGATGCATACCCCGGTTCGCTCCAGGAGTTCTACGACCTGTGTAAAGTGCGGCGTCTCCGCCCAGAACTTAGCCCGATCGCAGGCCGCCTCATAGTGTGCTTCGGACCGATTCCAACGCCCAGCATTGAAGATTGCATCCAGAGCTGCGGTGGAGGACAGCCAGAGCTTGGGATGGCGCTGTTCCACCTCGTCGTGCAGTGTGAGTACTCGGTTCAGCTTTTGTTGCCCCCAAACGTTGCGTTGGGGAATGTCTAGAATATCTATGATGTCGGCTTCAACAGAGTTTGACATTTCCTGAGATGTCACGAATATGTACTCATCAGCCGTTTTGCGCCCAAGTTTGACGGCCTCCTTCCGTGCTCCGCTTACAAGCTTCGATCCGCCTGATTTCAGGAAATGCTTGCACTGGACTACGGTGCGGTGATTGTCGTCGCGCACCTCGAGCAGATCGATGCCTTGATCACGGCCTTCGGGATAGTTGTGGAGCGCAAGGCCGAGGTGGGTGTTTAGGAGATCGCATACGAAGCGTTCGAAATCCGACGGAGAGAGTGTTCGGAAGTCATATTCGGACATTAGCCACTCCTGATTCGAACATGACTTCGGATTGGCCATCGCTGGCTTTGGATGTTAAATGCTCTTAGCGGGGCTGGACGTAGCCTACCCTCTCGTGGCGAAGGGTATACCTTGGACGTCATTCTCCTGACCTATAGCGTGGTCGCGCATGACCGTCCCCACTTGGAGTCCCGGCTTTACGGGGTTGATGACGGGATCAGGGACTTTCTAACGGAACATGTCGAACACATGCAAAAGGCGCAGAAGAGCGCCAACGCTTCGCCACCTGGAATCGTGGCCGACATTGAGTCGCGAGAGATCTTTCAAGCGCTGCATGCCGGGAGCGCTGACGACTTCCTCGCAGGGGCGAGCACGCTGACGAAGCGCCTGATCGGCAAGATGAACAAGGCAACCAAGTCCGGGATCCTGATGATTCTGCGAGCCGAGAGCGGCGCCGGACGTCTTGCCGCGGTCCTCAAGCTGGAGATCCAGGAGCCTACGGGTGCTGTCCTGAAGCGGCTACACAACGGAGAGATCGAACTGTCTGCAGTCAAGGACATGCTGGAGAAGCCAGGGGATCTCCAGAAGGGTGTGCTGGTGGTGGACGGCCTACCTGATGATGAGGTCATCTGCCGCGATAAGCTGTTTCAACAATCTAAGTATTTCCCGGAGGCGATGGGCATCCAGATGTTCCTCAAGCCGAAGGAGTCGAGTGCCGCCTTCCTCGAGCTTCTCCAGCAGGCGGGACCGAAGGTGCTTGAATCGGCGGTAAGCGTCCTCCCAGAGATCGAGCCTGGGCCGCCCAGAGAGGTTCTCGCTCGATTGGGTGAGGTCGTCTCCGGGATGGAGTCGCACCTTCAAAACGAGATCGCTACACAGTTGGAAGATGCGCCGAGGCCGGTGAGACGCGTCGACACGTCTAGGCCGATCACTCGAACCATTCAGGCTGGAGAGATTACGATCAAGGGGACGGCCCGCAGTATGCAGGAGATGCTGAAGATCACAGCGAAGCCGGATGGCGGGTGGCAGATCGTCATTGATGCTCCGGCGCGGCCGTACGATACCTATCAGTAACCCTCTTCAAGAATGGGTCCCCGGGAAGCTAGAACGAACCAGCAGGCGCCGGGCATTGCTGCGCGGCTCTCGTTGAAGCTCTGGCCCGTGACGATGGCTATCCAGCGCTACGCGCTGCCGAAAATTCTATCCATGCAGTTCGAACGGCATGTAAGTCCTCGTGGAGGACGCCTGTACCGCTCCGAATGTCGCGCATGGCGTTGACCTGCGGGTCCAACTGATGCGGGGTACGGGCAAGATCGGTCTTGTGCCTCTCCGGCTCCTGTATCTGATTGCGCTCCAGGGCGTTCGGCTAGCTGGTACTGCTGGGCCGAAGTGAGGCTTCCAAGAATGCCGAGCTCATGGTGCTCAGGCATGAGGTGGCGGTGCTGCCTCTGCGGACTTTCATCCGAGGATCGTTGATCTGGACCGGTCAGGGCTTTGGGCTCTCGAACAGCACGCTGGCTGCGGTGATGATGGGTTGGACGGCGTTGAGGATGAGGGTGCGTTGGGCGGGGGTGTGCTGGTCGGCGTAGGTGGCGGTTGTTTGGTAGGAGGCGTGGCCGGCGATGAGTTGCATGACTCCGGGGGCGACGCCGCCGTCGCGGAGCATGGTGATCATGGTGTGGCGGAGGGCGTGTGGGGTGATGTGCTTGGCCAGGCCGCGTTCGTGGGCAAGGGTGAGGGCCGGTGCAAGGGTGCGGTTGCGTTGGTTGTGGTAGTCGATGTAGCCGCCGGTACGGCTCTGGAAGAGTGGCTGATGGGGGTGTCTTCCCTCTGTGTGGCGAGTTAGCAGGGCCGCGAGGTCTGGGCTGATGGGGACGACGCGCTGCTTCTTGCCCTTGGGGTAGGGCTTGGTTTGCCATCTGCGCCGGCCGGTGCTCTCGTCGAGCAGGTAGGCGTAGGTCTGGACGACGTGCATCTGGCGGCCTGCGGAGTCGAGGTGGGTGACGTGGAGGCCGGCGATTTCGCCCCAGCGGAGGCCGGTGGCCATTTCGGTGATGATGAACAGGGCGGTGTCGGGGTCCATGTCGTGGACGGCTGTGAGGTAGAGGGCGACTTCGGGACCGTAGAGGACGGCTCGGGCGGTGACCGGTGCGGTCGGCAGGCGGAACCCGGTGCAGGGAGAGGAGGTCAGCAAGGGAGGCTCGCCGTCCTCGCCTTGATGGAGGGCTGCTTGGAAGACGGGTTTGACCGCTCCCCGGTACACCTTCGCCACTGTGGCGGCCGACAGCGTCCCCGCGCCCGGCGGTGCAGGCCGGGGCGAGCCTGCTTCTTGCCACTGGCGCAGCACCTCGGGGGCGACGCGGCCGGTCGTCTTCACCGCGATGTCGTTCACTCGTGCCCATCGTCGTGCGGCTTGTTCGTCGGACAGGGATGGGCGTGGTTGGTGTTGGTTGCTGGCGGAGGGTTTGGTGAGCATCCATTCCACCCATTCCCGTAGCACCCGGCGGGTGACCTGGTCGAGCGGCAGGTGGCCGAAGCGGGGGAAGATGTGGCGTTCGGCTTCGGCGAGGTAGGTGGCGCGTTGGGTGGGGGAGGCGCCGAGGCGGGTGGCGTAGTTGTGGCGGGCGTAGTGTTCGTAGCTTGGCATCTCAGGATCGCGTGTGGCGTCGTAGTTCGGGTCTTCGACGCCGTGGCAGCCCCTGGGGTAGCCGTGCGGTCGGTACTCGCCGCTGAGCGTGACCAGAGCGGCGAATTCGTCAGCGACCTGGCGGTCGTAGCAGGTCTCGAAGTCCTCCTTACCGTTCCTGCCACCGCCGATGCGCCACTTGACCAGCCAGGACTTCGCGCCGTTCTTGGCCGTGCGTTCGATGATCCTCGCCATCTGTGCCCCCTTTGACGTGCTGGTCGCATGGTGGCGGGCATCGGGGATGATGGGTGGCAGCGACGCGCGGAGCTGATCAAACGTCGACTGCTGCATGATGAGATGCGGGGACATCGGGGGAACATGATCTTGAGAAGATCATTAACGGCCCACTGGCATCGTCCGAAACAGGTCTTTGACCTGCGGTGATGTCGGTAGGGCGGGTGGGACTTGAACCCACGACCCACGGATTATGAGTCCGATGCTCTGACCGGCTGAGCTACCGCCCCTGGATGGAGTTGTACGGCGGCGCCTACAGCACCGCCTGGGACATCATTCCATGCCCCGCAGCCTAGATGGAGTCCAAGGCGATCACATTCGTGGCTTTCTCGGCGCTCGGCAGAGGTAGTTTCGGACCTATGGCGGTCAAGCTGATCTATGAGACGCATGCCATCACCGTGGACAACGAGACAGGGATCGCCACGGGCCGGCTGCCGGGGGAGTTGTCTGCTCGGGGGCGGGAGCTGGCGGTGGAGCTGGGGGTTCGGCGGGCGGGCGTTGATGTGGTGTACAGCTCTGACCTGCGGCGGGCCGTACAGACTGCGGAGGTTGCCTTTGGGGGTGGGCGGGAGATTCTGCGGGACGCCCGGTTGCGGGAGTGTGACTACGGGATCTACAACGGGCGGCCGGTGGATGAGCTGGCTCGGCTCAGGCGGCGGCATATCGATGTGCCCTGGCCTGGCGGGCAGAGTTATCGGCAGGTTGTCGCGGAGACCGCCGCGTTTCTCGAAGAGGTGATGGAGCGGTGGCAGGGGCGGACGGTGCTGGTCATCGCGCATTCGGCCAATCGGTGGGCTTTGCAGAATCTGCTGCACGGAGTGCCGCTCGAGGAGCTGGTGGATGCGCCGTTCGACTGGCGGCCGGGGTGGGAGTACTCGCTCGCCTGAGCCGTACGACCTGCGCTTATCGTGGCGCGGGCGAGCGAGTACTCGTATGGGGGACTATGGGCGGTTCAGGCCCATGGTGTACGCGCCGGAGCCGCTGTAGGCGTGGACGCGGTAGCGGTAGTAGCCGGAGGTGCCGTTGTAGCTCACGCTCTCATCGGGGTTGGCGCTGTCGCCGCGGGCCACGATGGACCAGGACGATCCACTCCACTTCTCCAGGTACAGGTCGAAGTCGACGCCGTCGGGGCCGTCCAGGCAGCCGGCGTGGGTGCCGGAGGTCGTGGACTGGTAGTAGGAGCCGTTCGGCTGGATCTGGTTCTGGTTCGAGGTGAGGGAGCCGGTGTACTTCTCTCTGTAGGTGGCGCAGCCGGTGGGCGGGTTCGGGTCGCCGCCCGCTGTGACCAGGGTCAGGCCGCCTACCGACAGCAGTTCGGCGAGGGGCTGGAAGTATGTGGTGCCGCCGCTGCTGCAGTTGCCTGAGCCTCCGGAGGTCATGCCCTGGGCCTGGTCGCCGGAGATGAAGGCGCCGCCGGAGTCGCCGCCCTCGGCGCAGACGTTCGTGCGGGTCAGCTGGTAGACGGTGCCCTCGGGGTAGTTGACGGTGGAGTTGAGTGCCTGGACGGTGCCGCAGTGCCATTGCGTGGTGGAGCCGGAGCGGCACACCGAACCGCCGGGTTGCGTGACGGCGGAGCCGCGTACCGGGAGGATTCCGGCGCTGTAGCCGTTGACGACGCCGGGGGCGGTCCACTGGGAGTTCGTCTCCACCCATGCGTAGTCGTCGCTGGGGAAGGACGAGATGCGGAAGACGCCCTGGTCGACCCGGTTGTGGCCCTGGGTGGCGTCACCGACGTCGCCGCAGTGGCCGGCGGTGGTGAAGCCGAGGGTGGTGCCGCGGCGGGCGGCGAAGCCGACGGAGCAGCGGTAGCCCTTCGACGGGATGTAGTAGGCGTCGCCGCCGCGGATGTCGTAGAACGGCTTGGGCCGTTCGGCCGAGAGTTCTACGCGTACGGCGGCCGCGTCCACGCCGCTGGCGGTGATCCAGTCGCGGGCCTCCTGTTCGGAGGCGGCCTGGACCAGGACCGAGTTGTCGCGTGGCGACAGCGCCCACGCGTGGACGGAGGCGGGCGGTTCGGCCCGGTCGAGGCCGTCCTTGACCGCGGTGAGCTGGGCCAGCGTCCTCGGGACCACCTTGACCTGGGCTCCGGCCGAGGTGATGGTCCTGGCGTCGGCCGCGTCGACGGTGGCCACGACGAGCGCGGCGTGCGGCCCCTCGTGCCAGGCGCCGGCGTAGCGTTTACCGAGCCGCTTCTGTAAGGACGGCGTGGTACGGCCGGCGCGCGCCTCGTTGGCCAGGCGGTCGAGAGCCTGTTCCCTGGTGATGCCGAGGTCGCGCTGGAGGGCGCTGATCATGCCGTCGGCCGGGGGTTTGGCGACGGCGGGCATGGTCGTGACGACCAGGGCCCCGATCGCGATCGCGACCAGAGCCGGGGTGCGACGAAGCATGGTGTCTCCTCGCTGCTGGGGGTGCCGTCACGGTAGACGGGGCCCCAGGGAGCGAGGAGTATCAGCTTGCTCATATCACCGGGTTATGGCGCCGTACCGAAACCCGGATTTCTCACCAGCCAATCCTGGTAGACGGGGCTGCGCCGTACCGCGTCGGCGTGGGCGGCCTTGGCCTGGGCGAGGACCCACGCGGGGTCGGGGGCGGTGGGATGGCGGCCGAGGAGCTGCCGCCAGCGCAGGGGCGCGCCGGTCAGCGGGACCTTCACCAGGCCCGCGGCGGGCTGGTGGGTGGCCTGGCAGAGCACGACGGCGCGGCCGACCTGGGCGAGGTGCGCGCAGGTCGAGACGTCGGTCTCGTAGATGGTGCCGGGGGTGAAGCCGGCGCGGGCGCACGCCATGGCGAAGCAGTCGGCGAAGCAGCCGTCGCCGGGCGTGACCGACCATTGCTCGCCGGCCAGGTCGCCCAGTTCGAGCTCCTTCTCCTCCGACAGCCGGTGGCCGGCGCCGAGCAGGACGAACACGGGATCGACGCTGATCGTCTCCCATTCGAGCGAACCGGTGGGCGCGCCGCTGTCGCCGCAGGCGCCGATCAGTACGTAGTCGAGGCGGCCGAGGTCGGCCATGGTGGTCAGTTCGTGTTCCGACCAGGAGGTGTGGGTGGTGACGGGGCGCTCGGCGGCGAGGCGGTCGACGAGCCCGCCGAGGACGGGTCCGTTGGTGGCGCCGATGCGGTAGCGCACGGAGGGGGTGCTGGCGAATCGCAGGGCTTCATCCTGAAGTTCTTTGGCGGCGGGGAGCAGGACGCGGGCGCGTTCGAGTACCAGTTCGCCGAGGAGTGTTGGCCTGGCGCCGCGCCTGTCACGTTCGAACAGGGAGCCTCCGAGCACCCTTTCGATCCGTTTGAGCTGGGCGGTTAACGCGGGCTGCGCCAGGCCGAGCAGGTTCGCGGCCTTGCTCACACTGCCCGCGTCGGCGACGGCGCGGACGATTCTGAGGTGCCTGAGCTCGAGGTCCATAACGGGAAGGTAAGACGGCCTTTCTTGGGTAGCAATGGGGATAAGTCAGGAAATATGACAGATATTGTCGAGGCCCCCTAGGTTAGCCGGTTAAGCACGACTATACGGGGAGGATTTGCACATATGCGGGCATGACGTGCGGACCCGGTCCGACGTCGGCATTCATGTCCGCGTCACTTGCCATCGTGCCCGAAACTGACGGCCACACCACCTCTGACCAGAGCGGTGGTCTAGATGAGTCAGGGCTACCGCAGGGCGCGCAGGACGGCCGCCTGCTCGGCGGTGACCCCCGCCGCCCGCTGGGCCGCGGCCTCCCGCGGCCCGAGCCCGGCGGCGCACCACGCCGCCACCTCCTCCAGCGGCACCGCGCCCCACCAGCCGGCCAGCACCTCCATGGGCGCTCGTCCCAGACGTGCGGCTTCGGGCGCGGTGAATCCCATCGCCCGGAACACCTCCGCCTGCGCGGGCGGGATCCGGCGCTCGGCCCAGTCGCGGGCCGCGCCGCCGTCCCACCCGGCGTCGGTGTAGGCGCGCGCCACGTCCACCGGGACACCCGCCCGGAGCAGGGTACGCAACGCCGCCGCCTGCCCGGGTTCGAGATCGCTCAGCCGTGCTCTCGGGAACAGCCGGGCCATCAGCGGCACCCGGCGCGGAGGTTCGCCGGCCAGGTGGCGGGCGGCGGCCTCCCGGGGCGTCACCCCGTGCTCGTGCCAGCGCACCGCCTCCCTGGGCGTCAGGCCGCCGCGCTGCCAGGAGATGACGCTGGAGGGGGTGGCGCCGGTGGTGCGCCAGAGCCGCGCGTCATCCGGATCCTCCACTCCGGCCTCCCGCCAGGCCGCCGCCTCTTCCTCCCCGAACCCGGCCCGCCGCCACCGGCGCGTCTCGCCCTGCGTGAACCCCTTCCAGGCGCTCACGACTCCACCCGCACCACGTGCGCCCACGCGGGGACTTCGACCGAATCGGGAGCGTCGATCAGGCAGATGACGACCGGGTGGCGGGGGCGGGAGGCCGGCCAGGGGGTGTCGCCGTCGGTCAGGACGACGGTCAGGCCGGGGCGGAGGGCGCCGGCCGCCTTCAGTCCTTCGCGCAGGTCGGTGCCGCCACCGCCGGCCAGGGTGGCCTCGCGCGCCCGCCGTACCCGCTGAGGGGGGTGGGCGGCGGCGTCGCAGCAGATCACGTCCACCTGCGCGCCCGCCCGCAGCACGCCGTCCACCTCGCCCAGCACCCGGCGCAGCGCCTCCTCCCGGACGCTGCCGGAGGTGTCCACCACGACGGCCACGCGCGGGACGGGCTGGACCAGGGACGGCAGCACCACGGACGGGGCGGACCGGCGTGACGGGCGGGCGTAGCTGTAGTCGACGCGGCCGGTGGCGCGGGCGAGACCGTGGCGGACGAGGGTGGCCAGGAGGGCGCGCCAGTCCACGGCCGGGCGGAGCACCTGCTCGGCCCATCGCCGCCAGCCGCCGGGCGCCGCGCCCCGGTGGGTGTCGACGTCGGCGGCGACCGCGCGTACCAGCAGGGAGCGTTCGACGTCGGTCATGACGGCGGGGCCGGTGTACGGCGGCGCCGAGCACGCGACCAGCTCGGGCGGAACGTCGATCAGGTCGACCAGCTCCAGGTACCGCTCGGCGAGCAGCCCCGGGGGCAGCCCCAGGGTGTCGGGGGAGACGGCGGGAAAGGGCGGCGGCGGGAGGTCGTCGTTGACCTCGGCGTCGGAGGCCAGCGGCCAGGCCGCGCCGCGGGCGCGAGCGGGGTGGTCGCGCAGGAGGTGGCCCACGTGGTGGATCAGCCACCACCCGGCCTCCTCGGCGGGCAGGCCGCCGGAGAGGTGGACGTTCCAGTTGGCGTCCGCGCTCACCCCCGGCGGGCCGCCGGGGTGCTCGACGGGGCGCAGGGCGAACAGGGCGGAGGCCAGATACGGCGCCTGGGTGACGGCCCACAGGCGGGCGGCGGCGATGTTCATGGCATCAGGCCCGCGGCGCGCAGGATCGGGGCCAGCTCCAGCATCGCGGGCGGGAGCGCGGTGCCCTCCGGGCGGCGGGAGGCCAGGGAGCGGGCGGCCCCGGCGGCCACGTCCGGGGTACGGCGGGCCACCCGGGCGACCAGGTTCCAGGCGCGTTGCCAGGAGTCGCCGCCGCCGTCGGCACGCACGTGGGCGACGACCGAGCCGAGCACCGCGTGCAGCCGGTCCACGCGCTCGGGCAGGGGCGCCGCCGGGTCGGACAGCAGGGTCTCGGGGTCGGGGAGGTCGAGGTCGCGTACCCAGGACAGCAGCTCGAACCCGGCGGCCTCGCCCACCGCGCCCACCACCAGCTCGGCCCGCACCCGCTCCGCCCACGCGTCCGGCCGGGAGCAGGTACAGGCGAGGGCGGTCGCCGCGAGTTCCCACGTGCGGGGGCTGGGCCACGCGCGCCCGCTGTCCTCCGGGACCGCCAGCACCAGCGAGGGCCGCACCCGCAGAAACGCCCCCACCAGCGCCCGAGCCGCCCCCACCTGCGCCGAGGTGGGCGCCGCGGCCCCCGCGAGATCCGGTACGGCGAAGCCTCCCATGAATCCGTCGGCCACCGAGGCCGCGCTGATCGACCAGTCCAGATGAACGAGCCGATTGGCCAGCGGCGCCGACAGATCCCACCCGTCGGCCGCCAGCGCCGGTGGATTGGCAGCGGCGACGATCCGCACGCCGGCGGGCAGCGTGAGATCCCCGACCACCCGCTCCAGCACGACCCGCAACATGGCGGCCTGCACGGCGGGCGGCGCCGTGGTCAGCTCGTCCAGGAACAGGATGCCGCGCCCGGCGGCGGCGAGCCGCTCGGCCCAGCGGGGCGGCGCGAACCAGGTGCCGCCGTCCCGCACGACGGGCAGCCCGGCGAAGTCGCTCGGCTCGCGGACGGACCCCACCACGACCTCGACGGGCAGCCCCAGCTGCTCGCCGAGGGCGAGCACCGACGAGGTCTTCCCGGTGCCGGGCGCGCCCCACAGGATCACGGGCAGGTTCGCGCTCACGGCCATGGCCAGCGCATGCATGCGGACTCCTCTCGCGTCAACCTTCATTGACGATTCTAGGTCAACGTAGATTGACGCGAGGGCGGATGTCAAACCTCCAGGACGATCTTGCCGACGAAGTCCGCGCTCTCCGCCAGCTCGTGCGCCTTGGCCGCCTCCTCCAGGGGGAAGGTGCGGTCCACGTGCACGTTCAGCACCTTGGCGAGCTCGGCCAGCGCCGCGTGGTCCGGCTCCACCTGGAAGCGCCGCCACCGCACGCCGCGGGCCGCGTACCGGGCGCCCACCTCGTCGGAGATGTCGGCCGCGCCGAGGTAGGCGCCGCCCTCCTTCACCAGCGGCAGCGAGCGCTCCGGGTAGTCGCCGCCGACGACGTCGAAGACCGTGTCCACGGGCTCGACCGCGTGCGCGAAGTCCACGGCGCGGTAGTCGATCACCTCGTCGGCGCCCATCCGCCGGACGAAGTCGTGCTTGCCGGCGCTGGCCGTGCCGATCACGTACGCCCCGCGCCGCTTGGCCAGCTGGACCACCAGGTGGCCGACCCCGCCGGCCGCCCCGTGCACGAGCAGGCGCCGGCCGGGCCGTACGTCCCAGGAGTCCTCGAAGCCCTGCCAGGCGGTCAGGCCGGACATCGGCAGCGCCGCCGCCTCCACGTGGCTCAGGCCCGGCGGCTTGCGGGCGAACTGGCGGGACCTGGCCACCACGTACTCGGAGTAGGCGTTGGCCGGGTTCGGGAACAGGATCATGCCGAAGACCTCGTCGCCCGGCACGAACCTGCCCTGGTAGGCCCCGGACGCCTCCACCACGCCGGAGACGTCGAAGCCCGGGACCAGCGGCGGCGTCACCCAGTGCGGCGGGTAAGGCCCGCGCCGCAACTTCCAGTCGGGCGGGTTGACCCCGGCGGCGTGCACCTTGACCAGCACTTCGTTCGGCTCGGGGACGGGTCGGTCGACGTCGGCGAGCTCCAGGACCTCGGGCCCGCCGAAGGAGCGGTAAACGATCGTTCTCATGACTGTCATCGTGGCCGCGGGCGGTATCCCTTGTGAAGAAGGCACCCTTTTGATATCCAGGTACCTGATGGATACCACCTTCCCCGACCTCCGTGGGTTCGGCGGCGCGGACGCGTTCCTGCGGGCCTGCAAGCCCCGCGCGATCCTCGACATGCTGACCGGCAAGTGGTCCACGCTGGTCATGGGCGCGCTCCTGGACGGCCCGCGCCGCTTCAACGAACTGCGCCGCATCCTCGACGGCATCACCCAGAAGATGCTCAGCCAGACCCTGCGCGCCCTCGAACGCGACGGCCTCGTCCGGCGCACGGTCTACCCGACGATCCCGCCGCGCGTCGACTACGAGCTGACCGAACTGGGCCGCAGCGCGGGCGGCCTGCTCGCGGCCATCGCGGAGTGGTCTGCCGAGCACGCCGACGAGGTCTTCGCCGCCCGCCGCGCCTACGACGAACGCGCCGCGGAGCCCGTCCGGCCCATCTGATCAAGACCCCGACATCACCCGGGCAAGGATTGGCAAGCCGGCGCGCGCCGCTCTTCCGCCTGGGTACGGCTCGCCGTGTGAAAGCACAGGTTATCGGCGGTCTCCTGGCCGTCCTGGGGTTGGCAACGGCCTGCGGTACGGCGGGCCAGTCGGGCGGCGGCAGCACCGGCGGCACCGCGCCGGGCAGCCCGAGCGCGATCGGCACCGTGGAGCAGGGCTTCAAGATCGGCCTGCTGCTTCCCGAGTCCAAGACGGCCAGGTACGAGAAGTTCGACCGGCCGTACATCACCGCGGGCGTCAAGGCCCTGTGCCCCAAGTGCGAGGTCGTCTACAACAACGCCAACCAGGACCCGAACCTGCAACAGCAGCAGGTCGACACCATGCTGACCAACGGCGTGAAGGTGCTGATCCTGGACGCCGTGGACGCCAAGGCCATCGCGGGCGCGGTCAAGAAGGCGACCGACCAGGGCGCCAAGGTGATCGCCTACGATCGGCTGGCGGGCGGGCCCGTCGACGCGTACACCTCCTTCGACAACATCCAGGTCGGCAAGATGCAGGGCCAGGCCCTGCTGGACGCCGTCAAGGCGGGCGGCGACCCCAAACGCGGCCCGATCGTCATGATCAACGGATCTCCCACCGACCCGAACGCCGGTGACTTCAAGAAGGGCGCCCACTCGGTGCTCGACGGCCAGGTGACCATCGGCAAGGAGTACGACACCCCCGACTGGAGCCCCGACCAGGCCAACACCGAGGCCAACGGCGCCTTCACCGCCCTCGGCGCGCAGAACGTCATCGGCGTCTACGCCGCCAACGACGGCATGGCCGGCGGCATCGCCAAGGCCATGCAGAACTCGGGCGTCAAGGCGGGCACCCCGCTGACCGGCCAGGACGCCGAACTCGCCGGCATCCAGCGCATCCTGCTCGGCACCCAGACCATGACGATCTACAAGCCGATCAAGCCGGAGGCGCGCAACGCCGCCGAGATGGCCATCGCGCTCGGCACCGGCGAGGACGTCAAGGGCACCGCCACGGTCAACAACGGCACGAACGACTCGATCCCCGCCCAGATCATCCCGCCGATCGTCGTCATCAAGCAGAACATCGACGACACCGTCGTCAAGGACGGGTTCTGGACCGTGAAGGAGATCTGCACCCCGCAGGTACAGGCCGCCTGCAAGGCCGCCGGGCTGGGATGACGTGGCACCGGTCCTGGCCCTGGAGGGGGTCTCCAAGCGCTTCGGCGCCGTACAGGCGCTCACGGAGGTCTCGCTGGAGGTCAACGCCGGCGAGGTCCTCGCGCTCGTCGGCGACAACGGCGCGGGCAAGTCCACGATGATCAAGGTCATCGCCGGCGTCGGCCCGGCCGACGAGGGGGAGATCCGCTGGCAGGGCCGCCCGGTCACCATCCACAGTCCGGGCGAGGCACAGTCGCTCGGCATCGCCACCGTCTACCAGGACCTCGCGCTGTGCGACAACCTCGACGTGGTCGGCAACCTGTTCCTCGGCAACGAGATCCGCCGCCTCGGCGTGCTCGACGAGGTCGCCATGGAGAAGCGCTCGCGCGACCTGCTCGACACGCTGTCCATCAAGATCCCGAGCGTGCGGATCCCGGTCGCCTCGCTGTCCGGCGGCCAGCGCCAGACCGTGGCGATCTCCCGCTCGCTGCTCGGCGAGCCCAAGGTGGTCCTGCTGGACGAGCCCACCGCCGCCCTTGGCGTCGAGCAGACCGCGCAGGTGCTCGACCTCGTCGAACGGCTGCGCGCCCAAGGGCTCGGCGTGATCCTGATCAGCCACAACATGGTCGACGTCAAGGCGGTCGCCGACCGTGTCGCCGTCCTGCGGCTGGGCCGGAACAACGGCGTCTTCGACGCGAGGAGCACCACGCAGGAGGAGATCATCGCCGCGATCACCGGCGCCACGGACAACGCGGTGACCCGCCGCCGGGCCCGTTCCGAGGAGGGCGAATGACGCAGGAGAAGCCGGCGGGCCCCGCGGCCGAGGCGCAGGTGGACCCACGGCTGCTGGTGCGCGAGAAGGGTTTCGCCGGCTACCTCGGCGAGTTCAGGCGCCGGATCAAGGGCGGCGAGCTCGGCCCGCTCCCCGTGATCATCGGGCTGGTCGTCATCTGGCTCGTCTTCCAGACGCTCAACGACCGCTTCCTGTCGCCGCAGAACCTGTCGAACCTCAGCGTCGACATCGTCGCCACCGGCCTGATCTCGGTCGGCATCGTCTTCGTGCTGCTCCTGGGCGAGATCGACCTGTCGGCGGGCGCGGTCAGCGGCGCCTGCGCGGCCGTGCTGGCCGTGCTCAGCGTCGGCCAGGGCTGGGACCCGCTGCTGTCGATGATCGTCGCGGTCGCGGTCGGCGGCGCGATGGGCCTGTTCCACGGCTTCTTCTTCGCCAAGATCGGCGTGCCCTCCTTCGTGGTCACGCTGGCCGGCATGCTCGCCTGGACCGGCTTCCAGCTCTGGGTACTCGGCCCGAACGGCACCATCAACCTGCCCGACGGCCTGATCTCCAGCCTCACCGACACCTACTTCGCCTACGTCATCGCCGCCTACGGCCTGGCCGCCGCCGCGACCGCCGGGTTTCTGCTCGTCTCGCTCGTGGGCAACGCCCGCCGCCGCGCCGCCGGCGTCCCCTCCCGCACGGTCGGCGACATCGTCTTCCGCACGGCGGTGCTGGCCGTCGTGGCGTTCGGCGTCGCCTACGTCCTCAACCTCTACCGCGGCCTGCCGCTCGCCCTGCTGATCTTCCTGGCCGTCGTGGTCGTCACCGACTTCGTCCAGCGGCGCACCAAGTACGGCCGCAGCATCTTCGCGGTCGGCGGCAACATCGAAGCCGCCCGGCGGGCCGGCATCAACGTGGCCTTCATCCGCATGTCCGTCTTCGCCATCTCCGGCGCCTTCGCCGCGCTGGGCGGCATCTTCGCCGCCTCCCGCATCTCCAGCGCCAGCCAGGCCACCGGGCAGAGCAACGTGCTCATGATGGCCATCGCGGCGGCCGTCATCGGCGGCACCTCGCTGTTCGGCGGCCGGGGCAGCGCCTACTCGGCGTTGCTCGGCATGCTGGTCATCCAGTCGATCGCCTCGGGCATGGCCCTGCAGGGGGTGAGCAACGCGATCCAGTTCATCGTGACCGGAGCGGTACTGCTGGCCGCCGTGGTCATCGACTCGGTCAGCCGCCGCAGCCAGAAGGCCAGCGGCCGCGCCTGACCGCCGCGCTCAGGGCGCCCTTCCGATGTTCCGTGGTTCGCCATCGAACCCGCCGTCACCGACAGATTCTCACGGCCGGGTCAGGGCGCGGGCGGCCGCGGCGGCGATGGTGGTCACCAGGGCCCATCCGGCCACGATCACCACCAGGCTGACCGCCTTGGCCAGGCCCAGCGGGTTCCAGACGCCGTCGTGGCCCAGGTTGGCGAGCGGGATCAGCAGGTCGAGGGTGTAGAGGAACGGGTCCCAGGCCGGATGCTCACCGGCCTTGATCGGGCACAGGGACGGGCAGCTGACCGTGGCGAAGTAGACCGTACCCGCCGCCAGGACCGCCACGAACGCCACGACGGCCCGCCACGGCTGGTAGCCGTACCCGAGCACGAGGTCCTGCAGCGCGCCCCACGCCCGCGCGAGACCGCCCCGCGCCCGCGAGGTACGGCGCAGCTTCTCCCGCAGCACGCGCCCCGCCTCCCGGTGCAGCCCGGCCGCGCGGTAGGCGGCGGCGAGCTGTTCGTAGGGCTGCGGCGTGCCCGGCGCCGCCCCGCGTTCCAGCCAGGCCAGGCGCTCGTCGGCGCGCTCCGGTGACAGGGGGTCGAGCCGCTGGTAGGCGAAGCCGTCCAGGTCGGTCTCGTGGCCGGCGCCGGGCTGGTCGGCGTACGCGGTGATGCGGGCGTTGCGCAGCGAGACGCGGCCGGAACCGCCCGGCGCGGGGGTGACGACGGCGGTGGCCACCTCCGCGTCCGCGAGGTCGATCATGGTGGGGTCGGACGAGGGGCGGATGAGGACGGCGTCGAGGTCGAGTTCCCCGGTGATCCGGGCGGCGCGCAGGCTGAGCGGGCCGCCGATCTCGGCCGTGGCGAGGCAGGCGTAGCCGATGACGGCGCCCCTGGCCCACACGCCGTCGCCGATTCTGGCGCCGTGCAGGTCGAGACCGCCGAGCTGGGCGCCCACGAGGTCGAGCTCGCCGCCGATCGTGAGGCCGGGTCCTGCGTCGTCGTGGCGCGGGGAGCCGCGGCCGTTGAGCCAGCCGCCGGTGACGGCGAGGTTGGCGTTGAGGAACCCGGCGACGCGGGTGCGGTCCAGGTCGATGTCGATGTCGACACGCGCGCCCTGGATCCAGAGGTTCCCGTCGAGCACGGCGTCGCGCATCATGAACGTCCGGGCCCTGAGCAGCTCCGCCGACAGCTCCGGGAGGTGGGAGTCGTTGAGGCAGATCGCGCCCGCGGTCGCCGTGGTCAGGTTCACGCCGTGCTCGAACGTGCAGCCCACCAGGGCCAGCGCGGGCTCGATGACGGCGCCCTCCAGGTCGAGGCGGCCCTGGATCTCGGCTCCGGTGAGCTTCAGCGCGGCGACCCTGCCGGGCAGCGCGTCCGGGCCGTGCAGGAGGAGTTCGGCGATGACGTCCGCGCGGACCTTGCGCTCGGCCTCGTCCAGGGCGCCGAGGTCGAGCTCGGCGCCCTGGCGGAAGGAGTGCCAGAGGCGGGTCTCGGCGTGGTTCCAGTCCGTTGGGGGCACGAGTCACTTTCTACTCGCGCCCGACCGAAAAGCCCAGGGGAGATGACATGCGGGAATCGGCGCTCGACCCGGCGCAGGCGCGGGCCAGGTTCAGGCAGGGGGAGCGGGCGCCCACGGCGGGCTGGTGCGCGGGCTGGACGCAGGCGAACCTCATCGCGCTGCCCGCCGCGTACGCCGCCGACTTCCGCCGGTTCGCCGAGCGCAACCCGAAGCCCTGCCCCATCCTGGACGCCGGTGAGCCCGGCGCCGCCGCCACCCGGTCGTTCCCCGGCGACCTGCGTACCGACCTGCCCGGCTACCGGGTCTACCGAGGCGGCCGCCCGGTCAAGGACGCCGCGGACGTGGTGGCCGACTGGCGTGAGGACCTGGTCGCCTTCCTGCTCGGCTGCAGCTTCACCTTCGAGGCGGCGCTCATGGCGGCGGGGGTCCCGGTCAGGCATGTGGAGCTGGGCGTGAACGTGCCGATGTACCGCACAGCGGTGGCCTGCGAGCCGGCCGGCGTCTTCGCGGGGCCGCTGGTCGTCTCGATGCGGCCCGTTCCCGAAGAGCTCGTGGACCTCGCGCGGGAGATCACCGGCCGCTACCCGGCGGTCCACGGCGCGCCGGTCCACGTGGGGGATCCGGCGGCCTTGGGTATCCAAGACCTGAAAAATCCGGACTTCGGGGATCGGGTGCCGGTGGGCCCGGGGGAGGTGCCGGTGTTCTGGGCGTGCGGGGTGACGCCTCAGCTCGCGATCGGCGCCGTGGACTTCGCCATCGGCCACCTCCCGGGGCACATGGCGATCATCGATGCCCGCGATGAGGATTTTCGAGTGACTTAGCGAGATATTTCGCCGTATGGGTGGAGGCGTCGGCCAGCTCGGCCGGCGTGCCCGTGAACACCACGCGGCCGCCGTGCTGGCCAGCCTCCGGCCCCATGTCGATCACCCAGTCGGCGTGCTTGACCACGTCCAGGTCGTGCTCGACCACGACCACCGTGTTGCCGCCGTCGACCAGCCGGTCCAGCAGCGTCAGCAGCGTGTCCACGTCGGCCATGTGCAGCCCGGTCGTCGGCTCGTCGAAGACGTACACGTTGCCGCTCTCGCGCAGCCGGTGGGCCAGCTTGAGCCGCTGCCGCTCGCCGCCCGACAGCGTGCTCAGCGGCTGCCCGACGGTCAGGTACCCGAGGCCGAGCTCGCTCAGCGCGCCGAACATGCCGAACACGCCGTCGGCCTCCTCCGCCGTCATGGCCAGCACGTCGGCGATCGTGCGGCCCTCGTAGCGGTAGGACAGGGCCGCCGGGTTGTAGCGGCTGCCGCCGCAGGCGTCGCAGACCGACGTGACCGGGTCCATGAAGGCGAGGTCGGTCTTGATCACGCCCTTGCCCTCGCAGGCCGGGCAGGCGCCCAGCGCGTTGAAGCTGAACCAGCCGGGCTCCACGCCGTTGGCCGTGGCGAAGAGTTTGCGGATGGAGTCCATGGCGTTGAGGTAGGTGGCGGGCGTGGAGCGGATCGAGCCGCCGATCTGCGACTGGTCGATCGCGATGCCGTCGGCGAAGGCCATGAGCGTGCTCTTGCCCGATCCGGCCACGCCGGTGACCGCCGTCAGCACGCCCAGCGGGACGCGTACCGAGACGTCGTGGAGGTTGTGGCGGGAGGCGCCCGCGATCGTCATCCAGTCCGACGGCGCGCGCACCTCCGGCTTGAGCCCGGTGGTGCGGCGCAGCATGCGGCCGGTGAGCGTCTTCGCGGCGCGCAGGCCCGCCACGCCGCCCTCGTAGACGACCTCGCCGCCGGACGCGCCGGCGCGCGGGCCCATGTCCACCACGTGGTCGGCCAACTCGATGATGTCGCGGTCGTGCTCGACCACGATCACCGTGTTGCCGCTGTCGCGCAGTTCCAGCAGCAGCTCCCCGAGCAGGTGCACGTCGCGCGGGTGCAGGCCGACGCTCGGCTCGTCGAAGATGTAGGTGAGCCCGCTCAGCGAGCTGCCCAGGTGGCGCACGGTCTTCAGCCGCTGCGCCTCGCCACCGCTCAGCGTGCTGGTCTGCCGGTCGAGGCTGAGGTAGCCGAGGCCGACCGCCTCGATGCGGCGCAGCGCCGCCACGGCAGGGCCCGCGACCGGGTTGCCGAGGCCCTCCAGCACGACGATCAGGTCGGCGACCTCCATCGCGGCGTAGTCGGCGATGTTGTGCGCGCCGATGCGCGAGGCCAGCGCGGCCCGGTTGAGCCGGGCGCCGCCGCAGGTCCGGCACGGGCCCTCGGCCAGCATCCTCTTCGCCGACACCAGCTCCTTGTCGCGCTTGAGGTAGAGGCGGTCGAAGCGGTCGGCCACTCCCTCGTAGGTGCCGCGCTCCATCTTGAAGCTCTCGCCGTGGAGCAGCTGGCGCGTCTCCTCGGGCGTGAACGCGCCGACCGGCTTGTCCATGTCGAACAGGCCGGACTGCTCATACAGCTTCCAGGTCCACGACCCCACCGACCACAGCCGCAGCGCGCCCTCGTTGAGCGACAGGGTCTTGTCGATGGCCAGGTCCAGGTCGAGCTGGACGGTCTTGCCCAGGCCGTCGCACTCGGGGCACATGCCCTGCGGGTCGTTGAAGGAGTAGGCGCTCGCCGGGCCGGCGGACGGCCGGCCGTACCGGGAGAAGAGCACGCGCAGGATGGGGTGGATCTCCGTCATGGTGCCGACGGTCGAGCGCGCGTTGCCGCCGACGGGCTTCTGGTCGACGACGACGGCGGGCGTCAGGTGGGCCAGCCGTTCGGCGCGCGGCCGTTCGAACTTGGGCAGCCGGTTGCGGATGAACGCGTTGTAGGTCGCGTTCATCTGCCGCTGCGACTCGGTGGCGATCGTGCCGAACACCACCGACGACTTGCCCGAGCCCGACACGCCGGTGAAGACGGTCAGGCGCTCCTTGGGCAGGCTCAGCGAGATGTCCTTGAGGTTGTTCTGCTTCAGTCCGGCCAGAATGATGTCCACGGGCACTCCTCATAGCTTTAGCTACTACCTATAGCTTATGCTATGGCTGTGACAGATCGCCGAGCCCGCCGCCGGACGGAGACCCAGGAGGAGATCCTGCGGATCTCCCTGGAGGTGATGGCCGCCGACGGCGTGGCCGCGCTGAGCATGACCACCGTCGCCCGGCGGCTCGGCATCCAGCCGCCCTCGCTGTACAAGTACTTCCCGTCGCGGGCCGCGGTCTACGACGCGCTCTTCGAGCGCGGCCAGAAGGGCTACCTCGACGCCGTACGGCAGGCCGCCGAAGGCCTGGAACCGGGCCTGGCCGCCATGGGCGCCTCCCTGGAGGCCGGAGCCCGCTGGATCATGGCCAACCAGATCCTCGCCCAGCTCCTGTTCTGGCGCCCGGTGCCCGGGTTCACCCCTTCGGAGCAGGCCTACGCCCCGGCCCTCGCCATCCGCGGGCACTTCGCCACCCTGATCGAGGGCGCGGTCGCCCGCGGCGAGGTCGCCCCGGAGGCCGCGGAGGAGGAGGGCCTCGCCCTGGCCGCGAGCCTGATCGCCGGAGTCGTCTCCCAGCAGCTCGCCAACCAGCCCGGAGCCTCCTACGACGACGGCGTCTTCATGCGCCTGGTCCCGCGCCTGCCCCAGGTGTTCGCGGGGGCATACCCGCCGCGGTGAGCTGGTCGCCGACGCCGCGCGCGCCCCGCCGGTTGTCGATCTCCAGGTGCGCTACGGCCGGCGGCTCGTCCACCCTGATCGCCGCCAGGTAGTCCTCGAACGCGCCCAGCTTGCCCGCGTCCCGCTCAAGCCCCCGCGCCACCAGCCGCTCGCGCAGCGTCGGCCCGTCGGAGCGCACCCACACCAGCCGCGCCGGGCCGCCGCCGAGCTCCTCCACCCAGCGCGCCCACAGCTCGGCCGAGTGCACCTGCGAGGTGAACGGGCCGTCCAGCATCACCGGGCAGCCGTGGCTCCTGATCGTGCGGGCCAGCCCGGTCAGGCCGCCGTACTCGTGCCGCTTGACGTGCTCGTCGTACCAGGGGCCTTCGCGCTCGCCGGGCGGCCGGCCGTACGCCCGGAGGGTCTCGGTGACGAAGCCGCCGTAGACGGTGTCCTTGTCCAGCAGCGCCGGGACCGGCGTCAGTCGGGCAAGCAGCGCGGCGGCGACGGTGGACTTGCCCGCGCCCGGCGGACCGCTGATCACCCAGACAGGAACCACGAGGTCAGAGCCTACGCGGATTTGCGTACCCGACAGCCTCCTGCCGTCGGACGCCCTTCGCGCGGCGCGTGGCCAGACTCGGCGCATGCTCACCCTGTTCGTGCGCGCGTTCCGCATCGCGGATCTGCGCCGGAAGCTGCTGTTCACGCTCGGCCTCATCGTCCTGTTCCGGCTGGGCCAGATCCTGCCCTCGCCGGGCGTGGACGTGGTCGCCGTGCAGCGGTGCCTCGGCAGCGTCAAAGGCGGGCTGGCCGAGATGGTGCAGCTGTTCAGCGGCGGGGCGATGCTGAAGCTGTCGGTGTTCGCGCTCGGTGTCATGCCGTACATCACGGCCAGCATCATCATGCAGCTCATGGCGGTGCTCATCCCGCGGCTGGACGCGCTGCGCAAGGAGGGCAAACAGCAGAAGATCACCCAGTACACCCGCTACCTCACGGTCGCGCTGGCCGTGCTCAACGCCACCACCGTGGTGGCGCTGGCCAGGAGCGGGCAGCTGTTCCCCGGCTGCCAGGAGCCGGTGCTGCGCGACGACGGCCTGCTCAGCATCGCCGTGCTGGTCAGCGTCATGGTCGCGGGCACCTGCGCGGTCATGTGGCTGGGCGAGCTGATCACCGACCGGGGGATCGGCAACGGCATGTCGATCCTGATGTTCACGCAGGTCGTCGCGGTCTTCCCGTCCTACATGTCGACGATCTTCACGATGAACGGCTTCGCCGCCGTCGTCATCCTCGTCTCCGGCGTCTTCCTGGTGGCGGCGGTCGTCTTCATGGAGCAGGCGCAGCGGCGCGTCCCCGTGCAGTACGCCAAGCGCATGGTCGGCCGCAGAACCTACGGCGGCACCAGCACCTACATCCCGCTGAAGGTCAACCAGGCGGGCATCGTGCCGGTCATCTTCACCTCCTCGCTGCTCTACATCCCGACGCTCTTCGCCGGCCAGGTGCCGTGGCTGGCGCCGTACCTCGAAGGCGACCATCCGCTCTACATGGCCGGATACTTCGCGCTCATCGTGGCCTTCGCCTACTTCTACGTGTCGATCACCTTCAACGCCGTCGAGGTGGCCGACAACATGCGGCGCTTCGGGGGCTTCGTCCCCGGCATCCGCCCAGGCAAGCCGACCGCCGGATACCTGTCGTACGTGCTGTCGCGGCTCACCGCGCCCGGCGCCGTCTACCTCGGCGTGCTCGCCCTGCTGCCGCTGGTCGCCTTCGCGCTGCTGCGCGACCCGTCCACGCAGCAGAACTTCCCCTTCGGCGGCGCCAGCGTGCTCATCATGGTCGGCGTCGGCCTCGACACCGTGAAGCAGATCGAGGCCCAGCTGCAGCAGCGCACCTACGAGGGGCTGCTCAGGTAGGCAGGACCAGGCCCGCCCGCATCGCGAACACCACCAGCTGGGCGCGGTCGCGGGCGTGCAGCTTCACCATCGCCCGGCTCACGTGGGTGCGGACCGTGTCCGGGCTGATCACCAGCTCCCCGGCGATCTCCTCGTTCGAGCGCCCGGTCGCCACCCACGCCACCAGCTCCCGCTCGCGCGGGGTCAGCGTCTCCACGCCCGCGACCGGCTCGGCGCCCGCGTGGCGGCCGAACAGGCCGATGACCTTGCGCGTGATGGACGGCGACAGCAGCGCCTCGCCCGCCGCCACCACCCGGATCGCGCCGACCAGCTCGTCGGGGGCGCTGTCCTTCAGCACGAAGCCGCTCGCGCCCGCCTGCAGGGCGGCGAAGACGTACTCGTCGACCGCGAACGTGGTCACCACCACGATCCGCGTGCCGCTCAGGCCCGGGTCGGCGGCGATGGCCCTGAGCGTCTCGACGCCGTCCATCCCGGGCATGCGGATGTCCAGCAGCAGCACGTCGGGGCGGGTGTCGCGCAGCAGCCTGAGCGCCTGAGCGCCGTCGGCGGCCTCGCCCACGCACTCCAGGTCGCCCTCGCGCTCGATCAGCGCCCGCAGCCCCATCCGCACGACCGCCTGGTCGTCGGCCACGGCGACCCTGATCACGCGCCGCCTCTGTTCACGCGGTGTCGCCGGTGCGCGGGAAGCGGGCGATCACCCGGAAGCCGCCGCCCTCACGCGGACCCGCGGTGAACTGCCCGCCCGCGGACCGCACCCGCGCGCGCATCCCGGTCAGCCCGCGGCCCTCCGCCGCGCCCGACCAGCCCGCGCCCCGGTCGGCCACCTCCACCACGTACACCCCCGGGTCCGCCGACAGCCGCACCAGCGCCCGGGTCGGGCCCGCGTGGCGCAGCACGTTCGTCAGCGACTCCCGCACCACCTTGTAGACGGCGCCGCTCAGGTCGGCGGGCACCTTCGGCTCGGCGGGCTCGACGTCCACCGGCAGCCCGGCCGCCCGCACGCCGTCGATCAGCCCCGGCAGGTCGCCCTCGGCCTCGATGCCGTCCAGCGCGGCGCGCAGGTGGGCCAGCGCCTGGGTGCTGGTCTCCTTGATGGCCAGCAGCGAGGCGCGTGCCTGCTCGGGGTTCTCGTCGAGGGTGACCAGGGCCAGCCCCGCCTGCATGGCGATCGCCGCGAGGCCGTGGCCCGCCGCGTCGTGCACCTCTCCGGCGATCCTGGCCCGCTCCATCGCAACCGCGTCGCGCCGCGCCGCCATGCCCCACGTCTTGTACGGCCCTGCCTGGCGGACCGTTTCGGCCGGCCGTACCGGATCGTCGGCAGGAGCGGCCTCGTGCCCCTCCACGCCCGGAGCACGCACCTCGGGCGGAGTGCGGATCTCGGCGGCGACACGGGCGGGATCGTGGGGGACGGTCTGGGCGGCGGCCTCCGCGGCGGCGGCCTGCGCCTGTGCGAGGCCGCTGAAGGACCAGGGGACGGCCAGCCAGCCCGCCCACGCCAGCACGACGACCGCGGGCAGGTCGCTCAGCTTGGACAGGCGGGGGAGCTTGCTCACCCCACGATCCTAACCAGTCCTCAGCCGGTCCCGGTGAGCCAGCGCAGCGGGTTGGTGTGCGTGAGGAGGCGGCGCGTCTCGTCGGGCACGCCCGCCTCGCACAGCCGGGGCAGCAGCGCGTGGAACAGGTGCGCGTAGCCGGGACCCTCGTAGCGCTGGAGCTGGGCCACGCGGCTCATGCCGGAGCCGAGCAGGATCCGCTCGGCGTGGCCGTCCTCGATGAGGCCGAGCACGAGGCGCGCGGCCTGCTCGGGGCCCTGGGCGAGGGAGGACAGGCCGACGTACGCGCCCGCCTCGGCGATCTTGCGGGCGGCGCCCAGGTCGGTGCCGGTGTAGCCGACGCTGACACGCTGCGCGGGCAGGCCCTGGCCGAGCATGATCTCCAGGACGCCGGTGGGGTCCTGGCCGTGGGTGGCGACCGGCAGGCGCGAGGACTGCGAGGCGCGGGCGGCGGCGACCAGGCAGCGCTCCTCGACCGCGGTCGGCTCCTCGCCCCAGCAGCCGACGGCGCCGATGACGCCGGGGAAGACGCCGGTGCCGTCGAGACCGGAGGTGATCTCGCTCATCAGCCGGCCGGTCAGCTCCTCGACGCTCGCGTCGCGGGCGTCGGCGAACGGCTCGGCGTACAGGCCGGTGGCGGCGACGACCGGGACCCGGCTGCCGGCGGCGATCCTGGCCAGGGAGGCGGCGTCGCGGCCCATGCCCATGCAGGTGAGCTCGACCACGAGGCCGAGCCCGTCCTGCTGGCGCAGCGAGCGCAGTTCCTCGGTGACGGGACGCTCCTCGTCGAGCCAGCGGTGCGGGTCGGAGTCGACGCCGACCGCCCAGCGCATGTCGTTGCGCAGGTGCTCATGGGGGAGAACGGCACCGGTGATCGCGGCCGCGCGTATGGGGCCGGTGACGGTGCGAAGCATGACCTCGGGCATGCCAGACATTAACCGATATTTGCCGCTCAATGCCTGTTTTGGGGCGAAGATCTACCTGCAAGGAAAATGAAAGCGGCACCGGTATCGTGGTTCGCACACCGAACAGTCGCGGGGGGATCGTGCCTATCCAGAACTCCGAGACCGGCGACGCCGACAAGCTCAAGGACGAGGCGGCGCGCAGGTCCGGCATACACGGGTGGCTGGACGGAGTCAGGTCGACCCGCTCCGGCGCGCTCACGCTGAAGATCGTCATCGGGGTCATCGGATCCGTCATGGTCATCGGCGGCCTCATCATGGTGCCCTTCCCCGGGCCGGGCTGGCTGGTCGTCTTCGCCGGCCTCGCGGTGCTGGCCACCGAGTTCCACTGGGCGCACAAGGTGCTGGAGTTCGGCAAGCGCACGCTGCACGCCTGGACCCAGTGGTACAAGCGCCAGGGCTGGACGGTCCGCATCGTGGTCGCCGTCGTGACCGTCGCCGCCGCCGGCGTGATCGTCTACTTCGGCCTCAGGACCCTCGGCGTCGACCTCCTGCAGATGGCCAAGGACTACCTCTAGACCCGTTCGGCATCACGCGGGACTTCGTCCCCAGGAGTGTCTAATCTGCGGGCGTGCTCGTCAAAAGCGTCCTCGCGGTGATCGCGCTGCTCGCCCCTGCGGGCGTGGCCGCCAACGTGCCCCTGCCCGGCACGGGCGTGACCGTCCAGGAGCAGGCCAGCGATCCGGTACGCCTCAGCTCCTACGGGTTCGGCACCAAGCGCACCTACCTGAGGGCGCTGACCGGCGACACCTTCGTCCGGCAGAAGGGCTTCTCCGAGGCCGCGCTCTCACCCGACGGCCGCCGAGTCGCCGCGGTGCCCGACGCCTACCGCTCCGGCTGGGACTCGGTGGTCGTCACCGACCGGGTCGCCGGCAAGCCCGCCCGCGTCCGCACGGTCAGGAAGCCGCTCACCGCCTCCTACGCCTCGTGGTCGCGCGACGGCACCAAGGTCGTGCTGACCGTGGAGAAGAAGGTGGGCGGCAAGTGGCGCACGACCGGGTTCACCGTCGTCGACGCGCTCGCCTCCACCGCCCGCACGGTCACGGTGACCGGCACCGCGGCCCGCGCGGGCTTCTGGTGGACGCCCGACGGCAACCTCATCGCCGAGTACGGCAAGGGCCTGCGCGTCTACAACCCGGCCGACGGCAAGGTGGTGCGGACGTTCCCCTCGATCGGGCTGCCGACCGGCCCCGAGGACGCCTTCTCACCGTCGGGCAGGCAGCTGGCCATGTGGTGCCCGTCGTCGTTCACCGAGCAGCTGTGCGTCGTCGACCCCGCCAGCGGGAAGATCGTCCGGCGGGTGCGGGCCGAGCCCGAGGCGCTGTTCGGGTGGTGGGACGAGGGCCACGTGATCGCGGTCACGGCGTGGCAGGGCGCGTACCGGCTGGTGGTCCTGGATCTGACGGGCAAGACCAAGCGCGTGCTCGCCGGGGTCCCGGCCAAGACGTGGCGCGGGGGACTCTGGCTGCACTTCGTACGCGATCAGTGAGGCGTGCCTACAGGTAGAGGCCGGTGCCGTGGTCGGTCTCGGTGGTGGCCACGGCGTGCAGGTCGCGCTCGCGCATGACCAGGTAGGTCTGGGCGTGCAGTTCGACCTCGAACTGCTCCTCCGGGTTGAGCAGGACCTTGTCGCCGACCTTGACCGTGCGCGCGCTCGCGCCCACGCCGCAGACCTGGCCCCAGGACAGCCGGTTGGCGAGCTTGACCGTCGCCGGGATGACGATCCCCGCTCCGCTGCGCCGCTCTTCGGCCTCGCGCTCCAGCCGGATCAGCACCCGGTCGTGGAGCATCTGGATCTCGAACTTCGGTTCTGCCACATGCGCAGTTTACGTCCATCGGGAACCTCGGCCCGCCCGCATGCCCCGGATGGCCGGGCGCTCCGGCCGGGGGACGTTCGACGCGTCAGGCCTTTCGCGCGAAATTTGCGGAAATGTCGGTTGATGGTGTTAGCGCAGGTCAGAGCGTTGTTTGCGGGAACATCCGGCGGGCCTTCTCGGGGCTCGGCTATAACTTGCTCAGCCGCGGTGTCAAGGGGGGCACGTGGCTGTATGTTCGGCGCCGCCGGCTTCATCGGCCGGCACGTACGGGCCGCGCTGGGGGAGCGGAACGTCGTCGCCGTCCCGCGCGGCCGCATCGATCTGGCAGCCTCCGGGCACGCCGAGCTCACGGGGCTCATGTACGAGATCGCCCCCGACGTCGTGATCAACTGCGCCGGGGCCACCGGCGGCGACCCCGCCACCCTGGCCAAGGACAACGTCGTCGCCGTCGCCCGCCTGCTGGCCACGCTCGCCGTCGCCGCCCCGCGGGCCAAGTACGTTCAGGTGGGCAGCGGTGCCGAGTACGGCCGGGTGCCCATGGGCCCGCCCATCTCCGAGGACGACGCCTGCGACCCCCTCGGCGCCTACGGCCTGGCCAAGCTGGCCGGGACCGAACTCGTCCGCGCGGCGGCCGCCGACGGCCTCGACGCCTCGGTCCTGCGCGTCTTCAACGTCATCGGACCGGGCGCGCCGCCCGGCTCGCTGCCCACCCGGCTCGCCCTCGCCCTGCGCGGCGGCGGCGACCTGGTCGCCGGCGGGCAGGACGTCTACCGCGACTTCGTGGACGTACGCGACGTCGCCGAGGCGGTGGCGATGGCCGCCAGGGCCGACGGGCCGCTGCCCCCGGTGCTCAACATCGGCAGCGGGCGCGCCACCCCGGTGCACGACCTGGTCTCCACCCTCGTGGAGGTCGCCAGGCCCGGCGCGCGCGTGCTGTCCGGCGGGCAGGGATCGCCCGCCGTTCCGTGGCAGTGCGCCGACATCACCCGCGCGGCCGACTCCCTGGGCTGGCGGCCGCGCACGACGCTGCGCGACTCGCTCCAGGCCCTGTGGTCGGCCCTGAACGCGCCGGCCCGGCCGGTGGAGAGTGGCACGACACCATGAGCGGGAACGCGGCACGGGACTGGACACCGGGCGACCCGGCACACGGCCACCAGAGGCCCGCGACACCGATGACCCCCGGCGGCCCGGACGCGCACGTGCTGCCGGACGCGCATGTGAAGCCCGGCGTGCACGTGAAGCCGGGCGTGCACCCGACACCGGGTGTGCACGCGACGCCGTGGTCTCACGCGCGCGGGCCGGTCGAGATCCGGCCGGAGCCTCAGGCCGGGTCCGGCGTGAGGAGAAGCACGCCGGTTCTGGGGAGAGGTGGCGGACGGGTGCGCGAGCAGGAGGAGGTGCGCTTGCTGGAGGTCGGGGAGGCACTGGTCGGGGCCTGTGTGCCGGCCTACTTCAACCCTGGGGAGGCGGCGGACACGTGGCGGCGGCTGCTGGCCGTACCGCCGAGGCTGGTGGTGCTCGACCTCGGTGAGGAGCGCGAGGCCGCCTACGCGCCGATCGTGGCCAGGCTCGTCGCGGCGGGCAGCGAGGTGCTGGCGCGGGTGGACACCGACTTCGGGCTGCGCGCCGCCGCCGACGTCCGCGCCGACCTGCGCAGAATCAGGTCCTGGTACGGCCTGCGCGGCGTCTTCCTCGACCAGGTCGCCGCCGACGCCGACCGCCTGGAGCACTACCGCGAGATCGTCGACGGCGTCCGCGGCACGATCGTCCTCAACCCGGGCGTCTACCCCGACCCCGGCTACGCGGCGCTGGCGGACGTCCTGGTGACGTTCGAGGGCCCGCTGGCCGCCTACCGCGCGATCAGGGAGCCCGCCTGGGCGAGGGCGCTGGCGCGGGGCCGCTTCTGTCACCTGATCCACGGGGTGGGCGAACGCGTCCGCGTGGCGACGTTGCGGAAGGCGGCCAGGCTGGCGGGAACGGTCCACCTCAGCGACGGCCCCGGTTGGACAGACCTGCCCGCTTACTACGGTCGGAGGATCGTGGCAGGATAAATCCATGATCATGGCCTTCGGCGCCACGGGCTGGCAGTGGCTGAACCCTCCCCGGGAGTGGACCGCCGACGACGGCCTGACCCTGTTCTGCGACGGCGGCACGGATCTGTGGCGGCGCACCCGCTACGGCTACACCTTCGACAACGCCCATGTGTTCGGCCGCACCCAGAGCGGCGACCTGCGGCTGTCGGTGACGTTCACCGGCGAGTACGCCGAGCAGCACGACCAGGCCGGCGCCGTCCTGCGGATCGACGAGACGACCTGGATCAAGGCGGGGGTGGAGTTCACCGACGGCGCGTTCTGCCTGGCCACGGTGGTGACCCGCGACTACTCCGACGCCTCGATGCTCCCGTTGCACGAGAGCCCGGACGGGGTCACCTTCGAGCTGGACCGGGTGGGCGACGCGGTCAGCATCCGGTACGGCCTGGCCGGCGAACCTCCCGAGCACCTGTTACGCGTGGCCTACTTCCCGCCCGAGGCCCCGGTCCTGGCCGGCGCGATGGCCGCCGCCCCGGTGGGCAAGGGCTTCCCGCTCCGCTTCACCGACGTCCGCGTCGCCGCGGCCTGACCGGCTGCGCGTCGCCACGGGTCACGGGAGCCTGAGGCCGGCGAAGACGGGCCGGTGGTCGGTGCCGGGCAGGTCGTGGATGCCGAACTCCGTCACCGCGATCTCCCGCGAGGCCAGGATGTGGTCGATCTGCACTCCCGGCAGGAACGTCCACCCCACCACCGGCCACGTGTGCGTGAACCCCTGCCCGGTCACGTCGGCCGCGTCGCGGTAGCCGGAGGTGAGCAGGGCGCGCATGGGCGGATGGTCGAGGGTGGCGTTGAAGTCGCCGGCCAGCACCCGCAGCCCGCCTCCGGCCCGCGGCAGCGCGTCGAGGCCCTGGCGCCAGCAGGTGACCCGGCCGTCGTACCGGGGCGCGCACGGATGCACCGACACCACCTCGACCGGAACGCCCGACACGGTCAGCGCCGCCCGGGTCTGCCGGAAGTTCCCGTGCGCGATCATCGGCAGCTCGGTCACCGGATACCGGGCGTACACGGCCGACCCGCTCGCCCCCGGCGCGGAGCGGTCCACCCGGTACGGCAGCAGCCGGCTCAGCCCCAGCGCTTCGATCCGCTCGCGGGAGCGTGCCGTGAACTCCTGCAGCGTCAGCACGTCGGGACGCAGCCGCCGTACCAGCGCGACGAGGGCCTCGGGCTCGGCCTGGCCGACGCGGAGGTTGACCGACAGCACCCGCAACCGCGCGCCCGCGGCGGGCGGGTTGGCCTCGGGCAGCTGACGGGGCAGCACGCTCCCGGCGAGGGCCAGGCAGGTCACCGCGGCCACTCCGGCCGCCGCCCACCGTCGTCGCGCGGCGGCCAGCGCCAGCGGCACGACCGACGCGATCGCCACGTACGGGGTGAACGCCACCAGCGGCACCCACGGCCAGGCGGGTACCACTCCGGCCACTCGCAACACCGCCCACCCCGCGAAGGGAATCACCAGAATCCACATCACATGGCTTTATTGCCGGACAAGCCGGATACGGTTCACCGTATGCGTGATGTGGAAGCCCGCGTCCTGGACGCCATCGACGACGCGGACACCGTGAACCTGCTGGCCGAGGCGGTCAGGATCCCGAGCGTCACCGGCACCGACGCCGAGTCCGACCTGCAGCACCGCTTCGCCCGCCTGCTCACCGAAGCGGACATGGACGTCGACGTCTGGAAGCTCGATCTGGACGACCTGCGCGCTCGCGACGGCTTCCCCGGCACCGAGGCACCGCGCGCCGAGGGCTACGGCGTCGTGGGCACCACCTCGGGCGAGGGCCCGCCCGCGCTGATCCTGCAGGGTCACGCGGACGTCGTCCCCACGGGCGACCTGGCCAAGTGGGCGGGCAGCGACCCCTTCGCCGCCCGCATCACCGGCGACACCCTGCACGGCCGCGGCGCCTGCGACATGAAGGCGGGCGTGGCCGTCAACCTGGCCGTGGTCCGCGCGCTCCACCGCTCGGGGGTACGGCTGGCCAGGCCGCTGGCCGTCCACTGCGTGGTCAGCGAGGAGGACGGCGGCCTGGGCGCCTTCGCCACCCTGGCCAGGGGCCACACCGGCGAGGCCGCGGTGATCACCGAGCCGACCAGCGGCGCGGTGATCACGGCCAACGCCGGCGCGCTCACCTTCCGGCTGGAACTCGCCGGTCGCGCCGCCCACGGGGCCACCCGGTACGAGGGGGTCAGCGCGATCGAGGTGTTCTGGCCGGTGTTCCAGGCGATCCGGCGCCTGGAGGCCGAGCGGAACCGGAACCTGCCGGTCATCTTCGACGGCAACCGCATGCCGTACCCGATCGAGGTCGGGACGGTGCGGGCCGGCGACTGGGCCAGCAGCGTGCCGGACCTGCTGGTGGCCGAGGGACGGATGGGCGTGCGGCTGGACGAGGATCCGGCCGAGGCGCGCGAGGCGTTCGAGGAGGCGGTGCTGGGCGCGGCCGACCCGTGGCTGCGGGCCAACCCGCCCGTCGTCACCTGGCCCGGCGGGCAGTTCGCCAGCGGGCGGCTGCCGGCGGGCCACCCGCTGACGGCCGAGGTCTCCTCCGCCGTGGCCGCCGTGCGCGGGGCCGGGCCCGCGGAGACGGCGGCGCCGTACGGGAGCGATCTGCGCCTGTACAACGGCGGCGGGATCCCCTCGCTCCACTACGGGCCGGGCGACGTGGCCTTCGCGCACGCGCCGAGGGAGCAGGTCGAGCTGGCCGAGGTGCGCGAGGTGACGCGCGCCCTGGCCCTGCTCACCCTGCGCCGCTGCGGCGCGCTCTGAATCAGGCGTGCCTTCGCGTCAGGCGAGCACCCCGGACTCGACCGGGAGCCCGGCCTCGACCCAGTCCTGGATGCCCTCGCGGTACTTGCGGACGTTGGTGTAGCCGAGCGCTTCCAGCCGGTTGGCGACGGCCTGGCTGTTGGGGCAGGCCGGGTTGGAGCAGTAGGTGACGATCGCGGCGTCGCGGTCGGGCAGCAGCCCGGCCGCGCGCTCGTTCACCTCGGCCTCGACCAGCGCGATCGCGCCGGGCAGGTGCTGCTGCTCGTAGTACTGCCCGCCCAGCGCGTCGAGCACGGTCACGGTGCCGTCCTCGATCGCGGTCTTGAGCTCCTCGCGGGAAATGAGCGCGGTCATTGCGACCTCCAGAGTAAATGGACTACAGTCCGTTTTGTGGATGGCTCGAAAACTAGCGGACCGCAGTCCGCTTCGTCAAGTGAGACGCTGGAGATCCTGCGTACGCGCCCGGTCGCGGAACGCGCCGACGCGGCCAGGAACAGGGAGAAGGTCCTCAAGGCCGCGGCCCGCCTGTTCGCGGAGAAGGGCGTCGAGGCGGTCTCCATGGACACGATCGCCGCGGAGGCGGGCGTGGGAAAGGGCACGTTGTTCCGCCGGTTCGGCGACAAGTCCGGCCTGGCCGTGGCGCTGCTCGACCGGCGGGAGCAGGAGTTGCAGGAGCGCATCCTGTCGGGCCCGCCGCCCCTGGGTCCCGGCGCGCCCGCCGCCGAGCGCCTGGCCGCCTTCACCGCCGCCTACCTGGACTACCTGTTCGCCCACCTCGACCTGGTGCGCATGTCGGAGACCGCCAGCCCCGGCGCCCGCTACCGCATCGGCGCCTACCGCTTCTGGCACCGCCACGTCGTCATCCTGCTGGCCGAGGCCCGACCCGGCGCCGACGCCGAGGCCCTATCCCACCTCATGCTCGCCGCCGTCGGCGGCGAACTGGCCCACGTGCTCAAGCAGGAGTACGGCGAGGCCCGCGCCCGCCAGGCGGCCCTGGAACTGGCCGGATCCCTGGCTAGTACGTCGCCCTGACCTCGACGATCTCGGCCAGCGGGAACTCCAGGTAGTCGCCGGCCTCCTCGCACCACGCGTCGAGCGCGCTGCCGCGCAGTTCTCCGTGGCTGATCGTGGCGGTCAGCCCGTCGGTGAGCGTGATCCCGGCCCGCACCCCGCGGTCGACCACGAAGCCGAGCAGCGACTGCTGCGCGGTGGGCAGCCGCGAGGCCATCCGGCCGATGACCGCCCACGTCCGCCCGGCCTGGCCGGTCTGCGAGGAGGAGGCGACCAGCCGCCTGGCGTGCTCGTGGGGGTCGGGCCCCGGCTCGGGGATGAGGTGGGCCGGGTCGTCCATCTCCGACAGCTCGGCGACCTGGCCGCCGGGCAGCAGGATGAGCTTGCCGCCCTGGCGCTCCTCGACGCGGGTGCGCCGGATGGCGATCTCGCCGGTGTCGGCCACCGGCACGGGGGAGTAGCCGTGCTCGCGCAGCACGGCCAGGGTGCGCTCGGCCGGCTCCGAGCTGACCAGCACGGTGGGCGCGAGCAGCCGCAGCCCCAGCCTGGCCAGGCGGCGGTGGCCGGCGATCTCGGCCAGCAGCGCCGGGTCGCCGGCCTGCACGATGCAGCCGACCGAGGTCACCGTCACCTCGCCGTGGCGTCTGGCCACGTCGCGGACCATGTACTCCAGCGGCTGCGGGATGGAGCCCACGCCGCTCAGCTCCTCCAGCAGTTCGTCGGCCTCGTAGCCGTCGTCGAGCGCGCGGCGCACGCTCTCGGTGGTGAAGCGCCACACCGAGGCGGCGCCCCTGGACTCCCGTTCGGCGACCCTGTCGAGCAGCGCGGCCAGCTCCGAGGAGGGCGGGCCGGTCACCACCGCGGTGAGGTCGGGGCCGAACAGCGCGCTCCTGCGCACGCTGGCCAGGGCCCGCGTGGACGCGCCGACCAGCACCGGATCGTGCTCCACCAGCGGGACGGAGTCGTCGTTCTCGTCCCCGGCCTGGGCGGCCAGGCCGGCCAGGGCCCGGCCGAGGTCGGTCAGGCCGTCGTTGGCCAGCAGGCCGAGCAGCCGCGCCTCGTCGATCACCCCGGCCGCGCACTCGGCCAGCAGCGCCTGGTCGAGCAGGGGCGCGTGCCAGTGCACGTTGCGCACCAGGCTGCCCCGGTCGGCGAACGCGGTGCCGGAGGGCAGGTGGGCCAGGCCGGTCAGCACGGCCCTGCGTACCCTCGCCACGGAGGAGCCGGACTGGTCGTCGCCGAGCACCGTGCCGTACTTGCCGTCGATCTTGCGCAGCGACGAGCGTTCCATCCGCCACCAGGCCGACAGCAGCACCCGCAGCCGGGCCGAGCCCTCGTCGAGGCGCCAGCGGTCGAAGCGGTCGGTGGGGACCATGCCGCCCAGCTGCTCGTCCCAGGCCAGCAGCCTGGAGACCGCGCAGACCTCCAGCAGCAGCCGGGTCTCGTCCTCGTCGCAGCCGGTCTCCTTGGCCACCCTGCGCACCTCGCGTACGCCGACGCCGCCGGTCTTCAGCAGCGGCAGCGGCGTCTTGGAGGTGTTGTCGAGGATGGCGGCGCAGCGCTCGACCACGTGGGGGGCGGCCAGCGTCATCAGGTGGTCGACCTCGGCGGGGTCGATCGGGATGGTGGCAACTTCCGGCGGGTGCGGGGTGAAGGGCGGGTGGTAGTCGGGGCCGCGCAGGCACAGGGCCACCTCGCGGGGCATCTCGGCCAGGTCCCAGCGGGGGCGGTAGAGCAGGCCGTGGTCGGCGGCCCACTTCTCCGGGGTGCCGGGCAGCACGAAGCGGCCGCCCTCGACGCCGCGGACGGGGCCGTCCCAGGCGAAGGACTCCAGCAGCTGCCTGGTGCCCTCGGGGGCGTTGGCCAGCATGGCCTCCATGCGGGCCGGGTCGGCCAGGACCTCGGTGGCCCGCACGATCGTGCGGCGCTTGTTGCCGTGGGGCGGCACGCCCAGGCTGCGGGCCATGGCGCGCAGCGCGTCGTTGCTGATCGTCCAGGAGTTGAGGTAGTGGTCGAGCGGCTCGCCCAGGCCGAGCGGGGCGGCCCACCAGCGCGAGACCGCCTCCGACAGGTGGATGACGCCCTCGCCGTCGGGCCAGGCCAGCGCGTGGTCGTAGAGGCAGTCGAGCCAGGGGGTGGTCTCCTCGACGGGGGCGCCGAGCAGCGCGGAGACGGTGCTGGGCGTGGGCGCGTGGACCACCAGGCAGGCCTGGGCGAGTTCGAGGCAGGGCAGGGGCAGGCCGCGCATCGACTCCATGACGGCGAAGCCGTTGCCGAGTCGCTGCGCCAGCAGGTCGAGGCGGCGCGGCCATGGGGGAGCGATGGCGTCGGGCCGGTTGGCCAGGACGCGGCCGAGCCTGTCTTCGTCGAGTGTTCGCAGCCAGCCGAGCAGGTGATCATCCATCTGTCAGCACTCTCATGGGGGTCGCGCGGGACTCACCGTGAGCCATGACCAACCACGGTAGTGCAGATGACCCGCCGGGATGGGGCTGTCAGGACAGGACTGCCCAGACGATCTTCCCGTGCGGGGCCAGGGCGGACCATCCCCAGCGCATGCTGAGCGAGTCGACGATGTGCAGGCCCAGGCCGCCGGCGTCGAGGGGACCCGGGTAGCGCAGGACCGGGACCGACGAGCCCGGGTCGGTGAACGCGCAGGTGACCAGGGGGCCGCGCCGTACCAGGGACATGTGGACGGGGCGCCTGTGGTGGGGCTCGTTGAGCCGCAGGCCGTGGCGCAGGGCGTTGGTCGCCAGCTCGGAGACGACCAGCTCCATGTTCTCGGCCAGTTCCGGCAGGCTCCAGCCGCTCAGCGTGCCGGAGGTGAAGACGCGGGCGGAGTGCACGGAGGGTGCGGCGGGCGGGAGTACGAAGGTGGCGCTCGCGTGGGGACCGGACACCAGCAGATCACGCGCCGCCTCCGGCCACCAGCCGACCGGGGGCCACCAGTCGAACGTGGTCCATTGGCCGTGCGCCAAGGTGGATTGCACGTTGATCATTCTGGGGCAAACTATCGTGCAGGTGCAAGAGCGAATGCACGTGCAGAAGCACGCGCTGCGCGCTACGGTTGGCCATCAAATGGTCAATCGGCGGGAAAGGGGATCTTGTCCGCGGCCCATGATCTTTCGGCCGTGAAGTGACAGACTGTGTGACAAGGAATCGACCAAGGAGCAGCACGTGTCCATCGATCCGCCGGGTTCAGCTTCGACAGTTCGGCGCATCATGCTCGGGGCGAGCCTGAGGCGCCTGCGCGAGGATTGCGGACTTGACCGCGGCCAGGCCGGCTTCCACATCCGGGCGTCCGAGTCCAAGATCAGCCGGATGGAGCTCGGCCGCGTCGGGTTCAAGACACGTGACGTTGAAGACCTGCTCACGCTGTACGGCGTCAGCGACGACGCCGAGCGGCGAGCGCTGCTGGAGATGGTCCGCGAGGCCAACACCCCGGGATGGTGGCACAAGTACTCCTCCGTCCTGCCCGGTTGGTTCACCACATATGTGGGGCTGGAGGAGGCCGCGAGCGTGATCCGCACCTACGAGGTGCAGCACGTGCCCGGTCTGCTGCAGACGGCCAACTACGCGCGGTCCGTCTACCGGCTCGGCAACCCCGATGCAACCTCCGAAGAGATAGAAAGCCGCGTGCATCTGCGCTTACAGCGGCAGGAGCGCTTCACCCAGAAGGACGGCCCGCGTCTGTGGGCGGTCATCGACGAAGCGACGCTCATGAGGACCATCGGCGGGAGAGACATCATGGCCGAGCAGCTCCAGCACCTGCTGGAGGTCGCCGCCCTCCCCAACATCACCATTCAGGTGATGCCCTTCAGGTACGGCATGCACGCCGCTGAAGGTGGCGCGTTCAGCATCTTGCGGTTTCCCGAGTCCGATTTGTCGGACGTCGTATACGTCGAACAGCTCTGGGGTGCCCTGTACCTCGACAAGCGTGAGGACGTCGACCCGTACCTCACCGCTATGGAGCAGTTGTGCGTGGAGAGCACCACGCCAGGGGGCACCGTGGAGCTCATCGGCGGTCTTCTCAGAAAGATCTAGATGAAGCACACGTATAACGGCATGCCCGCGGCCGACCTCAAGCAGGTGGCCTGGCGCAAGAGCCGCTACAGCAACTCGCAGGGCAACTGCGTGGAGCTCGCCGAGCTCCCCGACGGGGGTATCGCCATGCGCAACTCGCGTTTCCCCGACGGGCCGGCCCTGATCTACACCCGCGATGAGATCCGGGCGCTCATGCTCGGGGTGAAGGACGGAGAGTTCGACGGCCTCCTGGTTTAACGTCATTTTTACCTCCGGCGCCGCCGCGTAACGGCGGCGCGCCGGGGGTGTAATGGTCCGGACCTCGCGCGCTGTGAGGATCGCTCCATGCTCGACCAGCTGACCCTTTACCCGATCGCCGACGACGTGCTCTTCGCGCCCGGCGGCAAGGTCGTCGTCCGCACGTACGGCGTGGCCCCGGCCCACGGTTCCGTCTCCTATCGCACGTGGGTGACCGGCATCCGCGACCAGCCGCGCTACTGGCACTGGGGGCACTTCGAGGACGCGGCCTCGGGTCACCGGCGTGTCCTGGAATGGCTCACCGGGCGCGGCCCGCAACCGGTCCCGGCCTGATAGCGTGTCTGCCAAGCAAACGCTTGGCAGAGGCGAGGTGGCGTGGTGCGGCGTGACATCTACCTGCTCGAAGAGGTCGACTTCCGGCCCATGAACTCCCGCAGGCCGATGGAGTACCTCACCTGGCTGACCCGCTACAAGCGCGAGGACCGGAGCAGGCGCGAGCCATCCCTGACCGAGGGCATGTCGATCAGGTCACGCGAGATCGACCTGGTCGGCGCGTTCTACGCGGTCGGCATCACCGGCCACCCGCAGTTCAAGGCCGTCACGCTCTGGGACTGCCACGGCGGCTGGGACGGCGGCTGGCGGCAGATGATGGAGATCTACCAGGGCGTCGACGACCGGCTCTTCCTGTCCGACATCGACGACCTGCGCTTCTCCGCCTTCTCCCGCCCGCTCGGCGCCGCGCCCGGCTCGCCCGCCCTGTCCGACCTGGTGACGGAGGGCTACGGGGCGGAGTTCTACCTGTTCGAGAGCGCCCGCGTACGCCCCGGCGCCGCCCTCGACTACCTGGAGGCGGTCCGCACCGAGCGCGCCCCGATCCTCGCCGACCACGGCCACCGCCTGGTCGGGCTCTACGAGGTGCTGTTCTGCGACACCGAGGCGGTCACCGTCTGGGGCATGTCGCTCGACGCCCACCTGGCCGCGCAGCGCGCCCACGACGCCGCGCTGGGCCTGGACGACGAGGCCGAGGCCGACGACCGGCTGCCCGGCTGGCGCAAGCGCGCCCGCGACTTCCTGGACGGGCCCTGGCGCGAGACGGTGCTCTCGCCCTTCCCCGGTAGCAAGCTGGCACTCGACGCGGAGCGCGCGCGGACGTAGCGTCGGGCTGCGGAGGTGTCGCCAATGACGGACCCGTACCTCTTCAACGGTCGCAGTCCCGACGAGCACGTGGCCGAGTGCGCCGAGTGCACGGCGGCGATCGCGCTCGTGGAGCGGCCCGGCCACGCGCAGGCGCCGCCGGCCAGGTTGCGCGAGCGCGTGCTGTCCAGGGCACGGGGGCGCAGGCAGCCGGCGACGGCGGAGGTGGCGGCGGTAGCCGTACCGTATGCGACGCAGGTGGCGCTCATGGACGAGCTGCTCGGCGAGCTGAGCGTGCCCCAGTGGGACGCGCCGGTGCTCAAGCACGGCACCGTGCGCGCGATGGTCGAGCACCTGGCCGCCAACGACGCGCGGGTGGCGCAGTTCATGGGCGTGCGGGCGCGGGAGGCGCCGGTGCACCGGCGCTGGCGCGAGCAGGCGGGCGCGCTGCTCGAACGGGTCGCCGGGGGCGCGCACGCGCTGCTCGGCGTCGAGGTCGCGCTGGCCGGGACGCGTCCCTCGCGCGGGTCGCTGCGCCAGGCGATGGTGCAGCGGGCGTTCGAGACCTGGACGCACGCCGAGGACATCAGGGCCGCCGTCGGCCGTCCCCGCGGCGCGCCGCCCGCCGGCGAGCACCTGCGGCAGATCGTGGAGTTCGGGCTGGGCATGCTGCCGAGGGCGCTGAAGGGGCCGCGCCGGCACGTCTCGGCCACGTTCGTGCTGACCGGGCCCGGCGGCGGCACCTGGACGGTGCCGCTGGCCGAGCCGTCCGAGCGGGTGGCGGTCCTGCTGTCGGCCGAGGCCGCCGGGTTCTGCACGCTGCTGGCGGGGCGGGCGCGCGAGTTCCCCTACGCCGCCGAGGGCGACCCCGGCCTCGCCCGCGACCTCGTCGCCGCCGCGGCCACGCTGGGCTGCGACTGATGGCCGAGGACGAGGATCTGCGCGCCCGGCTGCTGTGCGGGGACCTGCGCGCGCTGGAGGCCGCCTACGACCTGCACGCCCCTTCCGTGTACGGCGTCGCCGTCAGGGTCACCGGCAGCGCGGCGACCGCGGAGGAGATCACCGAAGAGGTGTTCGCCGCCCTCTGGGAGCGGCCGGGCTCCTACGACCCGCGCCACGGCACCCTGCGGGCCTGGCTGGTCACCAGGAGCCTGCACGAGTCGGCCCTGCGCAGCACGGTCAGTTGAGCACCGGCGCGTCGGCCTTGGGCGGCACGGTCAGTTGAGCACCGGCGCGTTCCAGTTGAGGACCACCGGCTCGGCGTGCTCGAAGCCGAGCTTGGAGTAGGTGCCTGTGTCCAGGCGGAACAGGCGCCCGTCCTCGGGCGGGAGCCCGAGCCAGCGCGCGGCCAGCACGCGCAGGAAGTGGCCGTGCGCCACCAGGGCCACCTCGCCGTCGGCCGCCCTGGCCCGTGCGATCACCCGGTCGGCGCGGGCGCCCACCTGGGCGGCGCTCTCGCCGGGATGCCCGGCGTCGCCGGGGATCACGCCGTCACGCCACAGGTACCAGCCGGGCCGGGTCTCGCGGATCGTGGCCGTGGTGATGCCCTCGTAGCCGCCGTAGTCCCACTCCCACAGATCCGGATCCACCTCGTAGTCGGTCAATCCGGCAAGCTCGGCCGTACGTCTGGCCCGTCGCGCCGGGCTCACCAGCACCAGGTCGAAACCGTTGCCCTTCACCAGCGGCGCCAGGGCCACGGCCTGGCCCTCGCCGTGCGTGGTCAGCGGAAGGTCGGTGCGGCCGGTGTGCCTGCCGTTCTTGCTCCACTCGGTCTCGCCGTGCCTGAGCAGCAGTAGTTCCCTCATGCACCCATCAAACCAGGACGCCATCGGCTGACTTCCCGCCAGGTCAGGCCAGGTCTTCCACCACGGGGGCGAACGCGTCGAGGTCCCGCTCGTGGTGGAGGACGAAGTAGGTGAGGCCGTGCTCGTCGCGCCAGTGACGTAGTTTGTCGCGGATGTCATGGCGGGTCCCGCGTAGCACCTGCGGGGTCTCGGCCATGGCCGAGGTGTCGGCGTGACTCCACGCCTCCGGCCCGCCCTCGCCGAGTTCCAGGATGCTCGTGCCCAGCTCGACCGGGCGCGACGCGGCGGCCTGCCGGACGATGGCGATCTTGGCCAGGAAGGCGTCGAGGCCGCCGTCGGCGGGGTCGGGTCCCGAGCCGTCGGCGCGCACGCGGGTCGCCAGGTTGACCGAGCCGGCCTCGCGACCGGCCAGGCGCAGCAGGCGCGGCCCGCCGCCGGCCAGCAGCAGCGGCGGGTGCGGGCGCTGGACCGGCTTCGGGTGCAGATCGAGGGCGTCCACGCGGTAGTGGGCGCCCTCGTGGCTGAACGGCCCCTCGCTCCACAGTCCCTTCAGTACGGCCAGCGCCTCCGCCAGCCGCTCCACCCGCACACCCGGCGGATCCAGGACCCGCCCGGCCGCCGCGTAGTCGGCGGCCAGCCAGCCCGTCCCGATGCCCGGTTCCGCCCGGCCGTCGGAGAGCACGTCGAGCGTGGCCAGTTCCTTGGCCAGCGCCGCCGGGTGGCGGAAGTCGTTGGCCAGGACCATCGTGCCGAGCCGCAGCCGGGTGGTGGCCGTGGCCGCCGCCGCGAGGGCGGGCAGCGGGGCGAAGCGCGCGCCGACGAGGTGGTCCGGGACGAGCATCACGTCGAAGCCCGAGGACTCCAGCCTCCTGGCCTGCTCGGCCCACGCCTTGGCCGAGTCCGCGTGCCGTACGACCGCACCGAACCTGAAGGGACGCATGCGGCAATCCAAACAAGCGCTTGGCTGAGAAGCAAGAGTGGCTAGACTTACCAAGCGCTTGCTACCAATATCGGGTACATGGACATCCAGGCACGGCGGGCGACCGCCGACGAGATCACCGCCTTCCAGGACCAGGGGTGGGTACGGCTGGCGCGCCTGGTGGACCCGGCCGGCGCGGCCGAGCTGCGCGAACGCGCCCAAGCCCACCTGGCCGCCCGCCCGAAGGCCGGAACCACCGCCGTCGACCAGGCCTTCGGCCAGTCCCGCGACATCGCCGAGCGCGACGCCGCCTTCGGCGCGCTGGCCAGGAGCCCCGCCATCGCGGCCAGTGCCGCCGCCATGCTCCACGGCGTCGCCGCCGTGCGGGTGCAGGTCACGAACCTGCTGGTCAAAGAGCCGGGCGAGCACGGCTCCACCGTGTTCCACCAGGACTTCCCGTGGATGCCGATGGACCGCTCCGCCATGCTCACCGTCTGGCTCGCGCTCGCGGACGTGCCCGCCGACATGGGCGCGCTGCGCTTCTACACCGGCTCCCACCGGCACGGCCTGCTCGGCCGCAGCTTCGTCGGCGCCGGCGACGACCAGCTCAGCCAGCACCCCTGGCTGAAGGAGCTGGAGCTGTCGCCGCCGCTCGACCTCAAGGCCGGCGACGCGACCGTGCACCACGCGCTGACCGTGCACGGCGCACCGGCCAACCGGCGCGAGGCGGCCCGCCTGTCGTTCACCGCCACCTACTTCGACGCCGACGCCCTCTACACCGGCGCGCCGTACGGGCAGACCGACGGTCTCGGCCTGACCGTCAACCAGCCCTTCGACCACCCGAGGTTCCCGTGCCTGAGGCCGTAAGAGGTTCCCGTGCCTGAGACCCGTGAGAGGTTCCCGTGCCTGAGACCCGTGTGAGGTTGTCGTGCCCGAGACCGTGAGAGGGCCGGTCGCCGACCTCGGGGCGACGCTGATGCACGAGCACGTCTTCGGTCTCAGCCCGGAGATCCTCTGGAACTGGCCGGACATCCCCGAAGGCTGGGACCTGGAGGCCCGCGCCCGCGAGGCCGCGGCCAAGCTGGACGCGCTGAAGGCCGAGGGCATCGACTCGATCGTCGACCTGACCGTGCTCGGCCTGGGCCGCCACGTGCCGGCCGTCCAGCGGGTGGCCGAGCTGACCTCGGTCAACATCGTGGCCGCCACCGGGCTCTACACCTATGACGCGCTGCCGCCGTACTTCGGCAACCGGGGCCCCGGCTCGTTGTTCGGCGGGCCCGACCGGCTGGCGGAGTTCTTCGTGCGCGACATCGCCGAGGGCATCGGGCGTACCGGCGTGAAGGCCGCCATGCTCAAGTGCGCCACCGACCGGCCCGGCATGACCGCGGGCTGCGAGAGGGTCTTCCGCGCGGTCGCCGAGGCGCACGTGGAGACCGGCGCGCCCATCACCACCCACAGCCACGAGCCGGGCGGCCTGGACCAGCAGCGCCTGCTGGCCGCCTGCGGCGTGGACCTCACGCGCGTGGTCATCGGGCACGCGGGAGACTCCACCGACCTGCGCTACCTCGAAGAGCTCCTCGCCGCGGGCTCCTACCTGGGCATGGACCGCTTCGGCATCGCGACCATCAGCACGTTCGAGGACCGCGTGGCGGTCGTGGCCGCGCTCTGCGAGCGGGGCCACGCCGGGCGGATGGTGCTGTCGCACGACTCCTACTGCTTCAACGACCGCTTCGACGCCGACGTCGTACGGCGCCGCCACCCCGACTACCACCTTCTGCACATCTCCCGCGACGTCCTGCCCGAGCTGCGCAAGCGCGGCGTCACCGAGGACCAGATCCGCCAGATGCTGGTCGACAACCCGCGAAGGATCTTTGGATGGACTTCGACGTCAGCTCCGACTGGCACGTCGCCGACCCCTACGGCTTCCTGAGGCGGCTGCGGCGCGAGCACCCCGTCTTCCGCAGCGAGCACCTCGGCGCGTACGTGCTGACCAGGCACGCCGACGTGCGCGCCGCCTACGGCGACCCCCGGCGCTTCTCCTCCGAGGGGTCGCTGACGATCTCGCGCAGCCTGACCGGGCGGACGCGCGAGAAGCTGGGGGAGCACGGCTCGTTCCTGTCCAGCTTCGTCGCGAACGTGGACCCGCCGGACCACACGCGGCTGCGCAGGTCGGTCTCGCGGGCGTTCACGCCGCGCGCGGTCGCCGCGCTGGAGCAGCGCTTCCGCGGGCTCAACGAGGACCTGCTGGACCGGATCGAGGCCAGGGGCGAGGCGGACTTCGTGCGCGACCTCGGCCACGAGCCGTCGGTCAAGCTGACCGCCCGCTTCATCGGGGTGCCGGAGGCGGACGAGGCGTTCGTGCGGGCTCATGTCAAGGACTGGTTCCAGCTCTTCCTGTCGCCGCAGCCGCCGGAGCGGCAGCTCGTGCTGGCCGACAGCTTCCTGGAGTACCTGGACTACGTGGACCGCCTCGTCGCCGCCCGCGCCCGCGAGCCGCGCGACGACTTCACCTCCCTGATGACCGGGCTGATCGGGAAGGAGCTGTCGCATCGCGAGGTCGTCGAGCTGATCTCCACGATCCTGCTCGGCGGCAACGACACCGTCCCCAACCAGCTCGGCAACAGCGTGCTGCGGCTGCTGCGCGAGGGGATCTGGCCGGTGCCGCCGGAGAAGCTGACCGCCGCGGTCGAGGAGTGCATGCGCATCGACGGGGCGTCGCTGGGTTCCTTCCGGTACGCCACGTCCGACATCACGCTGCACGGGGTGACGATCCCGGCCGGGTCGCTCGTGCTGCTGTCCACCGACTCGGCCGCCCACGACGAGGCCGTCTTCGCCCATCCCGACACCTTCGACCTCGACCGGCCCAACGCCGACGCCCACATGGTCTTCGGCTACGGCATCCACTTCTGCGTGGGGGCGGCGCTCGGGCGGCTGCAGCTGCGTACCGCGCTGGAGGTGCTGGGACGGCGGCTGCCCGGCCTGCGCCTGGTTCCGGGGCCCGTGGTGTACCGCAGGTCGATCGTCGGTCGAGGGCTGACCGAATTGCCGGTTAAATGGTGACATGGAACCGGTGAGGGTCGGGTTGGTCGGGGCAGGTCCGTGGGCGGAGATGGCGCACGCGCCGATGCTGGCCCAGAGCCCGGAGATCGAGTTCGCCGGGGTCTGGGCCCGCCGGCCGGAGGCCGCCGCCCGGCTCGGGGCGCCGGTGTTCGAGCGGATCGAGGACCTGTTCGACGCGTGTGAGGCGGTGTGCTTTTGCGTGCCGCCGGCCGTACAGGCTGAGCTGGGGGTGAAGGCGGCGCGGGCGGGCAAGGCGCTGCTGCTGGAGAAGCCGCTCGCCGACTCCCTGGACGGCGCCCAGCGCCTGGCCGACGCGGTCGCCGAGGCGGGCGTGCCCTCGCAGATGCTGCTCACGCTGCGGTACGCCCCGCAGGCCCGCGAGTTCCTGGCCCGGTGCGCCGAGATCGAGCCCTTCGGCGGGCACGCCGTCAACGTGAGCGACGTGCTGAACGGCGAGCACCCGTTCGGCACCCCGTGGCGGCTTCAGCGCGGCGCGCTGCTCGACGTCGGCCCGCACGTCATCGACCTGCTCGACGCCGCGCTCGGCCGGGTGACCGGCGTACGCGCGCACGGAAACCCGCTCGGCTGGGTCGGGCTGCTGCTCGACCACGAGGGCGGCGCCGTGAGCGAGATCTCCCTGTGCATGGCCGGCGCCGGCGACCTGCCGCCCTCGACGTTCGCCGTCTACGGCCGCAAGGGCAACGTGACGCTCCCGCACTTCGACGACGACCCCCTGGACGTCGTGGCCGCCGAGTTCGCCCGGACCGTGAGGCAGGGCGGCGGGCACCCCCTGGACGCCGCCCACGGACTGCGGCTGCAGCGCATCATCTCCGAGGCGGAGAATCAAGTCACCACCCCTTGACTCCGACCAGCTTCGGAGAATTGATAGCGTTTGTCCGACGCGCAGTGTCGCAGCGAAGTCCGGTGTGAGTCCGGCGCTGTCCCGCAACTGTCAAAGCCAGGTCGCCTGCCACCGCGCCGACGTCATCAACCCTCGTGGAAAAGGGTGATCCGTCGCTTACAAGCGGGTCTCTCGGTTCCGATCTGAAAGGACTTCTCGTGAGGCCCGTACGCACGGCCTTCGCGGGCGCGCTGCTGGGAACGCTCGTCCTGACCGCCTGCGGTCAGACCGGCACGACCACCACCTCGTCCGCCCCGCCCACCTCCGCCGCCCCCGCCGCCGGCTTCCCCGTCACGATCGAGGCGGGCAACGGCTCCGTCACGCTGGCGAAGAAGCCCGAGCGGATCATCTCGCTGTCCGCCGCCCACACCGAGACGCTCTTCGCGATCGGCGCCGGCCCGCAGGTGATCGCCGCCGACGACCAGTCGAACTATCCGCCCGAAGCTCCCAAGAGCGACCTGTCCGGGTTCAAGCCCAACGTCGAGGCCATCGTCGCCAAGAAGCCCGACCTCGTCGTGCTGTCCAACGACCAGGACAAGATCGTCGCCGAGCTGGGCAAGCTGAACGTGCCCGTCCTGCTCGAACCGGCCCCCACGAAGATCGACGAGGCCTACGACGAGATCGCCGACCTCGGCGCCGCCACCGGCAACAAGGACAAGGCCGACCAGGTCGTGACCGGCATGAAGGCCGAGATGGACAAGCTCGCCGCCGCCGCGCCCAAGGACAGGAAGCTCACCTATTACCACGAGCTCGACCAGACCCCTTACGCCGCGACGTCCAGCACCTTCATCGGCCAGATCTACTCGATCTTCGGCATGACCAACATCGCCGACAAGGCCCCCGGCGCCGCCGGCGGCTACCCCAAGCTCTCGGCCGAGTTCGTCGCCCAGTCCGACCCCGACCTGATCTTCCTGGCCGACGTCAAGTGCTGCCAGCAGAACAAGGACACCCTGGCCAAGCGGCCCGGCTGGAAGGGCCTGTCGGCCATTAAGAACGACCAGGTCGTCCTGCTCGACGATGACATCGCCTCCCGCTGGGGCCCGCGCGTCGTCGATCTGGCCAAGGCCATCGGCGACGCGGTGAACAAGGCGGCCGCGAAGTAGTGCTCGACACGCAGCTCAGGCCCGCACGGGCGCGGCCGCTCTGGGTGGCGGGCGCGCTCGCCGTGCTCGCCGCCAGCATGGTCGCCGGCCTGCTCGGCGGCGCCGCCGGCATCTCGCCGTGGCAGGTCGTGCTCCAGGCACTGGACTGGCTGCCGTTCGTCGAGATCGACTCCGGCCTCGCGCCGATCGAGAAGGGCCTGCTGTACGAGCTGCGCCTGCCCAGAGTCCTGGTCGCCGCCGTGGTCGGCGGCCTGCTCGCCATGGCGGGTGCCGGGTACCAGGGCGTCTTCCGCAACCCGCTGGCCGACCCGTACCTGCTCGGCGCGGCCGCGGGCGCCGGGCTCACCACGACCCTGGTGATCGTCATGGTTCCGGCGCCGGTCCTGACCATCCCCGTCGCCGCGTTCGCCGGCGCGATCGGCGGCGTCATGCTGGCCTTCGCGCTCGGCAACACCGCCGGGCGCTCGGGCGGCACCGCCACCCTGGTGCTGGCCGGGGTGGCCGTCACCTCCTTCCTCACCGCCATCCAGACGTTCGTGCAGCAGTTCAAGGTCGAGGAACTGCAGCGCATCTACTCCTGGATCCTCGGCGACGTCGGCGGCGGCTGGGACCAGTTCTGGCTCGTCCTGCCCTACGCCGCCGTCTCCTCGGCCGCGCTGCTCGTGCACGGGCGCATGCTCGACGTGCTGTCGGTGGGCGACGACGAGGCGACCGCGCTCGGGGTGCGCGCCTCCCGCGTACGGCTGGCCGTCCTGCTGGCCGCCTCCCTCGCCACCGCCGCGGCCGTAGCGGTCAGCGGCCTGATCGGCTTCGTCGGCATCGTCGTCCCGCACGTCGTGCGCAGGCTCGCCGGCGGCTCCTACCGGATCGTGCTGCCGCTCTCGCTCATCGGCGGCGCCGCCTTCCTCGTCCTGGCCGACCTGCTCGCCCGGACCGTCATCGCCCCCGCCGAACTCCCCATCGGCGTGGTGACCATGTTCATCGGCGCGCCGTTCTTCGTGGCCGTGCTCCGCATGACCCGCCGGACCTCGACATGATCGGCGTCGACGGCCTGTCGGTCACGCTCGGCGAGCGCGAGGTGCTCTCCGACGTCACCCTCCAGGTACGGCGCGGCGAATGGCTGGCCGTCATCGGCCCCAACGGCGCCGGCAAGTCGACGCTGCTCAAGGCCGTCATGGGCATCGTCGGCCACCGCGGTGAGGTGTCGATCGACCAGCGTCCCGCCGCCTCGCTCAAGCCCAGGGCCAGGGCCCGCCTGGTCGCCTACGCCCCCCAGACGCCGGCCCTGCCGCCCGACATGACCGTCTCGGAGTACGCGCTGCTGGGCCGCACGCCGTACATCCCCTATCTGGGGCGGGAGAGCCGCCACGACCGGGAGGTCACCGCGTCCGTCCTGGAACGGCTCGACCTGGGCGCCTTCGCCGGCCGCCGGCTGGGCGAACTGTCCGGCGGCGAGCGCCAGCGCGTCGTCCTGGCCAGAGCCCTGGCCCAGCAGGCGCCCGTCCTGCTGCTCGACGAGCCGACCACCGCCCTCGACCTCGGCCACCAGCAGCAGGTGCTCGAACTCGTCGACCGGCTGCGCCTGGCCGACGGCCTCACCGTCGTCTCCACCCTGCACGACCTCACCGTCGCCGGGCAGTACGCCGACACCCTCCTCCTGCTCGCAGAAGGCCGCGCCGCCGCGCACGGCAAGCCCGTCCAGGTGCTCACCGGGGCGCTGGTCGGCAAGCATTTCGACGCTCATGTCAAGATCGAACCGGGTCCGGACGGGCGGCCCGTCGTCCACCTGATCCGAGGAGGACCGTGAACCTCTCCTACCGCGCCGAGGACGGCGTCCGGCTCGGGTCGCTGCTGTGGGAACTGGGGCCCGGCTGGCGGACGATCTCCTCGGCCATGCTCGGCGGCGGCATCGGCCCCCGCTCCTGGATCCTGAACGCCCAGGTCGTGGCCGGGTACTCACGCATGGACCCGGTGGACCACCTCACGGCGCTCGGCCCCGGCGGCTCCGGGGTCGGCATGATGACCGCCGCCTCCGTCGACCGCGTCGAGACCGCCACCGACGGGGGCGCGACCGCCTGGGCCACGGTCGGCCTGCGCGTTCCCACCTGGGCCGCCGCGCCTCCGGACGCGGTGGACCCGGAACTCGCCCCGATCCGCGTGGGCACGATCAACATCGTCGTGGTCGTACCCGTGGCCATGACCGACGCCGCCCTGGTCAACACCGTGATGACGGTGACGGAGGCCAAGGCGCAGGCGCTGGCCGAAACCGGCTTCCCGTGCACCGGCACCGCCTCGGACGCGGTCTGCGTGGCCGTCCGCTCCTCGGGCCCGGAAGAACTCTTCGGCGGCCCCCGCTCCGACTGGGGCTCCCGCGTGGCCCGCGCCGTCCACACCGCGGTCCGCATCGGCGCCGATAAGTGGCGACCCCACAACGGAAGGTGATGAAGATTGGGGAAGTACCATGTGAGCCAGGGCAACGATCGCGATACGGGGTGGGTGACCGCGATGGCAGTGATCGAACCGACCGAGACGAGCACGGTTCTTCCAGGAAAGCCGCCGTTCACCGTCGATGACCTGCTGCGCTTCCCCGACGACGGGAACCGCTACGAGCTCTTCAACGGGAGCCTACTGGTGAGCCCTGCCCCCCTCCCTCTGCATCAGCGTGCGATCCGGCGGTTGGAGCGGATCCTTGAGGAGTTCGCGCCACCGACGCTCGAGCCGTTGTCGACAGTGAACCTCAGAGTGACCGAGAAGGACTTCTTCATCCCTGACCTGGTGGTTGTGCCGACGGCTGCGGTGGAGGCCAATGAGCTGATGTTCGCCCCGGCGGACATCCTGCTCGCCGTGGAAGTCGTCAGCCCGAGCACGAGGGCGCGTGACCGCTCCGCCAAGCCCGCCGCGTACGCCGAGGCAGGTATCCCCACCTACTGGCGGATCGAGCCCGAAGCTCTCTACGTCTACACCCTCGACGAGGGCAGCTACGAGGGTCCCGAGGTCTACAAGGCGGGCGAGGTCGCACAGCTCAACACGCCCTATGAGGTCGCGTTCGACCCCGGCGATCTGGTCAGGCCGCGCGGGGCGTAGTCCCGGTGGGCGCCGCGTTCGGTGATGTGGCCCGAGCGCAGGTCGGCCTCTATCTCCTCGCGGGGCCGGTCGGCGGGCGGGCCGAGGCCGCCGCCGCCCGTGGTCTCGACGATGAACGCCTCGCCCTCCGTGAACAGGACGTTGTTCACCTTTGATGCCAGGCGCTCGATCGTGCCGTCCGCCGACCGTTTGAAGAAGCCACCCAGCCGGCCTGGCTCGCCGCCTTCGCGCCCAGGGGGCGGGATGCGCAGGCGGTCGCCGCGGGTGGTGACGTGGCAGGCGGCCAGGAAGCGGTAGACGGTGCGCGTGCCCAGGCCGCCTCGCCAGCGGCCGGGCCCGCCGGAGTCCGGGATGGTCTCCATCGACTCCACCACCAGCGGGCACCGGCTCTCCACCGGCTCGGCCTGCGGCACCGAGTTGCGGCCGATGCCGAAGTGCACGCCGGTCGCGTCCGGGCCGTCCAGGCCGCGCCGCGCGCCCACGCCGCCGAAGTCGTAGGAAAGGTGGATCCAGTACGGCGCGTCCACCGCGGCGATCGAGAACGGCTGCAGAATCCCGCTGGCCGCGATCGCCCGTTCCGGCACCGCCTCGGACAACGCCTGGATGACCGCCTCCATCGCCGCGTAGATCGGGACGAACCGGCCGCCGCACGGGTAGGGGGAGCGGGCGTTCAGCAGGGAGCCCTCGGGCAGGCGGATGTCCAGGGCGCGCAGGCAGCCCTCGTTCATGGGGATCGTCGGGTCCAGGAAGCAGCGCAGCGCGAACACCGCCGCGGCCAGCGACTGCGACGCCGAGGCGTTGATGGCGGCGGGCACCTGCGGTCCGGTGCCGGCGAAGTCGAGCACGGCGCCGCGGCCCGTCAGCGTGACCGCGACCCGGACGTGGTGCGGGGTGCCGGGATCCAGGCCGTCGTCGTCGACGGGGTACGCGGCGGTGAAGCGGCCACGCGGCAGCCCGGCCAGGGCGGCCCGGGTCCTTTCCTCGGTGTAGTCCAGGTAGCCGGCTATGCCGCGGGCCAGGCCGGCTTCGCCGTACTCCCGGATGAGGGCGCGCAGGCGGGTTGCGGCGACGGCGGTCCCGGCCACGAGCGCGCGGACGTCGCCCATGACCTTGTCCGGGGTACGGCTGTTCGCGCGCAGCACCGCCTCCACCGCCGGCACCACGCCCTCGTCGGTGGCCAGGAGGATCGGGGGGAGTTGCAGACCTTCCAGGAAGATGTCGGTGGCCAGCGGCGCCATGCCGCCCGCCGACAGTCCGCCCAGGTCGGAGACGTGGATCATGGTGGCGGTGAAGTAGCGCGGGACGCCGCCGACGAAGACGGGGCGGAAGACGAGCAGGTCGTTGGTGTGGACGCCGCCCCGGTAGGCGTCGTTGGTGACGTAGACGTCGCCGTCGCGCATGTCCGGGTGGTCCTTGCGCACCTCGGGCAGGGCGACCTTGAGCGCCATGCTGTTCATGAGCGTGGTGGCCATGGAGTGCGCGATCAGGGCGCCGCCGGCGTCGAGGATCGCGGCGGAGGCGTCGGAGCCCTCGACGATGAAGGTGGAGTAGGCCGAGCGCACGACGACGATGCTCGCCTCCTCCGCGGCCACGACCAGCGCGTGGCGCAGCACCTCGGCGGTCAGGTCCATGGCGCGCGCTCCAGGTGTACGGCTCCCGCCCCGCCGAGGCGGGCGCTCCAGCCGGGCGGGACGACGATGGTGGCCTCCGGGTCCTCGATGACGGCCGGGCCGTCCAGGGCCGTGAAGGTGGCGCGGGTGTGCACCGGGACCTCGACGGGACCGCCCAGGTACACGGTCCTGCTCGTCGGGGACGCCGCGGGGCTCTCCGCGAGGATGGTGCCCGGCATCGGGGCCTCGGCTTCGTGGATCACGCGCACGCGGTAGCTCACGTGCTCGGTCGGGCCTTGCTGGGCTATGCCGTACACCTGCGTGTATTGCGCGAAGAAGCGGGCGGAAAGGGTGGCGGGGTCGTCGCTCCACTCCACGGTCAGGTCGTGCGCCTGGCCCGTGAAGCGCACGTCGGCCAGCCGTGTGACCTTCAGCTCGGACAGGGGCAGGCCGAGGTCGTGCGCCGCCTCCTCGGCCAGTTCGGCGAAGATCCGGGCGGGGCCGGGCGCGGCCAGGGCGGAGCGGACGCGTTCGGTCGCGGGCACCGCCGTCAGCAGGCCCGCCGCCGAGGCCACGCCGCAGTGCGCGGGCACCAGCACGTCCGTGATGCCGAAACGCTCGGCCACCCGGCAGGCGTGCATCGGCCCCGCCCCGCCGAAGGCCACCAGCGTGAAGCCGCGCGGGTCGATGCCGCGCTGCACGGTGACGACGTGCACCGCCGACGCCATCGACGCGCACACGATCTCGTGTACGGCCCCGGCCGCCTCCTCGGCCGACACCCCGAGCGGCACCGCCAGCCGTTCCATGGCCTTCACCGCCAGAGCCCGCGACAACGGGATCGACGCCGAGGACAGAAGGCCGAGCACGAGGTTGGCGTCGGTGACCGTCGGGTCGGAACCGCCCAGGCCGTAGCAGGCGGGCCCGGGGGAGGAGCCGGCCGAGCGGGGACCCACGCGCAGCGCGCCCGCCTCGTCCACCCAGGCGACGCTGCCGCCGCCGGCTCCCACCTCGGCCAGGTCGATGGCGGGCGTCTTGATCGGTACGCCGGTGCCGGCGCGCCGCCCGCCGAAGCTGCCCTTGCCGCCGACGTGGAACTCGCGGGTCAGTTCCGGGACGCCGTCGCGCACCAGGCAGGCCTTGGCGGTGGTGCCGCCCATGTCGAAGGAGATGACCGCGGGCAGCCCGCTCGCCGCGGCGGCCAGGACTCCGGCGGCCGGGCCCGACTCGATCGTGGCCACCGCGCGGCGGGCGGCGAGTTCGGCGGAGATGACGCCGCCGGCGGAGTCCATGACGTGCACGGGGGCGTCGATGCCCAGCTCACGCAGGCTGCCGCGCAGGCGGCTGAGGTAGTCGGACATGAGCGGGCCGATGTAGGCGGACATGATCGTGGTCGTGGCGCGCTCGTACTCGCGGATCTCCGGCCACACCTCGCTGGAGACGGCCACGTTGGGGACGCTCTCGCGCAGGATCGCGGCGACCTGGCGCTCGTGGACGGGGTTGGCGTAGGAGTGCAGCAGGCAGACGGCGGCAGAGGTGATGCCCCGGGCGGCGATGGCGGTGGCGGCCCGCCGTACCGACTCAAGGTCCAGGGGAGTGAGTACGGCGCCGCGGCTGGAGACGCGCTCGGCCACCTCGAAGCAGTCCTCGGCGGCGACCGGCGGCGGGGGCGGGGTGAAGCGCAGGTCGTAGCGGTCCTCCTCGACGCGGGCGTAGCGGCCGAGGGGGATGACCGAGCGGAATCCGCGGGTGGTGACGAAGGCGACGCGCGCGCCCTTGCGCTCCAGGACGGCGTTGGTGGCCAGCGTGGTGGCGTGGACGACCCTGGTCACTCCGGACGGATCGGTGAGGACCCGGCGGATGCCCGCCGTTACGCCTGATACCGGATCGTCATGGGTGCTGAGTACCTTGGCCACCACGGTCCGGCCATCGGATCCGCGCCGCACCACATCGGTGAAGGTGCCGCCCACGTCGACGGCGATCACGTAGCTCATCGGGTTCACCGTAGGATGGCGAGCAAGCGCTTGTCTATGTGCCGGGACCTTGACTTATGCCGGGTGGTTGGGACGCTGTTCCTATCCATTTCATAGGGAGCGGAAATGTCGCGTCTCACGGCTCTGGTGGGCGCCACGGCGATGACCGTGGTCGTGCTCGGCCTGCCCGCGCTGGCTCACGAACACCCGAGCGGCATCACCGATCTGGTGACGCCGGCGGTGGTCAGGATCGAGGCGACGGCGCACGTGGAGATCACGCTGCTGGACCACATCGGCGACCTCGTCCACGTGGAACGTGCCTACGATCTGCCGATCGGCAAGGGCACCGGCATCGTGGTCAATCCCGAGGGCGCCATCGTGACGCTCACCGGGATCGTGCAGAGCCCCGACGACGTGCGCATCTATGCCGCGAACAAGGTCTTCTCCGAGCACCACAAGGTGAAGGTCCCGGCCGACTTCAAGCGGCACAAGCTCGACGACCCGCAACTCGACCGGCACCTGCGCGACTGCTACCCGCCCAAGCGCCCCACCGCGACGTGCATCATCAACGCCAGCACCAGCATCACGATATTTCCGAACATCTCGCCGCCTGACGCCAAAGGCTTCGCCGCCGAGGTCGTGAAGGCGGGCGCCGGCCCCGACACCCCCGCCGTGCTCGTCCCCACCGGCCGCGCCGACGGCAGCGTCGGCATGCCCACCGCGCCCCTGGCCGACAAGGTGCCCGACAAGCCGGGCTCGCCGACCAACGTCGCCGGATTCCTCGGCCGCCCCGCGGCCAAGCTCCAGCACACCGTCGAGATCGCCCACCTCGGCCAGGGCGGCTCCGGACAGGGCGGACGGCCCTTCGCCGACCCGGAGAAGAAGGTCGACGAACCCGTCAAACTCGGCGGCCTCGCCGACCGCGGCATGATCGGCGCCCCCGTCATCGGCGACAAGGACGGCCACGTCATCGGCATGCTCATCGGCGGCGGCAAGGACGCCAGGATGATCGGCGTCAGGGAGATCACCACCGCCCTGGCCGCGGCCGGCGTCACGCCCAGGCGCGGCGCGATCGACTCCGCCTTCGAGGCCGCCCTCACCCGCTTCCACACCAAGTACTACACCGAGGCCGCACCCGGCTTCCAGCGCGTGATGGAGCTCTACCCCGGCCACGTCGTCGCCGGGGCGCACCTGAAGACCTCGCTGGCCAAGCGGGGCACCTCCGAGGACGCCGGCACCAAGCAGGCGCCGGTGCGGCAGGGGAGTTCCGTCCCGCTGTGGCCGTTCATCGCCGCCGCCGGGGTGCTGTTCGTGGCGGCCCTGCTGGGCGCGTACTTCCTGTGGCGCCGCGGCCGCGGGCCCGCCCCCGTGCCCCGTCCGCCGGACGGCCTCGCCGCGGTACGGCCCCGCCTCGACGAAGGCTCCACCGAGACCGTCGTGGTACGCCGCGACCAGGCGCTCCAACCGGCGCCCAACCCCGTGCTCACCGCCTCGGAACAGCGCTACTGCACCGGCTGCGGCATGAGACTCGGACACGGACACCGGTTCTGCGGCTACTGCGGGCTGCCGACGTGAACGACAGATCGTTGATCGGGCAGGAGGTCGCCGGGTACCTCATCGAGAACATCGTCGGCAAGGGCGGCATGGCCGTCGTCTACCTGGCACTCGACCCGCGCCTGAGCCGGCGCGTCGCCCTGAAGATCCTCAACCCGATCCTCAGCGTCGACGACCGCTTCCGCCAGCGCTTCATCCTGGAATCGCGCACCGTCGCCAGCATCGAACACCCCAACATCATCCCGATCTACGAGGCCAACGCCGACCCCTCCGGCGTGCTCTACATCGCCATGCGCTACGTCGACGGCTCCGACCTGCGCCGCCTCATCTACGACCGGGGCCCGCTGCCCGTCGCCCAGGTCAACACGATCCTCGCCCAGGTGGCGGCCGCCCTCGACGCCGCCCACGCCCACGACCTGATCCACCGCGACGTCAAACCCGCCAACATCCTGCTGGCAGCCGACCACGTGTACCTGACCGACTTCGGCATCACCAAGCACCGCACCTCGATCTCCGGGCTGACGCAGACCGACCAGTTCATCGGCACGCCGCGCTACATGTCTCCCGAGCAGATCAACAAGGAGACGGTGGACGGGCGGTGCGACCAGTACGCCCTCGCCTGCGTGGCCTATGAGGCGCTGGCGGGGCGGCTGCCGTTCCAGCGTGACAACGACATCGCGCTGCTGTGGGCGCACCTGGCCGAGCAGCCGGCGCCGCTGTCGCAGATACGGCCCGATCTGCCGCTCGAGGTGGACGGGGTGATGATGCGGGCCCTGGCCAAGGCCCCGGAACAGCGCTACCCGAGCTGCACCGCGTTCGTGGCCGCGCTGCGCGACGCGATCAGCGGCCACGTCTCGGAGACCGCGCCGCGGCAGCAGCCACCCGCCCTCCGCGCGGCCGCGCGCGGCCGCGCGGTCTCAGGCGGCGGCGCGGACCCGAGGCCGGTACGGCGGGGCGGCAGGCTGCCCATCGTGCTGGCCGCCCTGACGGCGGCGGTGGCGGCGCTGGTCCTGGTGGTGCTGTTGCTCATGAACCAGCGCTCCGACGCGTGGACCGGCTACCGGCAGACGGCCGCGGCCCCGCTGACCTTCGACCACCCGTCAGGCTGGACCGCCATCACGCACGGTGACCTGTTCGCGGTGGCGTCGCCGAGGGCGGCCGAGTTCGAGTCGCTGTTCGTGTCGGGGGCCAGCGCGGACTGGTCGAGAGTGGCCCCGATCATCTCCGAGGACCCGGAGTCGGCGTCCGGGGTGTACGTCCAGCTCTCCGACACCCTGGACGGCACCGCGACGGCCGACCAGATGAAGTCGACGCTGGAAGGCTTGTTGCCCGGCCAGGTGACCATCCCGCGCAACCCGGTCGAGGACCAGGCGGGCAGCAGCCAGGCCCGCAGCTTCCACGGCACCTTGCAGGACCCGAGGGGTGGATCGAGACTGGGCTTCGTCGGGTACGTGGTCGACCGCCCGGCGAAACCGATGCTGCTCCTGTACTTCTGCGCCCGCCCCACCTGCGACGACACCACCCAGGTCCGGGTACGGCAGAGCGTCCGTGTGAACTGACCGGCAAGGTCCTCGCGCTTCGCGCTCGGGCTCCCCTCACGGGGGAGCCCAGCTCCCCCTCGCGGGTGACCTTCCGGCCCCCGAGTGCCGGCCGGGTTCCGTGGCTCAAAACAAGGAACTCGCCACGCTCGCGCGCCTTCCCTGCTTTCCGCCCGTCGCCCCGATCGGTGGCCGGCTGATGGGATCCCACTCGACCAGCCAGAGCCCTGTAGGAACCTCCGATCCGATCCGGCAACGCCTCTCCGGTGTCAGGGAATGCGGCGGGTGAGGCGGGCTGACCAGCGTTGCCGGACTCTTCGCTCGCGGGAGCACGGCTTCGTCCTGCGCAGGTTTTCGGCCGTTGGCTGTCACTGCAGCAACCCGACGGCGAGTGCCATACCCAAGAACAACGTCAGCTGATACGCGCTGTTGATCACGGTGAGCCGTACCGGCTTCTGCTCGAAGGCGTTGTGCTGCGTCAGGGTTGTCAGCGAGAACCCGAGCCAGGTCGCGAGCCCGACGGCCACATCGAGCCAGAGCGGGTCGCTGCCGAAAAGGGCCGACACGATGGAGCACGCGGCCGCCAGTACCACCGCCGTGACGAGGATCGACGCCAGGAGGACGGCGAACGGGCGCTTGCCGGCCCGCTTCGAGTCCTCCTTGGATACTCCGGTCAGCTTCCGCCAGATGGTGCCGAAGAGCCCCCAATCGGCGTACCACACCCAGGCGATCGCCGTCCCGGCCACGATCGCGGCCACCACGGCCGGCCAGCTGATGCTCATCATCATGTGGATCCCTCCAATCCGGGAAGTTGATATAATCAACCGTGATGGAAAATATCAAGCAGACGTCGCGGCAATCTCGCTCCTACGGGCAGTTCTGCGCCCTCGCGCGTGCCCTGGACCTCGTGGGTGAGCGCTGGACCCTCCTGATCGTGCGCGAGCTGCTCCCCGGCCCGATGCGCTACACCGAGCTCAAAACCTCGCTCGCGGGGATCGCGACCAACCTCCTGGCGGAGCGGCTACGAGCCCTGGAGTCGCATGGCATCGTCGAGCGCCGCCTGGAGGAGGCGGGTGTCGTCTACGCGCTCACGCCCTGGGGCGCGGGGCTCCGCGAGCCGATGGAGGCGCTCGGCCGATGGGGCGCGCCGCTGGTGATGACAGGGCGTGACGGCGATGCGTTCCAGCCGCGCTGGCTGGCACTCGCCCTCCCCGGCCTGCTCCGGGGAGTCACCGCGACTCCCCCGGTGGAACTCGGCGTCGAGACGGACGGACTTCTCATGGTGCTGCGCATCGACGAGCACGGGCCCAGCGCGATCATCCAGCCGGATCAGCGGCCGGACACGGTCTTCACCGCCGCGCCCGAGGTCGTCATTGGGCTCGCCGCCGGTGGGCTCACGATCGACCAGGCTCTCTCCCTGGGGGCTGTCCGAGGCGACAGGGAAATCCTCGGCAAGGCATTCCCGCCGGGGCGGGAGACCACGGTGACCGCGCCGGCACCGTCACCGATGGCCGGGCCGTAGGTGCTTCCTCCTTCGGCCAGACCGGACCAGAGCAGACCAGGCCAGGCCAGGCCAGGCTCGTGTGCCCGCCGTTGGGGGTCGGTGGGTGTGGGGTTGGTCTCCGTCCAGGCCGGGTCAGGCTCGTGTGCCCGCCGTTGGGGGTCGGCGGGCGTGTGGATGGTTCCCGTCCCGGGGCGGGCTGGTGTGGCGCGCCCGGCGACCGCCGGGGTCAGAGCATCTTCTCCATGAGGATGGGCAGGTCGCGGACGCGCTTGCCGGTGGCGTGGTGGACGGCGTTGGCGATGGCGGCGATGGTGGCGGTCATGCCCATCTCGCCGATGCCGCGTGCGCCGAGCGGGTTGGCGTGCGGGTCGGGTTCGCCGACGAACAGCACCTCGATGTCGGGGATGTCGGCGTTGACGGGCAGCATGTACTCGGCCAGGTTCGGGTTGGCCAGGCGGCCCAGGCCGGGGTCGACGACACCGGCTTCGAGCAGGGCGGCGCCGGTGGCCATGACCATGGCGCCCATGAGCTGGCTGCGGGCGGTGGTCGGGTTGAGGACGCGGCCGCAGTCGTAGGCGCCGACCAGGCGCTTGAGCCGGATCGTGCCGAGATCTTCGTCGACGGCGACCTCGGCGAAGACCGCGCTCCAGGAGTACACCGAGTACGGCCCGGCCGTGGGCAGCCGGATCAGCCCGAGGGTGCCGTGGAACTTCGCCTGATCCTCGGCGGAGACTCCGGTGAAGGTGTCGTAGGCGCCCTCGACGACCGTACGGCCCGATCTGCCGAGCACCTCGGCCAGGCTCAGTCCGGTGCCGGGCTGGGCGGTCTGCTGGACGCGGCCGCCGCTGACTTCGAGGTCGCCGGCGTCGGTGCCGGTCAGGGCCGCGGCGAGGGTGAGGAGTTCGTCGCGGGCGAGGGTCGCGGCCTGGTGGACGACCGGGGTCAGGGAGCCGGCCAGCATCGATCCGCCGCTGCACGCGGCATAGGGGTAGGTGCTGTCGCCGAGCCGTACCCGCACCGTGTCGGTGTCGACGCCGAACACGTCGGCGACGGTCTGGGCGAGCAGGGTGTAGGTGCCGGTCCCCAGGTCGCTGCCGCCGCTGACGACTTCCACGCCGCCGTCGGCCTGCACGCGCACCGTGGCGGCGCACGGGTGGACGTAGGTGGGGAAGGAGCCGCCTGCCATGCCCCAGCCGATCAGTTCGCTGCCGCGGCGCATGCTGCCGGGCCGGGGATCGCGATCGTGCCAGCCGAACGCCCGCGCGCCGGCCTCGTAGGCTCGGCGTAGGTTCTTGCCCGACCAGGGTTTGCCGGTGACGGGGTCGTGTTCGGTGTAGTTGCGCAGCCGTAGTTCGATCGGGTCCAGGCCGAGGGCGGCGGCGAGTTCGTCCATGGCCGATTCCAGGGCGAAGCTGCCGACGGCCTCGCCGGGGGCGCGCATGCTGGCCGGGCTGACCGCGTTGACGGGCACGAACCGGTAGTCCACCCGCACGTGGGGCACGTCGTAGTACAGGGTGGCCAGACCGCCCGATGGTTCGACGTACAAGTTGTCGGTGGAGACCTCGTTGACGCTGTCGTAGGTCAGCGCGGTCAGTTTGCCGTCCCGCTCGGCGCCCAGGCGCACCCGGTTGCTGGTGGCGGGGCGCGGTGAGACGCAGGTGAAGTGCTGGGGCCGGGTCAGCACGAGCTGGACCGGCGCTCCCAGTTCGCGGGCGGCCATGGCGGCCAGCGCGGCGTGCGGGTGTGAGCCGCACTTGGAGCCGAATCCGCCGCCGACGTAGGGGGAGATGACGTGCACCTGCTCCAGGGACAGCTTGAACCAGGCGGCGAAGACGGTCTGGGTTCCGGCGGTCCACTGGGTGGGTTCCCACACGGTCAGCGTGCCGTCGTCTTCCCAGCGGGCGGTGGTGGAGTGCAGTTCCATCGCGCAGTGGTAGTGGCGCGGGGTGGTGTAGGTGAGATCCAGCGTGACCGGCGCTTCGGCGAGGGCGGCTTCGGCGTCGCCGCGGGCGTAGTTGGGGACGGCCTCGGCGATCTGGCCGCAGTCCTCGGCGCCATAGGAGGTGGCGCCCGGGGCGGAGGCGCCGGGGACGAACGCGGCGGTGTGGTAGTCGACCCGGACGCGGGCCGCAGCGTCGGTGGCCTGCTCGACGGTGTCGGCGACGACCAGGCCGACCGCCTGGCCGCTGAAGCGGATCTTGTCGTCCTGCAGCGGCAGCAGGCTCTGGAACGCCGCGCCGAACGGATACAGCGGCGGCGGCGCCAGCGCGGCGGAGTTGTGGTGGGTGAGCACCAGGCGCACGCCCGGCATGGCCTCGGCCCGCGTGGTGTCGACGGCGCCGATCGTGCCGGCGGGCACCGTACTGGTCACCAGGACCGCGTGCAGCATCCCCTCGGGACGGAACTCAGCCACGTAGCGCGCGGCCCCGGTGACCTTGTCGCGGGCGTCGCGGCGGCTGGTGGGCCGCCCGATCGGCGAACCTGGGGCCGGCTCGATCGGCCTGTCGTCGATACTCATCCTTGCGTCCCTTCTTCCGTCAGCTCGGTCAAAGCTCGGGTGACGGTACGGCGCGCCAGCTCGACCTTGTAGCCGTTGTGCGCACGCGGCCGGGCGCCGGCGGCGGCCAGCGCGCCGGCCCGCCGGAACACCTCAGGCGTGGCGGGCCGCCCGATGAGCTCGGCCTCCACGGCGGGCTCACGCCAGGGTTTGGTCGCCACCCCGCCGAGTGCCACGCGGGCATCGGTGATGGTGCCGTCGGCGGCGATCTCCAGCCCCACGGCGGCCGAGGCGGCGGCGAACTCGTAGCTGACCCGGTCGCGCACCTTCAGATAGTGCGAGTACGCCGCGGCGGGTGAGGCGGGCACCTCCACGCCGGTGATCAGCTCACCGCGCTCCAGCGGGTGCTCGCGCCACGGGGTGTCACCGGGCAGCAGGTAGAAATCATCGATCGGGACGCTTCGAGGGCCGTCCGGCCCCAGCACGTGCACGAGCGCGTCGAAGGCCGTGAGGGCGACCGGCAGGTCGCCGGGGAACATCGCGATGCAGTCATCGCTGGTGCCCAGGATCGCGTGGCCGCGGTTCTCCCCTTCCAGCGCCGCGCAGCCCGAGCCGGGGTCGCGTTTGTTACACGCGGCGAAGCTCGGGTCGCGGAAGTAGCCGCAGCGGGTGCGCTGCATCAGGTTCCCGCCGATGGTCGCCATGTTGCGCAACTGCTGCGAGGCGCCTTTCAGCAGCGCCTCCGACACGGCCGGCCAGCGCCGCCGTACGTCCGGATGCACGGCCACCTCGCTCATCGTGGCCAGCGCGCCGATCCGCAACGCCGACCCATCCACCGAGATGGCACGATGCCCGTGCACGTGCGTGAGGTCGACCAGGCGGGAGGGCTGGGCCACCCCGCACTTCATGAGGTCGACCAGCGTGGTGCCGCCGCCCAGCGGCTCGGCCCCGGGATCGTGGCGCAGGATCTCGACCGCCGCCTCGAATCCATCGGCCCGGGTGTAGTCAAGCGCGCGCATAACCGGTCTCCTCCGCCCGCTCCCGCTCCTGCTGTTGGGCGTCGTATGCGGCCTCCTGCCCGGCGGCCTGGCGTACGGCGGCGACGATGTGCGGGTAGGCGCCGCACCGGCACAGGTTGCCGCTCATGAACTCGCGCACCTCCGCGTCCGAGCCGGCGTTGCCCTCCCGGATGCATGCCACCGCGGACATGATCTGACCGGGCGTGCAGTAGCCGCACTGGAAGGCGTCGTGCTCCACGAACGCCGCCTGCACCGGATGCAGGCTCCCGTCCTGGCCGGCCAGGCCCTCGATCGTGGTGATGTCCCGGCCTTCGGCCTGGCAGGCCAGCGTCAGGCAGGCCAGCACGCGGCGCCCGTCGACGTGGAGCGTGCACGCCCCGCACTGTCCCTGATCGCAGCCCTTCTTGGTGCCGGCCAGGTCGAGCTGTTCGCGCAGCACGTCCAGCAGCGTGGCGCGCGGATCGACGCTCAACGTTCGCTCGACTTCATTGACCCGCAAGGTGATGTCGTCCGGCATGGGCATAATCCCCACCCTCTGATGATCAGCTGTGGCATAAGGCGAAACCGCAGATTCGTGATCCCGGCCGCCGTCGTAACGGTATGTGACGGCCGTGACTCTATGTGTTCCCTCTTGAGGTGGTGCCCCTCGTGGCTCACCCCGAACCGGAACGCGAGCCGCCGTCGCGGCACCGGCACCTGAGCGCGACCCCTCGTGCCGAATCGCAACGGGCTCCAGCTCCTGTCCTTCCATGGTGGCCTCGTAAGCGGCCGGGGAGGAAGGGAGCATCCTTCCTAGGAATGAAATGTCCTCCCAGGTCAGGGCAGGTGCCGTATCTGCCAGAGTGAGAGATGTGGAACCGATGAACCAGCAGCGGCGCGAGTTCGCCGCGTTCCTGCGCGCCCGCCGCGCCGAGCTCGCGCCACAGGACGTGGGACTGCACACCGCCGACCACCCACGCCGGGTCCCCGGACTGCGCCGAGAGGAGGTCGCCGGCCGGGCGGGCATCAGCAGCGACTACTACACCCGCCTCGAACAGGGCCGCCTGCCCGCACCCTCCGGCCGCGTCCTGGACGCGCTGGCCACCGCGCTGCTGCTGGACGCCGACCAGCGCGACTACCTGCGGCTGCTGGCCGGCCACGCCCCGGCACGGCATCGCCCGCATCGCCGCCAGAGCGTGCCCGCGCCGGTCCAGGTCCTGCTGGCGTCGCTGACGGCCATCCCGGCCCTCGTGCTCGGCCGCTTCATGGACGTTCTCGCCTGGAACCCGCTGGCCGCCGACCTGCTGACCGACTTCGGCGCCGTCCCGCCCGCCCGGCGCAACTACCTGCGCCTGGCCATCCTCGACCCGAACATGCGCGAACGCCTCATCGACTGGGAACGCACCGTCGGCGAATGCATCGCCTTCCTGCGCATGGACGCCAGCCGCTACCCCACCGACGAACGCCTCGCCACCCTCATCGACGACCTCAATCGCCGCGAACCCCACTTCCAGCACTGGTGGACCACCCACCAGGTCGCCAGGAACGCCATAGGCCGCAAGCGCCTGCACCACCCCACCGCAGGCGAGATCCACCTGCACTGGCAGGTCCTGACCGTCATGCAGGACCCCGACCAATACCTGGTCGTCCTCACACCCGCCGACCCCACCAGCGGCACCCGCCTCGCCACCCTCGCCGCGCCCCCGCCCGGACCACCTCAGCAGGCACCGGCAGATACCGAAACCCCCGGCCACCCCCCGTCCCACATGTAGCCGGCACCACCCTCGTCTCCACTTCCTGGCGAGTTGATCATCAGCCAAAGGTGTCCAGTGACAGAGAGGCCTGGACATGGAGCCCGATCAGGCACCGCACCAGCTCTAGCTCAGGTCGTCGTAGACGTCCCGGGTGATGGCGATGAGAGCCTTGGCCGTCTTCTGCTCGCTGAGGCCGGCGCCGTTGCCGATGGCGGCGGCCTGGTAGTGCCAGTAGTAGACCGTGAGGGAGGCGTTGCCCCAGCTGGACACGAGCACTCCGGTGGTCATGGTGAGATTGTTCGACGCCTCGGTTCCTGCCTGGTAGTAGAGGTGCGCGCGGTCGCCGACCCCAGCGACCGCGCGGTCGCTGGAGCCTGCACCGGAATTCCCCATGGCCGCCGACTTCTGGCTGTCGGCGTAGGTGTCCAGGTTGAGTTTCAGGCCGACCTCGGCGACGGCGTGGAATCCGCTCTTGCCAGCGGAGCCCGTGGGTTCATAGCGCCCCCGTCTGTCCAGGATGGGCTCGCCATCTCCGTTCTGGGTCCGGGAGTTGTCCTGGAGCTTGAGCGAGCAGGACGTCGCGGGGAGGTACTTGGCGAGGGTCTCCCGATCGAGGAGCTCACACCCTTCGGCGACGGTGGTGAACTTCGTGGCCGGCTTCGGGGCGGCCTGTGAGCTGCTGGGCGAAGCCTCCTTGGTGGCGTCCGTACAGGCGCTTGCCGCCAGCATGAGCACCGCTGCCACCAGTAACACTCGTTTCATAACGAACAGAGGTTAGCGCTTGTCATCGAGAGCGGATCCGGCTCCCTGCCGTATTGGCTACCAGTGCGCCTCTAGGAGGAAGAACGCGACACCAGGGCGCGATGGGGAGCTTCCCGGATGATGTGGTCGGCGCTCTCCTCGGGAGTAAGGTCCGCGGTGTCGAACCACCAGCCGGCATCGCCGAGCTCTCGCTTCATGCCGGCCTCGAGATCTTCGTATCCGTCGAAGGAGAACCGCTCCCGTGGGTCACGGATGGTGTTGCGGTACCGGCACACCTCGATGCCCGGTGCGAGAACGACGAACAGGACCTGCCGAGCTGGAAGGAGAGAGGCGAAGAAGTCCAGTTGCTCGCGGCTGGGGATCACCCAGTCGATCACAGGCGTGAAGCCGGCGTCGGAGAAGTTGTTCGCCAGCGTGCACAGGTTGCGGTTGCACAACTCGACCTGCCGCGCCGCCTCGTCGGCGGGCTCGCCGAGCGCCCCGACACGACCGCTGACGATCAGCCTGCTGATGAAGTCGCCGTCGAGCCGCGCCGCGCGCCGCAGGCGTTCAGTGACGAGCCTGGTCACCGTCGACTTCCCGGCCCCCGGCATTCCCGTCACGATCAGGCAGTCCGTCGTCCCAGCAGTGATCATGCCGGAATCGTGTCAGCCTGCCTGGTGATCGGCAATCGCCTTTCAGGTGTCCAGCCCCCGGGAGAACGCGCGTCAACGCCGTCGTGTGACGCGCCCTACGGCCGTTCTGGAGGTGGGAGCTCGCGGGGCCGGCGCACCACCCTCGGGGTGGAAGGTGAGAAGGAGCGGGGCTCCGCCGGGAGGGGAGCCCCGCGAGGGCCATGGCGGTTAGTCGATGGCCTGGTAGAGGGTGGTCCAGAAGTCGGTCATCAGCCGCGCCGGAGCCGGGACGGTGTAGCCGACCTGGGTGAGCAGGATGCCGGTGATCCCGGTCTCCGGGTCGGCGTAGGTGGAGGTGCCGCTGCCGCCGTCCCAGCCGAACTGGCCGATGGGGGCGAAGTCGCTGCGGTGGGTGCGCACGGCCATGCCGTACCCCCAGCCGCCCTGCTGGCCCTGGCCGAAGGAGATGTGCACGTTCTCCGTGGCCATGGCGTGCCTGGCCGCCTGCTGCTCGGGCGCGAGGCTGTTGGTGGTCATCAGTTGTACGGCGGGCCGCGACAGGATGCGCCGGCCGTCGTGCGTGCCGCCGTTGAGCAGCATGCGGAAGTAGGCGTGGAAGTCGTCGGCGGTGGAGACCAGGCCGCCACCGCCGCCCTGGAACGCCGGCGGCCGGCTCCAGCGTCCGCCCTCGGCCTCGTCCCACACCTGGAACTCGCCGGTCTGCGGGTCGGGGGCGTACAGGGTCGGCAGGCGGTCGATCTGGTCGGCGGGCACGTGGAAGCCGGTGTCCTTCATGCCCAGCGGCTCGAAGACGCGCTCGCGCAGGAAGTCCTCGAACGACCGTCCGCTGACCCGGGAGACGAGCACGCCGACGAGGTCGCTGCTGATCTGGTATTGCCAGCGCGCGCCGGGCTGGTGCATCAGCGGAAGTTCGCCCAGGCGGCGCATCCACTCGTCCTGCTCGGGCACCGGCGTCGGCAGGTTGGGCGTGAGCCCCCGCTCGAAGATCGCGCCCATGATCGGGGTGCCCAGGACGGTCATGTCCATGCCGAGCCCGAAGGTGGAGGTGAGCACGTCGCGGACGGTGATCGGCCGCCGGGCCGGGACGGTGTCGTCCAGCTGGCTGTCGATGCTCTTGAGCACCTGCCGGTCGGCCAGCTCAGGCAGCCATTCCTGGACCAGGTCGTCGAGCCGCAGCCCGCACTCGTCCAGCAGGACCATCGCCGCCGCGATCGTGACCGGCTTGGAGGTGGAGGCCATCCGGAAGATCGTGTCCCGGCGCATCGGCGCGCCGCCGTCATGGCGCATCGTCCCGATCGTCTCCACGTGCGTCTCATCGCCGCGGCTGACCAGGGCGACCAGCCCGGGGATCTTCCCGGACTCGACATGCCGCTCCAGTACCTCACGCACCCGGCGCAGGCCCGCCTCGGAGAAGCCGCTCTTACCGTGTTCCATCATCGATCCCCTTGCGTTCAGTGTTCGATTCGCCAGGCGCCGGGCCCGGAGGCCGCGATCGCCGCGCTGTTCATGAAGGAGACGATCGCCGACCACGTTGACACAGGGCCGTCGCCGTACTGACACGGCCGCTGACACGCCGCCGCTCAGTGGTCACAGGCGTGTCAAACCGCCCAAATGGCACCTAAGCATGGCATAAATGGGCGAAGTGACTGACGGCCGCGATCTCGCGGCTCCGCACGGGTGAAAGCTCCGCTGGCCAGCCGGATGGTTCGCTGGATCCCGTCACCTCAGGAGGGTGCGCCAGCGGCCTGCCGAATCCATGATGTCCAGGCTGACGCGTTCCAGGTAGGTCGCTGCCTTGGCCAGCCGTCGCCCTACGGGGCTGTCGAGCCCGTACCTCTCGGCCGCCGCCATCGTGGCCCGCGCCGACTCGAGCGTCTGCCGCTCGCTGATCATGATCGCGTGGTACCAGGCGTCGTCGTCGATCACGTAGATGTCGCGCCGCCGCCGCGGATCGCGCTCGCGCCGGATGAATCCCTGCTGGAGCAGGAAGTTCACGGCCACCGAGATGGAGGCCGGGCTGACCTTCAGCCTGTGGGCCAGCTCGGCCGCGGTGCGCCTGCCGTCCTCGGACAGCATCAGGTCGTGGTGCACGCGCGCGGTGATCCGCGGCATCCCCGCTCTGACCGCCCTCTCCAGGAGTTCCTCTTCCATCAGGCCGTCGGGCGGTGTGTCCGCCCGCGGGGGCGCCGGTGCGCTGCGTCGGGCTCGCTGGAGCGTCGCCTGATGTGCGTGCTGGGGCCGGTACCCGGTAGGACCTCCGTTGCGTGCGATCTCCCGGGTGATCGTCGAGGTCGGCCGGTCGAGCCGCCTGGCGATCTCGCCGTAGGAGAGCTTGTCGGCGAGTCCGGACGCGATGCGCTCGCGGTCCTGCTGGGTCAATCGTCCTCCTGGCATATCGACAGTGTTGTCTTCGCCGCCAGTCAATGCAACAGTCTTGCGTTCGAGCTCAGCGTCATTGCTCCAATATATGGCTTTCTAGCTGCACTTATGTGTTCCGTTTGATTGACACAATTTCGAATGCAACGTAGCTTTCGATCACCACAAGACGAGTACTATCGTGAATCGAGGAACGGCGATGAGTGAATCCCTCCCCACCGCCAAGAACACCGGAGGCGGAACGCCGAAGGCGGCGCCGCTGACCGGTGCGGACGGCGAAGACATGCCGAAGGCCACTGCCGGACAGGACCGCCCGGAACTGCAGCAGGCCATCCAGGCGATCGTCGACGCCGGATTTCTCGGTGTGCAGGCGCGCGTGAACGATGAGCGGGGCGAGTGGGCCGGCAGCGCCGGGCGGCGCAAGCTCGGCCAGAACGCCAAGCCGCCGGCGAACGGACGGTTCCGGATCGGCAGCAGCACCAAGCCGTTCGTCGCGACCCTGGTGCTGCAACTGGTGGCCAGGGGCAAGATCGAGCTGGACGGCCCGGTGGCCGACTACCTGCCCGCGTTCGAGCTGGACCGGGGGATCACCGCGCGAATGCTGCTGCAGCACACCAGCGGTCTGTACAGCTACACCGGCGAGTTTCGCGTTGACGGGTCGGTCGAGCCGGGGATCCCGGCGGGGGGCGCGGATTGGGCGGACGCCCGGTTCACGACCTATCGGCCGGAAGAACTGGTGCGGTTCGGACTGTCCAAGGGGCCGAGGTTCGAGCCCGGCGAGAGGTGGAGCTACTCCAACACCGGCTACACGCTGGCACAACTGCTGATCGAGGAGGTCACCGGCCACTCGCTCGCCGAGGAGATGAAACTGCGGATCCTGGGTCCGCTCAAGCTGCGTGACACGGTGCTGCCGGGCTCCTCGCCCGAGCTTCCCCGGCCGTACTCCCACGGCTACTTCCGCTACCAGGACGCCGCGGGGAAGGGGAAGGTGATCGACGTCACCCGCCAGAACCCCTCCATGACGGCCGCCGCCGGTGACATGATCTCGACCACCGAGGATCTGGCCACGTTCTTCTCCGCGCTGAACCGTGGCGAGCTCCTGCCTGCCGAACTGCTGGCCGAGATGCGAAGGACGGACCCGAGGAGCGCCGGCCCCTTCGGCGGGTACGGCCTCGGGACCTACGTGCAGGACCTGGGCCCGGACTGCGGCACCGTCCTCCATCACAACGGCAGCACCGCGGGGGGCTACGTGTCGGTGCTGTACGGCACGCCCGACGGCAGGACCACCCTCGCCGCCTCGATCACCTACGGCGACGCCGCGCCCGATCTGGCGGAGGCCTTCCCGAAGGCGCGGGACAACCTCCTCGCGAAGGTGTTCGGCGGCGGGCAAGCCGGACCGGCCGACGAGGCCAAGCCGACCCGGTAGACGCCCCGTGGACAGGCGGACGCACCGGAGTGCGTCTGGGAGCGGGCTCCCAGACGACAATCCTCCGCGCGGACGACGAGACCCGGTCCCGATCGGCGGAGGATGAAAGTCATGATCACACAAGGATCCCCTGGACATCCCCATGGGGGCGACGAGATCCGTGGCGCCGGGGTGGGTGCGGTGAAGAGGACGTTCGCGATCCTCGCCGCCACGGCGGCCATCGCGGCGCTCGCACCGGCGCCGGTCGCGGCGGCGGCCGAGGCCGGGCGGCTGACCTGGGGCGCGTGCTCGGACACGACACTTCCCGCGCCCACGGAGTGCGCGTCCATCGAGGTGCCGGTGAACTGGGCCGAGCCCGGCGGGCGGAAGATCCGGCTCGACCTGGCCCGGCTGCCCGCCACCGAGCCCGCCCGCCGGATCGGCAGCGTCCTGGGCGTGCCCGGCGGACCGGGAAACAGCGGCATCCCCGATCTGAAGTACGCCGCGAGGAATCTCAAGGAACTGGGCCGCCGCTTCGATCTCGTCTTCTACCGTCCGCGCACCAACCTCTGGTTCACGACGATGCCCACGATCTGCAAGAAGGCCGGCGTCACGCTGGAGGACCCCCGCAGCCGCAGGCGGTTCGACGCCCAGGCCGCCGCGATGGCCAAGGCGTTCCTCGCCTGCCAGAAGGCGGACACCACCGGACTGTTCGCCCACCTGGACAACATGGCGATGGCCAGGGACATGGAGGCGATCCGGGTGGGGCTGGGCGAGGAACGGCTGAGCCTCCTGGCCCACTCCTACGGCGGGGTGGCCTCCATCGCCTATGCCCGGCTCTTCCCGCAGCGGATCCGGGCCCTGTACGTCGACGGGGTGATCAACCAGGCCGCCGGATACGACGACCAGGCGCTCCGGATCTCGGCCGTCTGGGAGAAGAAGTTCGAGGAGTTCGTCACCTGGTGCGCGGACACGCCCGCCTGCGCGCTGCACGGCGAGGACGCCGGAGCGGTCTGGCGCGCACTCGTCCGAGCCGCCGACCGCAAACCGATCCCGGCCTCCTCTCCCCATTTCGGCGACGGTGAGATGACCGGGTGGATGCTCAGGCAGCTCGCCTTCCCCGCCGCCCCAGACGACGACCACGCGGCCTGGCTCACCTTCGCCGAGTCGGTCGACAAAGCGCGGCGCGGGGACGGGTCCGGGTTCGGCCCCTCGGTCCTCGGCATCCAGGCGTGGGCCTGGCCCGGCATCCTGGCGATGAACTGCGGCGACGGCCGCGGCTTCGCCGGCTACGCCGAACTGCGGAACTACCGGCGCACGGCGGAGAGGACCATGCCGAACCTCGGCTCCGTGCGGTTCGACGGCCCGGGGTGCACGGGCTGGCCGCTGAAGATCGCCAACCCTCCGCGCCCGCTCCCGCCGCACGGCCTCCCGCCGGTCCTGGGCGTGGGCACCACGTCCGGTGACGTGGAGACGACCAGGACCTTCACCCAGATGATCCCGGGTTCGGTGACCGTCGCCTACGAGGGACCCGGCCACGTTCTGTGGATGATGGGCAAGAAGTGCCCGATCGGGCACGCGACCGCGTACCTCACCGACCTGAAACTCCCCGCGCCCGGCACGACCTGCCCCGCCGAGTGATCCCCGGCGGTGGCCCCTTCGCGGGCGCGTAGAAGGCGCGTATGTCCGGGGACATCGCGGATGCCACCATCGGCGTGCCGCGGGCGCGGGACCGCCACCGCCACCACCATCGACGTCTTCGGTGCACACCCTCAGATCATGAAGGGACTAGCGTTGCACCCCCTCTAGTCGTGTATATTTTCCGTCAATAGGTGACTTTGGCAGGAGATATTTCATGAAGTCCTTCCCCAAGGTGCTCTTCGACGAGGCCCACAGCGAGTCGTGGACCATCCGGCGCGATGTCGCCGAGGCGATGAACCCCGGCCACCCCGACGACAACAGCTACGCGCGCGCCGCCGCCCAGCTGCGACACCTTGGGCACACGGTCGGCGCCCACACCACCGGCGCCCTCGACGCGGGAACGCTCCAGGACCAGGACGTCCTGGTCATCGCGCACCCGTCGGGCGAGCGCTGGGAGCGCACCACCGGCCACGGCAGCCCGGTCTTCTCCGCCGCCGAGCTGGACGCCATCACCGCCTACGTCCAGGACGGCGGCGGTCTGGTCGTCCTGGCCGAGGAGGAGCAGGACAAGTACGGCAACAACCTCGACGACCTGCTCGCCCGCTTCGGCGTGGCCGTCGAGCACACCACGGTCCGCGACCCCAAGAACGCCCACCGGGACGTCGCCACCTGGGTCCTGGCCGCGAAGAACACCTCTGACGGCCTGCTCGCGGGCGTCGGGGCGGCCTGCTTCTACCGGTCGGGCGTGCTGGCCGCCGACGGGGCCACCGTCCTGTTCGCGTCCTCGCCGTCCGCCACCCCCGCCGGCGCCCCGCTGGCCGTGGCGCGCGCGTACGGCAAGGGCCGCGTGGTCGTCTTCGCCGACTCCGACCTGTTCGGCGACGACTCCATCGAGGACTACGACCACCGCCGCCTCTGGGGCAACGTGGTCACCTGGGCCGCGCGCGTACCTGATGACGACCGGGCGGGAACGGGCACGGACGAGGCCAAGGCGGCCGGGTTCGCCAGGCTCAAGGCCACGGTCGAGGAGCTGCGCCCGCTGCAGGTCAAGGACGGCTCGGTGCCGGAGGAGAAGGAGCGGGCCAAGGAACTGGTCGGCTCGATCGCCCGTCAGGTGGGCGAGATGTCGGCGCACTTCCCCCACGACGCCGCCTACCTTCAGGCGGTTCAGGCCGACCTGCGCCAGTGGTCGGAGCAGGACCTCGGTGTCCCCGACTTCCTCGGGTCGCTGGAGCTCTTCCACCCCGACACCCAGCGCGTGGACGGGCTGGAGCACCTGGTGGTGTTCCCGATGTACACGCAGAACGGCAACCCCAACCGCAACGTCGAGGCCGTCTGGATCCGTACGATCTGGCCCGACTGGCTGGCCAGGCTGGAGGCCGGCGGCTACGACAACCCGATGTTCGTGCCGATCGCCTTCGAGGACTTCACCGCGGGCTACGACACCCACTCGGCCGTGCTGTTCCCCGAGACCGTCGCGGTACGGCAGGCGCCCCAGCGGTTCACCTGGGGCGGCATCTTCGCCGACCGCGAGGCGGCCAGGTTCCGGGCGGTCTCCGGCGCCGCCGCCGCCACGCTCAAGCTGGCCCTGCCCCCGGACGCCGCCCGGCTGCTGGACTCCCAGCAGCTCGCCCAGGACACGTTCGTCATGTGGGACCTGATCCACGACCGTACCCACAGCCACGGCGACCTGCCGTTCGACCCGTTCATGATCAAGCAGCGGATGCCGTACTGGCTCTACTCGCTGGAGGAGCTGCGCTGCGACCTGACCGCGTTCGGCGAGGCGGTGAAGCTGGAGAAGGACGGGGTGCCGCACGCCCGCTACGTGCAGCACGCGATCCTGTTCGACCGGCTGTTCCGCTTCCCGATCACCGGTGAGCGGGTGCGCAACTACGACGGGCTCGGCGGCCAACTGCTCTTCGCGTACCTGCACCGCAACGACGTCGTGCGCTGGACCGACAACCGGCTCACGATCGACTGGGAGCGGGTCGCCGACGGCGTCGCCGACCTGCGCGGAGAGGTGGAGAAGCTCTACCGCGACAGCATCGACCGGTCCAAGATCGCGCACTGGCTGGCGGCCTACGACCTGGTCAGCGCCTACGTGGAGCCGAACCCCGCCTCGACCTGGGCCAAGGGCATCCAGGCGCTGCCGGAGGAGCAGAAGGCCAAGGTGGACGCGGTCCTGTCGGACGAGTTCCCCCTGAGCATGTTCTACGAGGCGCTGCGCCGTAAGCTCGCAGACGTCGTCGAGAGCACCAAGGGGATCCGCGCATGATCATCCTCATCACCGGCGCCGCCGGGCCCACCGGCCAGGCGGTCGCCGAGTACTTCGAGAAGCAGGGCCACACCGTCGTCGGCGTGGACAAGGACGACGTCGACCTGCTGGACCGCGCAGCCGTACAGGCGCTGGCCGAGCGCATCGACATCGAGCACGGCCGCGTCGACGGGGTGGTGCACCTCGTGGGCGGCTGGCGCGGCGGGAAGACGTTCGCCGACACCGACCTGGACGACTGGAACCTGCTGCACGACCTGCTCGTGCGCACCCTCCAGCACGTCACGCTGGCCTTCGAGCCGCTGCTGCGCAAGAGCGCCAACGGCCGGTTCGCGATCGTCTCCGCCAAGGCCGCCGAGTCGCCCACCGCGGGCGGCGCCTGCTACGCCGCGGCCAAGGCCGCCTCGGAGGCGTGGACCAGGTCACTGGCCGACGCGCTCAGGGACACCGGCTCGGCCGCCGTCATCCTGGTGGTGAAGGCGCTGGTCAACGACTCCATGCGAGCGGCCAAGCCGGAGGCCGCGTTCAACGGCTTCACCGACGTGCGTACCCTCGCCGAGGCCATCGGCGGCCTCTACGAGCGCCCGGCCGCGCAGATCAACGGCACCCGATTGGACCTCACCACGTGAATCCCCGGCACGACCCCGAGTTGAAGGCGTTCGCGAGCGACAACTACGCGGGCGTCCACCCGGAGATCCTGGAGGCCATCGCCCGCGCCAACGGCGGCCACCAGATCTCCTACGGCGAGGACGTCTACACCGAGGCCCTCCAGGGCGTCTTCCAGCGGCACTTCGGCGAGCGCGCCCAGGCCTACCCGGTCTTCAACGGCACCGCCGCCAACGTGGTGTCGCTGCGCGCCATGCTCGACACATGGCAGGCGGTCGTCTGCGCCGACACCGCCCACATCCACACCGACGAGGGCGGCGCGCCGGAGGTGGCGGGCGGCATCAAGCTGTTCACCGTCCCCACGCCGGACGGCAAGCTCACCCCGGAACTGATCGACACCCAGGCGTGGGGCTTCGGCGACGTGCACCGCGCCCAGCCCGGCGTCGTGTCGATCTCCAACACCACCGAGCTCGGCACCGTCTACACCCCCGCCGAGATCACCGCGATCTGCGAGCACGCCCACGAGCGCGGCCTGAAGGTCCACCTGGACGGCTCGCGTCTCACCAACGCCGCCGCCGCGCTGGACGTGCCCCTGCGCGCGCTGACCACCGACGCGGGCGTGGACGTGCTCTCCTTCGGCGGCACGAAGATCGGGCTGCTGTACGGCGAGGCCGTCGTCGTGCTCAACCCCGACGCCGCCCGCGGAGTCGACTACATCCGCAAGACGTACATGCAGCTGTCGTCGAAGATGCGGTTCGTCTCGGCCCAGTTCGAGGCGCTGCTCGCCGGGGACCTGTGGTTGCGCAACGCCCGCCAGGCGAATGCCATGGGCCGCCGCCTGGCCGAGGCCGTGCGTGACATCCCCGGCGTCGAGGTGCCCAGGGCGGTGGAGGCCAACGCGGTTTTCGCCATCCTGCCGCCGGAGGTGACCGAGCGGCTGCAGAAGCGCTTCCGCTTCTACACCTGGAACCCGGCGATCGGCGAGGTGCGCTGGATGTGCGCCTTCGACACCACCGAGGCCGACGTGGACGCCTTCGCCGCCGCCGTACGCGAGGAGATGTCGGCCTGAGCCGTCAGGGGTGCTCGCGCAGAGCCAGGCGGGCGGCGTGGTAGCCGCCCATGCCGTGCGCCCCTCCGCCGGGCGGGGTGGAGGAGGAGCACAGGTAGACGCCGGGCAGCGGCGTGCGCCACGGCGCCGGTGACCACACGGGCCGCTTCACGAACTGGCCGAGGGAGCCGGTGCCGCCGTTGATGTCGCCGCCGACCAGGTTCGGGTCGAACCGTTCCAGGTCGGCGGTGTTCATCGTGTGCCGGGCAAGGACCCGCTCGCGGAAGCCGGGCGCGAACCGCTCGATCTGCGCCTCGATGGCGGCGCTCATGTCGGCCGGCGAGCCGCGCGGCACGTGGCAGTACGCCCACAGCGTGTGCCCGCCCCGCGTGGGGTCGGCCGCGTACGGCTGTACCAGCAGCACGTACGGCCGCGGCGAGTGGCGGCCCGCCGACACCTCGGCCTCGCTCAGCGCGATCTCCTCCAGCGTGCCGCCCAGGTGCACGGTGCCCGCCCGCGCCACCTCAGGGTCCCGCCAGGGCACGGGACCGTCGAGCGCCCAGTCCATCTTGAACACGCCCGGCCCATACCGGAAGCGCCGCAGTCGGTCGCGGTAGCCGGTGGGCGGCTCGGTCATCCGCAGGAACTGCCGGGGCGTCACGTCCAGCATCACGATCGGGGCGTCCAGCTCGCGCAGGTCGTGCACCCGGTGGCCGCTCACCGTGGTGCCACCGAGCCTTCTCAGCCGCTCCACCAGCGCGTCGGCCAGCACCTGGGAACCGCCTCTGACCAGTGGCCAGCCCACCATGTGCGCGCTGGCCGCGAGCAGCATGCCGTACCCGCTCGTGATCGGCGAACGCAGGTCGAGCATCGAGTGCGCGGCCATGCCCGCCAGCAGCGCCCGCCCCTCGGCGGTCCGGAACAGCGCGCGCCCGAGCACGGTCGCGGGCAGCGCCCCGAGCAGCCCGAACCGCGCCGCCGCCACCGGAGCCCTGGGCGCCGAGAGCGGCGACAGCAGCGTCTCCACGAGCGGCGCGCCCGCGCGGGCCGCCGCCCCGACCGACGCGCGCCACGCCGCCGCGTCCCGCCCCAGCCCTTCCGCGGTACGGCCGGCGTCGCGATGCACCAGCGCGGCCGGCCGGTCGTCCAGCGGATGGGCCACGGCGACCTGAGGCTGCGCGAACGGCACGAGCGTGGTCAGCCCCAGCGCCCGGAAGGCCGGCGAGACCAGCGCCATGGCCAGCACCGTGGCGCCCACGTCGTGGACGCGGCCGGGCAGCGTCAGCTCGGCCGAGCGCAGCGCGCCCCCGAACCGGCCGGCCGCCTCCAGCAGCAGCACCCGGCGTCCGGCGGCGGCGAGGGTGATCGCGGCCACGAGCCCGTTGGGCCCAGAACCGACCACCGCCGCGTCGTAGGTCACAAGATGGACGGCAGCGGCTGCGCCCCGCGATGCCCGAGCATCTCGGTCATCAACTTGATCTCGCCGTTCTGGCCGTCGATGATCTTCTGCGCCATGTCGGTCACCTCGTCGCGCTGCGACAGCGGCAGCAGCCCTCTGGCCATCTGCACCCCGCCCTCGTGATGGCGGATCATCAGCTGCAGGAACAGCACCTCGGCCTCTTTGCCCGACAGCCCCTTGAGCTTGTCCAGCTCCTCGCGCGAGGCCATGCCGGGCATCACGCCCGCCTTCACCGGCTGCCCGCCGTGCCCGTGGCCGCTCATCCACGCCATCGGCCGCAGGTCGGTCGTCTGGCTGAGATCCCACTGCTGCAGCCAGCCGAGGAACATGCCGCGCTGGTTCGCCTGGGTGTTGATGATGTCGAAGGCCAGGTTCCTGACCTCGGGGGCCGGGCCCTTGTCCCTGATCGTGAACGACATCTCCACGGCCTGGGCGTGGTGGGTGGCCATGTCACGGGCGAACCCGGCCTCCGGCGAGGTCTCCGAAGGAGTGCCTCCCCTGCCGAGGAGCAGGAATGCGGCAATGGCCGCGAGGGCGACCGCGGCGACGGCGATGAGCTTGTTCATGTCGCTTCCAGCGTACCCAGGGCCGGCGTGAGCTCGTCGTTAAGCTTCTTATTCTCCATATACGCCCGTAGGGCATAGGGTGACCCGCAGTTGGCATGCCGATGGAGGAAAATCGCGATGACGAAGGAGAAAGCGCAGGCGCGGCGCGAGCATCTGGAGAAGATGCGGGCCGCGCAGAGGCGTAAGGAGCGCCGCACCGCGTTCCTCATGTGGGGAGCGGGTGGCGCGGTCATCGTGCTGCTCGTCGGCGTGGTCGGCTTCTACCTGATCAATCAGTCCAGGGCCAGCTCCCTCGACGCCGTCACCAGCGTCAAGTACGAGGCCGGGCAGCACGTGTGGAAGGCGGTCTCCTACAAGGAGACCCCGCCCGTGGGCGGCGAGCACAACAACTACTGGCAGAAGTGCGACATCTACGACAAGCCCATCCACCCCGAGCACGCGGTGCACTCGCTGGAGCACGGCGCGGTCTGGATCACCTACCGGCCCGACCTGCCCAAGGCCGAGGTCGACGCGCTGAAGAAGGTCGCCGGTGAGACGGGCAACATCGAGTACATGCTCGTCAGCCCGTTCGCGAACCTGCCCGCGCCCATCGTGGCCTCCTCTTGGGGCCACCAGCTGAAGCTGGACAAGGCGACGGACGAGAAGCTGCCCGCGTTCATCAAGAAGTACCAGAACGGCAAGGACACCCCCGAGCCGGGCGCGACCTGCGGCGGCAACGACGCGATCACCACGACCGCGGACCAGCAGCCGCTGCCGCCCGAGCCGCAGCAACAGCAGCAGCCGACCGGCAGCCCCGCCCCGACGCCGTCGTCGTCGAACCAGTAGGGCTAGCCGAGCACGTCCTCGATGGGCACCCACTCCAGCCCGTGCGCCTCGGCCACGGGCCGGCTGGTGAGGTGCCCTTCGTGTGTGCTGAGACCGTGCGCCAGCGCCGGGTCCTCGCGCAGGGCCCGCGCCCAGCCCAGGTCGGCGATGGCCAGGGCGTAGGGGAGGGTCACGTTCGTCAGCGCGTACGTGGAGGTGTGCGGCACCGCGCCGGGCATGTTGGCCACGCAGTAGAAGATCGAGTCGTGGACCCGGTAGGTGGGATCGGCGTGGGTGGTCGGGCGCGAGTCCTCGAAGCAGCCGCCCTGGTCGATGGAGATGTCCACGAGCACCGAGCCGGGTTTCATCCTGCGTACGAGGTCGTTGGAGACCAGCTTCGGCGCCTTCGCCCCCGGCACCAGGACCGCCCCGATGACCAGGTCGGCCTCCAGCACCGCGAGTTCGACCTCCAGCGTGTTCGAGGCGACCGTCTGGCAGTGGCCCTGGTAGATGGCGTCGGCCTGGCGCAGTTTGTCGATGTTGCGGTCCAGCAGCAGCACCTCGGCCTGCATGCCGAGCGCGATGGCGGCCGCGTTCATCCCGGAGACGCCGGCGCCGATCACCACGACGTTCGCCGCCCGCACGCCGGGCACGCCGCCCATGAGCACGCCTCTGCCGCCCTCGGAGCGCATCAGATGGTAGGCGCCGACCTGGGGCGCGAGCCGTCCGGCCACCTCGGACATCGGGGCCAGTAGCGGCAGCGCGCCGTTCGCGGTCTGCACGGTCTCGTACGCGACGCCGGTCACGCCCGACTCGAGCATGGCGCGGGTGCACGGCTCGGAAGCCGCCAGGTGCAGGTACGTGAACAGCACCTGGCCCTTGCGCATCCGGTGATATTCCTCGGCCACCGGCTCCTTGACCTTCAGGACCAGGTCAGCCTCGGCCCAGACGGCGTCCGCGCCGTCCAGGATGAGCGCGCCGGCGGCGGCGAAGTCGGCGTCGGGGATCGCCGAGCCCGTGCCCGCGTCCCGCTCGACGAGGACCTGGTGGCCGTGCCGTACGAGTTCGTGGACGCCCGCGGGGGTGAGAGCCACGCGGAACTCGTTGTTCTTGATCTCGCGGGGTACTCCGACCTTCATGAGACCACTCTCGACTCGCCAGTCAAACAGAACTATCGACAATCTGTAATTGTTCTTCCATTCTTCCTCACACCATGGTGGAAAGTGGAGAAATTCCGGCTGATTACCCCGGTCCGGCTTGTCCTCGATAAGCTCACCGGCAGCCCGCGAACGCCAGGATGGGGTCGTCGTCCATGTCGATGGAGAATCCGCCGGTCTCCGACACACCGCGGCCTGAACAGCCGCAGGCCAGCAAGCTCACCACGATCGTCCTGATCGTCTCGCTCGTCCTGGTGATCGTGATCGCCGGGGTGCTGGGGGCGGTGGCCGTCCTCATGACGAGGAGCCCCGACGCCCCGCTGCTGGGCGCGGTGCCGCCGCTGCAGCTCGCCACCCCCATCCACTTCGCGCCCGTGCGCGAGTCGAAGGAAGCGCCCTGCCCCGGCGAGGAGGCGGTCCTGGACGAGCTCAAGACCACCTGCTACCTGATCGGCAAGGGCGTCACGGTCAACGCCGTGCAGCAGATCGAGACCGTGGCCGAGGACGACGGCACGTACTCGGTCCGCATCGCGATGGCGCCCGCCTTCAAGGCGCGGGTGGCCACGATCATCCAGGAGCTCGCCGGCGACCAGCGCCCGCTGGCCGTGGTGCTGACGCCGCCGAACGTCGTCGTGGCCGCTCCGTCCGTCCTGCAGGCGATGGACGGCGACAGCGTGAGCATCGGCCCGCTGCCGAAGGCCGAGGCCGAAGCCCTCGCGGCCCGCCTGGGCGCGGCCGGCACCGGCGCCCCCGGCACCGGAGCCCCGACCACGGGCCTGCCGGACACGGGGTCGCCGAACACCGGGGTGCCGGACACCGGGTCGCCCAGCACGGGGGCGCCCAGCACGGGGGCGCCGAACACCGGCACCGGCGCACCGAACGCGACCACGCCCCCCGGCACCGGCAACCCGACCGCGCCGGCCGCCAACACCCCGGTCGGCGCCAACCCGACCGGCGGCTCCCTGCTGCCCGCCAAGGACAAGCGCCACCCGTCCTGCAAGGAGGCGGTGGCCGCGGGTCTCGGCCCCTACACCAAGGGCCGGCACACCGAGTACACCTGGTACGTGGACAAGGACAACAACGGCACCGCCTGCAACTCCGCCGACCTCTGAGCCGCGCGGGCCCGTCGTCAGCCGAACAGCCCCTCCAGGGCCGTGATCCCGAAGTACGCCACGAAGATCACCGAGACCACCCAGAGCAGCCACGGGATCTCCCGGAACCGCCCGCGGGCCGCCTTGATCAGCGTGTAGGCGATCACCCCGGCCCCGACGCCGTTGGTGATCGAGTACGTGAACGGCATCAGCGCGATCGTCAGGAACGCCGGGATGGCCAGGTCCAGGTCCTCCCACGGAACCTTGCGCGACTGCGTCATCATCAGCGCCCCGACCAGCACGAGCGCGGGCGTGGCGGCGGCGGGCGGCACCACGGCCGCCAGCGGCGTGAACAGCAGCGTCAGCCCCAGCAACGCCCCGGTCGCGACGCTCGCCAGACCGGTACGCGCCCCTTCCCCGACCCCGGCGGCCGACTCCACGAAGACGGTGTTGGCCGAGGCGCTCATGGAGCCGCCCACGACGCCGGCGACGCCGTCCACGGTGAGGATGGCGCCGAGCCGGGGCACCCGGCCCCGGGCGTCGACCAGGCCCGCCTCGTCGCTGACCCCGATGATCGTGCCCATCGCGTCGAAGAACCCGGACAGCACCAGCGTGAACAGCACCACGGTCGCGGTGACCACGCCCGCCCGCGCGAAGCCGCCGAACACGTCCACCTGCCCGACCAGCCCGAAGTCGGGGGCCGCGACGAGCGACTCGGGCAGCCGGGGCACCACGATGCCCCAGGTCTTGGGGTCGATGACGGCCAGCGCGTTCACGACCACGGCCACGATCGTGGTGACGACGATGCTGATGAGGATGGCGCCCGGCGTCTTCCTGACGTACAGGACGATCATGAGCAGCAGCCCGAAGCAGAACACCGCCACGGGCCAGCCGGTCAGATGGCCCGTCGCGCCGAGCTGTACGGGCGTTCCGGTGCCGCGTCCGACGAAACCGGCGTCCACGAGGCCGATCAGGGCGATGAACATGCCGATGCCGACGCTGATCGCGTGCTTGAGCGCCAGCGGGATCGCGTTCATGATCAGTGTGCGCAGCCCGGTCACGGCCAGGATGATGATCACGACGCCTTCGAGTACCACCAGCCCCATCGCCTGCGCCCAGGTCATGAACGGCGCCGCCTGGTAGGCCACCACCGCGTTCAGCCCGAGCCCGGCCGCCAGCCCGAACGGCGCGTTGCCCGCCACGGCCATGAGCAGCGTGCAGATGGCGGCGGCCAGCGCCGTGGAGGTGGTGAGCTGGGCGATGGTGAGCTGCGCGCCGGTGACGTCCTTGGCGCCGCCCAGGATGATCGGGTTGAGCAGGATGATGTAGGCCATGGCCATGAACGTGGTGATGCCACCGCGTACCTCACGGCCGACGGTCGTCCCCCGCCCGGACAGCTCGAAGAAGCGGTCGAGCACAGCGGTCCCCCTAGCGATCAAGGGGGATTGCCGGTTGCCTACCCGGCGGGGGAGCCGGTCATGCCTTCTCGTGCCGTCCGCCGCCGACCATGGCGACGAACTCCTCCAGTCCGATGTGCCCGTCCCCGTCCTTGTCCGCCGATCTGATGAACAGCTCGATCTCGGTGTGGTCGAGGCCGTGCGTCCCCAGTGCCTCGTTGACCTTCCGGATCTCCTCGACGGTGATGACGCCATCGCCGTCGGTGTCGAATCTGGCGAATTCTTCTCTCGCCTCAGCCTCGATGTTGCTCATCCGGACAACCTATAGGAGCGCTATCTCCTCGGGCCGGATCGGCACCCGGGCAAGCGCCAGGCCGGTCGCGTCGCGCACCGCCGCCGCGATCGCGGGCGTCGAGGACAGCGTCGGCGGCTCACCGGCCCCCCTCAGCCCGTACGGCGCGGCCGGGTCGGCGTTCTCCAGAATCTCCAGCCGCATCGGCGGCATGTCGAGGATGGTCGGGATCAGGTAGTCGGTGAACGACGGGTTCACCACGCGCCCGTCCCTGACCTGGATCTCCTCCATGAGCGCCAGCCCGAGCCCCTGCGCCGTGCCGCCGTGGATCTGCCCCTCCAGCGCGAGCGGGTTGAGTATGCGCCCGACGTCCTGCACCGCCGCCAGTTCCACCACCTTGACCAGCCCGAGCTCGACGTCCACGTCCACGACCGCCCGGTGCACGCACAGGGCGAGCTGGGTGTGCGAGTCGCCCTGCCCGGTCACCGGGTGCAGCGGGTACGTCGGCCGGTGCCGGTACTCCCGCGTCTCCTCGATCGGCCCGAACTTCTCCAGCGCCGCCCGCGCCTCCAGACCCTGGAAGCGCGCCCGCACCGCCTCGCACGCCGCCTTCACCGCGCCGCCGGTCACGTAGGACTGCCGGGAGGCCGACGACGACCCCGCGGAGCCGACCGCCGTGTCCGCCGTCGCCACGGTGACGTCGTCGACGCCGAGCTCGGTCCTGGCGATCTGCGCCTGTACGGTCACCAGCCCCTGGCCGACCTCGGCGGCGGCGGTGTGCACGGTGACGTGCGGCTCGCCGTTGACCAGTTCGGCGCGGACCCTGGCCGTGGAGTAGTCGTCGAAGCCTTCGGAGAAGCAGATGTTCTTGATGCCGACGCCGTAGCCGACGCCCCGCCGTACCGACTCGCCGTGGGTGGTCTGTGAGACGCCGCCCGGCAGGTCGCGCAGGTCGGCGCGGTCGTCCGCGGCGGCGGGCAGCGGCATCGACTCCAGCGTGCGCAGCATGTCCGCCAGCGGGGCCGGCGCGTCGATGAGCTGGCCGGTGATGAGCCGCGAGCCCTGCGAGACGGCGTTGCGGACGCGGATCTCGACCGGCGACAGCCCGCAGGCGGCGGCGAGCTTGTCCATCTGCGACTCGTAGGCGTAGCACGCTTGCACGGCGCCGAAGCCGCGCATCGCCCCGCAGGGCGGGTTGTTGGTGTAGACGCCGGTGGCGACCACCCGCACGTTCGGCACCTCGTACGGGCCGACGCCGAGCGAGGCCGCGTTGCCGACGACGGCCGGGGAGGAGGAGCAGTAGGCGCCGCCGTCCAGGAGGATCTCGGCCTTGACGTAGACGAGCCTGCCGTCGCGGGTGGCGCCGTGCTCGTAGCGCATCCAGGCCGGGTGCCGGTGCACGTGGCCGAAGAACGACTCCTCGCGCCCATAGGACATCTTGACCGGCCGGTTCAGGCGCAGTGCCAGCATGCAGGCGTGGACCTGCATCGACAGGTCCTCCCTGGCGCCGAACGCGCCGCCGACGCCCGACAGCGTGAGCCGTACCCGCTCCGGCGGCAGGCCCAGGCAGGGGGCGAGCTGGTCGCGGTCGACGTGCAGCCACTGGGTGGCGATGTAGAGGTCGACGCCGCCCTCGCCGTCGGGCACCGCCAGCCCGGACTCCGGGCCGAGGAAGGCCTGGTCCTGCATGCCGACCTCGTACTCGCCGGTCACCACCACGTCGGCCTCGAACGTGTCGCCGGCCGTGACGGGCTGCCTGCGCAGGATGTTGCCGCCGGGCTGCACGTGCGGCTGGCCCGGATCGTCGGCCGCCGCCCTCGGATCGGTGACCGCGGGGCGCGGCTCGTACTCGACGGAGATCGCCGCCGCCGCGCGCCGCGCCGTCTCCGGATGGTCGGCCGCCACCAGCGCCACCGGTTCACCCTGGTAGCGCACCTGGTCGATGGCGAGCACCGGCTGGTCGTGGTGCTCCAGGCCGTAGAACTTCTCGCCCGGCACGTCCTCGTGCGTCAGCACCGCGTGCACGCCCGCCATCCGCAGCGCCGGGCCCACGTCGATCGACCTGATCCAGGCCGAGGCGTGCGGGCTGCGCAGCGTCACGCCCCAGACCATGCCGTCCAGCCACAGATCGGACGCGTACGCGAACTCGCCCGTCACCTTCAGCGTCGCGTCGGGCCGCTGCGCGCTCTCACCGACGCCCTGCCGCGCCGTGCCGACCGTCTCCGTCATCTTCCGAGTACAGCACCGGCCCGCGCGGACGTCCTATGCGCGACAGGTGAAATCACGGTCAGCGGTTGGCGGGCGCACTTGTATATTCCTCCAAGTGCGCATCAGTGACTTGCTGGAGATCCCGGAGCTGCGCCTCAACCTGCTCACGGGCGACCCGTCCGCCGAATTCGGCACCGTGCACATCACCGACCTGCCCGAGCCCGGCCGCTACCTGTCCGGCGGCGAGCTGGTGCTCACCGGCATGCTGTGGCGCCAGGGCCCCGGCGACTCGCCGCGCTTCGTCGCCGCGCTGCGCGAGGCGGGCGTGGCCGCGCTCGGCGCCGGGCAGGCCTGGCTCGGCCACATCCCCGACGACCTCGTCGCCGCCTGCACCGCCGCCGGACTGCCGCTCATCGAGGTTCCCACCGAGGTCTCCTTCCGCACCCTCAGCGAGATCGTCGTGCCGCGCCTGTCGGGCGACGTGCGCGAGGAGCTCGGCCGCCACCGCCGCATCGTCGCGGCCGTCGCGGAGGGCGCCGACCTGCCCGAGCTCGTCGCCCTCACGGCCGCCGAGCTCGGCGTGACGGGCGCGGTCGTCTCCGCCTCGGGTGAGCTGATCGCCGGCACCCTCGACGATCCGGTACGGCTGGCGCGCGCCTACCTGGCCGCGTCCCGGCTGCCGTTCACGACCGGCGGGCACACCGTCTTCGCCGTCGGCCGCGGCCACCGCGCCGCCGGGTGGGCCCTCGCCTGCGACGGCGACCTGCTCGACCGGGCCGACCTCGGCTACGAGCTGGCCGCCTGCGTCGCGCTGGAACGCATCCGCATGGACGCGGGCCGCCGGGTGGAGCGCCGGCTGGCCGGGCAGCTGATCGCCGCCGCCCTGACCGAGAGCGACGCCGCCGAGCTCAACGCCGGGCTGCGTACCTGCGGGATCGACGCGGCGGAGCCGTACACCGTCGTGAACGCCACCGCGACCGGCGCGCAGGGACGCGACCCCGACGCCGTGACGCTCGGCGGCCAGGTGATCGAGGAGCTGCTGGGGCGCGAGGTCGTGGCTGCGGCCGGCGCGGACGGCGCGATCGCCGTCGTGCCCCTGCGCGGGCGGTCCGTGAGCGACCTGGCCGACCGGCTGCGCGCGGGCATGGACGTGCTGTCGTCGCTGCCGGGCACCGGCGTGTGCGCCGGGCTCAGCAGCGCGCTGTCCGGGGCGGCGGGGCTGCGCGGCGGGGTGACGGAGTCCGGCCATGCCCGCCGGCTGGCCGAGACCCGCGGCGGCGGCGTCGTCACCAGCGCCGAGATCTACACGCACGGGCTGCTGCTGGCCACCGTGCCGGCCGACGTCAGCCGCTCGTTCGCCGCGAGCCTGCTGGGGCCGTTGCGCGACTACGACCGCCGGCACCAGTCCGACCTGATCCGCACCTTGGGGATCTTCCTCGACACGGCGGGATCGTGGCAGCTGTGCGCGGAGCATCTGCACGTGCACGTGAACACGGTCCGCTACCGGATCAAGCGCGTCGAGGAGCTGACCGGCCGCGACCTGTCCACGATGCCGGACCGCGTCGACTTCTACCTGGCGCTGCGCGCTCCTTGATCAGGCGAGTCGATCAGGAGAGGCCGGGCTCGGACATCCCGGGCACGCCCAGCGCGGCGTGGACCGCGGCGCGTTCGGCGTCGGCCTCGTCCGCCCAGGGCGACGGGCCCAGCGCACGGGCCAGCGGGGCCGCCCGCTCGACATGGTCCAGGGCGTCGTCGAGCCGGTCGATCTCGCGATAGGCGCGCGCGAGCCCGGTGAGGCTGCGCAGCTCCCCGATCCGCCGGCGCGTGTCGTGCTCGAACCGGACGCTCTGCTCCAGGTGGGTGACCGCCTCCAGCGGGCGGCCCTGGTCGAGGCAGACCTCGCCGAGCAGGGTCAGGATCGAGCCCGCGTGCAGAACGTCCCCGTCGCGCGTCGCGCTGTCCAGCGCCTCGGTGAACATGGCGTGCGCCTCGGCGAGCCGGCCCAGGCCGCGGTGGCTCTCGCCCATGACGAGGTGGGCGTACCTGATGCCGATGTCCGAGCCGATCTCCGTGGCGATGGCGAGCTGCGCCTCGGCGAAGCCCAGGGACCTGTCGAAGCGTTTCCACGTCACGTAGAGGTTGCCGAGGTTGCCCAGGGCGCGCTGCTCGGCGAAGCGGTCGCCGAGCCGCCGGGCCAGCGCGAGCTCGGCCTCCCGATGCTCGGCGGCCTCCGGCAGGCGGCCGAGCATGACGAGAGCGCCGGCGAGGTGGCCGTGCGCGTACAGTGCCAAGGCCGGTTCCCCGAGCCGCTCGGCCACGGCCAGCGCCTGCGAGTTGCAGCTCAGCAGGTCGGCCCTGCGGTAGGAGGACGACTGGAACCACATCAGCGCGAAGGCCAGGTCCACGCCGAGCCGGGAGACCTCCTCGTCCACGCAGGACATGGCCTGCGACGCCGCGGCGAGCAGGTTGGCCTCCTCCTTCGACAGCCACTCGTACGCCTGGTCCCGGTCGTCCAGCCGGACGGGCACGCCCTCGACCGGGCGGGCGACGGGCTGGACCCGGTGCGGGTCCAGGAGCACGCCGGCGTGACGCGCGGAGACCACGTAGTGGGTCAGGGCCCTGATCACGGCCTCGCGCGCGCCGTCCGGCTCCAGCCCGGCTGCGAACAGGCGCACCAGATCGTGCAGGTGGTAGCGGCCGGGACCGCCGCGCTCCAGCAGATGGGCATGGGCGAGCCGCTCCAGGGCCGCGTCGGCCTCCACGTCGGGGCGATCCAGGAGCGCCGTGGACACCTCCGAGGTCACCTCGGGCACGTGCAGGGCGCCGAGCAGCGCCAGCAGCCGGGCCGCGGCGCGGTCGCGCGCCTGCTCGCCGCCCGCCAGCGCCGACCAGCTTGAGGCGAGGCTGGAGTGCACCGTCAGCTCGCCGATGCGCAGCTCGTGCAGGCGCCTGCGCTCGTCGCTCAGCCGCGCGGCCAGGTCGGCGACGCTCCAGCCGGGGTGCTCGGCCAGCCGCGCCCCCGAGATGCGCAGGGCCAGCGGCAGCCCGCCGCACAGCCGGGCCAGCAGGCCGGTCTGCTCCGGGTCGGCCAGCACGCGACGCTCGCCCGCCAGCACGGCCAGCATGGCGGCCGAGTCGTCGGCGGAGAGCGCGCCCAGCTTCAGCTGGCGGCAGTCGTCGCCGGCGATGAGCGTCTCCCGGCTGGTCGCGACCACCGCCGTGCCCAGCGGCGTGGACAGGACGGGCTCGATCTGCTCCAGCCCGGTGGCGTCGTCCAGGACGATCAGCACCCTCCTGCCGTCGATCCGGCCGCGCCACACGGCCGCCGCCTCGTCGAGGTCGCCGGGCACCGCCTGGGGCGGCGTCCGCATCGCGCGCAGCAGGCGGCCCAGCACCTCCAGCGGGGTCAGCGCTGCGACCCCGTGTGTCTTGCCGCGCAGGTTGACGAACAGCTGCCCGTCCGGGAAGTCGTCCTTGACCTGGTGGGCCACGTGCAGCGCCAGCGCCGACTTCCCGATCCCCGGCGGCCCGGAGATCGCGGTCAGCGGATGCGGCGGGCCCTCGCGACGCGGCGCGAGCACGTCCTTCAGCCAGGCGACCTCCTCGGAGCGCCCGACGAACCCGACGAGCGGCCGCGGCAGCTGGCGCGGCGCCCGCCCGGATACGGCGGGCCGCCCGCCCAGGATCAGCTCGTGGCAGCGGCGCAGGTCCTCACCCGGGTCGGTGCCCAGCTCGTCGGCCAGGATCCGCCGGCCTTCCGCGAAGATCTGCAGCGCCTCGGCCTGCCGGCCGCACCGGTGGAGCGCCAGCATGAGCAGCTCGCGCAGCCGTTCGCGCAGAGGGTGGCGCGCCAGCGTCTCCCGCAGCGGCGGCAGGGCCCGCGCGGGCTCCTCCAGCTCCAGCAGTGTGTGCGCCCCGTCCTCGACGGCGGTGGCGTGAAGCTCCTGGAGCCGGGCGCGCTCGTTCTCGGCGAACGGGCCGGGCACGCCGCTGAGCGGCTGGTCCTGGTAGAGCTTCAGCGCCCGTTCGATGAGGACCAGTGCCTCGGCGTGCTCGCCCTCCTCCCGCAGCAGCCGCGCCTCGTCGAGGAGGGAGGAGAACAGGCGGGCGTCGACGCGGCGGGGGTCCAGGCGCAGCGCGTATCCGCCGCCCGCGGCGACGATGAGCGTGGACGGCTCGCGCGGTCCTCTGGCGGGTTCCAGCGCATGGCGCAGCCCGGCGACGTAGGTGTAGATGCTCTGCTGGGCGGTTCGCGGCGGGCCGGCGCCCCATAAGCCGTCGATCAGCGAGGGGATGGAGACGGCGTGGGGCGCGCGGGCGGCCAGTATGGCGAGGAGCGCCTGCCGGCGCGGCGGACCGGGGTCGAACGGCCCGGCCGCGGTGGAGCCGCCGACCGATCCGAAAAGACGGATGCACACGTCCTGGGTCACGCCGCGCCTCCCCGTGGATCGTTCGCCGTCCTCCATGGAGACTAATCCGCGGGCGCCGGGCGCCGTGTAGAGGAAATGTAGACGAGTGTCCTAGGCTCGTGGAACGCCGCGAGCGTGGGGCCGTGAGCGTCTGCTTGTCCGCCCGTGCGGGGCGAGTCGTTGCGGCGACCCGCCCCGGGCCGTGCGGCAGCTCATGTGCGGCAGCTCATGTGCGGATGCGAGAGCGGAGCGACTAGCAACAGCCGATGACGTCAATAGCCTTGGCCATAAGGGACGAATCTCGTACCTTTGCCAAAGGAGACGAATCTGCCAGGCTGGCCGTAGCATGTCCTCCAACGGCTAGTAAAGCCAGGACGACAGCAGTCACGGACAGGGCAAGACGCTTGCGCATGGGGGTTCTCCCTCGCCTTGGGGTTTTGCTCGGGTAATCATCTCAAGGAGCGGCAGATATGACCACATCTGACCTGGTCGGACTGCGTATAAAGACCGTGCGGCGGCAACGGGGTCTATCGCAGGCGCAACTCGCGCATCCTGAGCTGTCGGACAGCTATGTCTCCTTGATCGAGAGTGGCAAGCGTACCCCAACGCCGGCGGTACTCGAACTGCTCGCCCAGAAGCTGGACTGCTCGCTGTCTTACCTGGTCAACGGGGTCACCGCCGAGCAGATGGAAGACATCGAACTCGCCCTGGGCTACGCCCGCCTGGCCCTGGAGAACGGCGAGGTGGCCGAAGCCCGCACGCGCTTCTCCGAGCTGCTGGCCGACAACAACCTGACAGGTCTCACGCAGCTCCGTCAAGACACCGAATACGGCCTGGCGCTGGCGACGGAGGCGTGTGGCGACCTCGACGCCGCCATCGCCATCCACCTGCGCCTGTGTGACGAGGAGCTGCCCACCGAGCGGCAGATCGAGGTCGCCATCGCCCTGTCGCGGCTCTACCGCGAGTGCGAGCGGCCCACCGAGGCGGTGGAGATCGGCGAGCGCTACCTGGGCGCCGCCGCACGCCCGGCCTGGACCGACGTTCACGTCGAGCTCGGCGCGACCCTGCTCAACGCCTACCTCAACCGCGGCGACATGCTGCGCTCGCGGCAGTTCGCCGCCGAGCTGCTCAACGCCGCCGACCTGCTCGGCACCCCGCGGGCCACCGTCGCGGCCAACTGGAACGCGGCACTGCTGTCGGAGATGGGGGGCCACGGCGAGGAGTCCCTCACCTTCGCCACCCGCGCGCTGGCCGTGCAGCTGGAGAACGGGCTGCCGCGCAGCCTCGCCCGCATGCGCCTGGCCTACGCCTCTCTCCTCGTGCGCGCGCGCCCGAACGAGGTGGAGGAGGCCCGCAAGCTGATGCTTCAGGCCGAGGACGAGCTCGCCCAGTCCTCCGCCAGCACCCTTGACCGAGCCCGCTGCCGCATCGAGATCGCCAGGACCGAGATCATCGCGGGAGAGACGGCCGCCGCCGCGGCGTCCGCGCAGGCAGCACTCGACCTGCTGCCGGAGGGCGCGCCGGCGCTCGAGGCCGAGGCCCACTTCATCCTGGGCCGCGCCTACTCCTACCTCGGCCACCCCAAGGCGGCCAAGCAGAGCGTGCAGGCGGTGCGTTCCTGGCTCGCGCCGCTGCCCGACTCCGGCCGCATCGCCGGGGCCTGGTACGCCGCGGCCGAAGGCTTCGAGCAACTGGGCGAGACCGAGGAGGCCGTCGGGGCGTACCAGCGGGCGCTGGCGTCGGCCGGATTGTAGTCCGGCGCGGCGGCGGGACCGGGCGGCGTCGTGGGTAGCCTTGGGGGTGCCATGAACAGATCCCCGCTCGCGGCGCTCGCCGCGCTTCTCGCCGCCCTGATCCTCCTCGGCACCGCTTCCCCCGCCCTGGCGCACGACGCGCTGCGGACCAGCGACCCGGCCAAGGGCAGCACGGTCAAGTCCGTGGACCAGGTGAAGCTGGAGTTCACCGCCAAGGTGCGCATGCCGTTCGTCATCGTGAGGGGTGACGGCGGCGAGTTCCACGAGGGCAAGCCGGAGCTCGACGGCAAGGTGGTGTCGCAGGTGCTCAAGGGTGCGCTGCAGGACGGGAAGTACACGATCGCCTACCGGGTGGTCTCCTCCGACGGGCACCCGATCGAGGGCGAGATCCCGTTCACGGTGAAGGGCGCGCCCAAGCCCGAGACCTCGGCCACTCCGGCGGAGAGCACGAGCGCCGCGGCGCCGTCGCCGTCGCCGTCCGAGCAGGTGCAGACGCCGGATCAGACTCCGGCCAGCGCCGAGCAGGACCAGTCGGCCGGGTTCCCGATCTGGCTGATCATCGTGGTCGGCGCCCTGGTGGGCATCGGCATCGGGTTCCTGCTGAGCATGCGGAGAAAGAAGCCGTGAGCAAAACCGCCCGGGTGGCGCTCGGGACCGTGGCCGCAGCCGTCGCCGGGCTGGTCATCGCGCTGATCGCCGGTGGCGCGGCGTTCCCCCGGGTCATTCCCGGTATTCCGGTGGCGGGGGCGCTGACGCGCTGGGGGCTGCCGCTGTCGAAGCTCGGCATGGACGCGGCGGCCGTGGCGACCGTCGGACTGCTGCTCGTGGCGGCGCTGCTGCTGCCCAGCGACAAGGGAATGCTCGGCAAGAGCGCGCTCGGCTACGTCAAGGCCGCCTCGTGGACGGCGCTGTCGTGGTCGGGCTTCGCGTTCCTGCTGATGCTCTTCCAGCTGTCCGACCTCTACACCGACTCGGTGGCGAACGTCGTTCTCAAGAACTACATCCCGAGCTACGCCACGCAGGTCGGCAACGGCATCGCGCTGACGCTGGTGATCCTGTTCGGGGTGGCCATCGCGCTGTTCTCGCGAGGCGCCATCACGGCCGGGGCGGCCGCGGGGCTGCTCGTGCTCGGGCTGGTCGCGCTGCTTCCCCCGGCGCTGACGGGGCACGCCTCCTCCTCACCCAACCACGACCTGGCCACGGCCGGGCTTTCGCTGCACCTGACCGGCCTCGCGCTGTGGGTCGGCGGGCTGGTCGTGCTCGTGGTCCACGCGGTGCGCAAGGCGCCGCAGCTGGAGCAGACGGCCGCCCGCTTCTCCCGCGCCGCGCTCTGGTTCTACGTGGTCGTCGGCCTCTCGGGGCTGCTCAGCGTCGTCGCGCGGCTGACCGCCGTCTCCGACCTGTGGACCTCCAGCTACGGCGTGCTGATCGTGGCCAAGACCGTGGGCTTCGTGCTGCTCGGCTACATCGGCTGGTACCACCGCCAGCGCACCATGGTCAGTCTGGAGGCCGGCCGGCCGGGGGCGTTCACCCGGCTGGCGGCCGGCGAGGCGCTGCTGATGTTCGCCACGGTCGGCCTCGCCGTGGCGCTCTCACGCACCCCGCCGCCGGTGGTGAGCCTGCCCGCCGACCGCGCGTTCGAGCTGCTGGGCTTCGCGATGCCGCCGCCGATGACGCTGGGGACGCTGGCGTCGATGTGGTGGTTCGATCTGTTCTTCGCCGCCATCGCCGCCGCCCTCGCCATCCTGTACGGCGCCGCCGTCCACCGCCTGCTGAAGCGCGGCGACAAGTGGCCCTGGGGCCGCACGGCGTCGTGGTTCGTCGGCGTGGCCATCCTGGTGATCGCCACCCAGAGCGGCGTGGCCCGCTACGCCAAGGTCATGTTCAGCGTGCACATGGTCGAGCACATGACGCTGTCCATGATCGTCCCGATCTTCCTGGTGCTGGGCGCCCCGGTGACGCTGGCGCTGCGCGCGCTCAAGCCCGCCGCCCGCCGCGGCGACCGGGGCCCGCGCGAGTGGCTGACGACGATCCTGCACAGCAGGGCCGTGAAGGTCATCGCGCACCCGGCGATCGCCACCGCGATCTTCATCGCCTCCACCTACGCGCTCTACTTCACCCCGCTGTTCGCCGGCGCGATGGAGGAGCACCTGGGCCACATCGCGATGACGCTGCACTTCCTGCTGAGCGGCAGCCTGTTCTTCTGGGTGATCATCGGTGTGGACCCGTCGCCGCACAAGCTGCCGTACGTGGGGCGGCTGCTGCTGCTGTTCGTGACCATGCCGTTCCACGCGTTCTTCGGCATCGCGCTGATGATGATGGGGACGGTGCTGGCCGCCGACTGGTACGAGCAGCTCGGGCGCACGTGGGGCGGGCCGCTGCTGGCCGACCAGAACAACGGCGGAGCCATCGCGTGGGGGTTCGGCGAGATCCCGACCTTGATCGTTCTGCTGGCGATCGCCGTACAGTGGTATCGCGACGAGGATCGCACGGCGCGGCGGGAGGACCGGCGCGCGGACCGCAACCCGGCGGGCGACACGGCGCTCAACGACTACAACGACTATCTCGCGCGGCTCAACAAGGCGGACAAGGGCGACTAACTCCCGCGTCACAGAATCTTGTCACCCCCCACGAGCGACGGATGCCCCTAGTAGGCTCTCACGTGGGGGAGCCGGGCAGTTCTCACGGCCGCATGCTGTGGCCTCGGGATGCCGGAGTCAGGTCCGGTGCGTTGCCCGCTTGTTAGAAGGGCGAGATCACTTGGCGGAAGAGACGCGCATGCGCGGGGGGCGGAGCCTGGCCGAGGAGCTGGAAGGCTGTCTCGGCGACTGGGGCGAACGCACCGGGATCACGGTGGAGACCTGGGCGCTGCCCACGGTCGAGGTCCCGCAACCCATCGCGCGGGCGGTGCTCGCGGTTGTCCAGGAAGCCCTTGCCAACGTCGAGCGGCACAGCGGAGCACGGGTGGTCTCCGTCGCCGTGACGGCCGGCAAGAGCGGCCTGCGGATGACGGTCAGCGACGACGGAGACGGATTCCACGCGGCCGACGTGGGGCGGGGCATCACGCGGATGCGGGCCCACTTCGTCGAGATCGGCGGCAGCCTGTCGGTCAGCAGCGTCCGCGGCGAGGGCACGACGGTGACCGGAGTGGTGCCTAGGCGAGGGTGAGGATCTCGCTGCCGCTGTCGGTCACCAGGATGGTGTGCTCGAACTGCGCGGTGCGCCTGCCGTCCTTGGTCACCGCCGTCCAGCCGTCGGCCCACATGTCGTAGTCGATGGTGCCGAGCGTGAGCATCGGCTCGATCGTGAACGTCATGCCCGTTCGCAGCTCCACGCGCAGCGAGGGGTCCTCGTAGTGGGGGACCATCAGGCCGGAGTGGAAGCTCGTGCCGATGCCGTGCCCGGTGAAGTCGCGGACGACGCCGTAGCCGAAGCGCTTGGCGTAGGACTCGATGACGCGGCCGACGACGTTGAGCTGGCGGCCGGGGGCGACCGCCTTGATGGCGCGCATCATGGCCTCGCGGGTGCGCTCGACCAGCAGCCTGGACTCCTCGTCGACCTCGCCGACCAGGTAGGTGGCGTCGGTGTCGCCGTGGACGCCGCCGATGAAGGCGGTGATGTCGACGTTGACGATGTCACCGTCGCGCAGCACGGTGTCGTCGGGGATGCCGTGGCAGATGACCTCGTTGATCGAGGTGCACAGCGACTTGGGGTAGCCCTTGTAGCCGAGCGTGCTCGGGTAGGCGCCGTGGTCGAGCAGGAACTCGTGGCCGACCCGGTCGAGCTCGTCGGTGGTGACGCCCGGCCGTACGTGCTTGCCGACCTCGTCGAGCGCCTGGGCGGCCAGCTTGCCGGCGACCCGCATGCGCGCGATGACCTCCGGCGTCTTCACGTCGGACTCACCGGTCTTGGGGCGTTTCTTGCCGACGTACTCCGGCCGCTCGATATGGGCGGGGACCTTACGCATGGGCGAGATCCGTCCGGGCTGGAGCAGTGTCGTCATGGGACACGAGTCTACCGAGCCCCAGTCGGTTGACAGATGTTGCGTCACGCACCCGGCCCGTACGGTCGCAGACATGATTCTTGTTACCGGAGCAACCGGAAAAGTCGGCGGCCAGGTGGTCGCCCAGTTGCGTGAGCAGGGTGTCGAGGCGCGGGCGCTGACCCGCGATCCGAAGCGGTCCGGTGAGGTTTATGGCGACCTCGCCGACCCCGCCACCTTGGACGCCGCGCTCGACGGCGTGGACAAGGTGTTCCTCGTGTGGCCGACGCTGTCGGCCGACGAGCGGGCCGCCGAGGTGCTGAAGAAGATCACGGAGCGGGTGCGCCGGGTGGTCTACCTGTCCTCGCTGGGGGCGGAGGAGGGGGCCGATCCGGTGAACGCCTCCCACCACATGATCGAGGGACTGATCAGGGAGTCGGGCGTCGAGTGGACGTTCGTGCGGGGCGGCGGCTTCGCCGGCAACGACCTGGGCTGGGTGGCGGGCATCCGGGACGACGGGGTGGTGCGGGAGCCGTTCGGCGGGTGGGCCAGGTCGCTGGTGCACGAGGCCGACCTGGCCGCCGTGGGGGTGCGGGCACTGCTGGACGACGACCACGTCGGGGCCGCGTACGACGTGACCGGGCCCGAGGCGCAGACACAGCAGGAGCGGGTGGAGATCATCGGCGAGGTCATCGGGCGGCCGCTGCGCTTCGAGGAGATGCCGCTGACGGAGGCCAGGGCCTACTTCGAGACGTGGCTGCCGCCGGAGGCCGTCGACGACACCTTCGAGGACATGCGCCGGCTCATCGCGCGGCCTGAGCCCGTGACCACCACGGTCGAGGAGGTCACCGGGCGGCCGGCGCGCACCTACCGGGAGTGGGTGGCCGACCACCGCGCCGATTTCGCCCCGCCCACGGTCACGATGACGCTCGACCTGGCCTGCTCCTGGTCCTACCTGGGCTTCAACCGGCTGCGGAAGGCGCTGGAGCGGCGCAGGGCCGAGGGCGCCCGGGTGGAGGTCGTCTTCCGTCCGTACCAGCTGGCTCCCGACGTGCGGGAGGTCGAGCCGCTGACCCTGGTGCACGAGCGGGCCTTCGGCCCTGAGGCCGCCAGGTCGACCGAGCGGATGACCCGCCTGGGCGCGGCGGAGGGCCTCGACTACCGCTTCGACCGCGCCCGGTTCGCCAACACCTTCCAGGCGCACCGGCTGATCGCCCTCGCCTCCGCGCAGGGGCGCGGCGAGGAGATGACCGAACGGCTGTTCCGCGCCTACTTCACCGACGGCCTGGACCTGTCCGACCTCGCGACGCTCAAGGACCTGGCCGCCGAGACCGGCGTGACCTGGCAGGACGGCGGCGAGGACGAGCTGCGGGCCAGGCTCGCGGAGATCGAGGTCACCGGGGTTCCGGTGTTCGAGGCCGGATCGCGCACGCTGTCCGGCGCCCAGTCCGTCGAGACCCTCTACGAGCTGATCGGGGAAGCGTCATGATCCTGGTGACCGGAGGAACCGGAAGCGTCGGCGGCCAGGTGGTCGCCCAGCTGCGCGAGCAGGGTGTCGAGGCGCGGGCGCTGACCCGCGACCCGAAGCGGCCCGGTGAGGTCTACGGCGACCTGACCGACCCCGCGACCCTCGACGCCGCGCTCGACGGCGTGGACAAGGTCTTCCTCGTCTGGCCCGTCCTCGGCGACCCCAGGAAGGCGGAGGCGGTCGCGAAGATCGCCCGGCCGGGCAGGCACGTCGTCTACTTCTCCTCGGCCGAGGCCGGCGCCGCCGATCCGGTCAACTCCGCCCACGGTGAGATGGAACGCCTGGTCAGGGAGTCCGGAGCGGACTGGACCTTCCTCCGCATCACCGGCCTGGCCACCAACGACCTGCGCTGGACGCCCAGCCTCGCGCGGGGAGAGGTGGCCCGCGGGCCCTTCGGTGACTGGAAGCGGACGCTGATCCACGAGGCCGACCTGGCCGCCGCCGGCGTCCGCGTGCTGCTCGACCCGGGCCACGCCGGGCGGACCTACGTGCTCACCGGCCCGGAGCCGCTCGACGCCGGGCAGCGGGTGCGCGTGCTCGGCGAGGTGCTGCGGCGGCCGCTGCGCTTCGAGAACATGACCCGCGAGGAGATCGCCGCGTTGTACGGCGACTTCGCCGACGCACTCCAGGACTTCCCGCCGGAACGGGTCACCGACACCGTCGAGAAGCTGACCGGCAGGCCCGCGCGCACCTACCGGGAGTGGGCCGCCGATCACGCCGGGGACTTCGCGGGTAGCCTCTGAGGCATGCTGCACGGGCGGACGGACGAGACGGCCATGATCGAGCGGCTGCTGTCCGGAGCCCGGGAAGGCACCAGCGCGGCGCTGGTCATCAGGGGTGAAGCGGGCATCGGCAAGACCGCGCTCCTGGAGGCCGCCGCCGCGCGCGCCGGGGAGCTGCCGGTGCTGCGGGGCGCCGGGATCGAGTCGGAGCACGAGCTGCCCTACGCCGGTCTCAGCCTGCTGCTGGGCCGTACCGCCGAGCGGCTGGACCGGCTGCCGGAGGGTCAGGCCAGGGCGCTGGCCGCCGCGCTCGGCACCGGACCCGCGGGGGAGGGCGAGCCGTTCCTGGTGGGACTGGCCGTGCTGACCCTGCTGGCCGAGGCGGGACCGCTGGTCTGCCTCGTCGACGACGCCCAATGGCTCGACCACGCCTCCGCCGCGGCGCTGCTGTTCGCCGCGCGGCGGCTGGAGGCCGAGGGGGTGGTGATGCTGCTGACGGTACGCGAGCCGCACGCCCCCGGTTTCCCGGCGGCCGGCCTGGCCGAGCTACGCCTGGGAGGCCTGGCCGACGAGAGCGCCCAGGCTCTGCTGACCGAGCGCGCGGGCGGGCTGTCGGCCACCGAGCGCGAGGAGGTGCTGGTCGAGTCGGCGGGCAACCCGCTGGCCCTGCTGGAGCTGTCGGCGTCGCGGCGCCGGTCCGGGCCCTACTCCATGGGGATCGTGCCGGTGCAGAGCAGGATCCAGCAGGGGTTCGCCGACCGGGTCGCCGCCCTTCCCGAGGCCACGCGGACGCTGATGCTGGTGGCCGCCGCCGACGACACCGGCGAGGCGGCCGCCGTGCTCGCCGCCGCGGGACTGCTCGGCGCCGGGCCCGCCGACCTCGAACCGGCCGAACGCGCGGAACTGCTCACCGCCTCCGGCGCCCGCCTGGCCTTCGGCCACCCGCTGATCAGGAGCGCCGTCTACCGGCGCGCGCCGCTGGCCAGGCGGATGGCCGCGCACCGGGCGCTGGCCGACGTCCTCGACGGCGACCGGAGCGTCTGGCATCTGGCCGCCGCCACCCAGGAACCCGACGAGGACGTCGCCGCCGCGCTGGCGGCCACCGCCGAGCGGGCCAGAGACCGCGGCGGCTACGCGGCCGTCGCCGCCGCCTACGCGCGGGCCGCCGAGCTCACCCCCGACCCGGCCGTACGCGCCCGCCGCCACGTCGCCGCCGCCCGCGCGGCCACCGACGCCGGGCAGTTCGAGAAGGCCGCCGAGCTGCTGCGGCTGACCGGGATGGAGGAGCGGGTGCACGCCGCCAAGCTGCGCGCCGTGCTCGCCGAGTCCCGCGACGACGCCCAGGACGCCTACCGCATCCTGCTCCACGAGACCGATCCGTCGGCCCCGGACGACTCCGTCGTCCTGCTGCGCAACGCGGTCGCGGCGGCCTGGCGCAACAACGACTTCGAGTGCGTCGAGATGATGGGCGGCTTCGCGAGCACGCTGGCGGGCGGCGCCCCGGTCGCCACGCTGGCCACCGCCGCCCTGGCCGCCAACCGCGTCGAGCGCGGCGAGGTGGCCGACGGCCTGGCCGCCCTGCGCGACCTGCTCGCCGACCCGCCGGGTGAGGACGCCGACGTGCGCGACCGGCTGCTGTTCGCCCGGATGCGCCTCATCACCGGTGACATCGCCGGCGCCTACGGTGAGGTCTCCTGGCTCGAACGCGACGCCCGTGAGCACGGCGCGCTCGGCACACTGCCCGCCGTCCAGGTGATCCTGGCCCGCTGCCAGCTGTTCACCGGCGCGCACCGCGACGCCCGGCTCACCGCCGAGGACGGGCTGCGCATCGCCGCCGACACCGGGCAGACCCGGCCCGCGCTGGAGTTGCGCGCCGTCCTCGCCGAACTGGCCGCCGTCGAGGGCGAGGAGGAACGCTGCCGCGAGCTGACGGCCGAGGCGCTGGAGCGCGGGCTCGCCCCCGGCTCGGTGCACGCCGCCGCCGCGCTCAGCCTGCTCGACCTCGGGCTCGGCCGCTACGAGCCGGCCTTCGACCGGCTGGCCGCCGTCCTCGCGGGCTCGCGGCCGATGGGGATGCTGGCCGCGCTGCCCATCATGGTCGAGGCCGCGGTACGGCTCGGCCGCCCCGCCGACGCCGCCGGTCCGGCCGCGACCTACGAGCGGTGGGCCCACGAGAGCGGTCAGGCCTGGGCCCGGGGCGTGTCCCTGCGCAACCGGGCGCTGCTCACCGACGACCTGGACGACTACGCGCCGGCCGTACACCATGAGGCCTTTCCGCTCGACCGGGCGCGCGCCGGGCTCCTGTACGGGGAGCGGCTGCGGCGCGAGCGCAGGATGAGCGAGGCCCGCACGTGGCTGCGGACCGCCGCCGAGGCCTTCGAGCGCCTGGGCGCGCCGCCGTGGGCCGAGCGGGCACGGCGCGAGCTGCGCGCGACGGGGGAGAGCCGCGCGGTGCGCGCGCACGCGCCCGACCTCGCGGAACGGCTCACCGCCCAGGAGCTCCAGGCGGTACGGCTGGCCGCCCAGGGGCTCAGCAACCGGGAGATCGGGGCACGGCTGTTCCTGAGCCCGCGCACGGTCGGCTATCACCTGTACAACGCGTTTCCCAAGCTGGGCGTGGCTTCGCGGGGGGAACTGGCCGGACTCGGCCTCTGATGTTCATGCTTGGGAAGGGATCAAAGGGGCATCATTGCTCACGTGAGCGAAGGCCAGTGGTGGTTCTGCCTCAAGCACATGAGGGTGGAGCCCGACCAGGGATGCCCCAACAAGGACCGGATGGGTCCCTACGCCACCCAGGAGGAGGCCGCGGGCGCACTGGAACGCGCCGCCGCGCGGAACAAGGCGTGGGACGAGGCCGACCAGGACGAGGACGACTGAGACGCCGTGCCGTGACTACGGGATGACGGCGTAGGCGCGCACCGGGAAGGTGCCCATGCCGGACACCATGGGCGGCGCGGCGTGGAAGCGGAAGCCGCCGGCCGGCAGCGCGGACAGGCCGGTGAGGTGCTCGACGATGGGGATGCCCGCGGCGAGCAGGACGGTGTGCGCGGGGCGTTCGCCGCGTGGCGGGGTGTCGTCGATGTTCAGCGAGTCGATGCCGACCAGCGCGGCGCCCTGCTCAGCGAGCCATTCGGCGGCCTCGGAGGTCAGGAACGGGTGGCCGCTCGTGTACGCCTCGGTGCCGAAGTGCGCGTCCCAGCCGGTCCGCACGAGGACGGCGCGGCCGCGGACGAAGAGGCCGTCGAAGGCGTCGAGGCCGATCGCGCGGCGGCCCTCGGCGGGGACCACGAGTCCCGGCAGGTCGGCGAGCTTCTCGATCGGGACGCGCGCGAGGTCCGCGCCGCCGGGGTAGCGGTGGTGCGGGGTGTCCAGGTAGGTGCCGGTGTTGGCGGCCAGTGTGATCACGCCGATCTCGAACTCCGTGCCCGGCGCGTAGACCTCCCGGGAGTCCTCCCTGCTCAGGTGGAGGCCGAGCACGGGCCCAGGAACGCCCGGGTAGGTGGTCATGCCTTCGACGATGCGGTGGCTCAGTTCGACGATCATCGGGCGACTCCCAGACGGTAGAGCTTGACGAGGGCGACGATACCGATCCCGGCCCAGATGAGGTTCAGGGCCGCCGACGGCCACGCCGCCTTGTACCCGCTGTTGATCATCAGGCTGACCGACCCGAACAGATTGATCACCTGGTACGGCAGGCCGTCCCCGGACATCCTCCCCGAGGAGACCATGGCGTAGCCGTACAGCAGGGTGGCCGCGCCCAGCCAGCCGAGGGCGTCGAGGAGTAACTCCATGGCGCACATTCTCCGGATGTCCCCAGCTCAAGCACAAGTAACGAGATCTAAATCTGCGCGTAAGCTGACCTGCATGGACATCGATCCTCGGCGCCTGCGTGTCCTGCACGAGGTGGCCCGCCGCGGTGGCGTCATGCGCGCGGCAGAGGCGCTCTTCCTCACTCCCTCCGCCGTCTCCCAGCAGCTGGCCCACCTGGAGCGCGAGGTCGGCCTGGCGCTCATCGACCGTTCCCAGCGCCGCGTGTCGCTCACGCCCGCCGGCCGCGTGCTGGCCGGATACGCCGAACGCGTCGAGGACGAGCTCGCCGAGGCCCGGCGCGAGCTCACCCGCTTCACCGAGCGGCTGGCCGGGCCGGTGCGGATCGCCGCCTTCCCGACCGTGATCAAGCACATCCTGGTTCCGGCGATCCAGCGGCTCGCCGTACACCATCCGAAGATCATTCCGATCATCCACGAGGTGTACGGCCCGCCCGCCCTCCAGGAGCTCAGGCTCGGCCAGGTCGACGTGCTGATCACCGAGCAGGACATGAGCCTGCCCGCGCTGTCGCAGCCGTCGCTGTCCACGCGGACCCTCTACGTCGACGAGTACCGCATCGTCGCCCCGCCCGCCTGGCCCGAGGCCCCGCGCACGATCGGCGAGCTCACCGGGATGCCCTGGGTGGCCGGTGAGCCCTCGCAGGCCTGCGGGCAGGCGCTCGACCGGCTGGCCGCGATCCACGGGTTCGAGCCGCGCAAGGTGCACGTCATCACCGAGTTCGGCCCGACGCTGTCGCTGGTCGTGGCCGGGCACGGGGTCGCCATCGTGCCCGAGCTGGCCCTGCTCGACGTGCCCGAGGGCGAGGTGCGGGTCAGCTACATCAAGGACGTCGGGGCCCGGCGGCTGGACGCCGTGACGCGCGTCAGCCGTACGCGGTCGGGGGAGCCCGACCCCGTGCAGGCGGTCGTGATCGGCGCGATCGAGGACGCGACGCGGGAGCTAGTCGGTCACCTGCGGTCCGCTCACGCGGTCGAGGAGCCTGGCGAGGCGGTCACGTAGGCTCGGCCGCTGCGGGATCTCGCCCGCGGCGGTGCTGACCAGGTGCTGCGCGCCGTCGAAGGTGATCAGCCCGTGCTGCGGGATCGCCAGCGCCTCGTGCGCGAGGCCGGTCAGCTCCGGGTCGCCGCTCTCCAGCGCGACGATCGTCGCGCCGATCCGGCGGGCGTCGTCCACCCGCTCGAGCAGCGGCACCGGCGCCTGCTGCTCCGCGACCACGAACAACGTCTCGCCGCGCCGGGCCGCCTCGATGCGCTCCAGCCCGATCCGCAGGTGGGCGGGGGCGTCGGCGGGCGGCTGCCAGCGCACCAGCGTGGGCGCGAGCTGCGGCAGGCCGGACAGGCGCGCCTCGTCGCCCAGATGCGCGGTCAGGTGCCACGGCTCGTCGTCGGGGGTGCCGACCAGGAGCAGGCCGCCGGGGGATCGGGTGGCCCGCAGGGCCATGCCGAGTTCGCGGGTGCGCTCGATCCAGCCTGTGTCGGCGAGGAGCTCGCGGAGGAAGGCCACAGACCCTGAGTCCATCCGACCATACTGCCGGACGGATGTCCTGACCGGCGTTATTTCGGGCCTTGACAGAAGGTTACCGCCGGGTAACGATCAGCGTGGTTTCCACGCGGCCAGCGTGGTCTTCGCGCGGGAGGACGGCGCCATGAGACTGTCCGTGATCTTATCCCTGGTCATCTCGCTCATCCTGCTCCCGGTACCCGCTCAGGCGGCCTCGGCCGGAGACGTGATCTCCGCCCAGCCGACCACGGTGTACCTGCTGCCGGGCAAGCTCCTGGAAGTCCCGGTGAACGCCTGGAACGTGCTCTACCGCTCCACCTCCGCGACCGGCGCGCCCAATGCCGTCTCCGCGACCGTGCTCGTGCCCAAGGCCTCCTACCCGTTCGGCCGCCGCCCCGTCATCGGCTACGCCGTCGGCACCCACGGCCTCGGCGACCAGTGCGCCCCGTCCCTCGCCATGCGGGAGGGCAGAGAGGCCGAGCTGGCCCTGGTCAGCCTGTTCCTGCTCAAGGGCTTCGCGGTGGCCGTCACCGACTACGAGGGGCTCGGCACGCCCGGCCGGCACACGTACATGGCCGGGATCTCGCAAGGACAGGCCGTCCTCGACTCCGTACGCGCCGCGATCCGGCTGCCCGGCTCCGGCCTGTCGGCCGGCGCGCCCGTCGGCATCATGGGCTACTCGCAGGGCGGCGCCTCCGCCGGGTGGGCCGGCCAGCTCCAGCCCTCCTACGCTCCCGACCTCCGGCTCAAGGGTGTCGCCGCGGGCGGCGTACCCGCCGACCTGAAGGCCGTCGCGCAGAGCCTCGACGGCGGCGCCAACTTCGGCCTCGCCGCCGCGGCCGGTGTCGGCTTCGACGCCGCCTACGACGAGCTCGACCTGTTCAACGACCTCAACGACCGCGGCAAGGCCCTGATGACCGACGCCGCCGACGACTGCGTGGGCGACCTCGGCAAGCTCGCCGGCCTGCGCTTCTCCGACCTGTCGCCCATCGACCTCATGAACCAGCCCAAGTGGCTGGCCCGCCTGGCCGAGAACCGCCTGGGCGCCCGGCCCCCGCGGGTGCCCGTCTTCCTCTACCACGCCCGAGGCGACGAGATCATCCCGCACGCCGTCGGCTCCACGCTGCGCTCGGAGTACTGCCGGGCCGGCGTGAACGCGCGCTGGCTGTCGATCCCCGGCGGCAACCACGTGCTGGGCGCCGTCGAGGGCGGTCCCCTCGCGATCGAGTGGCTGGCCCTGAGGATGTACGGCCTGCCCGCCTTCGGCAACTGCTGAAACCCGCGGACCAAGGGGTCGCGCCCGCCCCACACCCCCCAGCGCGACCCCTTCCCGCACCCCACACCCCCCTCCCGCGCCTTGTGACACGTGATGACCCGTGGAGGTCCTTCGCCAGGTGGTGTCAGCCGGTCAACGTGGCCGGATCGGTGTTGGAGCCGCAGACCACCACGGCCACGCGTTCCCCGTCCGCGGGCCGGTACGCGCCGCTGAGCAGGGCCGCGTAGGCGGCGGCCCCGGCGTGCTCGACGGCCAGCCGGTGCTCCGACCACAGGCGGAGGCGGGCGTCGATGATGGCCTCGTCCGAGACCAGGACGCTCTCCACGCCCGCGCCCGACAGGATGCCGAAGGCCAGGCCGCCCACCTGGGTGGCGCCGAGCGCGTCCGCGCCCACGCCGCTGACCTCGACCGGGACGGGGTGGCCGGCACGCAGCGCCCGGTGCAGGGCGGGGATCAGCTCGGGCTCCACCGCCACCAGCTTCACGTCTTCGCGCAGGCCGAGCGAGACGCCGGACGCCAGTCCGCCCCCGCCCACCGCGACCAGGACGGTGTCGACGCCGGGCGCCTGCTCCATCAGTTCGAGTGCCAGCGTGCCCTGCCCGGCGATCACCTCGGGCTGGTCGTAGGCGTGCACGGTCAGCGCGCCGGTCTCCGCGGCCCGCTTCGCCGCGGCTTCCGCGGCCGCGGAGTAGATGGCGCCGGTCTGGGTGATCTCGGCGCCCAGGGCGCGCAGTCCGGCGACCTTCACCGGGCTGGCCACCGTGGGCACGAAGATCTCGGCGCGGACGCCGAGCGCGCGGGCGGCGTAGGCGACGGCCAGGCCGTGGTTGCCGCCGCTGGCCGCGATGACGCCCGCGGGCGGCAGGGTCCCCGCCGACAGGATGCGGTTGAACGCCCCGCGCACCTTGAACGAGCCGGACCGCTGCACCTGCTCCAGCTTGAAGATCAGCCCTGGGGAGACCTCCAGGGCGGGAGTGCGCAGGACGTGGCCCGCGACGCGTTCCCCGGCCGCCTGCACGTCGGCGTGCGTCACCGTCATCGTCATCCCCTCGCTACGGAGTCGTCGTTCCATCCGACCTTAGGACAGCGCCTGTTCGAGGTCGGCCCAGAGGTCCTCGGGGTGCTCGATGCCGACGGCCACGCGGACGGTGCCCTCGCCGATGCCGTGGCGGGTCAGCTCCTCGGGGCTGAGCGAGCGGTGGGAGGTGGTGGCCGGGTGCATGACCAGGGTCTCGACGCCGCCGAGCGAGGGGGCGAGCAGGGCCAGTCGTACCGCGCTCATGAACTTCTCTCCCGCCGCCCGCCCGCCGGCGAGCTCGAAGGAGAAGACGCCGCCGAAGTCGGGCAGCAGCTTGCCGGCCAGCTCGTAGGAGGGGTGCGAGGGCAGGCCCGGCCAGTGGACGGCGGACACGGCGGGGTGGGCCGCCAGGCGGGAGACCAGGTAGCGGGCGTTGGAGCAGTGGCGCTCCATGCGCAGGTGCAGGGTCTGCAGTCCGCGCAGCGTCAGCCACGCGGCGAACGGGTCCGGCGTGGCCCCCAGTTCCACCGAGAAGTGCCACACCTTGCGGTAGAGGGCGTCGTCGGCGAAGACCGCGAGGCCGCCGACGACGTCGGTGTGGCCGGACAGGTACTTGGTGGTGGAGTGGACCACGATGTCGGCGCCGTGCTCGATCGGGCGGCAGAGCAGGGGCGTGGCGAAGGTGTTGTCCACGACCGAGACGACGCCGAGCTCGCGGGCCACGGCGCACATGCCGGGCAGGTCGGCCACCTGGAGGGCGGGGTTGGCCAGCGTCTCCAGGTAGACGAGCTTGGTCTCCGGGCGTACGGCCGCGCGCAGGGCCTCCGGGTCGTCCTCCGGGACGTAGGTGACGGTGACGCCGAAGCGGTGGACCATCTCGTTGATCATGGCGGCGGTGCCGCCGTAGATGGCCTTCTGGGAGACGAGGTGGTCGCCGGGGCCGAGCAGGCCGAGCAGCACGCAGTTGATGGCGCCCATGCCGGAGCCGGTGGCCAGGGCCGCGACGCCGCCTTCCAGGCCGGAGACCGCGTCCTCCAGGGAGCGGACCGTGGGGTTGGCGAGCCGGCCGTACACGAAGGAACCGTCGGGGCGGCCCATGGCGTCGGCGAAGACCGCGGGATCGTCGAACACGAATCCGGACGTCTGGTAGATCGGCACGGTGATCGGCCTGCTGCCGGTGAGCTTGGGCTGGGGCAGGTGGACGGCACGGGTCTCGGGACGAAGTTCCATGTCAACAGCATCTCCAGAAATGTCCTGCGATGTCAGATCCAATGGTGGAGAATTGGTCCATGGATGGAGCCAATCTGGTGGACCTGCTCGGCCGGTGGGCGACCGGCCGGGGGCCGCTGTACCTCCTGCTCACGGCCCGGCTGCGCGCGCTCATCGACGACGGCGTCCTGCCGCCCGGCCACCTGCTCCCGCCCGACCGCGTGCTGGCCAAGCTCCTGGCCGTCGGCCGAGGCACCGTCGTGGCCACCTACGACCTGCTCCAGCAGGAAGGCCGTGTCGTACGCCGCCAGGGCAGCGGCACCCGCGTCGCCGCCGCCCAGTTGTCGGCGGCCCGCGTGGTCGACGGCGTCCCCGCCAACCCGCTGATCCAGCACATGCTCCACCCGCCCGACGGGGTCCAGCTCCTGACCTGCGCCGCGCCGGACGTGCCGCCGCCGTTCATGGTGGAGGCCTACGCCGAGGCCGCGGAACGGCTCGCCGCCCGCCCCCACGACCTCGGCTACTACCCCGCGGGCCAGCCCGCGCTGCGCGAGGCCGTCGCCGCCTACTACCGCGCCCGCGGCCTGCCCACCACCGCGGACGAGATCGTCGTCACCACCGGCGCCCAGCAGGCGCTCTCGCTGCTCACCGGCCTGCTCGTGCAGCCCGGCGACACCGTCCTGACCGAGACGCCCACCTACCCGGGCGCGCTGGAGGTCTTCCGCCACGCCGCCGCCGTCGTGCGCGGCGCCGAGCACGGGGTGGCCGGCGCGCTGCGCTCCCGCCCCGCCCTCGCCTACACGGTCCCCACCGCCAGAAACCCCTCCGGCGCCGTCATGGACGTGCCCGCCCGCCGCCGCCTGGCCACGCTCGCCGCCGAGCACGACGTGCCGCTCATCGACGACGAGGTCTGCGCCGAACTGTGCTTCTCCGGCGAGACCCCGCCGCCGCTGGCCTCGTTCACCTCGGGCGAGCAGATCATCACGATCGCCTCGCTGAGCAAGGTCGTGTGGGGCGGGCTGCGGATCGGCTGGATCCGCGCCGCCGCCCCGCTGGCCACCCGCCTGGCACGGCTGCGCGCCATCCACGATCTGGCGGGCGAGGCCGTCTCACAGCTGGCCGCCGTCGCGCTGCTGCGCCGCCTGCCGGAGATCCGCCGCGACCGCACCGCCGTACTGCGTGAGCGTCACGACCACCTGTGCGCGGAGCTGCGCGAGCGGCTGCCGTCGTGGTCGTTCGAGCCCGCCCTGGGCGGCCAGACGATCTGGGTACGGCTGCCGCACGGCGACACCGACGCCTTCGCCCAGGTCGCCCTGCGTCACGGCGTGGCCATCCCGCCCGGACGCGCCTTCGACCCGGTGGGCGGGCAGGGCTCTTACACGCGGCTGCACTTCCTGTTCACGCCCCGCGAGCTCAGCCGGGCCGTGGCCGGGTTGTCGGCCGCCTGGCACTCCTATGACGGCACCCACCACCCCACCACCACCCACGCCCTGATCGTCTAACCCCTGCCTCCCGACCCCCTGCCTCGCGGTCACCGCTCCACGGGTGTCCCGAAAGGACACCCCTCCCGGCCGTCCCTTCGGGACACCGCTCCCGGGCCACGGCCCCCGGGACGCCCCTGCGGGGCACTTCTGCGGGCTACGCCGTCTCCGGCTGCTTTCGTGCCATGCCCTTCCGGGGTGCCCCTCACCAGGGGCTCCACGCCTTCCCCCGCCATGTCACTGCCTGGGGCCGCGGGCCTCGCCTCCGGGGAGGGAGCGGGTGCCCTCGGCTGCGGGGCCACGCTGGGAGCGATATCGCGGCGGAGGGGTTCGCGGGCGTGGGAAGGTGGCGGGCATGCAGGCGATCTTCGTGCTCGTGCACAGCCCCTCGGTAGGTCCTTCGACGTGGCGGCCCGTGGCGGAGGCGCTCGGCCGGCGGGGGAGGCGGGCCGTGGTGCCGGATCTGACCGCGGTGACCGAGGGCGGCCCGCCGCACTGGCCGAGGGTGGTCGAGGCGGTGCGCTCCGCCGTACCGGAGGAAGGGCCGTTGGTGCTGGCCGGGCACAGCAACGCGGGGCTGTTCCTGCCGGTCGTGAAGGAGGGGCTGGGGGAGCGGGTGGTGGCCTGCGTGTTCGCGGACGCCCATCTGCCGCCGCGTGACGGGCTCGTGAAGACGGCGGAGGAGGCGTTCCTGCCGTTTCTGCGCGACCTCGCCGGCCAGGACGGGCGGCTGCCTCGCTGGACCGACTGGTGGAGCGAGGAGGACGTCGCCCCGATGCTCCCCGACCCCGAGGTCAGGCGGCGCGTGGCCGATGAGCAGCCTCGGCTGCCGCTGGCCTACTACACCCAGCTCGTGCCGGTCCCGGCCGGGTGGGACGCGGTTCCGTGCGGCTATCTCTGGTACGGCCCGCCGTACGACAAGGTGGCCGAGCGGGCGGCGGGCCGCGGCTGGCCGGTCACCCGCGTCCCCGGCGCCCACCTTCACCAGGTCGTCGACCCGGACGGGGTCGCGGACACGCTGTTGCGGATCGTGAATTCTTCACTGTTCCCCGAACGCTGACCCAGCGACGATCGGAGGCATGACAGCCATCCAGGTATCCGGCCTCGTCAAGCGCTACGGCGCGTACGAGGCCGTGAAGGGCGTCTCCTTCGAGGTCGCGGAAGGGGAGATCTTCGCGCTGCTCGGCCGCAACGGCGCGGGCAAGACGACGACGGTCGAGGTGCTGGCCGGGTTCCAGCGGCCGGACGCGGGCTCGGTGCGGGTGCTCGGGCTCGATCCGGCGGGGCAGCGGGGGGAGGCGCGGCGCCGTACCGGCGTGATGTTGCAGGAGGCGGGGTTCTTCCCCGACCTGACGGTGGCCCGCACGGTCGACACCTGGCGGGACTTCACCGCGGCGGCCCGTCCCCGCGACGAGGCGCTGCGGCTGGCGGGGCTCGGGCACAAGGCGGGCACCAAGGTGCGGCAGCTCTCCGGCGGGGAGAAGCGGCGGCTGGATCTGGCGCTGGCCACGCTGGGACGTCCCGAGGTGCTCTTCCTCGACGAGCCGACGACCGGCATGGATCCGCAGGCCCGCCGCGACACCTGGGAGGTGGTGCGCGGCCTGGCCGCGGAGGGCGCCACGGTGCTGCTGACCACGCACTACCTGGAGGAGGCGCAGCGGCTGGCCTCGTCGCTGGCGATCCTGGACGGCGGCGCGATCGTCGCCGCGGGCGGGATGGCCGAGACGCTGGCCGCCCAGAGCGGCCGGGTGGCGTTCCGGATGCCGCCCGGAGTCGCCCCCGGCGAGCTGCCGCTGCCGGTCACGCTCGACGGCGAGGTGGCCGTCTGCCGCGCCGAGGACCCCGACCTGGCCGCGCAGACGCTGCTGAGCTGGGCGGCCGGGCGCGGACTGCGGCTGACCGGGCTCGACGTACGCGCGGCCACCCTCGAAGACCTCTTCCTCGACAGGAGCACCTCATGAGCCTCGCCGCCACCTACAAGCTCGGCGCCCGCCTGTTCTGGCGGGACAAGTCCATGCTGGCCGGGTCGGTGATCACGCCGGTGGGCCTGACCATCGGGATGCCGCTGCTCATGCGGCACGTCCAGGCGGACGGCGTCGCCTGGGCCACCCAGACCTTCTACGGCTCGACCGCGCTCGTGTTGTCGATCACCGGGTTCATGAACATCGTCGTGGCGCTGTCGATGCGGCGCGACCAGCTCGTGCTCAAGCGGCTGCGCTCCACCATGCTGACCGACGTGCAGATCCTGGCCGGGGAGGTCGCCAGCACGGTCACGCAGACGGTCGCGCTCGTGGTGGGCTGCCTGCTGGTGGTGCGATTCGTGGCGGACGTTCCGTTCCCCGGCGATCCGGTGGTCTTCGTCGGGGCGGCGCTCGGTGGCGCGGTCTGCGTGGCGGTGCTGGGCGTCGCCTACACCGCGGCGATCCCGCGGGCGGAGCTGGCGGCGGCGATGACGGTGCCGGTGTTCCTGCTGTGCGGGGTCGGGGCCGGTGCGATGGGGCCGCTGCTCGACCTGCTGCCTTCCTGGGTGCGCGCCGGGTTCGACCTGCTGCCGACCAGCGCCGCCGTACACGCGATGAAGACGGGGGAGTTCGCGGTGCCCGCCCTGAATCTGGCGGTCTGGACGCTCGCCGGGCTGGTCGCGATCCGGCTCTGGTTTCGCTGGGAGCCGCGACGCTCGTAGATTTGTCGGACAATGACCGCTTCCTCCGCCCAACGCCTCGCCACCTGGCTGATCGCGGTGATCTCTGTCGGCTACCCGATGCTCGGACTGATCTACCTGAGCTCGGGCCGCCTGGACGTCACCCTGGTCGTGCTCGCCGCGCTCGCCGGCTGCTGGATCCCCCACGTCCTCAACATGTGGGCCGCGCTGCGGGGCGTGCGGCCCCCGCTGTTCCCGCTGACGGTCGTGGTCCAGGCCGTGGCGACCTATCTGCCCGACCCGTTCCTGCCGAGTGGCTGGTCGGGGGTGACCGCGCAGTTGCTCGCCGGCACGCTCCTGCTGTACCTGCCGCTGTGGGCGGCCGGTCCGCTGCTCGCGCTGATGACGGCGGTGCAGTTGGGCGGCATCATGGTCACGCTGAACATCCCCGTCGTCGCCGCCCTCTACGCGGTGACGATCCCGATCAGCGGCATCATCGTGTACGTGGTCGTCCGCCTGGTCGCCGTCAGCCGCGAACTCGAGTCGGCCCGCGCCGGGCTGGCCGAGGCGGCCGTGCTGAAGGAGCGGCTGCGCATCTCGCGCGACCTGCACGACGGTCTCGGCCGCAGCCTCACCGCGATCGCGCTGAAGGGCGATCTGGCCGCCCGTCTCCTGGACCGCGATCCCGGTACGGCCCGCGCAGAGGTCGGCGACCTGGTGAAGGTGGCCAGGGAGGCGGCTCAGGACGTACGGCAGGTGGCCCGCGGGTACCGGGAACTGACGCTGCGGGGGGAGACCCAGCGGGCCGCTTCGCTGCTGGAGGCGTCCGGGGTGAGCGTGCAGGTCAACCTCGCCGACGCCGTGCCGCCCCGGGCGTCGGAGGAGGCGCTGGCCTGGGCCGTACGCGAGGGAATCACCAACGTCCTGCGCCACAGCGCCGCCACGACCTGCACCATCACCACGGCGGCCCAGGCGGGCCGGCTGCGCCTGGAGATCGTCAACGACGGCGCGCCCGGCACGCCCCGCGAAGACGGCAGCGGGCTGACGGGCCTGGCCGAGCGCGCCGGGCAGGCGGGCGGCAGTGTCGCCGCGCACGCGGACGGCGGCGCGTTCCGGCTGGTCGTGGAGGTGCCGGCGTGATCCGGGTCCTGCTGGCGGAAGACATGCTCATGATCCGCGCGGCGCTCTCCGCGCTGCTGCGGCTGGAGCCCGACCTCGCGGTGGTGTCCGAGGTGACGCGCGGGGACGAGATCGTGCCCGCCGCGCTGGAGCACCGCCCCGACGTCGCGATCGTCGACATCGACCTGCCCGTCGTGGACGGCATCACGGCCGCCGCCGAACTGCGCGAACGGCTGCCGCAGTGCCGCATCCTCGTGCTGACCGCGCTCGGCCGGCCAGGTCAGGTGCGCAGGGCGCTGGCGGCGGGGATCACCGCGTTCCTGGTGAAGGACGCGCCGGGGGAGCGGCTGGCCGACGCGGTCCGCCGTACGCACGCGGGGCTGCGGGTGCTGGACCCCGAGCTGGTGAGCTCGGCCATGGAGTACGGCGAGAGCCCCCTGACCCAGCGTGAGACCACGGTCCTGCGGGAGGCGGCCCAGGGGGTGAGCGCGGAGGAGACGGCCGGGCGGCTGCATCTGTCACCGGGCACGGTACGCAACTATCTGACCTCGGCCATCACCAAGACCGGGGCGCGGAACAAGATCGACGCGGTGCGGATCGCCGAGGATGCCGGGTGGTTGTGAACCACTTGGCCGGTGTACGGGCCTCGTGGCGGCGGGGAGTGCGTCCGACGTGAGAAGCGCCCGATGATCGGGGGCCGCTCACGTCGGCGGGAGGCGGGTGGGTGGCGGGAGCCGTATGGGATGGGTCGTCGCCGTCAGGACCGCTCAGACGCCGTCAGGACCGCTCAGACGTCGTCGGGAGCGATCAGATGCCGTCAGGACCGCTCAGACGTCGGTGACGCGCAGGCCCGCGTGGGCCTTGTAGCGGCGGTTGATGGAGATCAGGTTCGCGGTGAACGCCTCGACCTGGTGGGCGTTGCGCAGGCGGCCGCCGTAGACGCCGCGCACGCCCGGGATGACCGCCGCCAGCGCCTGGACGGTGTCGGTGGCCTCACGGTCGTCGCCCAGGACGAGCACGTCCAGGTCGACCTTCTCCACACTCTCGTCCAGGAGCAGCACGGCCGAGACGTGGTGGAAGGCGGCCACCACGCGGCTGTCCGGCAGCACGGCGGCGGCCTGCTGGGCGGCGCTGCCCTCCTCGACGGGCAGGGCGTAGGCGCCCTGCTTGTCGAAGCCGAGGGGGTTGACGCAATCAATCACGATTTTTCCGGACAACTCGGTGCGGAGGGATGCCAGCAGCTCCTTGTGGCCGTCCCAGGGGACCGCGACGATCACCACGTCCGCCTGGGCGGCCACCTCGGCGTTGCCCGCGCCCCGCGCGCCGATGGGCTCGGCCGCCTGCTGTGCCCGTTCCGCGCTACGTGACCCGATGAGCACGGTGTGCCCGGCCAGCACGAACCGCCGCGCCAGCCCCTTGCCCTGGTCTCCGGTGCCGCCCAGAATGCCGATCGAAAGCCCGCTCACGTCTGTCATGGCTCAGATCATGCCAGCCCGGCCTCCGGCAGCCGCCTCCAGGTACCGCCCTGCGGAACCGCGGACGTCAGGTGTAGGTGTGCTCGGCGGACGGGAACGTGCCCGACACCACCTCGTCCGAGAACGCGCGGACGGCGCGGTCGAGGTCGGCGGCCAGCGTGCCGTAGGCCTTCACGAACTTGGCCGGGTGCTCCGTCAGGCCCATCATGTCCTGCCAGACCAGGACCTGGGCGTCAGGAGCGGCACCCGCGCCGATGCCGATCGTCGGGATGGACAGCGACGTCGTGACCCGCTCGGCCAGCTCGGCGGGCACGCATTCGAGCACCACCGCGAACGCGCCGGCCCGTTCGAGGTCCTTGGCGTCGGCCATGAGCTCGTCGCCCGACTGGCCGCGCCCCTGGACGCGGTAGCCGCCGAGGGCGTTGACCGACTGCGGAGTCAGCCCGAGGTGCCCCATCACCGGAACCCCCGCCGACACCAGCAGCTCCACCTGCGGCAGCACCCGGCGCCCGCCCTCCAGCTTGATCGCGTGCGCCCCCGCCTCCTTCATGAAGCGGGCCGAGGTCTCCAGGGCCTGCGCGGGCGAGCCCTGGTAGGAGCCGAACGGCAGGTCGGCGACGACCAGCGCGCGCGAGGACCCGCGCACCACCGCCGCCGTCAGCGGCAGCAGGTCGTCGACGGTGACGGGCAGGGTGGAGTCGTAGCCGTAGACGACCATGGCCGCCGAGTCGCCGACCAGCAGCACCGGCACCCCGGCCCGGTCGAACGCGCGGGCGGTCATCGCGTCGTACGCGGTGAGCATGGGCCACTTCTCGCCCCGCTCCTTGGCCTGGGCCAGATCGCGGATGGTGACCCGGCGGCCCGTGACGCCGCCATACAGAGAGGACATGGAACAACCCTCCTGAACAAAGCCTCGAGTCGCCCCAGTGGCGTACCCGGACACCATCGATGATGCCTCACCCGGGCGGGAAGTGTCAGTGCGACCCGTCACAATAGGGGTCGGAGGTAAGTAACAATCATGGCGATCGAGCCTTACCGGCACCTGCTGCGGCTGCCCGGTGTCCGGAACCTGCTGCTGATCGGGCTGTTCGCCCGTGTCCCGTCCACGGCGACGGGCATGGCGCTGACCCTGCACGTGGCATACTCCCTCGACCTCGGATTCGCCAAGGCCGGCCTGGTCACGATGGCCAGCACGGTCGGCATGGCGGTGGGTTCGCCGTTGTCGGGGCGCTTCGTCGACAAGTACGGCCTGCGCCCCGTCCTCATCACCACCACCCTCGCCCAGGCGGTGTTCTGGGCCACCGCCTGGGCGCTGCCGTTCCCCGTGCTGGCGGTCGCGGCGGCGGTGGCCGGGCTGCTGGCGCTGCCGGTGTTCAGCGTCATCAGGCAGTGCCTGGCCGCCCTGGTCCCGCCGGAGCAGCGCCGGATGGGCTTCTCCCTCGACTCGATGCTGGTCGAGCTGGCGTACATGGCCGGGCCCGCTCTGGCCGTCGCGGGCGTCACGACGCTCGGCAGCACGTGGACGATGACGGTCGTCGCCGTCGGCCTGGTCGGCTCCGGCACCGCCCTGACCCTGCTCAACCCGCCCACCCGCTCGGCCGAGGAACTGCTGGTGGAGCAGGCCCGGGTGCCGCGCCGCCAGTGGCTGACGCCCGCGTTCGTGGCGCTGCTGGGCACGACCGCCGCGGCCACGTTCATCCTGACCGCCTCCGAGCTCGCGATGGTGGCCACGATGAAGAACGCCGGCCACGTCGGCTGGGTGGGCCTGGCGGTGGCGATCTGGTGCTTCTACTCGCTGGCCGGCGGCTTCGTCTACGGCGGCCTGTCGCGGGGCTTCTCGCCGCTGCTGCTGATCGGGCTGATGGGCGTGCTGACGATCCCGGTCGGGCTGGTCGGCGGCGACTGGCGCCTGCTGCTGCTCGCCCTGGTCCCGGCGGGCGTCCTGTGCGCGCCCGCCCTGTCCAGCACCGTCGACACGGCCAGCCGCTGGGTCCCGGCCGCGGCCAGGGGCGAGGCGATGGGCTTCCACGGCACCGCGCTGCTGATCGGGGGCGCGTCGTCCGCGCCGATCGCGGGCGCCCTCATCGACGGGTACGGCCCCGCCTGGGCGTTCGCCGCGGCAGGCCTGGTGGGCGTGGTCATGGTGCTGATCGCCCTCCCGCTGTGGCGGCGCCGCCCGGCCGTCCTCGTCCCCGCCCCGGTCGCCGGGGAGACGGCCGCCCCGCCCCTCACCTCGGCGATGACCCCTGCGCCCCCCATCGCGGGCGAGCGTCTACCGTAGAGCGGGACATCTCGCGAGAGGGGTACGGCGGTGCGGCTCGGCAACCTGGAGCGCTCGGTCATGGAGGCACTCTGGGCGCACCCGGAGGGGATCCTGGCCCAGGACCTCGCCGCCGCGCTGCCCTCCTCGCCCGCCGTGACGACCGTGCTGACCGTGCTGGTGCGCCTGTCGCGCAAGGGGCTGGCGACCAGGGAGCGGGCCGGCCGGGCGCATCTGTACCGCGCGGCGGCGGGCAAGGACGCCTTCGTGGCCGAGGCCATGCGGGAGGCGCTGGACGAGGCCGGTGACGTGGAGGCGGCGGTGAGCCGGTTCGTGGGCGCGGTGTCACCGGAGGTGGCGGCCGCCCTCCGGGCCGCCCTGGTGGACCGCCCCGACCTGACGGCGACCCGGGAAGCGGACAGCGGCGGTGTGGACCGTTTCCCGGGTACGGACAGGGGCGGGGGGTCGTGACGTTCTGGCTGGTCGTGGCCGGGATGGCGCTCGTGCCCGCGGTGTTCGGCGGGCGGGTGGCCGCGGCGCTGGCCGGGGCGGAGTGGGCGCGGCGCCATCCCCGGGCGGCGCTGGTGCTCTGGCAGGCGATCGGGCTGGCCGGTGGGCTCGGGGCCGTGGGGGTGGGGCTGGTCGCGGCGGTCGCCCCGCTGGCGGCGGCCTTTCCGCATGGGATGCACACGTTCGGGCACCAGGTGGTCGACGGGCGCGGCCTGGACGGGCTCGGTCCCGGTCATCACCTGGCGCTGGCCTGGTCGGGCGCCTTGATCGCCTGGCTCGTGGCGCACACGGCCCGCACCGCCGTCAGGACCGTGGCCAGGCAACGCCGCCAGCGCACGCTCGTGGACATCCTGGCCGAACGGGTCGACGAGCGCGAGGTGGGCCTGCCGGCCGGCCGTGAGGTGTACGTGCTGCCGGGCGCCGCGCCCGTGGCCTACTGCGTGCCCGGGTGGCGGTCCCGGGTGGTGCTGAGCCGCGGGGCGCTCGATCTGCTGGATCCCGCCGAGCTCCGGGCGGTGCTTGTCCACGAGCGGGCTCACGCGCGGGGCCGGCATGACCTGTTCCTGATGCCGTTCGCGGCGCTGGCCGCCGCCTTTCCGTGGCTGCCGGTGGTGAAGGCGGCGCGGCGGGCCGTACCGGTGCTGCTGGAGATGCTCGCCGACGACCGGGCGCGGCGGGTGAGCGGCGATCGCACGCTGGCCCGCGCGATCGTGCTCATGGCCGTCCCGAAGGGGCCCGAGGGGGCGTTCCGGGTGGCCGACGAGGGTGTGGCGCAGCGGGTGGAACGCCTGCTCGGCACGTCGCGGGGCCGCAGGTGGATCCCGGCCGCCGTGTACACCGCCGCGCTGGTCCTGATGAGCGGCCCGGTGGCGGTCCTGGTCGCCCCGGTGGCCTGCGGCGCCTTCTGGCCCGGCTGAGCCCGATGTTGTCCGACCGACGGACCGACCACTGCCCTCGTCTTCTACGCTATGTAGAAATCCAACTTTCTACGTGACGTAGAAACTCCAGGGAGGCCACGTGTCGGACGAGCAGGATCGGGCCCAGGCGCGCCGCGCCAAGGTCGAGGCCATGCGCGAGGAAGACGACCGCCTGCGCGCCAGAAAGCGCAACACCGCCTTCGTCCTGACCGCCATCGCCGTCTTCGCGGTCGTGGTCGCCGCCGTCCTGGTGGTCAGCAGGTCCGGCGGGCAGGCGCCGGCCGAGCGGGCCCAGGTGGTACGCGCCGACAGCCACCGCCTCCAGACCGCCCAGGACGGCAAGGTCACGCTGGTGGAGTTCCTGGACTTCGAGTGCGAGGCCTGCGGCGCCGCGTTCCCGGTGATCGAGCAGTTGCGCAAGCAGTACCAGGGCAAGGTCACCTTCGTCGCCCGCTACTTCCCGATCGCCAGCCACTTCAACGCCGAGCGCGCCGCGCGGGCGGTCGAGGCGGCGGCCAGGCAGGGCCGCTTCGACGCCATGTACCAGCGCATGTACCAGACGCAGAAGCAGTGGGCCGAGAAGCAGACCCCTGCCGACAAGCTGTTCAGGGAGTTCGCGCAGAGCATGGGTCTGGACATGGCCGCCTGGGACAAGGCCTACGCCGCCGAGGACACGCTGGCCCGCATCAACAAGGACGTCGCCGACGGGCAGGCGCTCGGCGTCGAGGGCACCCCCACGTTCTTCCTGAACGGCCAGAAGCTCCAGCCCAAGTCCACCGACGACATCAAGGCGGCCATCGATGCGGCTCTCGCCAAGTGAGCGGCGGGCGGAGCCGTTCCCGCGGCTGCTGCCGTACCTGCTGCTGGTCGGCGGCGGGATCGGGCTGGTCGCCGCGTTCGTGCTGACGGTCGAGAAGATCGCGCTGCTGAAGAACCCCGGGTACGTCCCGAGCTGCAGCATCAACCCGGTCCTGTCGTGCGGCTCGATCATGTCCACGCCGCAGGCGGAGCTGTTCGGCTTCCCCAACCCGCTGCTGGGCGTGGCCGGGTTCGCGATCGTCACGACCACCGGCGCCGCGCTGCTGGCCGGGGCGGCGCCGAAGCGGTGGTTCTGGGCGGGGCTGCAGATCGGGGTCACCGCGGGCGTCGTGTTCGTGCACTGGCTGATCTACCAGAGCCTCTACGTGATCGGCGCGCTCTGCCCGTACTGCATGGTCGTGTGGGCGGTGACGATCCCGGTCTTCCTCTACGTCACGCTCAGGAACCTCGCCCGCCCCTTCGCCCGCAACCACGTGATCGTGCTGACGCTGTGGTACCTGGCCGTCCTCGCACTGATCACCATCCGATTCTGGACATACTGGAGCAGCCTGGTCACCTAGGACGCCGTGCCCGCGGTGACCTCGGGGCAGCTGAGCGTTTCCCGCAGGCTTCGTTCCCGCCTAGAAATGCGGCGACATTCAGGCGATCGTGATGCCGCCGGGCTCGCGGATTTTCACCGCTGCGACGACCGCCCCGGCCTCGGTGCTTCAGGACATCGCCGACGTGCACCCGCGGAAGTTCGAGGCCTCCGGGTGCCGGTGAGGCGGTGAACTCCGCTATCCCTGGAGGCGTGTGCCGCCGGGATCGTGGGCAGGTGCGTCCAGTCGTAGTGCGAGGTAGGCGCGGAGCATGGTCTTGGTCTCGGCGATCAGGTGTGGCTCGTCGTGGTGGGCGCGTAGCAGCGCGTCCGCCGCCTCCACCGCGATGAGCAGCACTCCGCTGTCACAAACCAGCCCAGCCTGTACGGCCAGCACCTCCGCCAGCGCCTCGGCCACCTCGGCGTTCGCCCCGAAGTCGACCACCGCGAACCCCGGCACCGTCCGCTTCATCTCCAGGTACTCGTCGACCACGGCCTCCACCAGCGGCTCCCAGTGGGTGATCCCGCGCCCGCGCACCCGGCGCACGAACGCGGCCAGGTTCCGTGCCGCCAGCGCGTCGGCCAGTTCCCGCTTGTCGCGGAAGTACCGGTAGACCGAGCCGATCGGCAGTCCGGTCACCGCCGCGACCCTGCGGGTGCTGAGCCTTTCGTAGCCGCCCTCGTTGAGTAGCCGGGCGGCGGCGTCGAGGATGCGTTCGACCCGCTCGGCGCTGCGCCGCTGGACCGGTGCCCGCCTCATGCGGCCAGCAGCAGGGTCAGGCCGCCGACGGTGTAGCAGATCATGAGCACGAACATCGGGATCTGGCCGGCGACCGCCCGCGCGGGCGGCAGCAGGCGTACCGACCGGTCGTGCGCGGCCACCACGCCCGCCACGTGCCCGATGACGATGGCCAGCACCTGCACCGCGGCGATCGTCGCCGGGCTCACCGCCTCCAGGTCCACCTCGGCCCGCAGCCCCAGCGCCAGCACGAACGCCCGCTGGCCCTCGATCACCAGCAGCGAGAAATAGTGGGCGACCAGGTAGCCGACGGCGATGGGCACCAGCGAGTGCGCGAACCTCGGCGCCAGCCCGCGCGCGCCGCCGATGCGCCCGGCCAGCCACAGGCAGCCCGCGTACAGCGCCGCCACCAGCACGATCGCCCCTGCCAGCCCGGCGGTGCCCAGCACGACCCGGCCCGGTGCACCCGACTGCAGCGCCTCCACCCAGACCGGCGCGCCGGAGAACCCGTCGTACCCGGTGCTCCCGAGCAGCACGCACACGGTCGCGACCAGCCCCGGCGCCGGCCGGACGGCATCCAGCCCGTCGAACGGATTGCGCAGCACGAGCCGCCCGTCAGCCCGCCGGCCGAACGGGGCGAGCTGTCCGATCAGCGTCGAATACACCTCGAAGGCCTCGCCTCGGGCCAGCCACGCGTGGCCGTACCGGAGCGTGGCGAGGATGTGCGCGCAGCCGTACACCAGCAGAAAGACCAGCAGTGTGTACGGCGCGGCGGGCTCCGGCGAGACGAGCTCCACCCACGTGAACGCCAGCAGCCCGGCGGCGGCCGGCCAGTAGCCGAGCCGTGGGGGCAGCGGGCGGCGCGCACGGTCCGGCAGCAGCCGCAACGGGCTCAGCACCCGCCACACCGGCCCGAACGCCAGCGAAGCCGGCACCAGCCCCACCCAGAAGATCACATAGACCAGATGCGGCCCCGCGTTGCCCTCCTCGGGCCCCAGCACGAGCCACCCCACCGTGTACCCGACGATCAGAAGCGTGACCACCCGCAACATCCGCGACATCGCGGGCAGGCGCAGCGGCAGCACGCGTCCCGCGACCTCACCGCGGAATCGCGAGTCCGGCCACAGCAGCCCCAGCGCCAGGAACGACACCACCAGCGCCGCGAACGCCCCCGCGTACGCGTAGAACAGCGGGATCGGCAGGTCACCTCGGCTGCCGACCCCGTGCGCCAGAATCCCGCTCACTTCACCGCCAGCTGGGTGAGCACCAGCTTGTTCTCATGCGTCTCCACCTGGAACACCCCGGCCACGTCCGCCGTGAACCGCACCGTGACCGCCTTGCCCGCCAGCAGCTCGGCCTCGACGTCATAGCCGTGCACGTGGACCTCGTCGGAGACGTCGCTGGTCACGGTGATGGCGACCCGCTGTCCCTTCCTGATCTCCACCCAACCCGACGGCGGGCTGACCTTCCCTTGCGCGATCGCGATCGGCACCACGACCTCGCCGTTGACCGTACGGGGCGGCGCGGTGGCCACCTCGTGGCTGTTGCCGGGCCGATGATGCGTCTCGGACAACTGCCCGCACCCCGCCACCAGCACGACCGCCACCACCAGCAGCCGTCTCACCCGACCACCCCCCGCTCTCCGGTACGGCGGCGCGGCGCCAGCACCACCACCGCCCACAGCACCCAGACCCCGGTGAGCAGCCCCCGCACCCAGCCGGGACCCAGCGGAATGAACGGAATCAGGTGAACCGCCCGGTCAAAGGCATCCGCCGCGGTCAGTACCCCGAGCACCACCGTGAACCATCCGAACACCGGCCTGACCCGCCGCGCCACGGCACCCAGGCAGACCAGCCACCCCGCCACCCCGGCCAGCGCGACCGCCGTGAGCAGCGGCGAGTCGAGGGAAGCGGCCACCACGTCAAGCACCAGCCCGGCCACCCCCACCACCGTCCCCACCACAAGCCCCACCCCACGCGTCGGGTCTGGCGTGGCCCGAGCGTTCGCGGTGGTGCTTGGTTCAGCCGTTGCGGGGACCGTCACCTCGGCGGGCGCGCTCTCCCCGAGGCTCGGTGTCCCGGGAGGCGCCTGTGCCGTCTTCTGCGGGGTCGCGTCGGCGGACGGCCGGGCCGGGCCGCGGTACCAGAACAGAACGGCCAGCAACCCCAGCACCAGCGACCCGCCCAACGCCAGCTGCGCCTCCACCCTCCCCAGCCCCGCAGCCCCGAACCAGTCGCACCCCGCGGGCAGCCGGACGTCCTGGGCCGAGAAGTCCGAGCACAGGTACAGCTTGAGGATCTTCACCGGCTCGGCCACCCACCGGTGCGACCCGCCCGACACTCCGGGCGCCGAGGCCGCGCACACCGGCAGCGCCTGCGGCGAGGACGGCCCGGTGTCGCCCTGGAAGCAGTTGCCCGTGCCCTGCCCGTCCCACCACACGTCGCGCCCGTTGGGACGTTGTTCGCCGGTCGGGCTGAGGCCGAAGACGTTGCCCTCGTAGCGGTTGTGGTTGGAGGTGTCGGCCTGCTTGGCGAGCGACTCCTCGCCCCGGATGAACGCCGGCACCCCGAACAGGTGGAACGCGCTGCCGGCGTGGCCCCAGATCCGGTTGTTCCTGAAGACGTTGTAGTTGCCGCCCGCGACCAGGACGCCGGTGCCCGGCGGCACGCCGACCTGGGGGCAGACCACGCCCTTCTCGTAACCGCGTTCGGCGGGCGGCTTCGCGCAGGTGCCGTCGCGCGTGTACCGGTAGTAGTCGCGGTTGTTGTTGTAGATCTTGTTGTTCTCGAACTTCGCGTGGTTCTGCGGGAGCCCGGGGTGGTCGGGCCAGAGGCTGTCCATCGTGGCGCCGACCATGTTGTCGTAGAACTCGTTGTCGTGCACCCACATCGAGTCGCCCGCGGTGCCCGAGTAGCCGAGCGCGTTGTCGTGGCTCTTGCAGCGGCGGATCTCGATGGCGTAGCGCGGGACGTCGTGGCCCCGGCCGTCGTTGAGGTTGGAGGCGCTGCCGGGGTAGAGGCCGCCGTCGCCGTTGCCGTAGGACTCGCAGTCGGTGTAGAGGCCGTGGTCGCTGGCGAAGGTGAGGAAGCCGTACTCGTCGTTCCAGCGGGTCAGCACCTTGTCGATGACGAAGCCATCGGTCTCCAGGACGTACAGGGAGTTGAAGGTGGTGCGCTGGGCGGTGAAGTTGCGGAAGTAGATGCCGTTCGTGCGGTCGGCGCGGATGGCGTTGAGCTTGCGGTACTCCGCGTCGATGACCACGTCCAGCGGCCCGGCGCCGGTGCCCTCGATCTGCAGATCCTTCTTGCCGAGGATCGCGACGAGGTTCTGGTTGTGCGGGCAGGCCTGCTGTTGTTCGAAGGAGAGGATCTGGTAGCCCCAGCTGGACCAGCGGGCGGGGAGGTTCGCGCACGCGCCGGTGGGGGCGGCCCGGCTGGGCTCTTCCAGGTAGAGCCCGGGGAGGATGGCGATCGCCATGCCCGGCCTGCCGACCTTGTCGACGGCTTCCTGGAGGTTTCTGAAGCCCTTTTGCTGACATAACTCGTAGAGCTGGATATTTCGCTGCTTGAGGGCTTCGGGGAAGTTCTCGATGCGGCGCTCGAAGTCGGGCCGGTCGCTCTTGCAGACCAGCAGATCGGGCTCGGCCTGCCGGTGGGCCGGGACACTGCCGCTGCCGTCCGGGAGCGTGACCTCGCGCTCCTCGTGGGCCAGTGCGGCGGTGGCGGGTAACAGGAGCCCTAATGTCAGGGCGCCTAAGGCCACGATCCTGCGCATGGGGGGCATGGCCGCGAGACTAGAACATTGCTCACGTTCTGCCCAGGCCCAGCGACGCCATTCCCCATCCCTGGTACGGCGGGCCGTCTCCGCCGTACCGGCAAGGGATGGTTCAGGGTGCGATTCCGGCCAGGACCTGATCGACGATGCCCTCGGCCAGTTCGGGGCCGCGCTCCGCGGTGTCGCCCCACTTGGTGAACCAGACCATCGTGCCGGTCAGGATGGCCATGGCCAGCTCGACCTCCAGCGTGGAGCGGAGCTCGCCGCTGGCCATGCCCCGCTCCAGGACCTTGCGCATCGCCGCCCGCCGCGGCTCGATCGCGATCTTCCTGAACTTCTCGAACAGGTGCGGATAGCGGTCCGACTCGCTCAGCGCGATGTTCATCACGCACTTGGTCCTGACATGTCCGGACTCGTCGCGCATCTGGTCGAGCAGCGTGACCAGGTCGTCGCGCACCGACTCGCCCGCCAGCGGCGGCACCGGCGCCTTCAGCGTGGCCAGGGCGTCGACCACGAGGTCCTCTTTGTTCGACCAGCGCCGGTAGATCGTCGTCTTGCCGGCCCCGGCCCTGGCCGCGATCGCCTCGATCGACAGCTCGGAGATGCCCATGCCCTCGCCGATGAGGTCGAGAGTGGCCTCGAGAATGGCCTTCTCGGCCTTTTCGCTACGCGGCCGGCCCGCCGGACGGGCCGCCCCTGCATCCTGAATCGTCATCGCGGCCTCACACTACCGCTGGTTCCTTGTCGTCCACGGGCAGGACCGCCGCGGCCTTGCCCGGCATCCACTTGGCGACCACCCCGACGCCCCCGAGGGCGATGACGGCCGAGACCAGAGCGGTCACGTGCATGCCGTCGATGAAGGCGTTGAAGGCGGGGCCGAGGATCGCCGGGTCGCCCTGCGCCGCGGCGACCGTGTTGGTGATGGATTCGCCGGCCGCGTGCCGTACCGCCTCGGGAAGGCCGGTCAGAGCGGGGGCCACCTCGCTGCGGTACGCGGAGGACAGGACCGCGCCCAGGACGGCCACGCCGAGCGCGCCGGCGACCTGGCGGACGGTGTTGCTCATCGCGGAGCCGACGCCCGCCTTCTCGCGGGGCAGCGCCTCCATGATCGCGGTCGTCGCGGGCGGCATGATGTTGGCCATCGCGGCGCCCTGGATGAAGAAGACGATCTCGATGAGCACGATCGGGGTGTTCTGGTCGAACAGCGCGTAACTGGCCAGGATCAGCGCGATGATCGCCATGGCGACGGTCGAGGAGAGCTTGGCGCCGAAGCGCTCGTTGATCCGCTGGCTGAGCGGCGCGAAGATGAGCTGCGCGGCGGCGAACGGGATCATCATGGCCCCCGCCTGCAGCGCGCTGAACCCCAGCACGATCTGCAGGTAGAAGGTCAGGAAGAACATCCCGCCCATCATCGCGAAGAAGACGATGCCCATCATGCCGATGGCCGAGCTGAAGCGGACGTTGGAGAAGTTGCGGACGTCGAAGGCGGGGTGCTCGACGCGCCGCTCCCACCAGACGAAGGCGCCCAGCACGAGCAGGCCGAACAGCGTCGGCAGCAGGACCTCGGCGTTGACGACCGAGCCCAGTTCGCCGCCGCGGATGATGCCGTAGACGACCGCGACCAGGCCGATGATCGACAGGATCACGCCCACCGGGTCGAGCCTGGAGGGCTTGGGGTCACGCGACTCGGGCACGATCGTGCCGATGAGGATCATGCTGATGATCACGATGGGCACGTTGATCAGGAAGACCGAGCCCCACCAGAAGTGCTCGATCAGCAGGCCGCCGGTGATGGGGCCGATCGCCACCGCCAGGCCGACGCCGCCGGCCCAGACGCCGATGGCCTTGCCGCGCTCGTGGGGCGGGAAGACGTTGGAGATGATGGCCAGCGTGGCCGGCATGATCGCCGCGCCGCCGATGCCCATGGCCGCCCTGGCCAGGATCAGCTGTGTCGGATCCTGGCTGTAGGCGGAGGCCAGGGAGGCCAGCCCGAACAGCAGCATGCCGATGAACAGCATCCTCTTGCGCCCGGTACGGTCACCGATGACGCCGAAGGTGAACAACAGGCCGGCGAACACGAGGGTGTAGGAGTTGATCGCCCACTCCAGCTCGCTCTGGGTGGCGCCCAGTCCTTGGACCGGATCGGCGATCGTCTTCATCGCCACGTTCAGGATGGTGTTGTCGAGCACGACCGCCAGCAGGCTGAAGACGAGCACGCCAAGGATCGCCCATCTGCGGGGGTGTCCGTTGGTGGTTTCCATGGGGGAAGGGTCCTTAATTTCGATACGGGAAAGTTTCGCAACGTCACCGTATCGCAAGAGATTCCGATACGCAACGGTCCCGTTTCGTAACGAAGCTCACAAAAAAGGGGCCAAGGGGATGCGCCCCTCGGCCCCTCCGGAACCCGCTACAGAACCGGCAGGTAACGGCCCAGCTCGAACTCGGTGACCTGGCGGCGGTAGTCGCGCCACTCGGCCCGCTTGTTGCGCAGGAAGAAGTCGAAGACGTGCTCGCCCAGCGTCTCCGCGGCCAGCTCGCTCTGCTCCATGACCCCGATGGCCTCATCGAGCGACTGGGGGAGCGGCCGGATGCCCAGGGCGCGGCGTTCGGCGCTGGTCAGGGTCCAGACGTTGTCCTCGGCGGCCGCCGGGAGCTCGTACCCCTCCTCGATGCCCTTCAGGCCGGCGGCGAGGATGACGGCGAAGGCGAGGTAGGGGTTGCAGGCGGAATCCAGTGAGCGGAACTCGATGCGGGTCGAGCCGCCCTTGTGCGGCTTGTACATGGGGACGCGGACCAGCGCCGAGCGGTTGTTGTGGCCCCAGCAGATGTAGGAGGGGGCCTCGCCGCCCTGGCCGGCGATGGCCTCGGCGCCGCCCCAGAGGCGCTTGTAGGAGTTGACCCACTGGTTGGTGATCGCGGTGATCTCGGCGGCGTGCCGCAGCAGGCCGGCGATGAAGGAGCGGCCGGTCTTGGAGAGCTGGTACTCCGAGCCCGCCTCGTAGAAGGCGTTGCGGTCGCCCTCGAACAGCGACATGTGCGTGTGCATGCCGGAGCCCGGGTGCTCGGTGAACGGCTTGGGCATGAACGAGGCCCAGATGCCCTGCTCCAGCGCGACCTCCTTCATGACCAGGCGGAAGGTCATGATGTTGTCGGCGGTGGTGAGGGCGTCGGCGTAACGCAGGTCGATCTCCTGCTGGCCGGGCGCGCCCTCGTGGTGGCTGAACTCCACCGAGATGCCCATCGACTCCAGCATCATGATCGCCTGGCGCCGGAAGTCGTGGCCGGAGCTGTGCGGGGTGTGGTCGAAGTAGCCGCCCGCGTCGATCGGCTCCGGCTTCTCCCCGGTCACCGGGCGGTTCTTCAGCAGGAAGAACTCGATCTCGGGATGGGTGTAGAAGGTGAAGCCCATGTCGGCGCACTTGGCGAGCGTGCGCTTCAGCACCCAGCGCGGGTCGGCGTGGGAGGGCGAGCCGTCCGGCATCAGGATGTCGCAGAAGATACGGCCGGCGCCCGGATTCTCGCTGCGCCAGGGCAGGATCTGGAACGTCGACGGGTCCGGCTTGGCGAGCATGTCCGACTCGTAGACGCGGGCGAAGCCCTCGATGGCCGAGCCGTCGAAGCCGATGCCCTCGGCGAAGGCGCCTTCGAGCTCGGCGGGGGCGATGGCGACCGACTTGAGGAAGCCGAGGACGTCGGTGAACCACAGCCGGATGAACCGGATGTCGCGTTCCTCGAGCGTGCGGAGCACGAACTCCTGCTGGCGGTCCAAGGCAGCCCCTCGTGAAGACATCGGTGGTCGCTTACAGGATGCCGTGTCCGTGTTTCGCACACGTTACGTGCCCCTCCGGTGCGTGGCTCACTGACAAACCACCCGCGCCCACCTAATGTGAGCACGCAGATCAGTCTCGGGGGAGGCATTTCGTGGCTATCGACCTGCGCAATCACAAACTCGACCGCGCCTTCGACCACATCGACGTGAGTGGCGGCGGCGAGATCGAGCGTGCGGACCTTCTGGGTCTGGGCGCGCGCATCCTGGTGGGCTTCGGCGAGTCGCCGACCTCGGCGACCGGCACCAAGCTCGTCGACAGCTTCGACGGGATCTGGGCCGCCCTGTCCGGGGCGCTGGACCGCGACGCGGACGCGCGCATGACCCGGGAGGACTTCCACAAGGCGATGGCGGCGGCGTTCATCGACGGGGAGCGCTACGAGCCGGTCTTCCGTCCGGCGATCCAGGCGGTGGCGGAACTCTGCGACGCCGACGGCGACGGGTTCGTCAGGCCGGGCGAGTTCCGCACGATGCTGAGCGCCTTCGGCACCGCCTACGACGACGTGGACGAGGCCTTCGACCGCCTCGACCGCGCCGGGCAGGGGGTGCTTTCAGTGACGGACCTGGTCGAGGCGGCCAAGGAGTACTACACCGGCGAGGACCCGCACGCCTGCGGCAACTGGCTCTTCGGGCCCCTGTGATGGTGATCGCCTCGATGAGGGACGCGCTGCGTTCCGTGCTCGCGAGGAAGCCGGTGCTTCCCGCGCCCCGCCGCGGCGGCATTCCGGCCGAGGCGCTGCTGCCGCTGGTCGAGCGGGTCCCGGCGATGGCCGCGCCCTGCCGCATGCATCCGTCGGTGTACGCGATCGAGGCCGCCGTCCTCGACTGGGCCCGCAGGACGGGGCTGCGCGCCGATCCCGGCGTGGGCTTCCACCGGATGGCCGGGCGGGCGTTCGCGGAGTTCGACGCGGCCGCGGCGGCGTTGTTCGCGCAGTGGCTGACGTGGCTGTTCCACTTCGACGACGAGCTCGACGAGGGCCCGTGCCCGCTGGAGATCTTCCAGGGCCTGCTCCAAGGTACGGCGCAGCATCCGCTGGAGTCGGCGTTCGCCGATCTGTGGCGGGTGACCAGTGCCAGGATGAGCGACCGGTGGCGGGCCAGGTTCGCGATGGGGCTGCAGCGCCAGCACGACGCCTGCCGTACCGAGGCCAGGAACCGGGCGACGGGCCGGATCCCGACGATCGAGGAGTACCCGGCGCTGCGCAGGGGCACCGTCGGCCCCTACCTGTACGACCTGGTCGAGCCGTGCCTGCGCGTCGAGGTCCCGGACTGGGTGCACGCCTGCGACGCCTGGCGCGAGCTGGTGGAGGCGTGCAGCGACACGATCGCCTGGTGCAACGACGTGGCCTCGCGCCCGAAGGAGCAGGGCGACGCGCACAACCTGGTCGTCATCGCCATGCACGAGCTCGACCTGGACGAACGGGCGGCGACCGCGTGGGTGCTCGACCGCGTCGAGGAACGGTGCGCCGACATGCGCGCGGCGGCCCGCATGCTGCCGCTCGACGAGCTGGAGCCCAAGGAGGCCCGCGACGCCAGCAAGGTGGCCTGCGCCTACCTGGCCGCGCCGCGTGCCCACCTGGACTGGCTGCTGGAGTCGGCGCGCTATACGTAACGTGATCGCACGATCTCGCTATGTACTCATGTGGCGCGGCACAGACGGCGTAGGCGGCGGCGGGGGCTCAGTGCGATCTCGGCGCTGGGCGCGGCGGGCGTGGTGTTGTGGACGGTGAACCTGCTGAACGGGCCCGCCTGCGCGGCGCCGCGTGCCGATCCGCAGCTGGAGCGGTCGCTGGGCTTCGTGGTGAAGCCGGGTTCGGACGAGGAGTGGCTGGCCGTACAGGTGCTCGACCACGGCGGGCCGCTGCGCAGCGTCGAGGTCCGCGTGGACGGCCACTGGCGCGACCTGCGGCGGCGCGCCGACGGCTCCTGGGTGGCGCGCGACGGCGCGGGCGACGGCCCGTTCGCGTTCCGGGTGACCGACGTGCGCGCGCACCGCAGGACCGTCGACGACCTGGACCTGGTTCCCGGCGAGGTGCAGCGCACGGGCGTCTTCCTGTACGGCCCCGCCCGCCCCTCACCCGCTCCCACGCCGGCTCCCGCCGCTGCCGACAGCCAGCGCGTCGCCTGTTGAGGTACGCCGGTAGACGACCTGCTTGCCGACCCGCATGCCGACCGCGAGCCCGCCGTCGCTGAGCACGCCGAGATGCTGGCTGACCGCGCCGGCGGTGAGCGACATGCGGCGGGCCAGCGCCGAGGTCGTCGCCGGCTCGGCCAGCGCGAGCAGGATCTGCGCCCGGCTCCTGCCGATGAGGGCGGCCAGCGCGCCGGGCGCGGGCGGCGGCCCGTCCTCCCACAGGGTGCCGACGCCCAGCACGGGATAGATGAGCGCCGACTGGTACGGCGCGGTCATCACGGCGACCGACGGCCAGTAGAAGGCGCTCGGCACCAGGACCAGGCCGTCGCCGTGCAGGTCGCTGTCGTCGCACCAGGGGCGGTCGACGAGCAGCCGCTCGCCGGTCCAGACGACGGCGGGGTCGAGGGAGGCGAACAGCTCGCGGGCGCCGCCGGTGGCCAGTTGCCGCGAGCGGCGCAGCACGTCGCGTTCGAGCAGGCCGTAGACGCGCGGCCAGTACTCGGCGAAGCAGGCGTCCCAGTACGCCTGGAGCGCGTCGGCGGTCCGCCGCAGACCGGTGGCGGGGTCGGCGCGGAAACGTTCGGTCACCGCCCGGTCGACGTTCGCGACCTTGGACGCCTCCAGGGCGGCGGTCTCGGGCGGCGTTCGCCGTACCCGGTCGAGTTCCTGCGCGAAGTCGGGCAGCGGGGTGTCGGGCGGCGGCGTGAGGAAGTCGGCGAGGTAGCCCTCGGCGGGCACGAGCGCGAAGAGCTCGTCCATGTCGAGCTGGGCCAGGCGGGGGCGGACCGCCTTGATCCACGGCAGGTGGACCAGCTGGCGGGCGGGGTCCTGGAGCGTGCGCAGGCTGGCGACGAGCTCCCACAGCGGGGAGAAGCCGAAGCGGATCCTGGCGACGTCCTCGCTCTTCAGCTTCCAGGTCACTCCCATAGGTTTTAGTGTGCCCTAAATCGTTGGAGCCTCAAAAGCGGATATTTCATGCTCTGGGGGTGACTAACGCACTTGCCGAGAAGCCGTCTTTCCTACGATCGAAGGTCGGCGGGCTGCCCAGGCCCTTCTGGGCCCTGTGGAGCGGCACGCTCGTCAACCGCCTCGGCACCATGGTGCTGCCGTTCACCGGCGTGTACCTGACCCAGGCGCGCGGGCTGTCGGTCGCCGCCGCCGGACTCGTGATGGCCGTGTTCGGCGCGGGTTCGCTGATCTCCCAGTTGCTGGCCGGGGTGCTGACCGACCGGATCGGCCGCCGCGCCACGCTGGCCGGCGGCATGCTGGCCACCGCCGCCACCATGATGTGGCTCGGCTACAGCACCTCGTTGCCGTCGATCCTGGCCGCCATGTTCGTGCTCGGCATCGTGATCGACGCCTACCGGCCCGCCTCCAACGCGCTCGTGGCCGACCTGGTCCCGCCCGCCGAACGGCCGCGCGCCTACGGGCTTCTGTTCTGGGCGATCAACCTGGGCTACGCGGTGGGCATGACGGCGGGCGGCTGGCTGGCCGAGCTCGGGTTCGTCTGGCTGTTCTGGATCAACGCCGCCACCAGCGTGGCCTTCGCCGTCCTGGTGTGGCGGGCGGTGCCGGAGACCGCGCCGCCCCCGGCCGAGGGGACGGCCGGCGGCGGGTTCGGCACGGTGCTGCGCGACCGGGTCATGGTGGGCTTCACGCTCGTGGTGCTGGGCGACGCGCTCATGTACTCGCAGACGTTCACCATGCTGCCCGTCGCCATGACCAAGGTCGTCGGGCTCAGTACCGGCGAGTTCGGGCTGGCGATGGCGCTCAACGGAGTGCTCATCGTCGTGGTACAGCCGCTGGTGTCCAACTGGCTGGGCCGCCTGGACGCGCCCGTCACGCTGGCCGCCGGGCTGGCCGTCATGGCCGTCGGCTTCGCCCTCACGGCTTTCGTCACCAACGTGGCCATGCTCGCGTTCACCATCGTCGTCTGGACCGCCGGCGAGATCGTGACCGCGGGCATCGTCGGCACCATCGTCGCCGCCCTCGCCCCCGCCCACCTGCGCGGACGCTACTCCGGGCTGTTCGGCTTCGCCTGGTCGGTCTCGACCGTGCTCGCGCCGCTGGCCGGCAGCGCGCTGCTCGGCGTGAGCGCCGGCGCGCTGTGGTTCACGCTCGGCGGCGTCGGCATCCTCTCGGCCGCCGGGATGATCGCCCTCGGGCCCGCCGTCCGCCGCAGAAGCGCCCTGGCGGCCTAGAGCCCCGGGACATCCCCGCGCGGCAACGCTTCCGCAGGTACGAATGCGACGCGGACTAGGCTGGTCACGTGGCTCAACTGCGCATCGCGCTCGTCCAGACGAACCCGACGGTCGGCGACCTGTCCGCCAACGCCGACAAGCTGCTCGCGTGGACCCGCGAAGCGGCCGGGCGCGGCGCCCACCTCGCGGTCTTCACCGAGATGTTCCTCACCGGATATCCCGTCGAGGACCTCGTGCTCCGCACCTCCTTCGTGGAGGCCAGCATCCGCACGCTGGAGGAGTCGGCGGCCCGCCTGGCCGCGGAGGGGCTCGGCGAGCTGCCGGTGCTGGTCGGCTACGTCGACCGCGCCGGGCTCGCGCCGCGCGCCGGCCGGCCGAGGGGCGCGCCGCTCGACGCCGCCGCGCTGCTGCACCGCGGCGAGGTCGTCTACCGTACGGCCAAGCACCACCTGCCCAACTACGGCGTGTTCGACGAGTACCGCTACTTCGTCCGCGGCGACCGGCTGCCGATCTTCCGGCTGCACGGGGTCGACGTGGCCGTCGCGGTCTGCGAGGACCTCTGGCAGGACGGGGGGCCCGTGGCCGTCGTCGGTCAGGCGGGGGCCGGGCTGCTGGTCGCGCCGAACGCCTCGCCGTACGAGAAGGACAAGGACGACGTGCGGCTGGAGCTGTGCGCGCGGCGCGCGCGCGAGGCCGGCTGCCCGCTCGTCTACGTCAACCAGGTCGGCGGGCAGGACGAGCTGGTCTTCGACGGCGACTCGCTGGTCGTCGACGCGACGGGCGCGCTGGTGGCGCGGGCGCCGCAGTTCCAGGAGAACCTGCTCGTGGTGGACCTGGAGCTGGCCGTGTCCGACGCGCCGCCCTCGCAGGTCGCCTACGACGCCGGCGACGGCTCCACGATCACCGTCGACCGGTTCGTGCTGTCCCCCGAACCGCTCGCCCCCTACGAGCCGGCCCCGGCGCCGCTGGCCGCGCCGCTCGACGCGCCCGCCGAGGTCTACCACGCGCTTGTGCTGGCCGTACGCGACTACGTGGCCAAGAACGGCTTCCAGTCGGTCATCCTGGGCCTGTCAGGCGGCATCGACTCGGCCCTGACCGCGGCCATCGCCTCCGACGCCGTCGGCCCCTCGCGGGTCCACGTCGTGCTCATGCCCTCGCGCTACAGCTCCGAGCACTCCATCGGCGACGCGGAAGAGCTCGTGCGGCGGCAGGGCGTCCACGCGCGCGTCGTGCCCATCGGCGACATCGTCAACGGCTTCGAGAAGGAGATCGAGCTGTCCGGCCTGGCCGCGGAGAACCTCCAGGCAAGGGTACGCGGCATGATCCTCATGGGCCTGTCCAACGAGCACGGCCACCTGGTGCTGACCACCGGGAACAAGAGCGAGCTGGCCACCGGCTACTCCACCCTCTACGGCGACTCCGCCGGCGGCTTCGCGCCCATCAAGGACGTGCCGAAGACGATGGTGTGGGAGCTGGCCCGCTGGCGCAACGCCCACCACAGCCCGCTGTTCGCGATGGACGCCCCGTCCCCCATCCCGGAGAACTCCATCACCAAGGAGCCGAGCGCCGAACTCCGCCCCGACCAGCGCGACACCGACTCGCTGCCGCCGTACGAGGTGCTGGACCGGCTGCTGGACGACTACGTGGAGAAGGACATGGGCTCGGCCGAGCTCATCGCCGCCGGCCACGATCCGGCGCTGGTCACGCGGATCATCAGGCTGGTCGACCTGGCCGAGTACAAGCGCCGCCAGTACCCGCCAGGCCCCAAGATCACCCCGAAGAACTTCGGCCGTGACCGCCGCCTGCCCATCACCAGCCGCTGGCGCGAGGAGGTCTAACCCGCGGCCAGGACGGCCCGGCAGGTGGTCAGGATGAGGTCGTCCAGCTCCGGGGGAGGGGTGCGTCCGGCCAGGAGGTGGCGGCGGACGGCGCCGTAGGGGACGTCGGCCAGGACGAACATCAGGTGCTGCCGGTCCGTGCCGGGGTGACGCGCGAGGTAGGCGTCGAGGGCGCCGGTGGTCCGCTCGTCCACCGCCGCCAGTTCGGGACCCAGCTGGTCCGGCCACTGGGCGGCCAGGTCTTCCCTGCGGTGCAGGAGCAGGGCGGCGGCCGCGGCGGGGTTGGCGCGGCACCAGCGGGGCGTGTGCAGGGCCGCCGCCTCGACGTCGTCGTCGGCCATGGCGGCGGCGAAGCCCTCCTGGAAACCCTTCACGCACCGCAGCCACAGCGTGGCCAGCAGCAGGTCGCGGGAGGCGAAGCGGTGGTAGAGGGAACCGATCGGGGCGCCCGTGCGGGCCGAGACGGCGGTCATGGTGACGGCGGCGGGGCCGTCGGCGCCGAGGATGGCCAGCGCGGCGTCCAGCATCTGGTCCTGGGTGAATTTCGCCGGTCTTCCCACGCTCGCCCTTCGATGGTATTAGTGGATTGGTTCTAGAATGTATCATCTAATTGAGGAGGCAGGCATGTCCGCCGCGAGCCACGTCGTCAAGGGTTTCTACAGCGCCGCGCAGACCGCCGACGGGGGCGCGATCCTGGCGTTGCTGCATCCGGACTTCGAGGCGCGCACCGCGCCGGGCATGCCGTGCGGCGCCGGTGGCGTCTTCAGCGGGCCGACGGAGGCGCTGACCCGGGTGTGGGGCGCGGTGTTCGCGGAGTACGACACCGCGCCCTACGACGAGACCTGGCAGGAGACCGCCGACGGGACGGTCGTGGTCACCGGGCACTACCGGGGCCGCGCCCGGGCCACGGGCCGGGAGTACGAGGCCGAGTTCGTCCACCTGTGGCGGGTGGCCGACGGCCGGATCTCCCGGCTGCACCAGTACACCGACACGGCCCGCTGGCACGAGGCGCTGGCCGCCTAGATCCCGGCGCCCGCCACGATGTCGGCCACCGCCGGGTCGGACTCCAGCGCGCCCTCACCGAGCACGGTGTTGTCGGACAGCGTCACGCCCTTCGGCGCCTCGCCCGGGTCGGCGTCCCAGAAGTTGCCGATGAACGCCACGTGCTCCAGCGGCGGCGACACCTCCAGCACCACCGGGTTGTCGGCCCGGTGCACCACGTTGCCCTGCACGGTCACCCAGGCCGCGCCGTAGTCGGTGTAGAGGCCGTAGTTGTACGGCGTGACCGTGTCCTTGATCACGTTGCCGCGGATCAGGGCGCCGCTGGCGTAGGAGGAGCCCTGGGGGCCGGAGACGTACAGGCCGCCGCCGTCGGCCAGCACCTGCATCGTGTCGTGGATCAGGTTGCCGAGCACCTGGGTGCCGCGGCCGGCGTTGACGACGACGCCGTTGTGCGGCACCTCGCCGACGTCGTTGCGCGCCACGACCGTGGACTCGGTCCCGGCGATCAGGATCGCGGGGGAGCCGTGGTAGTCGAGGCCGACGCGGCGCAGGCGGGTGCGCTCGATCCGGTGCTCGCGGGCGCCGTCGCGGATGACCACGCCGCCGCCCGCCACCTCGTCGATCTCGCTGTCGAGCAGCGCGTTGCGCGCCCCGGCGCCGCGGAACTCCAGCGCGACGCCGCCGAGCCGGGTGAACCGGCAGCCTTCCACGCGCACGTCCGAGGCGCCGTCGACGACCACGTTGCCGGGGATGTCGGCCGGGTCGCCCGGCACGGTGACCTGGCCGCCGTCGAACGTGACGACCTGGAGGTCGCCGCCGGCGTAGAAGCCGTTGCCGTGGTAGTGGAGGAACCCTTCCCGCCCGCTCGGCCGGGTCCACGCCGCCTCGGCGAAGGTGATGCCGCGGAAGGCCGCGCCGCGTACCCCGTCGGCGTGCACCAGCGTCTCCAAAACCGGCGCCACCACGTCGTCCGGGCTCTCGCCGGGCAGCGGCAGGTAGTGGATCACGCCCTCGCTCACCGCGAACGTGCCCGGGGTCAGGAAGGCGGGGCTGTTCTCCGCCGAGGTCGGCGCGTCCACGGCGTAGTGCTCGCCGCCGCCCTCCCAGGTGATGATCGAGTGGTAGAGCTCGCGCGCCCAGCCGAAGGCGGGCTGGACCATGGTGACGCTCGTGCCGGAGATCGACGCCACCGGGATGCGCGCCTCCGACCAGGGGTAGGCGCCGCGGTAGACGAACTCGACCGCGCCCGGCCAGTCCACGGCCTCCTCGAGGACGTAACCGGTCTCGGTGGCGGTGATCGCCGTCTCGCCGAGGGAGAGTGAGGCGCGCTCGGCGCGGCGTCCGCCCACGTAGAGCTGGCGCACGGGGGTGGCGGGCGCCGCCGCCGTCCACACGCCGCCGTCGCCCTCCTGCCAGCCGGTGATCGGCGTGCCGCCGCTGACGACCACCTTTTCCGGTACGGCGGTGCCGTACCCGTGGGCTTGCAGGACGATCCCGGAGTCGGCCTCGGTCAGCCGGAGCGTCTCGGTCAGCCGGTGGACGCCGGCCCTGAGGGTGATCACGCCGCCGGCGGCGCGGGCGCGTTCCAGGGTGGCGAAGGGGCGCTCGATCGTGCCGGGGCCGGAGTCGTCGCCGGAGGGGTCGACGAAGATCATGAGGAATTCCTTCCAGGTATGCGGTGTACACATCTGGTATACAGCATAGACAGGGAGAGGAGTCAACAGGTGGCCGATCCGGAGCGCAGCACGGAACTGCTGTGGGGTGCCAAGGGGCGCGGCGGGCTCAACCTGGAGCGCATCGTGCGGGCCGGGATCGAGCTCGCCGACGCCGAGGGGCTGGCGGCGGTGTCGATGCGGAGGGTGGCCGAGCGGCTCGGCTACACCACGATGTCGCTCTATCGTCACGTTCCCGGCAAGGCCGAGCTCGTGGACCTCATGCGCGACGCCGTGCTGGGGGACGAGCCGGACCTCGGCCCGCCGCGCGGGTGGCGGGCGGACACGGAGGAGTGGGCGCGCTCGGGCCTGGAGTTCTACCGGCGTCATCCGTGGCTGCTCGAGTCGGCGGGCGTGCGGCACGTGCCGGGGCCGAACGCCATCGCGTCCTTCGAGTCCGCGCTGACGATCATGGCGGCGACCGGGCTGCCGCCGGCCCAGGTGGTGGCCGTGGTGGGGCTGGTCGGGGCCTTCGTGGAGAGCGCGGCCCGCGAGGTCGTCGAGACGGCGAAGGTCGAGCGGCGGACCGGCGTCGGCCACGACGAGTGGTGGGGCGCGCGCGACTCGCTCTACCGGCACCTCGACCGCTATCCCACGCTCACCCGCATCTACGGGGAAGGCGGCTTCGACGAGCCGCTCGACCCGTTCGAGTTCGGGCTGCAGCGGGTGCTCGACGGGATCGAGGCGCTCATTCGTGATGAAGTGCGTGACGAAACTCGATGTGCGGTCTGCGAGAAGGTGATCGATCCGGCCGAGACCGGACGGCCCCGCGCCTACTGCTCGCGCGCCTGCCAGCAGAAGGCCTACCGGCGCCGCAAAGTATGAAACGCTGGCAGATGTCATGATCCGCACGCACACCATCATCGAGAGCCCCGTCGGGCCGCTCACGCTGGTCGCCCTCGACGGGCTGCTGACCGGCCTCTACATGCGCGAGCAGCGCTACCGGCCGCCGGAGGAGTTCTTCGGGCATCCGGACCCCGAACCCTTCGGCGAGGTGACCGGCCAGCTGCGGGCGTACTTCGCCGGTGACCTGAAAATCTTCGACCTGCCGATGAACCTGGTCGGCACGCCGTTCCAGAAAGAGGTCTGGACGGCGCTCATGGAGATCCCGCACGGCGAGACCCTCACCTACGGCGGGCTGGCGCAACGGCTCGGCCGCCCGCCCAGCGCCGCCCGCGCGGTCGGGCTGGCCAACGGCCACAACCCGGTCAGCATCATCGTCCCCTGCCACCGGCTCGTCGGCGCCAACGGCGACCTGACGGGGTACGGCGGCGGGCTGCCCGTCAAGCGCTACCTGCTCGACTTCGAGCGGGGGACGCTCTTCTGAGCCGCGTCGACAGCGTGATCTCGCGCAGTTCGCCGCGGGTCGTGGCGCAGTCGACCAGCCGCAGCTGCTCCATGACGCGGGCGGCCTGCGGGTTGTAGGTCAGCTCCTCCGGGCAGCCGTCCAGCACCCTGCGCAGCATCGCCGTGGCGCCGGCCGCGTCACGCTCCATCGAATGGGCCCTGGCCAGCGACAGGAAGTAGCGGGCCTGGCGGTCCCTGGCGCGCAGGCGGGCGGCGTCGATCCCCCCGGACAGGCGGATGGCCTGCCGGTAGCGTCCCAGGCGCACCGCCACGGCCACCGCCTGCGCCTCCACCTCGGCCGCGCCGAACGGGGCGTGCAGATCGTCGCGGTCCTCGCCCAGCGACTCGCCGATCTTCCTGGCGCGGTGCAGCAGCTCCTCGGTGTGCGGGACGTCGTTCTCCTCGGCGGCGGCCTGCGCCGCGGTCAGGTAGCAGCCACCGGCCACGGCGATCGCGGACGGCCCCGCCTGCCCGACGCCGTCGATCGCGGCCAGGCAGAGCTGGCGGGCGTCGCCGTACCTGCGCAGGTGGATGAGGACCTCGGCCAGCTCCGCGCGCGCCACCGCCGACAGCAGCGGGTCACCCGCGCGCCCGGCGGCGGCCACGCCCCGGTCGGCGGCGAGCAGAGCCAGCGCGTGCTGGCCGCAGCCGCGCAGGAACGTGGAGAAGAGCCGGTAGACCTGCGTGAGCCCCGCCGCCCCCGGCTCCTCGTCCGGCGGCGCGCTCTCGGCCATCACCAGCAGCTCCGGCAGGCGCCTGCGCACCTCCGAGTAGCGGCGCGGCGAACGCTGCCAGACGTCCCACGCGGCCGAGACGTGGCGGGCGATCCGGTGCGCGCTCTCGGCCGGGTCCCCGGACAGCCGCCTGGGGTAGAGCAGCGCGTGGCCGATCTCGTCGTACTCGCCCTGCGCGCCCATCGCCGGCAGCGCCACGTCGCCGCCGACCAGCTCCGACAGGTCGCTGATCCGCAGGACGTCGGCGATGCGCAGGATGGTGGACAGCCGGTCCAGCGGCCGGGCGCCGTTCTCGATGAGGCGCAGCCACTCCTCGCTGCAGCCCACGAGGTTCGCCAGGATCCGCCGCGAGATGCCGCGCGAGCGGCGTACGGCCATGATCCTGGCTCCGTCGACCATGAAGTCGCTGGTCATGATTTCACCGTAGGCGAGGATCCGGCGGCGCCCCGCGGCTCCCGGCGGCCAGGAAGGGCGGCCACTTGCTGCCGGTTCCGCGGGGCCGGATCCGGGTTACCGTGGAAAGGATCGCCTGCCGTACAACAGCAGTTGGATCTAGCCCGATCTCCAGTGCCCAGACTGCCCCTACACCTTTCGGCAGAAGGAGATCACGATGGGGCTACTGGACGTCGAAACGATTCGGAAGGCGTTCCCCTTCTTCGACCCGGCCGCTGACGGCTCCCGCCCACCGGTCTACCTGGACAGCGCGGCGACCACGCAGAAACCCGCGGCGGTGCTGGACCAGCTCAACGCCTATTACACACGTTCCAACGCCAACGTCCACCGCGGCGTCTACCGCCTCGCGGTCGAGGCCACCGAGCTGTACGAGGGCGCCCGCAGCAAGGTGGCCGCCTTCGTCGGCGCGCGGCGCAGCGAGGAGATCGTGTTCACGAAGAACGCGACGGAAGCCGTCAACCTGCTGTCCAACTCGCTCATGTGGGCCGCCGACGAGCACCGCATCGGCCCCGGCGACGAGATCGTCGTGACCGAGATGGAACACCACTCGAACCTCATCCCGTGGCGGCTGCTCGCCGAGCGGGTCGGCGCGAAGATCAGCTACCTGGGCATCACGAACGACGGCCGCCTCGACCTGTCCGCGCTCGAAGAGCGGGTGACCGAGCGCACCAAGCTGGTCGCCGTCGTCCACGCCTCCAACATCCTCGGCACCGTCAACCCCATCGCGCCCATCGCCGCCCGCGCCGCCGAGGTGGGCGCGCTGCTCGTGGTCGACGCCGCCCAGTCGGTGCCGCACCTGGGCATCGACGTGAACGCGCTCGGCGCCGACTTCGTCACCTTCTCCGGGCACAAGATGTGCGGGCCCACCGGCATCGGGGTCCTGTGGGGCAAGTACGACCTGCTCGCCGAACTGCCGCCCTTCCTCGGCGGCGGCGAGATGATCGAGACCGTCACCCTGGACGCCATGGCCTACGCGCCGCCGCCCCTGCGCTTCGAGGCAGGCACGCCGCCGGTCGCCCAGGCCGTCGGGCTCGGCGCCGCCTGCGACTACCTCGACTCCCTCGGCATGGACGCCATCGCCGACCACGACCAGGCCCTCATCGAGTACGCGCTCGACCGGCTCGCCCAGGTCCCCGGCATCCGGTTCATCGGCCCGGAGGACACCACCGACCGGTTGCCCCTCATGTCCTTCGTCCTGGACGGCGTACCGCTCCAGCAGGTCAGGACCGCCCTCGACCAGGCCGGCATCGCCGTACGCTCCGGACACCACTGCGCCCAGCTGGCCTGCAGCCGCTTCGGCATCCCCGCCGCCGTGCGCGCCTCGTTCTACCTGTACAACACCCCCGACGAGGTCGACTTCCTGGCCGACACCCTGGAGCGCACCCGCTCCACCACCACCGTCTACGCCACCCCGCCCGAGCTGACCGACACCCGCCCCGTCCGCCCGTACAAGGAGATCCTGATGCCCGGGATCTTCGAGCCGTGGGGCCACGCGCTCGTCGGCGCCCTCGCCCCCGCGCCCGGCGCACGGGCCCTCGACGTCGGCACCGGCCCCGGTACGGTCGCCCGCCTCCTGGCCGCCGCCGTGGGACCCACCGGAGCCGTCGTCGGCACCGACATCAGCGCCGGCATGCTCGCCCTCGCCAAGGAGGAGCCGCCCGCGGCGGGCAGCGCCGCCATCCAGTACGTCGAGTGCGGCGCAGCGCCGCTCCACGTCTCCGACGAGGCGTTCGACCTGGTCACCATGCAGCAGGTCCTCCAATACGTCCCCGACCGCCGGGCCGCCGTCGCCGAACTGCGCCGCGCGCTGCGGCCGGGGGCGCGTCTCGCGATCGCCACCTGGCTGCCCCTGGACCGCAACCCGCTCTTCCAGGCCCTGCACGCCGCGCTCACCTCCGTGCTGGGACGGGAGACGGCGGCGCTGTTCGAGGAACCGTGGTCGCTGGGCGGTGAGGAGGTCGCCGACCTGGTCGCGTTCGCCGGGTTCGGGCAGGTGCGGCTGGACCATTGGACGGTGCCGGTCACCGTGTCCGGCGGGGCCGAGGCGCTGTCGTGCCTGTACTCGTTCTCGGCCGTGGGGCCCGAGGTGGCCGGGCTGGGGGACGAGCGGCGTACCGCTCTGCTGGACGCGGTCCGCGCCAACCTCGCCGACCGCACCGACGCCGACGGCGTCCACGCGCTGACGGCGTCCAGCGTGGTGACGGCCACCGCCCTCTAACGTCTGCGCCGACCCGCCGCGCCCGCCCCCTTCACACACCACCGGCCCCGGGGGCGGGCCTCGTGGTTGTCGCAGATCCTGCGGTTGTGCGGGTCTTGCGGTCCCTTGAGCCCTGCGGGTCCTGGCGCCGGGCAGCCGGGGGTACGGCCGGCGCCGGTCTGGAAGGGTTGGCGCCCTGGGGGTCGTCCAGCGTCGCGCAACGGGCCAGGTGGGATCGGTCCCTTGGGGATGCGCCTCTGTTGCCGAGGCGTGCGCGGCGGATTTTCCGTGAGGTTTGGGCTTGATTCGCCTACGCGCAATGTGAAATTTTACATATCACATTACCTACCCCCCAACTCAGGAGTATGCGATGCGAGTCGCAGGATCCTTACTCGTGGCGGCCGGGCTGGTGCTCGGCGGCCTCGCCGTACCCGCCCATGCCCAGACGCCCGCCTCACAGACCGTCACCCAGCGCACGGACCCCGCCCCCCGCACCGACCCGGCCCCCCGCCCGGCGACCGAGACCACCGAAGCCCGGCACCAGCAGGACGAACCCCTCAAGGCCGATGTCCGGCCGCCCCTCCCCGCCACCACGGACCAGCTCAAGCAGGACTACGACGAGCCCGCCCGGCAGCAGAGATCGCTGGCCGCCTGCGAGGTCGAGGGCCGCACCGGAGCCGCCCTCGTCACCGCCGTCAAGGCCGCCGACCTGAGCTGTCTCAACGGGCTCTTCTCGCTCACCGGCTCCCGGGCCCGCGCGGCCTTCCAGGAGTCGCAGATGGTGACGGTCGCGAACGCCCTGCGCGCCACCGCCGCCGCCTACCCCGGCGACAACAGCACCAAGACACTCCAGCTCGTCCTGTACCTGCGCGCCGGCTACTACGTGCAGTGGTACTACCCGCAGGACGTCGGCCAGTACGGCGCCGCGCTCAGGACCGCCATCCGCGGCGGGCTCGACGCCTTCCACAACAACTCCCGGTCCGGCACGGTCAGCGACGCCAACGGCGAAGTGCTCGGCGAGGCGGTCATCCTGATCGACAGCGCCCAGGAGAACGCCCGCTACCTGCCCGTCGTACGCCGCCTGCTGACCGCCTACAACAGCACCTACGACGCCTCGTGGTCCATGGTGAACGCGGTCAACAGCGTCTACACCGTCCTGTTCCGCGGCCACCAGCTGCCGGAGTTCGTCACCGCCGTCCAGAACGACCCCAGCACCCTGACCACGCTGCGCGACTTCGCCGTCAACCACCTGAACCTGCTCAGCACCGAGCGCGCCTACCTGACCGGCAACGCCGGCCGCGAGCTGGCCCGCTTCGTGCAGCACGCCCAGCTCAAGGCGACGGTCCGCCCTATGCTGCGCGACCTGCTGCAGCGCTCGCGGATCACCGGCCCGACCGCCAAGCTCTGGGTGGGCGTGGCCGAGATGGCCGACTTCTACGACCGCGCCAACTGCGCCTTCTACGACACCTGCGACCTGCAGAACCGCCTGACCGCCGCCGCCCTGCCCGTGCGGCACACCTGCGGCCCCACGCTCAGGATCCGCGCCCAGCAGATGACCGCGGCCGAGCTGAGCGGCACCTGCTCCAGCCTGAGCGGCCAGGACGCCTACTTCCACAACCTGGCCGCCGACAACGGCCCGGTCGCCGGTGACAACAACACGACGCTGGAGGTCAACGCCTTCGACTCCAGCGACGACTACCAGACCTACGCCGGCGCCATCTTCGGCATCGACACCAACAACGGCGGCATGTACCTGGAGGGCGACCCGTCGGCCGCAGGGAACCTGCCCAGGTTCATCGCCTACGAGGCCGAGTGGCTGCGCCCGGCGTTCCACATCTGGAACCTCAACCACGAGTACACGCACTACCTCGACGGCCGCTTCAACATGCACGGCGACTTCGGGGCAGGCGTGAGCACGCCGACGATCTGGTGGATCGAGGGCTTCGCCGAGTACGTCTCCTACGGCTACCGCCGCCTGGTCTACGACGCCGCGATCGAGGAGGCGGCCAAGCACACGTACCAGCTGAGCACGCTCTTCGACACCACCTACGACCACGACACCCAGCGCGTCTACCGGTGGGGCTACCTCGCGGTCCGCTACATGTTCGAAAAGCACCGCGCGGACGTCAACACCGTCCTCGGCCACTACCGCACCGGCAACTGGAACGCCGCCCGCACCCACCTCAGGTCACTGAACCACAACGCGAGCTTCGACACCTGGCTGACGGCCTGCGCGGCCGGAGCCTGCGGCGGCGACACCGGTGAGCCGCCCGTCCCCGAGTGCACCGGCTCGGACGCGCGGGCGCTCGGCCAGAACTGCCGCCGCAGCGGCCTGTCGGCCACCCAGGGCAACTACGCCTACCTGTACATCCTCGTCCCGGCCGGTACGGCGAAGCTCACCATCAAGAGCGACGCCGGCACCGGTGACGCCGACCTCTACTACAGCTCCTCGTCGTGGGCCACGACCGGCTCCTACACCCAGCGGGCGACCGGCGCCGGCAACGCGCACACGCTCACCGTCACCAACCCGCCCGCGGGCTACCACTACGTCAGCCTGTACGGCACCGCCGCCTTCACCGGAGCGGCGGTGACCACCAGCTTCTAAAGGTGACCACCAGCTTCTAGAAGTAGCGCGACGTGAGGTCCCCGGTGGGCCACGAGCTCACCGGGACCTTGTTCATCTGCTCGGAGAACCCGTCGAAGTCGGGCGAGCCCTGCTCCTCGCGCCGGTTGAAGCAGGCGGCGTAGCTGAAGCCGTTCTGGATCCGGCACAGGTAGGTGTAGGTGCCCGGCATCGAGCCGTTGTGCCAGGTGTTGATGTTCCCGGGCACCTGGCGCACCCAGATGCCACCGCCGTACCAGGAGCCGAACTCGTTGACCCCGGTCTCCGGCTTGGCGATGAGCCGGGCGATCGACGCCGAGCTGAGCACCTTGCCGGGCCGGTCCATGGCGAGCGTCCAGCGCACGAGGTCGACGGCGGAGGCCAGCCAGCCGCCGTTGGCGTCCTGGTTGGGCATGTTGAATCCGCCGTACGGGTAGGGCAGGACTTTGCCCGAGGCGTCCACGACGCTCTTGTTGGTGTACTTCGACTCGTAGATCGCCTCGCCGGGGAACGCCTCGGCGCGCAGGCTGCGCCCGAGCCGCATCCGGGTGATGCCGAGCGGCGCGAGGAGCTTGGAGCGCACGTACGACTCGTAGGACTGGCCGGAGACCTTGGCGATGATCCGGCCCAGCAGCATGTAGCCGTAGTTGCTGTAGACCATCTTGGTGCCGGGGTCGTGGTCGAGGCGGCGCTGCGAGCCGTACTTCATGATCTGGGCGTGCCCGATCGGGAGCGGCACGTCGAGGGCGGCGGCGATGGTGTGGTCGAGCCAGAGCTGGTCCTTGGACACGTCGCGGTCCCAGCCGCCCAGGTGGTGGATGAGCCGGAGCACGGTGACCTGGGCCAGCCGCGGGTCGGTGGTGGTGGACAGGCCGAGCAGCGGCGCGACCTTCGCCGACAGGTTGAGCTTGCCGTCCTGGACCAGCCGCATGATCGCGGCGGCGGTGATGTTCTTGCTGAGGCTCGCGATGCGCATCGGCGACGTCGGCGTGATCGCGGGCACCGCGCGGGAGCCGTCGTTGTAGCGGTAGGCCCGCGCCAGCACGATCCGGCCGTTCTTCATGATCGCCAGCTGGGACTGCGAGATGTTGCGGTCCTTGACGAACTTCTTCATCAGGTTGTCGAACCCGGCCAGCTGCGACGGGGCGACGCCGTTCGCCTCGACGACGGGCACGGGCGCGGCCTGCGCGGGGCGGGTGACGAGCGCGGCGGCGGGCAGTAGTCCCGCGCCGGTCTTGAGCAGGGTCCGGCGGCTGACGGTCATCGGGTGGGATCTCCTAGGGGTACGACGGGTCAGCTGCGTCCCGGCCGCGGCCGGGTAGTCTCACAGGTGACCCCCGAGTCACATCCGTCTCAATGAGGTCCGTATATTACGGACCTTTCCGGATGTCTCGCACACCTGGGGTCCCCGAACAGCCTGGGGCGAGCGCAATGGTCCAGGCAAGAGCCCCTAAAATAGGTCTGTTTGAAATGAACTTTCTGGCGTGGGCGTTATATCGCGATGAAGGAGGATGACGCATGACGACGGCTGCTCTGCAGACTGTTTTGACCGTTCCTGAGCGCTTCCAGGGTCCCCAGGGGATCGTCAACGGAGGCTGGCTGGCCGGTACGGTCGCCGAAGCTCTGGGAGGCCGAGGCAACGCCGTCGAGGTCACCCTCCACGCCCCCACCCCCGTGGAGACCGAACTGCGCCTGGAGCACGTGGCCAACACCGCCTCGCTCTACCACGGCGACAAGCTGCTGGTCGAGGCCATCCCCGTGCACGAGGACCTCAAGGCCCCCGAGTACGTGCGCTTCGCCGACGCCGCCCGCGCCGAGGCCGGGTTCCCCGGCTGGCAGGGCCACGCCTTCCCCGAGTGCTTCGTCTGCGGCCTGCGCGCCCCCGGCGACGGCCTGCGGATCTACCCCGGCCCGGTCGAGGGCACCGACCTGGTCGCGGCCGGCTGGCGGGTGCCGTACAACGTCGCCGGTGACGACGGCGTGCCCGACGCCATCGTCGGCGCCGCCCTCGACTGCGTCACCGGCTGGGCGCACTTCGGCCCCGGCGAGTCGGCCCTGCTCGGGCGGCTGGCCGTACAGATCCACCGCCGGGTCTACCCCGACGGCACCTACTCGGTCGTCGGCCGCGCCACCGGCCGCGAGGGCCGCAAGCTCTTCGGTGAGAGCGCCATCTACGACGGCGACGGCACCCTGGTCGCCGCCGCGCGCGCCACGTGGATCGCTCCACGCTGACCCGTCAAGGGGTACGGCCCGGCCGTACCCCTGACAGGCGGGCGGCCACCAGCGCCGCGCACCGCCCGTCGAACATGATCGTGTAGTGGTTGCAGCCGGGCACCAGCTCGTCGCGCAGCCCCGGCACCCGCTGCGCCCAGTGCGCGGCCAGCGGGCCGGGCAGCATCCCGACCTCCTGGTCGAGCAGCCCGCGCGGCGCCCGCAGCAACGTCACCGGCGCCTCGATCGCGGCCAGCGCCGACCCGATCTCCGCCCCCTTGAGCCGCATCCACCGGCCGTCCTCGCGTACCGCCGTACCGACGGCCCGTGAGCGCAGCGCCCCCTCGGGCCCGGTCAGGTCGTAGCGGACGTACTGCTCGGCCGCGGGCGTCCAGCGGCCGGCGAAGGCCGGATGCGCCTGAAAGAAGGCCACGTAGTCGTCCGCCGACGCGAACGTCTGGCTCAGCCGGGCGATCGCCGGGCCGAGCGTGGCCTCGATCTCGGCGTCCACGTCCGCCCCCGGCGCCAAGGGCGGGAACGGCAGCCCGCCGTCCACCAGCACCACCCGCTCGAACGCGCGCCGCGCCGCCGCCAGCACCGCCACGTACGCGCCCATCGAATGCCCGGTCAGCACCGTGCCGGGGCCGGCGCCCACGTGCCCGGCCACCCGCAGCACGTCTTCGGCGTGCCGTTCAAGACCGTAGGGGCCGGGCAGGTCCGCGCTGTGGCCGCGTCCGCGCAGGTCCATGGCGACCAGCGACCACTCCGGCGGCAGGTGCGCGGCCACCGCGTTCCACGCCATCAGCGAGGCCGTGATGCCGTGCACCGCGACGATCAGCTTCGGCCCGGATCCGAAGACCGCGAACCGCATCCCGTCCACCTCGTCGTATCGCATGACGTGATCCTAGGAGCAGCCTTTCGCGTAGGGGAGTCCCGGATTCACGTAGGTCCGCCATTCCGCCTCGCTGAGCGAGCGGCCGGCGCGTGCGCAGACGGCGGCGGCGACCTTGGCCGGGGCGACCGGGTGCTCGTTCAGCCGGCCGTCGCGGTCCAGCGTCAGCAGGGTGGAGCCGTCGGCGCTGAAAGCCAGCGAGAGCACCTCGCGCACCTGGGGGTCCATGGCGCCGCCGGTGTCGCGCAGCGTCGCGAGCTCGGTGCCGCTGACCGGCTCGTACAGGCGGACCCTGCCGTCGGCGGTGGTCCAGGCCGCGACCACGTCCTCGCGGGGCGAGCGCGCGCTGATCGTGCCGACGCCGGTGGAGACCCCGCCCGTACGCCGCCAGGTGGCCAGGTCCCAGCCGGTCATGCGCTCGCGGGAGTCGATCACGAACAGGGTGCCGCCGGCACGGTCGAAGTGCAGGCCGACGACGGCGCTGTCCCTGCCGCTGCCGGCGAACGGCGGGCCCATCGGGTTGCCGGTGGCCACGTCTATCACCGTCACCTGCCGCCCGCCCAGGGCCAGCCGCCGGCCGTCGGGGGAGAAGGTCGTGAGCGGCTGACCGTCGTGCCTGAACTGCCACAGCATCCGGCGGGTCCGCCAGTCCCAGACCTGAACCAGATAGTCATCTTTTCGCTTGAACCCCGGCGAGGTCATCGACAGCGCGAGCAGGGCGCCGTCCGGGCTGACGGAGACCAGCTCCGGCCCCAGTTTCGCGTCCGGGGTGAACGTGTGGACCGTGCCGTCCTCGACCACCGTCACCCGCCGTCCATCCAGGTCGGTGCTGACCATCAGGCGGCCGTCCGGGCTGAAGTGGGCCGTCTCCAGCTCCAGCGCCCCGCCCTCGGGCCTGCCGTCGGACACCCGCCGGATCCGCACGCCGTCGTCCAGGCCGCCGATCGCCATCCTGGCCCCGCCCGGCGCCAGTTGCCCCACCTCCACCGGGTTGACCGGCCCGCCGCGCAGGTCGGCGACGTCGAGCGAGAAGACCTGGTCGGCCTGCAGGTAGCGGAAGGTCGTGCCGTCGAAGCCGCCGGTCGGCCGCGACGCCTCCTCCGCCTCGCCCCTGACCGGCACCGAGGCGAGCAACTGGGTGTCGGACATCCGCCAGAACTGGACGGTCTCCTCCGCCACGGTGGCCACCAGCCGCCCGTCGCCGTCGAAGACCGGGGCGCCCTTGTTCCAGACGCCCTGCGTGCCCGCGCCGTCGAGGTCACCGAGCTCCTCCATCCGCCCGCGCCCGGTCAGCCGCACCCGATCAGGGTCGGGCACGCCGGTCTCCTCTGCTCGCCAGCGTCCGTCCTGGCTGAAGACCATGCCGTCGCGCACCCGCGAGGGCCCGCTCGCGCCCGTGCGCAGGTCCCACCGCAGGCCCGTGTCGGGGCCGACGACCACGGGCGTGTCCTCGGAGCGGAAGACCACGCCGGCCCATTCGTCGACCAGGTCGAACGGCTTGGCGAAGGCCAGGCTCCGCACCGGACGGCCCGAGCGCGCCTCCCACGCCTTCGCGCCCTTCGCCGTCACGACGACGAGCGTGCGCCCGGACGGCGACAACTCCACCGCGCCCACCAACGCACCCTTGAGCCCGAGCGCGCGCACCCCGCCCGCGCGCCGCCCCGTCCGCAGGTCCCACAACCGGGCCTCGTCGTCGTCGACGCTCACCAGCAGGCGGCCGTTCGCGCTGATGGCCCGCATCGTGTCCGGGCTGGTCGCGGGATCACGGAACATGCCGGTCTCACGCTGGTTGGCGGAGACCGTCAGCTCCGCCCGCGTGCGCGGCGTCCGGTCGAGCCTCCACGCCGTCGCGCTGAACAGCGCCGCCAGCATCGGGTCGGCGCGCCGGGTCGAGGCGGCCAGCGTGGCCAGCCGGTCCGCCTCCGACCTGCGTAACTGCCCGGCGATCTGCTCGGCCCGCTCGTCGGCCAGCCGCCCCTGGTGGATCGCCAGCCCGCCGGCCACCAGCGCGATCACCAGCATCCCCGCCAGGCTCAGCGCGGCCAGCCGCGAGCGCCTGGCCCGGCTGCGCGACAGCCGCGCGGCCGCCTCCAGGAAGTCGCGCTCGGCCGTGGACAGCGTGATGTTCCGGCGCGCCGTGGCCGCCCACTGCAGGGCGTTCTCCAGGCCGCTGCCCTGGAACAGGTCGCCGTCCCTGCGTCCCGCCGCCTCCCACCGGCTCGCCGCGGCGAGGATCTCCCGGTGTACGGCCAGGCCGTCGCGGTTGGCCTCGATCCAGCGCCGGTAGCGCGGCCAGGCGTGGGGGAGTGCCGGGCGGGCCAGCGTCACCTCGTCGTCCGTCCTGGTCAGGAGGTAGCCGAAGACATCCAGCAGGCGCTTGGCCGCGGCCGCCTCGGGCAGGGGGCGGCCGTCGAGGATCTCGGCCAGGGCGGCCCGCCGTACCGTGAGCTCGCCGCGCGCGCCGACCGTGACCAGCCGCAGGAACACCTCGGGCGCCAGCTCCCGCACGGCCGGATCGAGGAGGCCGTAGGTCTCCTCGGCGAGCGTGCCCAGAGCGGGGTCGTCGGCCTCGGCGCCCATCCGCGCCGCCTCGCGCCCGCCCGCTGCCAGCAGGCGCCCGGTGTCGAAGCCGCCCGGCCCGCCGCGGCTCAGATGCGCGGCGTCGAGCCGGGTGTCGCCGCTGACCAGGGCGAGCAGCAGCTCCCGGGCGCTCGGGCGCTCGGCCGGGTCCTTTCTCATCGCCGCCTCGGCCATCGGGCGCAGCGAGCCGGGCAGCACGCTCAGGTCGGGCGTGGACGACAGCACGCGGTGCATGATGGCGCCCAGGCTGTCGGCCTCGTACGGGTCGGCGCCGGTGGCGGCGAAGACGAGCACGCCGGCCCAGGCGAACACGTCCGCCGGCGCCCCCGCCCGCTGCCCCGTGAACACCTCGGGCGCCATGTAGGCGGGCGTCCCGGTCACCAGCCCCGTCGTCGTGAGCGACATCTCGGCGGTCCTGGCGATGCCGAAGTCGATCAGCCGGGGCCCGTCGGGCCCGAGCAGCACGTTGTCCGGCTTGAGGTCGCGGTGCACCACCCCGGCGTCGTGGATCGCGGTCAGCGCGGTGGCGATCGCCGTGGCCAGCCGGTGCAGGTCCCCGCCCGCGAACCGGCGCCCGCCGGCGACCGCCGCCCGCAGGCTCGGCCCCTCGACGTACTCACTCACGATGTACGGCCGCGGCCCCTCCAGATCGGCCCCGACCACCTCGGCGATGCAGAAGGACGCCACCCGCTGGGCCGCCTCCGCCTCCCTGACCAGCTGGGCGGTCTGGTCGCCGTGCAGCACCTTGACCGCGACCCGGCGGCCGTCCTCGCCGTACCCCTCGTAGACGACGCCCTGCCCGCCCGCGCCCAGCCGCCCCGCCAGCCAGTACGAGCCGAGCCGCTGCGGGTCCCCGTCGATCAACTTCCCCATGGCCACTTGGATGCGTCTGATCTGGGGAAAGTTGCCGGTAAATTACGCCATATGCGGATCACTGTCATCGAACACGAGGCCGACGCGCCCCTCGGGTACTTCGCCGCCTGGCTCGGCCTGCCCTGTGACATCGTCCGCCCCTACCTCGGTGACCCGATCCCCGCCCGCGCCGCCGGCGGCCTCATCGTGCTCGGCGGCGAGATGGCCGCCTGGGAGGACGAGGCCTACCCCTGGCTGCCCGCCACCCGCGACCTGATCCGCCGCTCGGTAGCCGAGGAGACCCCGGTGCTCGGCATCTGCCTGGGCGCCCAGCTCATGACGCTGGCCTGCGGCGGAACGGTCGAACGCGGCGCCGCCGGCCTGGAGGTCGGCGCCTGCCGGGTGACCCTGCTCCCCGTCGCCGACCCCCTTCTGTCCGGCTCCGGCCTGGTGGGAACGGTCCCCGCCGCGCAGTTCCACAGGGACGCCATGACCACCCTGCCGGAGGGCGCGACGCCGCTCATGACCGGCGAGCGCTACCCCCACCAGGCCTACCGGCTGGGGACGAGCGCGTGGGCGGTGCAGTTCCACCCCGAGGTCACCCCCGAGATCTTCGACCGCTGGATCGCCGCCTCCGGGCAGGACCAGAAGCTGGCGGCCGAGGTGAAGGCCGCCGACGCGGCCCTGGTCGCGACCTGGCGGCCGGTCGCCGAGGCCTTCGCCGCCGTCGTCAGAACCAGCGGTCGTTCTCCCGGGGCTTCCGCGGCCGGGTGAGCAGGTGGGCCAGCGCGTGGACCCCGCCCAGCACCACGGGAAAGTACAGCAGCCCCGCCGTGCTCCCGCGCACCGTAACCCCCTCGGCCTTCAACCGCCGCCACGCCCACACGGAGAACGGCAGCACCACGAGCGGTGAGGTCACCAGCCCCGGCGTGTAGCCGCGGGTGATCGCGGCCTGGGCCAGGTGCACCAGCCCGTGCAGCCCGAACCCGGCCAGCACCGTCTGGAACAGCGGGCTGCGCCCACCCGTACGCGCCCCGTCGGCCGCGGCGCCGGCGATCACCCCGGCCATGAGCCCGATCGCCACGTTCACCTGCCGCTGCGACATCTCCAGCCGCTCCCACGGCACCTGCGGGAACCGCTCCTCCAGCCGCTCCCGGTTGTCGCGCACCCACCCGGCCATCGTCGCCAGCTCCTCGGCGTCGTGCACCGCCCACGCCGCCAGCAGCCCCCACGTCACGGTCTTCGGAACCTGCCCCATCATCGCCCTCCCGACAAAACACAACGCACCGTTGCGTTTCACTCTAAGCGTTTCACGAGGCCACCTGTCAAGATGGGGAGGTGCCCAGGATCGAGTCCACCGCAGCCCGCCTGGCCAAGCTCGGCTTCGCCGACGGCGCCCGCGCGGCCCGCCTGGTCGCCGGCCTCACCCCGGACCCGTCCGGCGCGTCCGTCGTGGAAGAACTGCTCGACGACCTGGTGCGGGTGGCCGATCCCGACCTGGCGCTGACCTCGCTCACCCGGCTCGCCGAACGCGACCCCGCCGTCCTGGCCGCCCTCCACGCCGACCGCCCGCTGCGCGAGCGCCTGTTCGCCGTCCTCGGGGTGAGCGCGGCGCTCGGGGAACACCTGGTGCGCCATCCCGGGCAGGTGGGGCTGCTGGCCGTACCGGAGCCGGGTGAAGTGCGCGCCGAGCTGCTGCGCGCGGTCGGCGCCGAGCCCGCCGCGACCGAGCCCCGCGCGAGCGCGGCGACCGACACCCTGGTGGCGCTGCGGGTCGCCTACCGCGGCCGCCTGCTCCACCTGGCCGCGCGCGACCTGACCGGTCAGGCCGCGCCGGCCGAGGTGACGGCGGAGCTGTCCGACCTGGCGGGCGCGGCGCTGGAGGCGGCGCTCGCGATCGCCCGCGCCGAGGCCCCCGACGGCCTGGACACGGTACGGCTGGCCGTCATCGGCATGGGCAAGTGCGGCGCCCGCGAGCTCAACTACATCAGCGACGTCGACGTCATCTTCGTGGCCGAGCCGCGCGACGGCGCCGACGAGACCAAGGCGCTGCGCACCGCCACCCGCCTGGCCCAGGCGATGATGCGCGCCTGCTCGGCCGCCACCTCAGAAGGCGCCCTGTGGGAGGTCGACGCGGGCCTGCGCCCGGAGGGCCGCTCGGGCCCGCTGGTACGCACGCTCGCCAGCCACCTGGCCTACTACCGCCGCTGGGCCAAGACGTGGGAGTTCCAGGCGCTGCTCAAGGCCCGCCCGATCGCCGGCGACCTGGAGCTGGGCGCCTCCTACGTCGCCGCCGTGAACGACCTGGTCTGGTCGGCCGCCACCCGCGAGAACTTCGTCGAGGACGTCCAGGCGATGCGCCGCCGCGTCGAGCGGCACGTGCGGGCGGAGGGCGAGCGGCAGATCAAGCTGGGGCCCGGCGGCCTGCGCGACATCGAGTTCGCGGTGCAGTTGCTGCAGCTCGTCCACGGCCGCCTCGACCCGCTGCTGCGTCGCAAGGCCACGCTGCCCGCCCTGGCCGCGCTGTCCCGAGGCGGGTACGTCGGCCGTGAGGACGCCCGCCAGCTGGCCGAGGCCTACACGTTCCTGCGCCAGGTCGAGCATCTGCTGCAACTGCACCGGCTGCGCCGTACCCACGTCCTGCCGACCGCCGACGAGGACCTGCGCCGCCTCGGCCGCGCGCTCGGCACGCAGGTGAACCCGGTGGGCGAGTTCACCGCGCGCTGGCGCCGCCACGCCATGGAGGCCAGGCGGCTGCACGAGAAGCTGTTCTACCGGCCGCTGCTGCAGGCGGTCGCCCGGCTGCCCGAGTCGGAGGCGCGCCTTTCCCCGTCGGCCGCGGCGGCCAGGCTGGAGGCGCTCGGGTATGTGGACCCCGCCGGAGCCCTGCGCCACATCGCCGCACTGACCAGCGGAGTCTCCCGCCGCGCCGCCATCCAGCGCACGCTGCTGCCGGTGATGCTGGGCTGGTTCGCCGGCACCCCCGATCCCGACGCCGGACTGCTGGGCTTCCGCCAGGTCAGCGACAAGCTGGGCTCGACGCCGTGGTACCTGCGGCTGCTGCGCGACGAGACCGCCGTGGCCGCGCGGATGGCCCGCGTGCTGGGCACCAGCCGCTACGCGACCGGCCTGCTCACCAACGCCCCCGACGCCGTCGCGCTGCTCGGCTCCGACGACGAGCTCGCCACCCGTCCCGCCGCCGCGCTGCTGGCCGAGGCCTCCGCGGCGGTCTCCCGGCACGACGACGCCGAAGCGGCCGTGGCCGCCGTGCGCGCGCTGCGCCGCAAGGAGCTCTTCCGTACGGCCGTCGCCGACATCTCCGGCCTGATCGACATCGAACAGGTGGGCGTGGCCCTGTCGGAGCTCAACGACGTCACCATCCAGGCGGCGCTCGACGCGGCTGTGGCCAAGGTCACCCTGGAACGCCGGGCCCCGCCGCCGACCCGCTTCGCGGTGATCGCGATGGGCCGGCTGGGCGGGATGGAGTGCTCCTACGCCAGCGACGCCGACGTCATGTTCGTCCATTCGCCGCTCACGGGCGCGGCGGAACGGGAGGCGTCGGAGGCCGCGTTCGCGGTGGCCAACGAGCTGCGCCGGCTGCTGGCGCTGCCCGCCCAGGACCCGCCCCTGCTCATCGACCCCGACCTGCGGCCGGAGGGCAGGCAGGGCCCGCTGGTGCGTACGCTCGCCTCCTACGCCGCCTACTACGCCCGGTGGTCCTCGCCCTGGGAGTCGCAGGCGCTGCTGCGCGCCCGCTTCTCGGCCGGGGACGCCGGGCTGGGGGCGGAGTTCACGGCGGCGGCCGACGGCCTGCGCTACCCGAAGGGCGGCATCGGCGAGGAGGCGGTCAGGGAGATCCGCCGGCTCAAGGCCAGGATGGAGGCCGAGCGCCTGCCCCGAGGAGCCGACCCGGCCCTGCACACCAAGCTGGGCCGCGGCGGCCTGTCCGACGTGGAGTGGGTGGCCCAGCTGCTCCAGCTCCAGCATGCCCACGAGCACCCGCCCCTGCGTACCACCCGGACGTTGCGCACGCTGCGCGCGGCGGTGGAGGAGGGCCTGCTCGACGCGGCCGACGAGACGGTGCTGGGCGAGGCGTGGCGGGCCGCCTCCCGCATCCGGGACGCCATCATGCTCGTCAAGGGCCGTCCGGGCGACAGCCTCCCGGCCGGAGCCCCGGAGCGCCGCCTCATCGCCCGCACCCTCGGCTACCCGCCGGACGGCTCCGAGGACCTCCTGGACGACTACCGCCGGGTCACCCGCCGCGCCCGCCAGGTGGTGGAACGCGTCTTCTACGGCTCCTGAGCCGGGATGACGTTTGTCAGGCGGGATCGATGACGGGGGAGTCTGCACCCGCCCCGGCGGCAGGAGGCACACTCGGGGCATGACGTTGAGCATCGCCGAGGAGTTCGTGCTCCTCGCACACGGGGACGAGGACGGCAAGCCGCTGGTCAAGGAGGAGCGGCTCAAGCTCGTCCTCGTCGCGGCGCTGATGGCGGAGCTCGCGCTCAGGGAGCGGATCGAGCTCGACGAGGACGGCGGCGTCCTGCTGCTGGACGGCGCGCCGACCGGCGACGCGGCGCTCGACGCGGTGCTGGCCAGGTTCGGCGAGGTCGAGACCACGCTCCTGCCGCGCACGTGGTTCGCCAGGCTGCACGCCGAGCAGGACCCGGCCCCGATCCTGGCGGGCCTGGCCAGGACCGGAGCGCTGCGGGCCGACCGGCGCAGGAGCTTCGGAGTCTTCACCAGCACCCGCTACCCGCAGGGCGACCCGGCCTTCGAGCAGGAGGTGCGGGAGCGGATCCAGGCGGGGCTCGGCGGCGCGGAGGTCACGCCCCGCACCGCCGCGGTGCTGGCCCTGGTGTACGCCGCGCGCCTGCTGCCCCAGCTGTTCCCCGGCGCCGACACCGCTCGGGCCGACGAGCTCGTCGCCGGCGACTGGGTCGGCCAGGAACTGCTCGCCTACTACGGCGGCGCCAAGGGTGACCTGGCCACGACGGCGTTCAACACGATCCTCGGGGACGGCGCGCTCTAAGGACGGCTCAGCCGGTAAAGAACGGTACGGCGGAGCGGGCTGCCCTCGGGAACGTTCGGGTGGTCGAAGTCGTCGGCCGGGTCGCGGGTCATGCCCAGGCGTTCCATGACGGCACGGGAGCGGACGTTGCGCACGGCGGTCATCGAGACGATCTCCTTCAGGTTCAGCTCGCCGAAGCCGCGGGCCAGCGCCGCCCCGGCCGCTTCGGTGGCGTACCCGTGGCCCCAGGCGGACCTGGTCAGCCGCCAGCTGATCTCGACGGCCGGGGTGAAATGGGCGGGGAAGTCCCAGTAGATCAGCCCGGTGAAGCCGACGAACTCCCCGCTCTCCCGCACCTCGAGCGCCCACAGCCCGTAGCCGTCGCGCGCGAAGCCCATCTCCATGCGGTCGATCATCATGTCGCTCTGCGCACGCGTCAGCCGGGCCGGGAAGTGCTCCATCACCTCCGGGTCGGCGTTCATGGCGGCGAACGGCTCGCGGTCCTCCTCGCGCCAGCGGCGCATGATCAGTCGCTCGGTCTCCATCCTGTCAACGATAGGACGAAAGCCCCGCCTCCACAGCCTCCCGCTCGTCGTGCAGGAGCCCGTGCACGGCCTCCTGGAGGGCGAAGGTCGCGGCATAGGCGCGCGCCCGTTCCGCGAGATCGGGAAACCGTACGGCCAGCCGCCGCCTGACCGGATCCGGCGAGGAGACCGACAGCGCCGCGAAGTCGACCGCCGGATCGCCGGGCCCCGCCTCGTCCCAGTCGAGGACGCCGCTCACCCGGCCGTTCTCGATCAGGACGTTGGCGCCGCCCAGGTCGCCGTGGACGAACCCGGCCGGGGCGCTCGCGGCGGTCTCGGCGGCCGCGGTGACCTCGGCCAGCGCCCTTCGGCCCGCCTCGGGGGACAGCAGGGGGACGACGCGGTGCCGTACCTCGGTGGCGAGGGTCCGCCACTCCGCGCGCCAGGATGCGGCGCCGTCGTGCGGGACGGCGGCCAGGCGCGCCAGGAGCGCGGCGAGCGCGTCCGGCTCCACGGGCGTCAGCTCCGACAGCGGCACGCCCGGCAGCAGGCGGGTCACCAGGCAGCCGGCGCGCACGAGCACCACCTCCGGAGCGGGCAGGCCGTGGGCGCGCACCAGGCGCATCCGCTCGGCGAGCGGCTCCACCGGGGCGCCGTAGCGGGGGAATCGCCAGGCCAGCCCGGCGTCGTCGTCGAGCACCACGTCGGCGTGCTCGCCGCGCACCAGACGCAGGCCGTCGGGGGTGCGGCCCATCGCGCGGGCGTAGTCGTCGATCACGATCGTCCTCACTGCCGGGAGTGAGGACGATCTTATCGGCGGCCCTTGAGCCCGGTGACGCGGCGGAACAGGTCCCACCAGAACGGCGCCCCGAACAGCAGCGCCACGTAGGTCAGCAGGTAACCGGGCCAGTGGCTGAGCGTGGTGAGGCGTTCCCACCACACGCCGCCGTTCCAGTGGACGCTGGGGTCGCCGTCGGCCGGGATGGCGATGCTCATGATCGCGTTGTCGAAGATCTTGACCAGCGCGGGCGAGCTGAGGGTCTCGGTGAGGCAGTCGGTCAGCTGGATGTTCTCGGTGCACTTGGCCTTGAGCTCGTTGACGGTGGCCGGGTCACCGGCGGCCACCGCGGCCACGCCGGCGCGCAGCGCGTTGTCGCGCAGCAGCGTCTTGGCGTACTCCAGGCCGTCCATGCTGAACAGCAGCGTCACCGCCAGCCCGAGCGCGGCCATGACCCACTTCACGTAGCGCTTGTACAGCATCGACAGGCGCTGCATCTCGCCGTCGAACCAGGTCTCGACGCCCTGCCTGAAGCGGTCGAGGTCGCGCTGGGCGCCTTCCCAGACGCCCATGAGGTGGCCGTACAGCGGGCTCTTCATCGCCTTGAGCTTGGCCAGCCAGCCTTCGACGCCGTTGGGGTCGGTGGCCGCCAGCTCCATCAGTGCCACGGCGAAGCGGGCGGGCGGGATGTTGGAGATGCTGGTCTTGCCCGTCTTGGGATGGTCGATCTCGCGGACCCGCTCGTACAGCAGCTTCGTCATCGCGTCGTCGCCCGCCGACTCGTGGGCCGGCATCGTGGACTCCACCGGCGCAGGCTGGTCGCTGTGCTTGGGCCGCGGGTCGCGCAGGAACGGCAGCGCCGTGAAGACGTCGCGGATCTTGGCCGGCAGCCACGCCCTGCCTCCGGAGGACCCGTCCAGGGTGTCGCGCAGGTAGGCCCACAGAAACTTGCTGCGGATGGCCAGCAGCCGCACGATGCCCTCGTTGATGCCGCTGACCAGCAACGACAGCAGCAGGAACGACAGGATCAGCCCGATCGCGAGATCAACGTAAAGAGACAGCACAATGGATCACCCCGCGCCTTGATACACCCCGGCACGTACGGCCCGCAATGCGATCGGCCGATCACGCCTGCGACGGACCCCCGAAATGCACATACTGGACTATGACCCAGGACGCGGCGGGCGACCGGGCCGTGGCCGCCGGCTCTGTCGGCGAGCGCGCCATCGTCATCCCAGGCGATCACAACACCGTTCAGGTAGGGGCGCCTCCGGCTGCCGCCGGGCGGCTCGTCGTGGGGGACATCCCCCAGCCCCCGGCCTCCTTCCAGGAGCGTCCCGGCATCATGTCCGGACTGCGCGGCGAGGACCGGGTGAGCGTGGTCCGCTCGGTGAGCGGGGCGCCGGGCGTCGGCAAGACCACGATGGCCGCCGCGTACGCCCGCGAATGCCAGGGCGCCTCGTTCGCCGTCGTCGCCTGGGTCCACGCCGAGACGCATGAGCAGATCGTCGCCGGGCTCGGCCGTCTCGCCGATCGGGCGGGCCTGCGCGGCGCCGGCGACTCCGCGGCCGAGGCCGCCGAGAAGGCCCGCGACTGGCTGGCCGCCGCCCGCGAGCCCTGCCTCGTGGTCTTCGACAACGCGGCCAGCGTACGCGAGCTGCGCCGATGGGTGCCCGCGACCGGCAATGTGCAGACGGTAATCACCACCAGGGACCGGGCGTTCGACCGGCTGGGCGCGCGGGTGCCCGTGGACGTGTTCACCGAGCGCGAGGCGGTGGCGTTCCTGGAGCGGGCCACCGGCCTGGACGACCCCGCCGGCGCCGCCGCCCTGGCCCGCGAACTGGGCCACCTGGCGCTCGCCCTGGCGCAGGCCGCGGCCCTGATCGAGGATCGCGGCTCCACCTACGCCGCGTATCTGGCCACGCTGCGCCGCGTACCGCTGGCCAGGAGCCTGCGCAGCTTCGACAGCGACGCCTATCCCGACAGCGCCGTGCAGGCCGTGACCCTCGCGGTGGAGGCGGCGGAGGCCGAGATCGACGGCGCGGCCGACGTCCTCAACGTCCTGTCCGTCCTGTCCCCTGACGGCGTCCCGCGCTGCCTGCTCTACCCGGCGATCGACGACGACGCCCTGGACCGCCTGGCCGCCCTCGTGCGCAGGTCGCTGCTGACCTGGAGCCAGGACCGCCTGTCCGTGGTGGTGCACCGGGTGACGCAGCGCGTACTCAGGGAACGCGACCCCGGCGCCACGGGCCACGCCCTCGACCGCGCCGCCGAACTCCTCCAGGACTACCGCCCGCTGGACACCTGGGTGGACCGCGACAAATGGGAGTCCTTCGTCACTCAGACAGAGGCGGTCTACGCCCATGTGGGCGAGCGCCCGGTTCCCGTACTGGCCGCCCTGAGGCAACTGGCCGTGGGCTACCGGGCCCGCCACTCCAGCAACGCCGACGCCGTGGCACTCTACGAGCAGTGCGTGGCCGACTTCGAACGCGTCTTCGGCCCCCACCACGAAATCACCCTGAACACCAGGGCCGACCTGGCCTTCTCCTACAGCCACCTACGCCAGCCGGAACGAGCGGTGGAACTCTACGAGCGCACCATCGTCGACTACATCCGCGTCCTGGGCCCCGACCACCGCGGCACCCTCAAGTCCTACGCGGGCCTGGCCGATGTCTACAGCCTGAACTACGACCCGGTCGACGCGGTGCCGTTGCAGGAGCGGGCGGTGGCCGAACACGTCCGGGTCCTGGGCTCCGGCCACCGCACCACGCTGGCCCGCCGCGGCCTCCTCGCCCTGACCGTCAGCCACGCCGACCAGCACGAACGCGCGATCGCCCTCATGGAGTCAACCTGCGCCGACTGCGTCCGGTCACTGGGCGAGAACGACTCCGACACGCTGATGGCCCAGCGGGGCCTGGCGATGGTGGTGGGCAACTCCGGAGACGACCGGCGCGCGACGGAGCTCTACCGCGCCTGCATCGCCGGATACGAGCGCGTACTCGGCGCCGACAACGTCTTCACCCTGCAGACCAAGCTGGTGTTCGCCGACTTCCTGGCCTTGACCGGCGCCCCCGCCACCGCGCTCACGCTGTACGCGGAACTGCTGGAAACCGGCGAACGCGTCCTCGGCCCCGGCCACGTGGTGACCGAACAGGCCCGATCCCACCTGGCCACCCTCGCCCGGCCACACGACCCGGCCGGGCCCTGAACAGGCGAAGGCCCGGCACCGAGGTCGATGCCGGGCCCAGGCCGCCGCCTACACGTCGTAGTACAGCTCGAACTCGTGGGGGTGGGGCCGCAGGCGGATCGGGTCGACCTCGTTCTCGCGCTTGTAGGCGATCCACGTCTCGATGAGGTCGGGCGTGAAGACGCCGCCCTCCAGGAGGTAGTCGTGGTCGGCTTCCAGGGCGTTCAGGACGTCGGTCAAGGAGCCCGGGACCTGCGGGATGTTGCGCGCCTCCTCGGGCGGCAGCTCGTAGAGGTCCTTGTCCACCGGCTCCGGCGGCTCGATCTTGTTGCGGATGCCGTCGATGCCGGCCATCAGCATGGCGGCGAAGGCGAAGTACGGGTTGCACGACGGGTCGGGCACCCGGAACTCGATGCGCTTGGCCTTCGGGTTGGAGCCGGTGATCGGGATGCGGACGCACGCGGAGCGGTTGCGCTGGCTGTAGACCAGGTTGACCGGGGCCTCGTAGCCGGGCACCAGGCGGTGGTAGGAGTTCACCGTCGGATTGGTGAAGGCCAGCAGCGAGGGGGCGTGCTTGAGCAGGCCGCCGATGTAGTAGCGGGCGGTGTCGGACAGGCCGGCGTAGCCCACCTCGTCGTAGAAGAGCGGGGAGCCGTCCTTCCACAGCGACTGGTGGCAGTGCATGCCGGAGCCGTTGTCACCGAAGATCGGCTTGGGCATGAAGGTGACCGTGTGGCCGTACTCCAGGGCGGTGCTCTTGATGATGTACTTGTAGAGCATCAGGTTGTCGGCGGTCTTCAGCAGCGTCCCGAACCTGAAGTCGATCTCGGCCTGGCCCGCGGTGCCGACCTCGTGGTGCTGCATCTCGACGTCGATGCCGCACTCGATGAGGTTGCGGACCATCTCCGAGCGCAGGTCGGTGAAGTGGTCCATGGGCGGGACGGGGAAGTAGCCGCCCTTGTAGCGCGGCTTGTAGCCCAGGTTGCCGCCTTCGGTGGACTTGCCGGTGTTCCAGGCGCCCTCGATGGAGTCGATGTAGTAGTAGCCGGCGTTCGCGCTCGTCTCGAAGCGGACGTCGTCGAAGATGTAGAACTCCGCCTCGGGGCCGAAGAAGACGGTGTCGGCGATGCCCGTGCCCTTGAGATATTCCTCCGCCTTGCGGGCGACGTTACGCGGGTCGCGGCTGTAGGCCTCGCCGGTCAGCGGGTCGTGCACGAAGAAGTTGATGTTGAGCGTCTTGTGCTGGCGGAACGGGTCCACGACCGCGCTCGTCGGGTCGGGCAGGAGCAGCATGTCCGACTCGTGGATGGCCTGGAACCCGCGGATCGACGAGCCGTCGAACATGAGGCCGTCGGTGAAGACGCTGGCGCCGAAGTTCTCGACCGGGAAGGTGAAATGGTGCGTCGTCCCCGGCAGGTCGGTGAACCTGACATCGACGAACTGCACCCCTTCGTCCCGGATGAACTTCAGGACGTCGTCGGCGGAGTTGAACACTCTCGAACCTCCCTGGGGACGGGTATCAGCCCGACGTTAGGGCGAGGCGATTTCCACGCCGTGTCTCGTTTGTTTCGCCGGTGTTAAGGGGCCTCACGTGGCCGACGAGGCCGTGCATCCGTCGCCCTGGGGCTGATGCAGGTCATAGGGGTCGCTCGGCGCGCCGGTGCCACGTACCTGGCCCGGGTCGGACACGGGGAACTGCGGGTGGATGTAGTCGTCGGTGTCGCAACGCACCGGGGTGGCGCCGGCGCCCAGGCTCTCGACCCACACGCGGACCTTGCCCGCCGACTCGAAGATGTCGAACGAGCCCCGCGCGTGCGTCACCAGCCGGACCACCTGGTCGGGGCGGCCCGGTGGCTGGACGGCGTAGACGACCAGGTAGGTGACCTTCACGCGGGCGCCCTCGCGGTAGCGGGAGAGCGTGGCCTCGCCGCGGACCTTGATGACGTCGGTGGCCAGTTCGGTGGTGCCGGGCGCGAAGCTGTTGACCCAGGCCCGGGTGACCTTCCTACGCTGCTCGGCGTCGGCCAGGGCGGCGAAGGCCCTGGGCTCGCCGCCCATGAGCGTCGCGGGGTCGAGGTAGGCGGCGGTCAGCAGGTCGCGCACCCGCGCCAGCCCCTTGCCCGCCTCTTTCGCCGACAGCCCGCCGATCGCCTTGGGCGCGGGCAGCTCGAAACCCGCCGCTCCCGAGGCGTATCCGGCGGCGGGCGAGCCCTCGAAGGGGTCGGCGGGCGCGGGCGGCTCCGGCGTGCTCGTCGGCGCGGGCTGGATCCGCCGCACGGCGGGCTCGGGCGTCAGCAACTCGGGGCGGAAGGCCAGCACGCTCGCCGCGGCGACCAGCACGGCCAGGACCAGGACGACGGCCAGCGCCCACCGCCGCGCGCGTGAGGACGGCCGCCGGGACGAGGGCGGCGCGGCCCGGCGCGCGGCCTTGGCGGCGGCCTCGCGCATCCTGCGCTGTTCGTCCTCCCCGATCTGGGACACCAGCTCCTGGAAGCGTGCGTCGAGGTCGTCCATGAGGAGACATCATGCGTGCGGAAACGCCCAGGCAGAAGCGCGATTGGGTCACAATCGCGACCGGCGCCCCCGCCGGATACCGTGGTGGGCATGAGTGAGAAGCAGCCGCGCTGGACGCAGACCTGGCTCGGCGGCGTGCGCGCCGCCGGGGTCGACCTCGGGTACCCGGGTCAGCGGCTGGGACTGCCGGAGCGGGGCAGCGGGTCGGTGGCCGGGTGGGGGCGGCGGATCGCGGCGCTGGTCATCGACTGGATGATCTGCACCTGGGCGATCGCGCAGCTCATCCTGGGCATCAGCCCCACCGGGTCGCCGTGGGCGCCGGTGCTCATCTTCGCCCTGCAGTACCTGCTGCTGGTGGCCTTCCTGGGCCAGACGTTCGGGCACCGGCTGATGAAGATCAAGGTCGTCGCCATGGACGGCGGCATCCCGAGGCTGCTGCCGGTGTTCGTGCGGACCGTGCTGCTCTGCCTGGCGGTGCCCGCGGTGATCTACGACCGCGACAACCGCGGCATGCACGACCGCGCGTCCAACACGATCACCGTCACCATGTAGCTCAGAAGTAGTCGGCGGGCCAGTGGGCCGCGCCCGGCGCCCGCACGACCGGGTCAGGGTCGGCCAGCAGCGCGCGGGCCATCCCCGTCCGGTCGCTGCCGCGCCGCACACTCGCCAGCAGGTACGGCACCGCCGGATCGTCCCACGCGAGCCGCGCCCGCGCCCGCCGGATCCCGCGCCGCAGGGCCGCACCGGCCAGCGCGGGCAGCAGCGTCTCCAGGTCCCCGGCGACCTCGAGGATCTCCAGCTCGTCGGCGTGCCAGCGCACGGCGGCGTAGGCGTCGTCGGTGCGGAGGAGCTCGCCGTACCAGACGGGCACCCTGACCCGCCAGTGCGCCGGATCGCGGACGGTGGTCAGCGGACGGCGGCGGTTGTGCGCCTCGTGCAGGGCGGCCAGCTCCTCGGGAACGGCGGCCCGCAACGGCGCCCGGACCCGGCCGGGAACGGCCAGCGGCCCGCTGACCAGCGGCAGCTCGAACGAACGCCAGCCGGAGTAGACGGCGGGGGTGCCGGTGAACAGCAGCGACCACGCGCAGCCGTCGGCGGCCATCGCGGCCGCCGCTGCCGCCAGCAGGCGGCGGACGTGGCCCTGCCCACGGGCGTCGGGGCGGGTGGCGACGTTGGCGAGGCCGCCCACGCGGAGCACCCCGCCGCGGCCGTCGCGGATCGGGCGCGGCAGGTAGTAGACGCCGGCCAGCAGGCCGCCGGGGCCGGGCACGACGAAGGTGCGCCCGTGGCGGCCGGGGTCGCTCTCGTACAACGGCACGAGGTGCCGTGCGTCGAAGCACGTCGCCCACAGCGCGTAGAGCGCGTCGCGGTCGCCGGGGCGGGCCGTCCTGATCATCCCATCCTCGCCAGCATGTCCGCGGTGACCTCGTGCTCCAGAGGCTCCCCGGCCAGGAACCGGGCGATCTCGGCGACCACGATCTCGCCCTGGCGCCGGCGGCCCTCGACGGTCGCGGCCGCCTGGTGCGGGGTCAGCAGCACGTTCGGCAGCGTGCGGAAGGGGTGCCCGGCCGGCAGCGGCTCCTCGTCGAAGACGTCGAGCGCGGCGTCCAGGCGGCCGGAGCGCAGCTCGGTCAGCAGCGCCGCCTCGTCCACCAGCCAGGAGCGGGCCGTGTTGACCAGCATGGCGCCGTCCGGCATCAGGGCCAGCTCGCGCGCGCCCAGCAGATGGCGGGTCTCCGGCAGCGCGGGCGCGTGCACGGCGACGACGCGGCTCCCGGCCAGCAGCTCGTCCAGCTCGACGGCGCCCGGGTGGAAGGGGTCGGCCACCTTCACCTCGGCGCCGAGCGCGCTGACCAGCTCGATGTAGGCGCGGCCGGTGCGCGAGGCGCCGATGACGCCGATCGGGCAGCCGCCGATCTCGTGCCTGGCCGGGGCCCGCTCGGCGACCGCCCACGGCAGGCCGCCGCGCAGCGCGTGGTCGAAGCGGTGCACCCGGTGCAGCAGCGCGAGGGTGAAGGCCAGCGCCACCTCCGCGACCGGCCTGGCCATGCCCGCGCCCGCCTGCGTCACCCGGATGCCGCGCGCCCACACCTCGTCCGTCACGAACGGCTTGACCGAGGCGCCCGTGTGCGCGACCAGCCGTAGCCGGGGAGCCAGGTCGAGCACCTCACGTGTCAGCGGCGGCACGCCCCACGAGGTGACCAGAACCTCGGCCTCCGCCGTCAGTTCCCCGTCCGCCCCGGGCGGCGGGACCGGGCCGGGGAAGAACTGCTCCCGCAGCCCCGGCGGGACCGCGACCACCACCCGTCCGCCCATCAGCCCTTGATCCCCGACATCGTGACGCCTTCGGTGAAGTAGCGCTGCCCGACCAGGTACGCGGCGAAGATCGGCACGAACGCCACCGTCGCCCCGGCCAGCACCACGCTGAGCGGCACGTTCTCCTGGTGCAGCGAGGCGATGCCGACCGTCAGCGTCCGCATGTCCGCGCTGCCGCCCACGATCAACGGCCACAGCAGGTCGTTCCAGTGCCACAGGAAGACGAAGACCCCCAGCGTGGCCAGGATCGGCTTGCACAGCGGCAGCACGATCCTGGTGAAGATCCGCCACTCGGAGGCGCCGTCGAGCCGCGCCGCCTCGAACAGCTCGTCCGGCAGCCCCATGATGAACTGCCGCATCAGGAACACCGCCTGCGCGTTGGCCAGCGTCGGCAGGATCAGCCCCCAGTAGGTGTCCACGCCGCCGAGCTGCGCGATGAGGACGAACGTCGGGATCAGCGTGACGTGGTAGGGCACCATCACCATCGCCAGGAACGACCAGAACATGGGCTCGCGCCCCGGGAAACGCTTCTTGGCGAAGGCGTACCCGGCCAGCGAGGCCAGCAGCAGCACGGCCACGACGCTGACCACGGAGTAGACGAGCGTGTTGAACGTCCACTTCAGCAGGTCGCGCCCGCCGAGTACCTCGCCGTAGGCGCTGAAGTCGACCGGCCAGGGCAACATGCTCTGCGGGAAGGTGACGGCCGCTCCGGGCTTCAGCGACAGCACGACCATCGCGTAGAAGGGGAAGAGCGTCACCGGCGTCGCGATCGCCAGCAGGACGATCCTGGCGATCTTCCCGCCGCGCGTGGGCTCCAGGGCCTTGTAGGACGGGTGTTTCGAGCGTACGGCGGGCGGCCGCGTGGCCTGACGCGTGGCCTGCATGGTCACTTGCTCCTCCCGATGATCAGGCGCTGGATGAGCGCCACCACGAGGGTCATGACGAACAGGGCGACGCCGATCGCGCTGGCGTAGCCGAACTCGAAGTTCTTGAACCCCTGCTCGTACAGCGCCATCACGAGTGTGAAGCTGCCGTGCGCGGGTCCGCCGCCGGTCATCACGTAGACGAGGTCGAAGACCTGGAAGGAGGTCGTCGTCTCGATGACGGCCACGAAGAACAGCGCCGGGCGCAGCTGGGGCAGGACGATGTGGCGGAAGCGCTGCCAGGTCGAGGCTCCGTCGGACAGCGCCGCCTCCTCCAGTTCGCGGGGGAGATCCTGCAGGCGGGCCAGGACGATGAGCATGCCGTACCCGAATCTCGACCAGACCGAGACGATCACCAGCGCGGGCAGGACCAGCGTCGGCGAGGCCAGCCAGGACAGGCCCGTCAGCTTGGTGATCGGGCCCTCGGAGGAGAACAGCCAGGTGAAGACGGTCCCGGCGAGCACGAGGCTGGTGACGACCGGCAGGAAGAAGACCGAGCGGAAGAAGCGCGCGCCACGGAAGGAACGGCGCACCAGCAGCGCCATGCCGACCGAGGCGGCCATGGAGATGGGCACGTAGAGCACGGTGTAGATCAGCGTGACCTGCAGCGAGTCCCAGAACACCGGGTCGCCGGCCATGCGGCGGAAGTTGTCCAGGCCGGTGAACGCCGGGCTCTCGCCGATGCCGAACTCGAAGAAGCCGAGCAGCACGCCCGCGATCGACGGGCCGAAGCGGAAGGCCAGGAAGAGCAGGAGGCACGGCAGGACGAACAGCAGTCCGGTCCGCGCCTCCCAGCGCAGCGTGAACCTCATCGGCCCAGCAGGGCGTCGGCGGCCTTGGTCGCGTCGGCCAGCGCCTGCTCGGGCGTCTTCTTGCCGATGAGCGCGGCCTGGATCTCCGGCGCCAGCACGCCCATGACGTCACGGGCCCTGTCGTGCAGCGGCCCGGCCGTGGTCAGGTCGAGCGTCTTCTCCACCTCGGACTGGACCGGGTCGGCGGCGTACAGGGCGCCGGTCGTGGTGCGCGGCGAGAAGAAGCCCGAGGCCAGGTTGAACGCCTTGCTCGGCTCGGCCCCGGTGGCGAAGGCGATCCACTTGCCCGCCGCCTCCTTGTTCTTGCTCGCCTTGAGCATGCTCAGCGAGCCGACCGTGCCGTAGGCGACCTGCTTGGCGCCGGTCAGCGGCGGCACCACCTTGATGTTCTCCTTGCCCCAGAACGGCTCGACGTCGGCGGGCAGCTGCTGCCAGGTGCAGGCCACCTTGTTCTGGGCGGTGCGCGTCTGCTCGAACTTGGGCAGCCCCGTCAGCAGGTCCTTCTCCACGAAGCCGCCGTCGGCGAGCTGCTTGAGGAAGGTCAGCGCCTTGACGCCCTCGGGGCCGCCGAACGCGCTGGCCTTGCCGTCGGCGGTGAAGACGTCGCCGCCGGCCTGCCACAGCAGCGGGTAGAACGACTGGTTGAGCGTCGCGGCCGGGTCGGCCCAGTAGTTGGTGACGTCCACGCCCTTGGCCTTGAACTGCGGGGCCAGGCGCAGCACGTCCTCCCACGTCTTGGGGAAGTCCTTGATCCCGGCGGCGTCGAAGGCCTTCTGGTTGCACACCAGCGGGTTGGCCGACATGAGGACGGGCGCGCCCATGGCCTTGCCGTCGACGGTGACCGCCTGGAGCGCGTTGGGCCGGTAGCCGGCCTTGTCGGCGAGGTAGGCGTCGACCGGCTCCAGCGTCTTCACGTACTTGGGCAGCTGGTCGGGGATGAGGTAGACCACGTCGGGCGCCTTGTTGCCGGCGATCGCCGTGGACAGCGCCTCGTCCCGCTTGGCCCACGGGTAGATCTCCACCTTGACGTCCACGTTCGGGTTGGCCGACTCGAAGGCCTTGATCTGCCCGTCCCAGAACGCCTGGTGCTTGGCCTGGTCGGCGATGATGGGGTAGATCCACATGGTCACGGCCTGCTTGCCGTCGCCGCCGGACCCGCCGCAGGCGGCGAGCGTTCCGACGGCGAGCAGCGCGGCTGCCAGTGCGCGAGGTCGCATGATCGTTCCTCTTCTAGGATTCGGGCATTTAGGCATAGGGCACGGTGACGACCGTGCCGGTGTGACGGGCCCGCTCGGCGGCGAAGACCGCGAGATGGCTGTGGAGCGACTCGGTGTGGTCCGAGCGCACGAACGAGCGGTCCCCGGTGGCCAGCGCGCTCACGAAGGCGTCCATGACGCCGGCGTCGCCGCCGCCGTGGCCGTCGCCGGCGTTCGACCCGCTGCTCACGCCTTCCCACCGGGTGGTACGGCTGTCGCGGAAGTCGAGGACCTCCACCGATTCGCCGTCGCCGATCAGCCGCCCATGGGTGCCGAAGATCTTCGTCTGCCGGTGCGTCTGCTCGGTGAAGGCGGTCATCGTGAACGTGGCCGTGGCCCCGCCGGTCAGCTCCATGGCCAGCACCTGGTGGTCGACCACGTCGTTGTCGCTCGCGTAGACGCACCTGCCGTACGGGCCGGTGCGCAGGGCGTCCATGACCTCGGCCTCGGTGCCGCCGAGCACGCTGGTCGGCCAGTCGTAGCCGCGGTTGAGGTACAGCTTGGGCGCGGAGTAGGGGCAGACCGGCTCGATCGGGCAGTCGAGGCAGCGGTCGGCGGCCCCGGGCGGGCGCCGCTCCGGCCGGAAGTGGCCGAGCGAGCCGAAGCTGGAGACCCGCCGGATCCGGCGGCCGGTGACGTAGGTGAGCCAGTCGAGGTCGTGCGAGGACTTGGCGAGCAGCATCGGGCTGGCCAGCCGTTCGCTGCGCCAGGGGCCGCGCACGTAGGAGTGGGCGTGGTGCCACCAGCCGACCGGCTCCAGGTGCTCGACGCTCATGATCTCGCCGATCACCCCACTGCCGGTGACCCGCTTCACCAGCTCGGTGTAGGGCGTGTAGCGCAGCACGTGGCAGACCGCGAACAGCACCCCCGACTCGGACACGGCCCGCACGATGCGCCGGCACTCCTCCTCGGTGGGGGCCAGCGGCTTCTCCATGAGCAGCGCGTAGCCGGCGCCGGCCAGCGCGATGGCGGGCTCGACGTGCATGCGGTCCTGCGTGGACAGGATGACCGCGTCGGCCACCCTGTCCGCGAGCAGGTCCCGCCAGTCGCCGAACTCCTGGATGCCGGGGCTCCGGGCGCCGATCGCGCGGCGCCTGGCCGGGTCGGGGTCGGCGACCGCGATGAGTTCGGCCCGGTCGGGATGGGCGGCGATCCAGGAGGCGTAGGTCTGCCCCCTGTTGCCCGCTCCGGCGATGGCCAGCGTGACTTTCCGCACCTAGATCACCAGATTTCCGGAAGTGAGGACCTTCGGGCCGTCCGGCGGCAGCTCCCTGGTCACCGCCTCCTCGACGTTGCCGGTGTGCTGGACCAGCTCGAACTGCTTGATCGTGAGCTTGCCGCCGCTGAACTGGCTGCCGGTCGCGGTGTAGCGGTTGCGCCCCGCCTCCAGCAGGACGTGGGCTCCGGTGGTACGGCTGCGCATGCCGTACAGCTCCCAGGACACGAGGCCGGCCGGCTCCGCGCGGGAGAGCAGCGCGCCGCCCTCGCCCCCGCCCGAGATGTCCGTGCCGCCGTCGAGCCGCAGGCGCTGGTCGGCCTTGCCCGCCGCGCGCAGGCCGAGGCCGTTGAGCGTGCAGCCGGTCAGCGTCGCCGACCCGGCGAAGGTCAGCGGCGCGGCGTTCTGGGCGGCGTTGAAGACGACGTGGGTGAAGACCGTCTGGGCGCCGTTGAACGTGTTGCCGTCCAGGCCGTGCAGGACCGAGCGGCTGAGGTGCACCGGGCTGGTGACGCCGGCCTGCACGACCTCGCTCTTGGCGGGCAGCGTGAACGTGCATCCCTCGATGAGGTTGGGGCGGCCCGACAGCTTCGACTGCTGCGAGACGATCAGCGTGTGGCTGGCCGAGCAGCCGCGCATCTGCACGCCGTCGGCGTTGACCCAGATCATGCCCGAGCCGCTGAGCGAGGGCTTGCCGATGACCTGGACGTCCTCCAGTGTCAGATCGGTGATCTTCACGCGGGCCACGAACCACGAGCAGACGTGCTTGCGCACGGTGATGCGCTTGGCCGCCGAGCCCCAGGCGGCGCCGGAGTTGGCGAAGGTCATCAGGCCGGAGTTGCCGGTGTAGGTGAGGTCGTGCTCGTACTGGCCGTGGGTGACGAAGGGCCCCTGGTCGTCGCCGTCGCCGTGGCAGTTCTCGACGTAGCAGTACGCGCTGGCGGTGAAGTCGTTGAGATGGCGGGAGTTGGCCACGTGGCAGTCGGCGACGTGGCCGTACAGGCAGTAGATCTGCTGGGTGAGGTAGCCGGCGCCGCCCCACGTGACGCTGGCCGGGTTCTTCAGCGTGCAGCGGTCGGTACGGAAGTGCGTGGCCCAGCGGCGCATGATCACCGGCCAGAACGTGCCTTCGGCGTGGATCGACTCGACGTCGCAGTGGACGGCGTACTCGTAGGCGAGGGGGTGCGAGCCGGTGTACTGGTCGCCGGGAACGACGCCGCGGAAGCGCAGGTTGCGGACGTGGACCCGGGCGACCGGCTCGACCAGCGTCCAGGTGACGCTCCGGCCGGCCTTCAGCTCCCAGCCGTTCTTGTAGTTGACCCGGATCTGCGTGGGGCTGACGATCTGCGTGACCTCGACGAGCTTCTGCAGCTCCTTCTCCCAGCGGCCGGCGCCCTGGTCGACCTCGGCCGCCCACCACTGGCCGACCTTGAACCGGCCGGAGTCGCCGACCTCGAAGACGTCCGACAGGTCGGGCATGACCTGGGTGAGCTTGTGGGTGACCTTGGTCTCGGTGACCTTGCCGCGGAACAGGAGCACGGCGGCGAAGGGGTCGTCGGCGCCGGCCTTCTCGATGCCGTCGGTGGTCATCAGGTGGCCGCCGAAGTCGAGCACCAGGCCGGAGCGGTGGAAGGTGTGGCGCTTGGTGAAGTTCAGGTCGGTGTGGGCTTCGATCCGGGAGACGCCGGGGTCGTTGACCATGGCGTCGAGTGCGGCGTCTGCGGGGGTTTTGGCGTCGAAGATGCCAAATTTCCGGAAATCTAGGCATCCGTCGTGAATTTGGAGCCAGCGGCCCTTCGCGGCGGCGCCCAGGACGGTGCCGCCGTTGGCCGGGGCGGTGGAGTTCGCGTCCCAGCGCGCCAGCATGCCGCCGCCGTCGCCGGGGGAGCGGTAGCCGGCGACCTGGGCCAGGGTGCCGTCGGCCAGCTTCGCCGCCTCGAAGGCGAGCAGCTCGGCGACGGTGGCGGCAGCGCGTACCTCCTCCTTGGGCTTCTTGCCCGGGTCGGCCAGCGCGGGCTGGGCGAGCAGGAGGGTGCCCGCGGCGGCCAGGCCGGAGGCGCGCAGGATGTCACGACGTTCCATGGGTGGTTCCTTGCTGGGAGTGGGGGTGATCGGCTCAGAGCGTGATGGTGTGGCTGACCAGCACGCGCGGGCCCGGCGGCGGTAACCGGCGCTCGACGCCGTCCTCGACGCAGCCGGTGTGCAGGACCTCGGCGGCCCCGGTCAGGGCGAGCGTGCCGCCGGTGAAGGCGGAGCCGGTGGCCCGGTAGCGGTTCTCGCCGCCGGTCAGCTCCAGGTGGGATCGCTCGGCGCGGCTGCGCACGCCGGCCAGTTCCCAGGTGATGGCGCCGGGGCCGTCCGCCCTGGTCAGCGGGGACCCGTCCAGTTCCACGCCCTCAAGCCTGAGGATCTGGTCGCGCACGGCGGTGAGCTGGACCGGGGTGCCGGTGATGCGCCCGCCCCTGACCGTGACGCTCGCCGAGCCCAGCAGGAGGGGGCCGGCGCCGTCCAGGACGCAGTCCGTGAACGTGAGCGGGCCGGAGCCGCGCAGGGTCGCGCCGTCGAGGCCGGTGAGGACGCAGTCCTTGAAGTGCACCGCGTTCGTGACCGGCGTCTGCACGACCACCTGGCCCTTGGGCAGTTCGAAGGAGCAGCCCTCGATCACGTTGGGCCGGGTGGAGCGGCTGGAGCGCTGGCCGATCGCGAACGTCTTCGCCGAGCAGCCGCGCATCTGGACGCCGTCGGCGTTCACCTGGAGCGTTCCCGCCGGGTCGAACGTCGAGCGGGGGGTGACCCTGACGTCCTCCAGCGTCAGATCCGTGATCTTGGTTCCGGCCACGAACCAGGAGCACAGATGCTTCCTGACCGTGATCCGCTTGGCGCTGGTGCCCCACAGGGCGCCGCTGTTGGCCAGGTCCATGAGGCCGGAGTTGCCGGTGAAGACCAGGTCGTGCTCGTACTGGCCGTGGGTGGTGAAGGGGTTGCCGCCTTCGTCGTCGCCGTCGCCGTGGCGGTTCTCGACCGTGCAGTACGCGCTGGCGGTGAAGTCGTTGAGGTGGCGGACGTTGGAGGTCGTGCAGTCGGCCACGTGGCCGTAGAGGCAGTAGATCTGCTGGGTGAGGTAACCGGCGCCGCCGTACATGACCGTGGGCGGGTTCTTGAGCCCGCACCGCTCGGTACGGAAGAACGTGCACCAGCGGCGCATGATCACCGGCCAGAAGGAGCCCTCGGCCTGGACGTCGGCGACGTCGCAGTGGACCGCGTACTCGTAGGCCAGCGGGTGGGAGCCGGTGTACTGGTCGCCGCCGGGGACGCCGGTGAAGCGGAGGCCGCTCACCTGGACGCGTTCGACCGGTATTACGCGCGTCCAGGTGAGCGACCGGCCGGGAGCCAGCTCCCAGCCGTTCTTGTAGTTCACGCGGATGTGGGAGCCGTCCACGATCCGCGTGATCTGTACCAGGCGCTGGAGCTCACGCTCGTACGTCCCGGACAGGGCGTCCACCTCGACCGCCCACCACTGGCCGATCGCGAAGCCGGCCGAGTCGCCCACCTCGAAGACGTCGGACAGATCGGGCAGGACGGCGGTGAGCTTGTGGACGTGGGTGGTCTTCGTGCGCTCGCCCTGGAAGAACAGGACGGCGCCGAAGGGGTTGTCATGGGAGTTCTTCTCGATGCCCTCGGTGGTCATCAGGTGGCCGCCGAAGTCGAGCACGAGGTCCGAGCGGTGGAAGGTGTGGCGCTTGGTGAAGTTCAGGTCGGTGCGGGCCTCGATCCGGCTGACGCCGGGGTCGTTGACCATGGCGTCGAGTGCGGCGTCTGCGGGGGTTTTGGCGTCGAAGATGCCAAATTTCCGGAAATCTAGGCATCCGTCGTGAATCTGGAGCCAGCGGCCCCTTCCGGCGGCGCCCAGGACGGTGCCGCCGTTCGCCTTGGCGGTCGAGCGCGCGTCCCATCGGACGAGCATGCCGCCGCCGTCGCCCGCGGCGCGGTAGCCGGCGACACGGAGCACCGTGCCGTCGGCGAGCTTGGAAGCGTCGAGCGTGAGAAGGCGCGCGACACTGGCCACCTGTTTCATGGTTCTGGCCTCAAAGGGGATGGAAGGCCGGGCGACACGCATTGAGGCGTGCAGGCGGCGGTGCTGCTGGCCGTACTTCCCGGCGCCGGGGCTGCGGCGGCGGGAGCCAGTGATGCGCCCGAAACGATTAGCCGTGGACGCTAGACAGCGTCCGTGGGTTCTGTCAAGCGCCGAGTTCCCCCGAGATCTGCTCGGCGGTGGCCCTGACCTGGCGGCCGAGCTCCTGATAACGCCAGGCCGGCAGGTCGCGCTTCAGCGAGGTGATGCTGATCGCGCCGACGCAGGCGCCGGTGTGGTCGCGCAGCGCGCTGCCGATGCAGAAGATCCCGTCGGCGTCCTCCTCGTCGTCGACCGCGTAGCCGAGCTCCCTGACCGTCTTGAGGTGCGCGAGCAGCACCGGCAGGTCGGTGATCGTGTGCCCCGTCCGGTACGGCAGGCCGACCCGCCCGACCAGCGCTGTCACCTCCTCGTCGGCCATCTCGGCCAGCAGCGCCTTGCCCAGGCCGGTGCAGTGGGGCAGTTCGCGGGTGCCCATGCGCAGGTCGACCTGGATGCGCTCGCCGTTGCTGACCTGGTCGACGACGACCGCCTGACCCTCGTCGGGCACCGCCAGGCGGGAGTTCATCCCGGTCTGCCGGGTCAGCTCGACCAGCGCGGGCCGGGCCACGTCGCGCAGGCTCAGCTGGTCCTGGGCGCGGGAGCCGAGTCTGGCCAGCGCCATGCCGAGCCGGTAGCGGCGGTTCATGCCCTCGCCGTCGTCGGCCACGAGGCCGTACTGGCGCAGCGTGTACAGGGTCGCGAAGGCGGCGCTCTTGCTCAGCCCGCAGGCGGCGGCCAGGTCGGTCACGCTCACGCCGCCGTCGCTCTTGCTCAGGGCCTCCAGAACCTCGGCGGCGCGGGCCACGCTCCGCACCCAATATCGCGAATCCTCAGCAGGAGTGTTCGTCACAACCGAACAGCTTAGCGGAGTTCGTCGTTGACACCCAGGCCTTGGGCTGTTTATGGTCCTTCCAAGCTGTTCGGTTATGCCAAACAGTGTTCGGCAAATGCACATCAGCGGTGGATCGTCAGTGCTCGCCGCGGCCGGGCTGGGCCGCGACGTGCGCGCTTCGAGGAGAGATCTTGAATCAGCGTGTCCTTTCCGAGCGCGCCCGCCGGGTCATCCCCGGCGGCGTCAACAGCGGGCAGCGCAACGTCCCGGGACTCGGCGACCTCGTCATCGCCAAGGCCGGTGGCGCCCGCTTCCGCGACCGGGACGGCCGGGAGTACGTCGACTACCACGCGGCCTTCGGCCCGCCCCTGCTCGGTCACAACGACCCCGACGTCTCGGCGGCCGTCGCCGAGGCCGGCCGTACCGTCGACCTGTGCGGGGTGGGCGTCACCGAGGACGAGGTCGAGCTCGCCGAGGCGCTGACCGAGCTCGTCCCGAGCGTCGAGCAGGTGCTGCTGACCAGCACCGGCAGCGAGGCCACCTTCCACGCGCTGCGCGTGGCCAGGGCGGCCACCGGGCGGCGGCTCGTGGTCAAGTTCCAGGGCTGCTACCACGGCTGGCACGACGCGGTCAGCCTCAACGTGATCTCCGCCCCCGACCGCGTGGGCGGCAAGGACCCCATCTCCGCCGGGATCCTGCCCGAGGTGCTCGACGCGACGCTCGTGCTGCCGTTCAACTCCGCCGAGGCGGTACGGCAGGCCTTCGCCGAGCACGGCGCCGACATCGCCGCGGTCATCGTCGAGCCGGTGCCGCACAACGTCGGCTGCCTGCTTCCGGAGCAGGAGTTCCTGCGGACGTTGCGCGAGGAGTGCACCCGGGCCGGCAGCGTGCTGGTCTTCGACGAGGTGATCACCGGCTTCCGCCACCACCTCGGCGGCTGGCAGGCGATCAGCGGGATCACACCCGACCTGACCACCATGGGCAAGGCCATCGCCAACGGCTACCCGGTGGGCGCGATCGGCGGCCGCGCCGACCTCATGGACCTGTTCAGCTCCCGGCCCGGCGGGCCCGCCTTCTTCGCCGGCACCTACAACGGCCACCCGGCCGTGGTCGCCGCCGCGCTGGCCACCCTGCGCAAGCTGCAGTCCGAGCCGGTGCACGAGCACGTCTTCCGGCTGGGCGAGCGCATCCGCACCGGCCTTTCCGGGATCTTCTCCTCGCTGGGCGTCCCCTCACTGGTGACCGGATACGGCTCGGTCTTCGTCGAGTACTTCATGGACGGACCCGCCCGCACCTACGACGACCTGCTGCGCAATGATGCCAGCATGTTCATCGGCTACCGGCGCCGGCTGCTCGAACACGGCATCTTCGAGCTGCCGCTGAACCTCAAGCGCAGCCACGTCTCCTACGCCCACACCGACGCCGACGTCGACCACCTGCTGGAGGCGGCCGCCCTGGCCGCCAGCGCCCAGCTCGCCACCGGCGCCGACCTCGACCTCAGCGGCGCCAGCACGATGGGCGGGACCCGCTGATGCTGACCGTCGACAAGAGCCGCCCCACCGGACCGGCCGGGCGCATCAGCCGCGTGGAGACCCTTTCCCTGGGTACGGCGTGGCGGGACTTCTCCTACGTGCGCGTCCACACCGACGAGGGACTGTCGGGCGTCGGCGAGATCACCCACCCCTACCGGGGCCGCGAGACGTGCTCGCTGGCCGAGTCCATGGCCGAACGCCACCTGATCGGCGCCGATCCCTTCGACGTGGAGGAGATCTGGCTGCGCATGTACCAGGGCGACTTCCTGCGCGGCGGCGACGTGGGCGGGATCGTGGTCTCCGGGATCGACCAGGCGCTCTACGACATCATGGGCAAGGCGCTCGGCGTCCCCGCCTACCGGCTGACCGGCGGCGCCTGCCGCGAGCGGGTCCGGGTGTACGCCAACGGCTGGTACACCGGCGAGCGCGACCCCGAGACGTTCGCCGCCAAGGCCCGCGAGGTCGCCGCGCGTGGCTACACCGCGCTCAAGTTCGACCCGTTCGGGGCCGGGCTGGGGTCCCTGTCCAGGCAGGAGCTGCGGCTGTCGGTGGAGATCGTGGCCGCGGTGCGCGCGGCCGTACCGGATGCCGACCTGTTCGTGGAGGGGCACGCGCGCTTCGCCATGCCCACCGCCCAGCGGCTGGTGCGGGAGCTGGAGCCGTTCGACCTCGGCTGGTTCGAGGAGCCGCTGCCCTGGACCCACATCGAGCGCTACCCCGAGCTGCGGCAGCGGGCCACGATGCCGATCTCGGGCGGGGAGCACTTCCACAACCGCTACGAGTACGCGCGGCTGTTCGCCACCGGCGCGGTGGACATCATCCAGCCCGACCTGTCGATGGCCGGTGGGTTCACCGAGGTCAGGAAGCTGGCGGCGCAGGCGGACGTGCACGCGATGCTGGTCGCGCCGCACAACTCCAACTCGCCGGTCTGCACCACGGTCAGCGTGCACGCAGTGCTCGGGATGCCGAACTTCCTGATCCTGGAGACGTTCGACGGCATGGTGGACCCGCATGTCCACGACGCGGTGCGGGGCGCGCTGCCCGTCGAGTCCGGATACATCAGCATTCCTGAGAGGCCGGGGCTCGGGATCGAACTGGTCGACGAGGTCTTCGCCGAGCACCCGCCGTCCCACCGCTTCTGGAACATGTTCGCCGAAGGCTGGGAAAAGCGTGATCGTTGACGTCCACTCGCACCTGTTCTCCTGCCCCGGCGACCTGGGCGACCCGTTCGCGGCCGAGTCGGCCAGGGCCCACGGGGGAGAGGTGGACCTGACCGTGCGCTGGGCCGGCTACGCGGCCACCGCACCCGAGGACACGACGACCATCGTCGTCGGCGGCAAGGCGCGCCGGTCGGGCCTGTGGGTGGACGACGCCGAGGTGGCCGCCTACGCCGCGGCCCACCCCGGCCGCCTCATCGGCTACCTCGCGCTCGACCCCACCCAGCCCGGCTGGCGCGACGAACTCGTCCACGGCCACCAGGACCTGGGACTGCGCGGCATCAAACTCATGCCGATGTACGCCGGATTCGACCCGGCCGACCCGGAACTGGACGACCTCTACACCTACGCCGAGACCCATGGGCTCCCCCTGCTCGTGCACACCGGCACCACGTTCGTCTCGGCCGCGCCCCTGCGGTACGCGCTGCCCGTCCACCTGGACGAGGTCGCGATCCGCCATCCCGGGCTGCGGATGGTCCTGGCCCACCTGGGCCATCCGTACGAGGGGGAGTGCATCGCGGTCATCCGCAAACACCGCCACGTCTACGCCGACGTCTCCGCCCTGCACTACCGGCCCTTCCAGCTGTGGCACAGCCTGCGGCTGGTCCAGGACTACGGCGTGTGGGACAAGCTGCTGTTCGGCAGCGACTACCCCTTCACCACGGTGAACGCCTCCGTGGACGGCCTGCGCGCGGTGGGCGCGGTACCCGGCATCCCCGGCCTGCCCCCACTGGACCGCGAGGAGATCGAGAAGCTCATCCACCGCCCGTCGCTCGACCTGCTGGGCCTGTCGTGAGCGCCGAACTGGCCGTGGTGACCGGCGCCGCCCGCGGCCTGGGCCAGGCGATCGCCGCCGACCTGCTCGCCGCCGGCCTCCGTGTGGTGTCCGTCGACCTGCCCGGCACCGAACCCCCGCCCTCCTACGCCTTCGACCTCGCCCACACCGAGGCCATCGCCGCACTGGTCGACCGCGTCCGGCGCGAGCACGGCCCGATCGGCGTCCTCGTCAACAACGCGGGCATCGCCTCGCTGCGCCACTTCAACGAGATCACCGTGGCGGAGTGGCGCAGGGTCATGCGGGTCAACAGCGAGGCGCCCTTCTTCCTGGCGCAGCGGGTGGCCGAGCACATGATCGCCGACGGCGTCCGGGGGCGGATCGTCAACATCTCCTCCAAGAACGGCCTCATGGCCGAGGCCGGACTGGCCCACTACAACGCCTCCAAGGCCGCGCTGGAGCTGACCACCAAGTCGCTCGCCGCCGAACTGGGCCCGCACGGCATCACCGTCAACGCGGTCGCCCCCGGCATGATCGCCACCCCCATCGACGGCGACTTCCCGCTCGACCGCGCCGCGTTCGAGGGGGCGTGGGAGGAGCGCATCCCCCTTCACGGCGGGTACGGCACGCCGCAGGACGTGGCAGGGGCGGTCCGCTACCTGGTCTCGGAACAGGCCCGCTACGTCACCGGCGCCACCCTCGTGGTGGATGGCGGCGTCCTGGCCGACCAGATGCCGCGGCTACGCTTCATGCCGCCCTACCGCAACTCGTTGTGAGGCGGCTCCGGGCGGAGGTCGTGGTACCGGGGACGGCCGAGCTGGGGGAGTGCCCGGTATGGGACGAGGGCCGCGGCCTCCTGCTCTGGGTGGACCTCCCCCGCGGCATGATCCACACCTACACCCCCACCCCTTCCACCCCTCACACCCCCACCCCTCGCACCCCCGCCCCCTCTCACGGACGCCCGCCCCCAACCCCTCCCGGCACGACCACCTCCACCTCCCTCGACTCCACGAGCTCCAACCTCGCCACCCCTTGGGGCTCCACGACTCCCGGCTCCATGAGCTCCGTCGCCCTCGGCTCGGCCCCCTCCCGTGGCCGCGCAACCTCCTCTCCCGATCTGCTGGAAGGCACGGATTTTCCCGGCCGGGGCGCCCCAGGCACGGGGTTGCGAGGCGGGGGCTCCGGAGGGCGGGGTGGCGATCCTCGGGCCGGGATGGTGACGGCGATCGCCCCGCGACGGGGCGGGGGCCTGGTGGTGGCCCGCGGCGACCGGCTGACCCTGGAGCCCGGGGGAGTGCCGCTGGGGCGGTGGGAGCTGCCGCACGACACCCGGTTCAACGACGGCGCCGTGGACCCGTGGGGACATTTCTGGATCGGCACCATGTGCACCGACCGCCCCGGCACGGCCGCCCTCTACCGGGTGGCTCCCGACGGCCGTACCAGCACCGAGCTCGCCGGCGTCACCTGCTCCAACGGCCTCGGCTGGGCCCCGGACCACCGCACCCTGTACTACATCGACACCCCGGCCCGCACCCTCGACGCCTTCGACGTCCACGAGGGCCGCATCAGCGGCAGGCGCGTGGTGGCGCGGGTCCGGGGCGGGCTGCCCGACGGTCTGGCCGTCGATGAGGACGGCTGTGTCTGGGTGGCGGTCTGGGACGGCGCCGCCGTACACCGCTATACGCCTGAAGGGCGGCTCGACACGGTCGTCGAGACGCCCTGCGCCCGCCCGACGAGCTGCGCCTTCGGCGGCGGCACGCTCTACGTGACCACCGCAGCCCCCGACGGCGGGTCGCTGCTGGCGGTGGCCGGTGTGGGCGGGGGAGTCCCGCCCACACCGTTCGCCGGGTGAGCCCTGACGGGTCAGAGTGAACGGCACTGCCCGGTGACCGGTCCACCCACGGTGCTGGGCAGGCCGTTGGCGGTCGGGGCCGGCCGGTTGCCCGTGCAGGTCAGCGGACCCCGCACGGCCGAGGCGGCGATCAGCGGGCCCGTGTTGCCGGTCAGCGCCGCGGGTCCGCCGATGGTCACCGCCTCCAGCGACAGTTCCGCCACGCCGGTGGCCGAGAGCGGGCCGCCGATCGACGTGCCGAGCAGCGCGACCGTCTCGGCGCCCGCCGCGCTGAGCGGGCCGCCGATCGTGGCCGAGTCCAGCGCGTACAGGCCGGCGCCCTCGCGGACGACCACCGGCCCCGTCACCTTCGCCCCGGCGGCCAGGCACGTGACGCCGGAGTTCACGGTGAGCGGGCCGGGATGGGTGCCGGCGACGGTCTGGGTGCAGGCCGGGTCGGGCCGGGCCAGGAGTTCCAGCTCAGCCAGCGTTCCCGTGGCGGTCAGGCGGTAGTGGGCGTAACGGCCCGGGTTGGCGATCTTGAAGGGGCGGGTCTGGCGGGACCATGTGAACGGCTCGTTCTGCCGCCGGTCGGCGACCGTCCAGGTGGTGCCGTCCAGGGAGCCCTCCAGCGTCCACGACGACGGCCCCGTCTGCGCCGAGGTGAGCGTGTAGAAGGAGACCTTCTCCCTGGTGCCCGCGCGCAGCGTGACCGGGCCGGACAGCTGCGCGGTCGTGGCCGAGGTGTCGTCCGACAGCGCGGCCGGGCCGCCGCTCACGGGGATGTCGCGCAGCGGGCGCGGCGTCGCGCCGTCCGGGGTGATCGAGTTCAGCGGCTCTCCCCAGGCCGACGGCTCCGGTCCCATCGCGAAGTCCAGTACGGCGCCGCGGGCCAGCACGTCGTGCGGCAGCGAGGTCGACGACCACGCCTTGCCGTCGACCTTGAGCTCTTGGACGTAGACGTTCTTCGCGCTGTTGGCCGGTGCGTTGATCACCAGGTCGCGGCCCGAGGGCAGGTGGACCGTGGCCTTGGTGAACAGAGGCGAGCCGACGGTGTAGTGCGGGCTGCCGATCTGGAGCGGGTAGAAGCCGAGCGCGCCGAACAGGTACCAGGCCGACATCTCGCCGTTGTCCTCGTCACCGGCGTAGCCCTGGCCGATCTCACTGCCGAGGTACAGGCGGGACAGGGCCTCGCGGACCTTCGCCTGCGTCTTCCACGGCTGCCCGGCGTAGTTGTACATGTAGGGAATGTGGTGGCTGGGCTGGTTGCTGTGGCCGTACTGGCCCATGCGCACGTCCCTGGCCTCGCGCATCTCGTGGATGACGCCGTTGTACGAGCCGGGGAAGGTGGCGGTCTCCGGGGTGGTGAAGAAGTCGTCGAGCTTCTTGGCCAGGGCCGGGCGGCCGCCGTACAGGCCGGCCAGTCCCACGCCGTCCTGCGGCGCGTGGAAGGCCATGTTCCAGCCGTTGGTCTCGGTGTAGTCGAAGCCCCAGACGCGGGGATCGTAGGTGGCCTTGCTGTGGCGCCACTTGCCGGTGGAGTCGCGGCCCTGGAAGAAGCCCGTGGCGGGATCCCACATGTTCAGATAGTTGAGCGCCCGATTGCCGAAATATTCGGCTTCATCGAGATATTTCGTCTTCTCTGGGCCGGTGGCGGTCTTGGCCAGTTCCTTGGCCATCTCGGCGATGCCGAAGTCGTTGATGTAGCCGTCCACCGCCCACGACAGGCCCTCGCCGACCTCGTTGAGCGCCGTGTACCCGCGGAAGACCGACGTGGCCATGCCCTTGCGGCCCACCGAGGCGTTCGGCGGCACCGTGGTCGCGTTGCGCAGCGCCGCCGCGTAGGCGGCCTTGGCGTCGAACCCGCGCACGCCCTTGGTGTACGCGTCCGCGAAGGCCACGTCCGAACTGGTGCCCACCATCAGGTCGGCGTAGCCGGGCGAGGACCAGCGCGCGATCCAGCCGCCGTCGCGATACTGCTGGACGAAGCCGTCCACGAGTTCCCCGGCCTGCGGCGACAGCAGCGCGTACGCGGGCCAGGTGGTGCGGTAGGTGTCCCAGAACCCGTTGTTGACGTAGATCTTGCCGTCCACCACCTTCGCCCCGGTCTGCGTGGGCGTGTTCTGCCCGGCCGGGGGCGAGACCGGACTGGCGTACCTCGGCCCCTGCGGCGTGTTCTCGAAGCCCGAGTTCGGATACAGGAACAGCCGGTACAGGTTGGAGTACAGCGTGGTGAGCTGGTCCTGCGGGGCGCCCTCCACCTCGATCACGCCCAGCTTGTCCTCCCACGCCCGCTTGGCCCGCGCCTTCACCGGCTCGAACCCGTCCGCGACCTCGGCCAGGTTCAGCCTCGCCTGCTCCACGCTGATGAACGAGGTGGCGATGCGCATGGTCACCTGCTTGGCGCCGAAGGCGGTGTAGCCGGTGACGTTGTCGCGGCCCGCGCCGGTCAGCTTGCCACCGGCGGTGACGGGCTGGTCGAACACGGCGTACACGAACATCCTCGTCGCCCCGGCGGACAGTCCGCTGCGCGCGTCCGTGAAGCCGCTCACCACGCCGTCGGCGCCGACGGTGAGCCCGCCGTCGTTGTTGTAGTTGTCGAAGATCAGGCTGCCGCCGTCACCCGGGAAGGTGAAGCGGAAGACCGCCGCGTGGTCGGCGGGCGCGATCTCCGTGCGGATCCCGTTCAGGAGATCCACCCCGTAGTAGTACGGCCGCGCCGTCTCCTTGTCATGCGAGAACGGCGTCGCCCTGGCCACCCGGTCCGCGTTCGGCCTGGCCAGCGGCGACGGCATCACCTGGAACGACTGCCGGTCGCCCATCCACGGGCTCGGCTGGTGCGAGGCGGCGAACGCCTGGATGGTCGGCACGTTGTCGGCGTTGCCGTTGCGGTGGTACTCGTACAGCCAGGAGTTCGACCCCGACCCCGTCATCGGCGTCCAGAAGTTGAACCCGTGCGGCACCGCCGTGGCCGGGAAGTTGTTGCCCCGCGAGAAGCCGCCCGTCGAGTGCGTGCCCCGCGTGGTCAGCGCGTAGTCCGCCACGCTGCCCGGCTTCCTGTCGTCGGCCGGGGCGAGCGTGACGTCGTCCAGCCATCCCTTGAACGACAGCGGCCCGGCCGGCGCGTCGAAGCCCACGAGGATGCGCTTGATCCGCTTGCCCTTGGCCACGTCACCGACGCGTACCTTCTTGTGGTTCCACTGATCGGCGTACAGGGTCTTGGACGTCCCCTGAGCGCGCGGGCTCAGGGTGACCCCGTGATGGTCGGCCGCCTTGAGGTCGCTCAGATAGGTCCCGTCGGCGAAGGCCAGATCCACCGCCCCGAAGGTGCTCGGATAGGCCGTCGACGCCCCCGTGAACTCGGGGAAGATCTTGTAGGACAGCTCGGTGTCGGCCGCCACCTCGATGTCGGTCTCGAACACCTTGTTCGTGGCCCGCCCACCCTGCTCACGCGTGGTGCTGCCCGAGTACCGGAAGGCCTGCAGCCCCGTGTACCCGGCGCGCAGCTTGGCCGCGAACCCGCTGCCGGGGCCCGGCCCGACCACACCGCGCATCGGCGAGGGCGGCTTCGGCGCCGTGTCCCCGTCGGACAACTGCAGCTCGGCGAGCTGCACGATCCCGCCGGACCCGTTGCGGGTCACGTTCAAGCGATAGTGCAGGTACGGCGCCGCGTTCGCCACCTCGAACTCCCGCGTCTTCAGCCGTGCGTCGAACACCTCGCCCGCACGGGTGTCGACGGCAGTCCAGCTCCGCCCGTCCTGGGATCCCTCCAGAGCCCAGTCGCGCGGATCCCGCTCGGCCGCGTCGTTGGCGCTGGCCAGCGCGTAGCGGACGACCTTGATCGGCTTGGTCAGCCTGACCGAGACCCAGCCGGTCGAGGTGAACACGAGCCACTTGGTGTTGACGTCCCCGTCGAGCAGGTTCTCCTTGACCTCGCCCGCCTGGGAGTACTCGCCGCTGGCCGCCACCTCGGCGATCTCGTCGGTGATGTTGCCCGGAATCCCGCCCGTGGTGCTCCCGGTGACCCCTTCCGCCGGCCTGCCCTCCTCGGGGGTATTGACCCAGTCGGGCTGGGGTTGCCCCGTTTCAAAGGAGGAGTGGAACAGCGCCCCGGGCGGCGCCGCGCCGACCCGGCTCGGGCCCGCCGCCCGCGGGGCCGAGGGCCGCTCCTCGATCGGAGCCGGATGGGTGGGGGCCGCGGACGGGGCGTCCGACGGCAGCGGTGACGGCGGTGGATCGGCCGCCGCCACCCCGGATAACCCCGCGAACACCGCCACGGCGACGGCCGTCACGACCGCCAGATGCGTTCTGCGCATACGAGCCTCCCTGACAACGTTGTCACCAGAAGAAACCCAAAAGACAACGTTGTCAATGGCCGAAGCACAGAACCATACCGGGTTTACTTTTGAACCCGGTACGCATTATCGTTCCTCTCATGGTCGGCGTGAGCAAGGAGAAGAAGGCGCAGCGGCGCAAGCACATCGGCGACACCGCCCTGCGCCTGTTCGCCGAACGAGGCTTCGAGGCCGTCACGGTCAACGAGATCGCGGAGGCGGCCGGCGTGGCCAAGGTGACGTTGTTCAACTACTTCCCGAACAAGGAGGCCCTGGTACTCGACGGCGTCGAAGAGGACATCGCCGGCGTCGTCGGCTGCCGCAGACGTGGCCAGACCCCCCTGCGCGCCCTGCGCGAGCACTACCTGCTCTTCGCCGAGCACCTGGAGGCGGAGGTGGACATACCGGAGCTCATGACCAGGATGAAAGTGATCATCGCGAGCCCCACGCTGACCGCCGCCATGCAGGAGATCCAGTACGGCCAGCGCGCCGCCCTGGCCATGGTCCTGAGCGGGCGCGACACCTGGCACCTGCCCGCCGACGACCTCACCGCCGACCTGATGGCGGCCCAGATCACCGCGACGATCCTGCTGCTGCAGGAGGCCTTCTTCGATCGCCTGGCCGGAGGCATGGGCCTGCGCGAGGCGGGGGAGTCGCTGCGTCCCGACGTGGATCGGGCCTTCGACCTGCTGGAAAGGGGACATGGGACATGAAGAAGGGCATCAACTACGACACCGGCTTCCTGCCGGAGCCCGGCACGCGAGCGGTGTTCGACCGGGAGACGGCCCGCGCCGACATGCGGGTCATCGCCGGTGACCTGCACTGCTCGACCGTACGTGTGTCGGGCAGGGACCCCGGGCGGCTGAGCGTCGCGGCGGAGGAGGCCGTCGCTGCCGGGCTGGAGGTCTACTTCGCGCCGTTCCCCGTCGACCGGTCCACGGCCGAGATGCTCGACCTCTACGCCGAGTGCGCCCGCCGCGCCCAGGCGCTCGACGGCCGGACGGTCATGGTGACCGGCTGCGAGACCAGCGCCTTCGGCCAGGGCTTCATGCCCGGTGACACCTACTCCGAGCGCCTGGAGCTGATGGCCGACGCGGAGACCGCCTGGTGGGAGAACCTCGGCCCGATCATCGAGCGGCTCAACACCTTCCTGGCCGAGGCCGCCCAGACGGTGCGCGAGCACTTCGACGGCCCGGTCACCTATGCCAGCGCGCCGTGGGAGCCCATCGACTGGACGCCGTTCGACCTGGTGGGCGTCGACGCCTACCGCGCGGCGTACAACCTGGAGAGTTTTCCCGAGGAGATCCGCGCCCACGCCCGCCACGGCAAGCCCGTCGTGGTGACCGAGTTCGGCACCTGCGCCTACACGGGCGCCGGTCTGCTCGGCGGCATGGCCTGGCAGCCGCCGGCGGACGCCGTACCCGATGAGCAGGAGCAGGTCCGCTACCTCGAGGACCTGATGGACGTCTTCGAGCGGGAGGGCGTCGACACCGCGCTGTGGTTCACCTTCGCCGGCTACACCCGCCAGAACGCCGGCGACCTCGGCTCCTACGGCGTGGTCAGGATGCTCGACGACACCCGCTGGGAGCCGAAGGCGGTCTTCCGCGCCATGGCTAGGCGCTACAGCTGAAGATCGCGGTGCCGGGCAGGTTGCGCCCGCGCAACGGGCTCCAGCCACCCCACACCCGCTCGTGCCCCGGCGGCCACTCGGGCTCGACCAGCCCGTCGATCCGCAGTCCCGCCGCGGCCGCGAGCCCGATCCAGTCACCCAGCGTGCGATGGTGCTCGACGTAGGTGACCTCGCCGCCTTCGCCGGTCTCGGTGTACGGCGCGCGGTCGAAGTAGGACCGGTCGGAGGTCAGCCCCCGCGGCCCGGGATCATCGGGAAACGCCCACCGGATCGGATGGCTCACCGAGAAGACGAACCGCCCGCCCGGCCGCAGCACCCGGCGCACCTCACGGAAGACGGCCGCCGGATCGGCCACGAACGGCAGCGCCCCAAAAGCCGAGCAGACCAGGTCGAACCGGGCGTCGAGGAACGGCAGCGCCTCGGCGTCCGCCTGGACGGCCGGAACCGTCACCCCGGTCTCCAGGTCGATGCGCTGGGAATGGCGCAGCTGCCGGTGAGAGATGTCGAAGGCGGCCACCCGGGCGCCCTGCCCGGCCAGCCACCGCGCGCACTGCGCGGCCCCGCACCCGATCTCCAGGATCTCGCGCCCGCGCACCTCGCCCAGCAACCGGGCCTCGGCCTCGTCGAGACCCTCCGGGCACCACACGAACCGCGCGTCACCGAGGAAGTGGCCGTGCTCGACCTGGTACTCGTCGGCGTTGCCGTCCCACCACCAGCGGTTGGCCCGCGACGACGGCGACAGCACTAGCGCATCTTGGGGCCGCGCGGGACCCGCGCGCCCTTGGGCATCGGGCCCTTGGGCAGCGGCATGTTCTTGGGCAGCGAACGCAGCCGGTCCTTGACCTCGTTGACCGCGGGCTTCTTCAGGTTGCGCGGCAGCTTCATGATGTGCCGCTGCAGCTTGGCCAGCGGGATCTGGCCCTCGCCGTCACCGCACTGGAGGTCGTAGATCTCGATGCCGAGCGCCACGCGGGAGATGCGCTTCTTCTCGGCGGTGAGCATCTTGGCCACCCGGTTGCCCGGACCTTCCGAGACCAGCACGACGCCGGGGAAGCCGACGACCATGTGGATCAGGTCCTGGTCGCGGTTGACCGAGATGGCCGGGCTGACCTGCCAGTTGCCGCGCATGCCCTGCAGGACCGCCGCGGCGGCGCCGGTCTGCCCGTGCAGGATGGAGTACTGCGCGCGCTGGGCGAGCTGGCCGAAGACCACCAGGCCGACGGTGAAGGCCAGCATGATGCCGAGGATGATCGAATAGATCAGCTGGTCGATGACGAGGCCGATGACCACGGCCACGGCCAGGGTGGCGACCGCCGAGAGAAAGACGATCGGCAGCCCCTTGGGGTTGGCCTGCTTGATGATCTGCGCGATCATGCGGAGCTGCTTGATACGCCCCGGCTTCTCTTCTGCGGTTGCCATGCTTTGAAGGATACAAAGCCCAGCCCCCCGAGATGAAAACGTGACCACGGGAAAGGGGCGCGCCCGGACCGGGCACGCCCCTGTTCACCGGTCTCAGACGCTGATGTCCGCCGTCAGCCGCCGGTCGGCGACACTGGCGCCCACCTCGACCGTGTACGCGCCGGGCACGGTGGTCCAGCCGTCCCCGCCCCACACCTGGAACGTGCGCTCGGGCAGGAACACCGTGCTCACGACGGTCTCACCGGGCTCCGCCTCTACCACAGCGAACCCGGCCAGCCAGCGCGCCGGCCGCTCACCGGGACCGGCCGGAGCCACGTACACCTGCACGACCTCCCGCCCGCGCCGCTCACCGGTGTTGGTGACGGAAACCGTGACCGATTCGGTGTTGGCGTCCACGGCGTTGTAGGCCCACGACGTGTACCCGAGGCCGTGCCCGAACCAGAAGGCCGGAGTCCGCCCCGCCTTCTCCCAGCCCCGATAACCGATGAAGGACCCCTCGTCGTACGGCACCGCCCCGTCCAGAGGTGTGACGTTGACCACCGGGCTGTCCTCCAGCGACACCGGCCAGGTCGTGGGCAGCCGCCCGCCCGGCTCCGCGTCGCCGAACAGCACGTCGGCCAGCGCCGGTCCGGCCTCCTGGCCGGGGAACCAGGTCAGCAGGACCGCCGCCACGTCCGAGACCCACGGCATCTCGACCGGGGAGCCGGCGTTGACCACGACCACCGTGCGCGGGTTGGCCGCGGCCACGGCGGCGATCAGCTCGTCCTGGCGGCCGGGCAGCTTGAGGTCCTCGCGGTCGAACCCCTCGCTCTCCACCTCCAGCGTGGTCGAGGCCACCACCACCGCCACGTCGCTCCCCGCGGCCAGCCGCGCCGCCTCGGCCAGCAGCTCGTCCTCGCCGGCCGACGGGTTGGCGTGCCCGATCGTGAACAGGATCAGCGTCATCCCGTTGAAGCTGGCCACCTCGTGCTGGCGCAGCGACAGCTCGACGCTCTGCCCGGCCTCGAGCGCGTGCGTGAAGCGCCGCTCCGGCGCGTGCAGCAGCCCGGCGGCCGGGTCGTCGCCCTCGAAGACGATGGCGTCGTCGAACACGGTCGCGCCGTCGATCGTGAAGGTGTAGCGGCCGACGCCCGCGACCGAGAACTGGTGCTCCCCGGCGACGTCCGCCGTGTAACTGGTGCGCAGTTCCACCGCGGCCAGCCGGTCGAGCTCCACGCCCGCGGGCGGCTGGCCCACCCAGCGCGCCTCGGCGATCGGCACCGCCGCCTCGGTCAGCACCTGGCCTTCGCCGTCCAGGAAGAGCGCGGTGGCGGGGGCGTTGAGCGGCGAGAAGCGCAGCCGCGGGTCGGTCCCGAGCGCGTACCGCACCTCGACGCCGTCCCGCTCGCGCAGCCCCTGCAGCGGCGAGACGATCCGGTCGGGGAAGACCTGGGCGCTGCCGCCGCCCATGATCCGCGCCTCGTCGGCCGCCGACCCGATGAGCGCGAGCGTCCGCACGCCCGCGAACGGCAGCACGCCGCCCTCGTTCCTGAGCAGCGTGAACGAGCGCGCGGCCACCTCACGCGCGAGCGCCACCCCGTCGATCGAAACCGCCGATCCGCCGGTACGGCCCGCGCCCCCGTGAAGCGCGCCGGTGCGCTGGGCCAGCCGCAGGATGCGGCGGACGCGGTCGTCCACGGCCGACTCCGGCACCCGCCCCTCGCGGACCGCGGCCAACAGCTTCTCGCCCCACGGCCCGTTCGGTCCCGGCATGGCCACGTCGGTGCCGCCGAGCGCGGCGGCCTCGGTGGAGCGCACCGCCGTCCAGTCGGACACCACGTACCCGTCGAAGCCCCACTCGTCCTTCAGCACCCCGTTGACCAGGTCGGAGTGCTCGGTCATGGTCGTGCCGTTGACCGAGTTGTAGGCGCTCATGAGACCCCACGCGCCCGCCCGCACGACCCGCTCGAACGGCGCCAGGTACGTCTCCCGCAGCACTTTGTCGGTCACCTTGACGTCGACGGTGAAGCGGTCGGTCTCGAAGTCGTTGGCCACGAAGTGCTTGGGCGTGGTGCCGACCCCGCCGTCCTGGACGCCTTCGACGTAGGCCGCGCCGACCTCCCCGGTGAGGAACGGGTCCTCGGAGAAGCACTCGAAGTGCCGTCCGCCGAGCGGCGTGCGGTGCAGGTTGATGGTGGGGGCCAGCAGCACGTGGACGCCCTTGCGCCGGGCTTCCTGGGCGAGCAGCCGGCCGACCTGCCTGACCAGGCCGACGTCCCACGTGGCGGCCAGCGCGGTGGGGCTGGGCAGGGCGATCGACGGGTCCACGGCGCTCCACTGCTCGCCGCGTACGCCGATCGGGCCGTCGCTCATCACGAGCCGGTCGAGCCCGATCTCCGGGATCGCGGGCAGCGACCACATGTCGGCCCCGGTGAGCAGGCGGATCTTGGTGCTGAGATCCAGCTTGTTGATCAGTTCGTCGAAATCCACCCCGTCAGTGTTAACCAGAAAACCGACCGAGAGCTAGGTTTGTGACCTTTGCGTTACATAGAGGGCCTGAAAAAACCGCACCCCTCGGTGAGGGATGCGGTTTCCCGTCAGCCGGATCAGGCGCTCTGCCGCGCCTCGATCGCCTGCTTGTAGAGCTTGCCCGCCCGGTACGACGAGCGGACCAGCGGACCGGACAGCACACCGGCGAAGCCGATCGCCTCGGCCTCGGCCTGCAGCTCCACGAACTCCTCCGGCTTCACCCAGCGCTCCACCGGGTGGTGGCGCGGCGTGGGCCGCAGGTACTGCGTGATCGTGAGCAGATCGGTGCCCGCCTCGTGGAGGTCGCGCATCGCCTGCACGATCTCCTCGCGCTCCTCGCCCATGCCCAGGATCAGGTTGGACTTGGTCACCAGCCCCGCCTCGCGGGCCATCGTGATGACGCCGAGCGAACGCTCGTACCGGAAGGCCGGCCTGATCCGCTTGAAGATGCGCGGCACGGTCTCGACGTTGTGCGCGAACACCTCCGGCTTGCTGGAGAAGACCTCCTCCAGCTGCTCGCGGTCGCCGTTGAAGTCGGGCACCAGCAGCTCGACGCCGCAGCCGGGCAGCAGCGTGTGGATCTGCCTGGCGGTCTCGGCGTAGAGCCAGGCGCCGCCGTCGGGCAGGTCGTCACGGGCGACGCCGGTCACGGTGGCGTAGCGCAGGCCCATCTGCTGAACCGACTCGGCGACCCTGCGCGGCTCGTCCTTGTCGTACTCCTTGGGCTTGCCCGTGTCGATCTGGCAGAAGTCGCACCGGCGGGTGCACTGGTCGCCGCCAATGAGGAAGGTCGCCTCGCGATCTTCCCAGCACTCGTAGATATTGGGACAGCCCGCCTCTTCACAGACCGTGTGCAGGCCCTCCCGGCGCACGAGCGATTTGAGCTCGGTGTACTCGGGGCCCGTCTTCAGCTTGGTCTTGATCCACGGGGGCTTGCGCTCGATGGGGGTCTCGGCGTTGCGCACCTCCAAGCGGAGGAGCTTTCGGCCTTCAGGGGCAACGGTCACGGACCCAGCTTACGTCCCCTCGAGAACATCCCATGACCCGACCAGTATCACGAGATCAGCCCGAACCCGCGGATGGCCCGCGTGTAGTGCTTCAGCAACTCCTCGTCGATCAGCCCGGACTCCCGCGCCCCCAGCAGCTCCGAGCCCGGCGCCGAGGTCAGCACGCCGTCGTCGGAGAGCCTGGCCCTGGTCAGCGCGTCCTGCCTGATCGCCGAGACGCTCTCCCCGCGCAGCGCCGCCGCCTGGATCGGCGCGAGATAGCGGCCGCTGGCCATGAGGCCTTCCAGCTCGTCCAGCTCCTCCGCCGACGTCACCCTGGCCGTCAGCACCCGCCTTTCCTCCCGGGTACGGCCGTCGCCCGCGCGTACCAGGCGGGTCAGCGCGTACTCGGCCAGCAGCACCGGGCCGCCCAGCACCCGCCCGAAGATCCGGCCGAGCAGTCCCGCCGCCTCGTAGGAGGCGCCGGGCGCGTGCATCACGCCCAGGGAGGCGCGGTCCATGACCACCCTGGCCTCCTCGCGCTGCTTCAGCGGCGCCGCGCCGACCAGCCCCATCCGCCACTCCGCCAGCGTGGACAGCGCCTCACCCACGATGAGCCCCTCGCCGATCTTGCCCTCGGCGTAGGCCCTGGCCAGGAGCGTCACCCGCTGCCTCGGTGTCAGCGCCAGCCACAGCGGCAGCCCGACGACGACCACCGGGGTACGCCGCAGGCCGATCCGCGTGTAGGTGGCGTCGACGCCCAGATCCATGATGGCCACGGTGGCCGGCGGCTTGACGGCCAGCGCGCCGGCCACGCGGGCGGCGGCGCCGTACAGCTCGGGGGCGGACGAGCGCGCCAGCACCTCGGCATCGGCGGCCAGCCGCCCGAGACGCGGCCGCAGCATGACCCCGACCGCCAGCAGAAGAGCCCCGGCGACCCAGGCGGGAACCTCGCCGGGATTGACCGCGATGAGCGCGCCACCGGCCAGGATGAAGGCCAGGGTCAGCGCGTGGACGATCAGCGACAGCACGAGAGCCAGAAGACGCTTCACAGGCCCGATCGTAGAAACGCCTCATCCGGAATCAACCGCAATTGGATGCCGATTCGATTACCGGCCCGACATTTCCTCAACCCCGGCCTCTTCGTCCCACCCCACCCCATCCATCCCACCCACCGCCCCAGCCCCGGCCCCGGCCCCCGCCTTCCGCCAACCCCGCCTCACTCGCCATCGGCCTCACACCTGTGCCGTCTCACATCTGTGCGGCTGCACGGGTGCCGGCCTCACGTCTGCCCGGCTCCACCGCTCTTCCGCGCGCCAACCTCCGACACGGTCGCCCGCTTGTCGGCCTCGACCCCATTGCCCGGCCCACTGTCCCTCCCGCCAGGCCTGCACCCTTCGGTGGCCGAACTCGCGGCCCATCCGTTCGGGTCTGGCCCACCTGGCTCGGCCATCCGGGCGTGTCGACTCGTCGGGCCGGGCCAGGCACACTCCCGTCCTGGCCGGTCGGGCACATCCCGTCCGGGCCGGGCGGGGTGGGTCAGCGGTGGCGGAGGAGGTCTTCTTCGTGGACGTCGTAGGACTCGAGGCCGAGCACGTCCGCCAGCCGCTTCTCCATGATCGGCATGACCTCCTCGACCACGATGCGGCGGCCGGTCTCGGCGGAGAGGGTGGAGACGCCGGCGCCCGGGATGCCGCACGGGTCGATGCGGTTGAACCAGCGCGGGTCGTTGGCGCAGTTGAGGGCGAAGCCGTGCATCGCCACCCCGCGCGTCACCCGGATGCCGACCGCGCCCAGCATGCGGTCCGGCAGGCCCAGGGCGGCGTCCCCGACCGCCCACACCCCGCCCCTGCGCGGCACGCGCCGCGCGCTGACCCCGAAGTCGGCGCAGACCAGCACCATGGCCTCTTCGAGGCGGCGCACGTAGTCGCTGACGTCGGAGACCGCCACGATCGGGTACCCGACCAGCTGGCCGGGCCCATGCCAGGTGATCCGGCCACCCCGGTCGACGTCGATGACCGGGGTGCCGTCGGCGGGGCGCTGGTGCGGGGCGGTGCGCTTGCCCGCGGTGTAGACGGGCGCGTGCTCCAGGATCAGGGCGGTGTCGCCCAGCTCTCCGGCGAGATGCTTCTCGTGCACCCAGCGCTGGAGGTTCCAGGCCTGCTCGTAGGGGACATCGACACCGAGCCGCACAATGGCCAAGGCGTGGCGCATGTGTCCATTGTGCCGTTCCCTCACCTATGAAGGGTAATTCAGGACGTCAGCAGCCGGGGCTCGATCCTGAACTCCTTCACGCCGGCGTCGCCGTCGTGCTCCAGGCGGTAGGCGTAGCCCCTGGGGTCGACGGTGACCGCCTGGATGAACTCGGTGCCCACGTAATGCAGGCCGACGCCCTCGTCGGCGGCGTACCCGCCGGGCAGCTCGCCGCCCGCCACCGAGGCCTGCAGCATCTCGCGGCGCTGCGGCTCGGAGTTGTAGTGCACGCCGCACGAGTAGGGGAGCAGGCCCATGCCCTCCGCCCATACGTGCAGGTCGGGGCCGAACGAGTCGGTGTTGCCGCCCACGTGCCAGCACAGCGCGCCCGCGCTCTGCCCGGACAGCACCACGCCGGACTGCCAGGCCTCCTCCAGCATCTCGTCGTAGCCGTGCAGCCGCCACAACGCCATCAGGTTGGCCACGCTGCCGCCGCTGACGTAGATCATGTCCTGGTCGAGCATCCAGGCCCGCGGATCCTCCAGATTGGGCATGGGAAACACCGTCAGGTGGCTCACCTCGACGTCCCACTGGGAGAAGGCGCCGTACATCTTCAGCAACCAGTCGGCGTCATCGCCCATCGCCGTGGCGAGGAGACCCAGCTTGGGACGGTCCTGCCCGGTGAGGTCGAGTCCGTAGCGCAGCAGCGGGCTGGCTTGGAGAAAGCCGTGGCGCCGCGTCGGGCGGAACGATCCACCACCGATGGCAAGGATGTGTGACTGGCCGGTTCTGGTCATGACTGTGCTCCCCCACATCGTGTCGGACAGACTAGATTACGGCGGCCAGTGCCTGATCGAGACGCGTATGGATGAAGCCGTAGCCGCTGTCCACCAGCTTCTTCGGCACGATGCGATGGCTCGGGAGCAGCGCTTCCTTGGCGAATTCGCCCAGCCCCAGCTCCAGCGCGAACCCCGGCACCCCGATCGGCATGGTCGGCCGCCGAAGCGCCCGCCCGAGAGTTTTCGTGAACTCCGCGTTGGTCAGGGGAGAAGGCCCCACAAGATTCACTGGTCCCGAGATTTCGCGATTTTCCAGGACATGGAGCACGGAACCTACCCAATCCTCCACGGCAATCCACGACCAGTACTGCCGCCCCGAGCCCAGCGGCGCCCCGAGCCCCATCCGGAAGATCGGCAACATCGGCCCGAGCGCCCCGCCCTTCCCGCTCAGCACCAGCCCCGTCCGAAGCTGCACGTTCCGCACCGGCGCGTCCCGGGCCGTCCCTTCCCAGGCCTCACACAGCCGGGCAAGGAACCCACGCCCGAGCGGCGCACCCTCATCGATGACCCGATCCCCGGTATCCCCGTAGAAGTCCACCCCGGAGGCGGACACCAGCACCTCGGGCGGCGCCGAGAGCCTCCCGATCGCATCGACGAGCGTGGCCGTGCTACGAACCCGGCTCTCCACCAGCAGCCTCTTGTACGGCCCGCTCCACCGCTTCCCGGCGATCGAAGCCCCGGCCAGGTGCACAACCGCGGCAACCCCTTCAAGCACACCCGGATCAACAACCCCCGCACCCGGATCCCAGAAGGACTCATGATCGGCCCGCACCGGCCGCCGCACCAGCTGCCGCACCTCGTGCCCACGCTCCCGAAGCGCCGCCATCAACGCCGGCCCAAGCAGCCCAGAACCCCCGGTCACGGTGATCACCATGCCCCCACCCTACGCTCCACCCACCCAGCAAGCCGGTCAGGCAACCCCGGGGAAACCGAGACACGCACCCCAAACAACAACCACGCCCTGCCCTCCAATCACACGGCACACAGGCCATGGCGCGCGGGGCGGACGGGCGGGGCTCGGCGCCCTTGTGCGGTCCTGAGCCGGGCCATGGTGCCCGGCCCATCGTGCCTTGTGGCGGCGGGAACCCCGTCCGGCTGCCGGCCGCTCGGAAGAGGCCGCCCGCCCACGGCGGCGGTCGGTGGCCCGCTTGGCCTGCCGTAACCGATAGGCCGCCGGAAAGGACCGCACTGAGAAAACGCACAGGGCCGTCCGACGATCCGTCGGACGGCCCTGGGGGCGAAAAACTAGGCCAGGCCCAGCTGGGCCTCGAAGCGGCCTTCTTCGAGGCGACGCTTGATCGTCGTCAGGAAGCGGGCCGCGTCCGCGCCGTCGACCAGGCGGTGGTCGTAGGTGAGCGCCAGGTACACCATCGAACGCACCGCGATGACCTCGCCCTCAGGCGTGTCCACCACCACGGGACGCTTGACGACCGCGCCGGTGCCCAGCATGCCGACCTGCGGCTGGTTGAGGATCGGCGTGTCGAACAGGGCGCCGCGGCTGCCGGTGTTCGTGAGCGTGAAGGTGCCGCCGGTGATCTCGTCGGGCGTCACCTGGTTGTTGCGGGTGCGCTCGGCGAGGTCGGTGACCTTGCGGGCCAGCCCGGCCAGGTTGAGGTCGCCGGCGTTCTTGACGACGGCGGCCAGCAGGCCGCGCTCGGTGTCCACCGCGACGCCGAGGTTCTCGACGTCGAAGTAGGTCACCTCGTTGGTCTCGTTGTTGATCGTGGCGTTGAGCTTCGGGTGCTGCTTGAGCGCCTCGACCGTGGCCATCGCGAAGAACGGGGTGAAGGTCAGCTTCACGCCCTCGCGGCGCAGGAAGTCGTCCTTCGCCTTGGCCCGCAGGCGGGCGATCTTCGTGACGTCCACCTCGACGACCGAGGTGAGCTGCGCCGCCGTCTGCAGCGACTCCACCATGCGCTTGGCGATCGTCTGACGCAACCGCGTCATCTTCTCGGTACGGCCCCGCAGCGTCGTGTCCACCTCGACCGGCTCGGGCGAGGCGCTGACCGGAGCCGGAGCCTGCGCGGCCGGAGCGGCGGCAGCGGCCGGGGCGGCAGCGGCGGGAGCCGCGGGCTGCGCCGGTGCGGCGGGAGCGGGGGCGGCGGCCTCGCGCTGGGACTTGGCGGCCTCCAGCACGTCCTGCTTGCGGATGCGGCCACCCACACCGGTGCCCGAGATCGCCTCCAGGTCGACGCCGTGCTCGTTGGCCAGCTTGCGCACCAGCGGCGTCACGTACGGGCTCTCACCCGACGACGGCAGCGGAGCCTGGGCCTGCGCGGGCGCCGGAGCGGCGGGCTGCGCCGGAGCAGGGGCCGGAGCGGCCGGGGCGGGGGCCGGGGCGGGGGCCGGGGCGGCCGGAGCCTGGGCGGCGGGCGCCTGGGCGGGGGCCGGGGCGGGCTCGGGCTGCGGGATCGAAGAGGCGGGGGCCGGCTCCGGCTGCGGCGCGGGGGCCTCCTCGGCCGGGGCCGCCGGGGCGCCCGCCTGGCCGTTCTCGTCGATGATCGCCAGCTCGGCCCCGACCTCGACGGTCTCGTCCTCAGCCACGACGATCTTGGTGATGACGCCCGCGGACGGCGACGGGATCTCGGTGTCGACCTTGTCGGTCGACACTTCGAGGAGCGGCTCGTCAGCCTCGACGCGCTCGCCCTCCTTCTTCAGCCAACGGGTTACCGTGCCCTCGGTGACGCTCTCGCCGAGCTGGGGCATCTGTACGGAGACCGGCATGGGTATGTCTTCCTCGAGTTCTTAGTTGTGGACGTGCAGGGGCTTGCCGGCCAGTGCCAGCATCGCCTCGCCCATGGCTTCTGACTGGGTGGGATGCGCGTGGATGAGCTGGGCGACCTCTGCTGGCAGCGCCTCCCAGTTGTAGATGAGCTGAGCTTCGGTGACGAGTTCGCCGATGCGGCGCCCGACCATGTGGACGCCCACGACCGGCCCGTCCTTCTGGGCGATCACCTTGACCGCCCCGGAGGTGCCGAGGATCTGGCTCTTGGGGTTGCCCGCGAGGTCGTAGACCTGCTCGACGGTCTCGATGCCCCGGTCGGCGGCCTGCTTGGAGGTGATGCCGACGGAGGCGACCTCGGGGTCGGAGTAGGTGATCCGCGGCACGCCCGCGTAGTCGATGGGCGGCGGGTTGAGCCCGGCGATGTGCTCGGCCACCAGGATGCCCTCGGCGAAGCCCGCGTGGGCCAGCTGCGGGGTGTCGATCAGGTCGCCGATGGCGTAGACGCCGGGGACGGAGGTCTGGCAGTGCTGGTCGACCACGACGGCGCCGCGTTCGATCTGGACGCCCTGCTCCTCGAAGCCCATGCCGGCCGAGACGGCGCCGCGGCCGACGGCCACGAGCAGTTGCTCGGCGTCGAGGGTCTTGCCGTTGGCGAGCGTCACCACCACGCCGGTGTCGGTGGTCTTGACGCCGTCGAAGAAGACGCCGAGCTCGTACTTGATGCCGCGGCGGCGGAAGGCTCGCTCCAGCAGCTTGGAGCTGGACTCCTCCTCGGCCGGCAGCAGGTGCGGCAGCGCCTCGACGATGGTCACCTCGGCGCCGAACGAGCGGTAGACGCTGGCCAGCTCGACGCCGATGACGCCGCCGCCCAGCACGACGATCGAGCTCGGCACGCGCTCCATCGTCAGTGTGTGCTCGCTCGTGATGACGCGCTCGCCGTCGATCCGCAGACCGGGCAGCGACTTGGGCGCCGACCCCGTGGCGAGTACGACGGCGCGGCCCTCGTAGACCTCGGAGCCGACCTGGACGCTGTTGGCGCCGGCCAGGCGCCCTTCGCCCTCGACGACCGTCACACCGGCCGACTTCAGCAGGCCCTGCACGCCCTTCCAGGCACGCGTGACGATCTTGTCTTTGAAGGCGTGGACGCCGGGCACGTCGATGCCCTCGAAGCGCGCCTTGACGCCGAAGGACTCGCTCTCGCGGGTCTCGTCGGCGACCTCCGCGGAGTGCAGGAGGGCCTTGGTGGGGATGCAACCCCGGTGCAGGCAGGTGCCGCCGATCTTGTCTCGTTCGATCAGGGCGACCGACTTGCCCAACTCGGCCGCCCGGAGCGCGCAGGCGTAACCGCCGCTGCCGCCACCTAGGACGACGATGTCGTAGGCCACAGGAAGGCTCCTTGTCGGGATCGTGATGCCGTCATCTTTTCATTTGTTTCAGGCGCTCGCGTGCCGCTCTGCGAGTCCGATGAGGGTCCGGGTGATGGCGCCGGTCCCGCCCTTGGGGGTGTAACCGTGCGGCTCGCCCTTGTTGAAGGCGGGTCCGGCCATGTCGATGTGCGCCCACTTGACACCGTCGGGCACGAACTCCTTCAGGAAGATTCCCGCGGCCAGCATGCTGCCCCAGCGCTCCGGCTGGAGGTTGGCGATGTCGGCGATGGGGGAGTCGAGGCCCTTGCGCAGTTCCTCCGGCAGCGGCATGCCCCAGGCGCCCTCGCCGACGGAGCCGGCCACGTCGACGACCAGTTCGCGCAGGTCGTCGTCGTTGGCCATGACGCCGGCGGTGCGCCAGCCGAGCGCGACGATCTGGGCGCCGGTCAGCGTGGCCACGTCCACGATGAGGTCGGGCTCGTCCTCGGCGGCGCGGGCGATGCCGTCCATGAGGACCAGGCGGCCCTCGGCGTCGGTGTCGAGCACCTCGACGGTCTTGCCGCTGTAGCTGTGGATGATGTCGGAGGGGCGCTGGGCGGTGCCGCTCGGCATGTTCTCGGCGAGGCAGAGGTAGCCGACCGCGTTGACCTTGAGGCCCAGCTTGGCGATGCCGAGCAGGGCGCCGAGGACCGCGCCCGCGCCGCCCATGTCGGATTTCATCCAGTCCATGGAGGCGGACGGCTTGAGGTTGAGCCCGCCGGTGTCGAACGTGATGCCCTTGCCGACGAAGGCCAGCGTCTTGGCGGCGTCGGCGTGGCTGTAGGACAGGCGTACCAGGCGGGGCGGGTTGACCGAGCCCTGGCCGACGGCGACGAGGCCGCCGAAGCCGCCGTTCTTGAGCTGGACCTCGTCGAGCACCTCGACGTTCAGCCCGGCCTTGCCGCCCTCCTCCTCGGCGATCTCGGCGAAGCGCGCGGGGAACAGGTCGGAGGGCGGGGTGTTGACCAGGTCGCGCACCAGCGTGACGGACTCGGCCAGGACGCCGGCGCGCTCGGCGGCGCCCGCGGTCTCGGCGGCCAGCACGGTCAGCTCGGCGACCGGGTTCTTCTGCTCGCCGTCGGTGCGGTAGCGGGCGAAGGAGTAGGCGCCCAGGAGCCCGCCGAGCGCGACGGCCTCGGGCTCGCCGCCGAGCGCGAGCGCGGCGCGCGTGGTTCCGGCCAGCGACCGTACGGCGGCGCCGGCCGCCCGCCGCAGCGCTTCGGCGTCGGGGTCCTCGCCCAGCCCGATGGCGACCAGGAGCGGCGCGGTGATGGCGCCGAACGCCGGGATCTTGGCCAGTTCGCCGGCCTTGCCGGTGAAGCCCACCGCGGTGAGCGAGGCGGCCAGCTTCCCGCCGAACGCGGCGTCGAGCCCTTCGGCGACGGGGCGCGGGCCCTCAGCGCCGGGGTGGAAACCGACGATCAGTGCGTCGGTGTCGAACGAGACGGGATCTGCTGAGTTCAGCCGCACAGTGGTCACGTAAACCGATGCTATCCGCGCTTTCAGTGTACCCACAAACAGGGGTTCATCCCATGAATCGCAGGTGGGCATCATCGAATGAATGGTGCTAGTGTCATTAGCACCATGTTGCTCACTCTCGACCTCAACGACGCCCGCCCCCTGCACGAGCAGGTGGCCGGCGCGATCAGGCGCGCCATCGGCGACGGCTCCTACGCCCCCGGCGACCGGCTGCCGTCCGCCCGCGACCTGGCCGACGTGCTCGGCATCAACGCCAACACCGTGCTGCGCGCCCTGCGCGACCTGCGCGACGAGGGGTTGCTGGAGTTCAGGAGAGGGCGCGGGGTCAGCGTGGCCGGCCAGGCGGACGGCCGGGCGCTGCTCGTGCAGCGCGCCCGCGAACTGCTGGAAGAGGCCCGACGGTACGGCTACCGCCGTGACGACCTCATCGCGATTTTGGAGGAACTGCCATGACAACCCGGATCTTCGGCGCAGTGTGGGGACTGATCATCACCGCTGTGCTCGTCACGGTGCCCCTCTCCTTCCAGGATCGCCTGCCCGATCCGCTCGCCACCCACTGGTCCGACAGGGCCGACCGGTCCTCGTCGTTCACCCAGTTCATGCTGATGGCCGTCGTGCCGTGGGTGGTGACGTGGGCGGTGATGCTGGGCATGGCCGTACACGGCCGGATGCTGCGCCGCCGCCTCAGCCGCGGCTACTGGTGGGGCTTCCTGGTCGGAGTCGGCCTGTTCGCCGTGGGCATCACGCTGACCACCGTCTACGCCAACCTCGGCCGTCCCGTCTGGACCGAGGCCGAGCTGCCGGGCTGGGTCGTGCTGGCCGTCACCGTGGCGGCCGTGAGCGGCGGGCTGGCCGCGGGCCTCCTCGGCAGGGGCGAGCACGACCAGCCGCCCCCCGCCGGTGAGGCGCCGCCCAAGCTGCGCCTGCGCGCCGGCCAGCGCTCGGTGTGGGTGAGCCGGGTCGGCAACCCCTGGCTGCTGGCCCTGACCGTGGCGGGCGGAGCGGTGTTCATCGCGGCCTCCGGCGTGGCCTTCATCGGCGCCACCCCGACCCCGGTGTGGAGTTCGCTGCTGTTCGCCGGCGCGGTGGTGTTCGTGTCCGGCCTGTTCACCAGCGCCGCCATCGTGCGGGTCACCGACGACGGGCTGGCGCTCGGCTTCGGCCCGTTCGGCTGGCCGGTGCGGCGGATCCGGCTGTCGAAGATCGAGAAGGCGTGGTCCGAGGTCCGCTACCCGAGCCAGGTCGGCGGCTGGGGCATCCGCGGGGTGCCCGGCATGGCCGCGATCATGCTGCGCGGCGGCGACTGCCTCGTCCTGCGCTACCACTCCGGCGGCCAGCTGCTCATCAGCGTCGACGACGCCCGGCGCGGCGCCTCGCTGATCAACGCCCTGATCGAGGAGAAGGTGGCGTGATGGCGCTCTTCCTGGTGGTCACGTTCGGGCTGGCGTGGGCGTTCTGCCTGCCGCTGTGGCTCGGCGACGGGCTGGCCTCTCCCGCGTTCATGATCTGCGCCACGGCGCTCATGTTCACGCCGGCTCTGGGCGTGCTGGCGGTGTGGGCCAGGACCCGCACGCCGTTCCGTGACTGGGCGCGCGAGAACGGCCTCACGTTCGGTCCCGATCGCCGCCGCACGCTCCTGCTCCTGGCCGCCGCCTGGATCGGCACGCCGCTGGTGGTCGCGCTCTGCCTCGCCCTGAGCGCGGCGCTGGGGCTGGTCTCGCTGGACCTGGGCGGGCTCAGCCTGTTCAGGCAGGGCATGGAGGCGGCGGGCGTCGCGGTGCCCGCCGACGCGAGCGGCGTGCTGATCGCGCAGATCGTGTTCGCCGTGGTGGCCACGCCGCTGCTCAACGCGCTGCCCGTCCTCGGCGAGGAACTGGGCTGGCGGGGATGGCTGCTGCCGCGCCTGGTGGCCGCGCGCGGGGTGCTGGGCGGATTGCTGCTGTCCGGGGTGATCTGGGGCGTGTGGCACTTCCCTCTCACCCTGCTCGGCTACAACTACCCGGCTCTGGGTCCGTGGGCGGGGCCGTACTTCGTCGTCACCTGCGTCCTGCTCGGGGTCGCGATGGGCTGGCTGCGCCTGCGCACCGGCAGCGTGTGGCCCGCCGTGGTGGCGCACGGCGCGCTCAACGGCATCGCGGGCACGTCCCTCCTGCTGGGCGACGCCGCCGCCCCGCCCAACCCGGCCGTCATCGGCGTCACCGGTCTCGTGGGCTGGGTGGTCCTCGCCCTGCTGGGCGTGGCCCTCCTCAAGCTCTCTCCGGTACGGCCCGCCGAACCGGCCGCCGCCTGACCCCGGCCCGGTCTGGGCAAGGGCGAGTGCGTCGGTTCGAGGTGGGCCGTGGCCGCCCTCAGGCGAGCAGGGCGCAGGTGATCAGGGCGGCGGTGGTGGCCGTTTCCACCAGGGCGCCGAGAACGTCCCCGGTGATCCCGCCCAGCCGCCGCCTCGCGTGCCCGAGCAGGGCCATGGCCGCCGCCAGCCCCGCCACCACGGCCGAGGGCAGCACCACCGCGACCGGCAGGGGGCTTTGCGAGATGCCGGTCATGAGGGGCAGCGACAGGACGAGGGCCAGGGCCAGGGTGGCGAGGGTGGCGGTCCAGCGGGCGGCGGGCCGTACCGTGGCGGCGACCATGGCGCCCAGGCCGTCGGGGCGGGCGGCGGGGACGCCCGCCCGGCAGGCCCACGTGAGCGCCAGCCGTCCTGTGGAGCAGGCCGTGACCAGGGACGCCGCCCCCAGCCACGCGGGCAGGCCGGACAGGGCGGCGGCCTGGATGAGCAGGGTGAGGACCAGCGTCACCACCCCAAAGGGCCCGATGTCCGACTTTTTCATGATGTCGAGGGCCTGGGGCGCGGGCTTGCCGCTGCCCAGCCCGTCGGCGAGGTCGGCCAGGCCGTCCAGGTGCAGGCCCCGGGTGAGAACGGCGAGCAGCCCCAGCGACAGCGCGGCGGCCAGGAGCGGCGGCCCCGGCGACACCAGCGGCAGCAGCAACGGCACCGCCGCCACCACGCCCAGGGCCAGCCCGGCCAGGGGCGCCAGCGCCATCGCCCGCCCGGCCACCTCCCGGTCCACCCGGGAGACCCGCACCGGGAAGACCGACAGCGTGCCGATCGCGAACCTCAGCCCGTCCACGGTCAGAACAACTCGTCGATCAGCCGGTAGTAGGCCAGCTTGGCCTCGTCGGGCGCCTGCGGCCCATAGGCGGACAGGAAGGCGGCCACGGCCGCCGGACCGAAATCGCCGCTCAGGTCCCGCAGCGCGATGGCCAGGTCCCGGTGGCGGTCGGCCACGCCCAGCCGCGCCAGGTCGATGAGCACGCCGTTCGCCATCACGTTGGACGGGGTGAAGTCGCCGTGGGCCACGACCAGATCCTCCCCCTCCGGCCGCTCGGCGAGCAGCCGCTCGTAGACCTGCGTGGGCGTGCGGCCGAGGTTGTCGTCGTCGAAGTCGCCCGCGTCCACCCGCCCCTCGACGACGTTGCGCCACGCCTGGGCGAGCAGCACGTCCAGCCGCCCGTCGAAAGGACAGTCCGTCACGGGTACGGCATGCAGCGCCCGCAAGGCCCTGCCCATGGCCGCGCCGACGCCCGGATCGTCCGTTCCCTCGGCGGCGGCCAGCGTCTCCACCCCGGTGTCGCCGGTGACCAGCACGTCGCCCTCGAACGCCGCCACCTCCGCCACCCCCGCCCGCTCCCGCAGCCACACGAGCCGCGCGTGCTCGGCCACCGCCTCCGGCCCCCGGCGGACGAAGTACGAGCCCGCCCGCGCCAGCGACCCGCTGGCGCCGTCGTGGTCGAGGTCCCACTCGGGCTCCGCGCCCAGGAGCGCGGAGACGGAAGGCGGCAGCGGCGCCGCGAGCCCCTCCACGTCCACCTCCGCGTCCACCTCCGCGAACAGCTCCGCCTCCGGCATCTCGCAGGACCCCGGGCCCGCTTCCGGCGCATGGCCGGGTTCCCGGCCCGGCTCCGGCGCGCGGCCGAACTTCCGGCGGAGCTCCAGCGCCTCGCCAAGCGCCTGCCTGGCCGCCTCGGGGCGCCCCTGCCCGGCCAGGGTCCAGCCCAGGCGCAGCAGCGGCAGGGCGGCCATCTCGGGCGCCTGCGCCCTGGCCAGCTCCAGCGCCATCCGGCAGATCAGCTCCGAGCCCGGCAGGTCGCCTTCGTGCCGGTACACCTCGGCGAGGTCGACCCGGGCGGCGATCACCTGGCGGGGCGACCCGGCCAGCTCCACCGCGCGCCGCAGGTGCCCGGCCGCCCGCTCGTACTCGCCCAGCGCCAGCAGCGCCACACCCAGCGCCCGCAGTGACCCGTGATCGGCGGCCTCGCCGGACGGGGCCCGCTCCACCAGCGCGCGGAGTTTCGGATGGTCCGCAACGGCCATCCGCCGCCGCGCGTCGTAGGTGATCAGTTGGCGGACCTTGTCACTTAGCATGATTGAGGACGTTATCGTGGCCGGATGCACGTGCTGGAACTCGAAGGTGTCGGTGTCCGTGTCGTCGGCAAGACTCTGCTGTCCTCGATCGACTGGCGGGTCGAATTCGGCGAGCACTGGGTGGTGCTCGGCCCCAACGGCGCGGGGAAGACCACCCTGCTGTCGCTGGCCTCGGCCGTACGCCACCCGACCGAGGGGTCGGTCCACGTGCTCGGCCACCGCCTCGGCCGGGTGGACCTGCGCGAGCTGCGCCGCCACATCGGCCTCGTCGCCGCCAGCCAGCGGCTCGTCGACGAGAGCCTGATGGAGGACGAGGACGCCACCGCGCTCACCGTGGTCCTCACCGGGCACACCGGAACCAGCGTTCCGCTGTGGGACAAACTGGGCGAGGCCGAGCGCGATCGCGCCCTGCGCCTGCTGGCCGACCTCGGCTGCAAGGACCTGGCCGACCGGGAGTTCCGCGTCTGCTCGCAGGGGGAGCGGGCGCGGGTGCGCATCGCCAGGGCGCTCATGGCCGACCCGGCCGTCCTGCTGCTCGACGAGCCGGCCGCCGGCCTCGACCTGCCCGCCCGCGAGGACCTCATCTCCGCGATCGAGGACCTGGCCGCCACCCGCCCCGTCCTCACCACGGTCACGGTCACCCACCACCTGGAGGAGGTGCCGGCCACGACCACGCACGCGATGCTCATGAAGGACGCCCGCGTCCTCGCCGCCGGCCCCGTCGACGCGGTCCTGACCCCGGACAACCTCTCGGACTGCTTCGGCCGCCCGCTACACGCCGACCGCCTCGACGGCCGCTGGTACGCCCGCGCCGTCCGCCCCTGACAGCAGCAGCTCGGTCAGCCTGTCCACGTACGGCCGCGCCGCCCCGCCCCGCCGCCGGGAGGTGGCCACCCCGATGAACCGCGACGGGCTGGGCGCCTCCAGCGCGAGCGCGACCAGATCGGAAGCGCCGTGCAGGGCGATCTCCGGGACGAGCGCCACCCCGACGCCCGCCGACACGAGCGACTGCGCGAAGAAATAGTCGGTGGCGCTGCACGAGACCCGCAGCTCGAACCCGGCCAGCGCCGCGTACTGCCGCAGCAGATCCATGGTCTTGATGCAGCCGAGCACCCAGCGCTCCCCGCTCAGCTCGCCCAGGGCCACCCGCTCCCGCCCGGCCAGACGGTGCCCGCGCGGCAGGACCACGCGCAGGGGATCGCGTGCCAGCGGCGTCCAGTCGAGTCCCGAGCGGTCGCCGGGCCGGGCGGGCGGCAGGCCGTCGAAGTGGTAGCCGAGCGCCAGATCGGCCCGGCCCGCGCGGACCAGCGGGAGCGAGTCCTCGGGCTCGCGTTCGAGGATGGTGAGCTCCACCTCGGGATGTTCGGCCACGAACGTGGCCAGCGCCTTGGGCAGCACCGCCCGGCCGCCGCTGGTGAACGCGGCCACGGTCAGCTGGGCCCGCTCGGCCGACAGGCGGTCGATGCGCTCCTGGGCGTCGCTCAGCTCGGCGGCGATGGCGTCGGCCGCCTCCACGAGCATGCGGCCGGGTTCGGTCAGCGTCACTCCCCGGGTGCTGCGCTGGACCACGGCGACGCCGAGCCCGCGTTCGAGCGCGGCGATCTGCTGGGAGACCGCCGACGGCGTGAAGCGCAGGGCGCCGGCGGCGCGGTTGAAGCTGCCGTGCTTGGCCACCTCGCGCAGGATGCTCAGCCGGTGAACGTCGATCAACAGTTCTCCTAATGACCGATTGAGTAGGTCGTCACTACCACTGTCGACTATACGGTCGGCATGCTGGCCGCATGAACGAGATCTGCGTCATCGGCGGCAGCCGCTACTTCGGCCGGCGGCTGGTCGAGAACCTGCGCGACCACGGAGCTCGCGTCACCGTCGTCAACCGGGGCTCGTCCGCGCCGCCCGAGGGGGTCACCCACCTGCGCGCCGACCGGGGTGACGAGGAGGCCATGCGGCTGGCGCTGGCCGGCCGTACCTTCGACGTCGTCGTCGACCAGGTCTGCTACACCCCGGGGCACGCCGCCGTCGCCCGCCGGGTCTTCGAGGGCAGGACCCGGCGGTACGTGATGACCTCCACGGTCGAGGTCTACGCCGATCTCGGCGGCGGCGGGCCGTACCGGGAGGACGCGCTCGACCTGACGGCCGAGATCGTCCACAAGGACCTGCTCCGCAGCGGGGAACGTCCCTATGGCGCGGAGAAGCGGCTGGCCGAGGCGTTGCTGGCGCGGCCGGCGGAGTACGTGTTCGCGTCCGTGCGGACCGCCCACGTGCTCGGCGGAGACGACTTCACCGGGCGGCTCGAGCACTACGTCCGGCGGGTCGACGCGGGGCTTCCCGTCGGGATCTGCGCCGATCCGCGTCCCGCCTCCTTCATCGAGGAGCGTGAGATCGCCGCCTTCCTGGCCTGGGCCGCGCTCGGCGACTTCGGCGGGCCGGTCAACGCCTGCTCCCACGGCACGCTCGACGTCAGGCGGCTGTGCGAGGCGATCGGGCGGCCGCTCTACACGCGCGGGGAGTCGCCGTACTCCTTCGAGCGCGACTACACCATGGACAACGGCCGGGCCACGGCGCTTGGCTTCACGTTCTCGAACGTCGGCGACTGGCTGCCCGGCGTCGTGGAGGAGGCACGCGCATGCGTCTGATCGGAGCCGTCAAGGTCGGAGCGGTGGGGTTCGGGGCGATGCCGTTGTCCGTCGAGGGCCGGCCGGAGGAGGGGCGGGCGCTGGCCACCGTCCACGCGGCGCTGGACGCCGGGGTCACGCTCATCGACACCGCCGACTCCTACCACTGGCACGCGCACGAGACCGGGCACAACGAGCGGCTCCTCGCGCGGGCCCTGGCCGCCTACGGGCCCGCCGACGTGCTCGTGGCCACCAAGGGCGGGCGCGGGCGTCCGGGAGACGGCTCGTGGACCGTCGACGGCGACCCCCGCCACCTGCGCCGGGCCTGCGAGGCGTCGTTGCGGCGCCTGGGTGCCGAGGCGATCGGCCTCTACCAGCTGCACAAGCCCGACCCGGCGGTGCCGTTCGCGGAGTCCGTCGGGGCGCTGCGCGACCTGCTGGACGAGGGGAAGATCCGCATGGCCGGGATCTCCAACGTGGACACCGGCCAGATCCGGCAGGCCGCCGCCATCCTCGGAGGGCGGCTGGCCTCGGTGCAGAACCGCTTCTCGCCCGCGGCGCCGGAGGGGATCGGGGAGCTGCGGCTGTGCGCGGAGCTGGGCATCGCGTTCCTGCCCTGGAGCCCGCTTGGCGGCATCTCCCCCAGCGCCCTGGACGCCGGAACCGCCGCCCCGGGCTCCAGCGCGGCCGGGGCCGCCGTCCCGGGGCCCGGCGCCTTCCACGAGGTCGCAGCCGAGCGCGGGGTCAGCCCGCAACGGGTCTGCCTGGCGTGGCACCTCGCGCTCGCGCCGAACGTGATCCCCATCCCCGGCGCCACCAGGCCCGCCTCCATCGGGGACTCGGCCGCCGCCGCCGATCTCGTGCTGACCGCCGGCGAGCTGGCCCGCCTCCCGTGATCACAGGGGCAGCAGCCGCCCGGCGACCACCAGCGCCACGTACTCGGACTCGGCCGCCAGCCGTTCGTTGAGCTTGCCCAGGACGTCGCGGAAGGCCCGCCCGCTCGCGGTCGACGGCACCACGCCCAGGCCCACCTCGTCCGAGACGGCCACGATCGCGACCGGCGTCCGCCGCCACGCCTCGACCAGCTCGTCGCAGCGCCGCCAGACGGGCTCACGCGGACCCTCCCAGGCCCCGTGCTCGTCGAACACCGCCGCCACCCACGTCCCCAGCCCGTCCACCAGCAGCGGCGTGGTGGCCGCCGCGACGGTCCCGGCCAGGTCCGTGGTCTCGGCGGTCTCCCAGTGCGCGGGCCGCCGCTCCCGGTGCGCGCGCACCCGCGCCGCCCACTCGCCGTCACCGGCCCCCGACGGCCCGGTCGCCACGTACGTCACGTGCGGCTCGGCCGCCAGCCGCAGCTCGGCCTCGGCCGACTTGCCCGACCGCGACCCGCCCAGCAGCAGCGTCCTGCGCGGGTGCGGGACCCGCGCGGGGCCGGGCAGGTCAAGGACCGTTCCATCCGGTACGGCCCGCGCCCCCCACAACTCCAGCCGCCTGCCCAGCTCCTCCTCCGAGCGGACCCGGTGATCAAGCCCCACGGCCACGACCTGCGCGCGCTCGGCGACCATCCCGGCCCGGCGCAGCTCCCCGAGCCGCTCCGGCCGTCCGAGCAGATCGAGCAGCACCACGTCGTACGGCCCGCCCGGCTCACCGCACGCCAGAGCGGCGTCCGGCTCGTACAGCAGCCGCACCCCTCCGAGCACGTGCGAGCCCGGCGACAGGGGCCGTCCGTCCACGAGCACCTCGGCGGGCCGCCGCCGGCCGCCGGGCAGGGTCAGGCAGGAGGCGCACGGGCAGCCGGGTTCCGGGCGGCCGCGCGGCCCCGCCGTACCGGAGAGCACGATCTTCACCGTCCGGAGCCTAGCGCCGGACGCGCGGGCGTCAGGAGCGGGCGTCAGGAGCGGGTGCCGTGGGCGGCGGGCCTGGCGCGGCGGCGGGTGGCGACGAGGACGCCGCCCGCCAGCAGGACCAGGACGCCGGCCCCGCCGAGGATCAGCGGCAGCGGCGGCCCGCCCGGTGAGGACGCGGCCGCGGGCGCCGAGGCCTCGGTGCCGCCCTTCTCCTGCGCGGGGTAGTCGTCGACCGCCACGACCCGCCCCTGCGCGTCCACGCGCGTCCTGGCGGCCTGGGCGAGCAGTTGCGCGGCGGTCGCCTCCGTGGCGCCCCGCACACAGGTGCGGATCGGCGCGGGGGGACGCTCGCCCGGGTAGGCGTCGTTGTCGGCGTCGCCGAAGTCCACGAGCACGGCGACGCGCTTGCCGTCGCCGCCGGCCTGCTGCCCGCACACGGCGGTGAAGTCGGCCAGTTCGCCGCCGGGCGGCTCGGCGGCGGTGCCGTCGGGGGAGGCGGCGAAGCGCCAGCCGGCCACGTCGCCGTCGGAGGGCACGTCGGCGGGGGCGGCGGCCAGCCAGGCGGTGCCGTCGCTCTCCCATACGCTCCAGACGCGCACGGCGTTCGGATCGGGCGCCCCCGGCACGGGATCGCCGGGTGAGACCGGCGGAGTGGCGAGGGCGGGAACGGTGAGGATGGCCAGTGCCGCCGCCGCACTTCCCGCGGCAACACGAATTCTGCGCAGCATCGAATGACCTCCAGCTGGGGAGTAGGGTTCCATAACCGTCGGAAGGTGCACCGGCGAACCCGCGGAAAAAGGAGCGTATGGCATGACATGGCGGTGGCGTTATGAAAATGCAAATGGTGGTGAGGTAACCGACCGCCCATTGCCGCGAGAAGTCTTTCCGAGCCAGGCCGATGCCGAGTCCTGGCTCGGGGAAAACTACCGTGAGCTGCTCGAAGCCGGTGTCGAACAAGTTGCGTTGCTGGAAGAGGACCGTGTCGAATACACGGGAATGACATTGCGCTCGGAGTAACGAAAAACCCCTTGAGTGACTCAAGGGGTTTTTGTTTTCCGCCGGGACGACGTCAAAAGACGTCAGGGGCGCTTCTCCGGGCTGACCGTCCTGGCCGGGTCGCGCTCCACGATCGGGCCCAGCGCGTCGTCGATGCGCTTCAGCACCTCCGCGTCGAGCTTGACGCCGACGGCCTTCACGTTGTCGCGCACCTGCTCGGGGCGGGTGGCGCCGACGATGGCGCTGGCCACGTTCGGGTTCTGCAGGACCCAGGCGACGGCGAGCTGGGCCATGGTGAGGCCCAGGTCGGCGGCGATCGGCTTGAGCTCCTGCACGCGGGTGAGCACGTCGTCGTCAAGGAATCGGGAGATGAACCCGGCGCCCGACTCGGAGGTGGCGCGCGAGCCCGCGGGCGGCGGGCGGCCGGGCAGGTACTTGCCGCTCAGCACGCCCTGGGCGATCGGCGACCAGACGATCTGGCTGACGCCTTCCTTCTCGCTCAGCGGCACGACCTCCGCCTCGATGACCCGCCACAGCGCCGAGTACTGCGGCTGGTTCGACACGATCCGGTCGAAGCCCATCTCGTCGGCGATCCTCAACGCCTGGGCGATCTGGCCGGCGGTCCACTCGCTGACGCCCACGTACAGGACCTTGCCCTGGCGTACCAGGTCGTCGAAGGTCTTGAGCGTCTCCTCGAGCGGTGTCGAGTTGTCGAAGCGGTGCGCCTGGTAGAGGTCGACGTAGTCGGTCTGCAGGCGGCGCAGCGAGCCGTGGACGGACTCGGTGATGTGCTTGCGCGACAGCCCGCGGTCGTTCGGCCCGGGGCCGGTGGGCCAGTAGACCTTGGTGAAGATCTCGAGCGACTCCCTGCGCACACCCTTGAGCGCCCGTCCGAGGACCTCCTCGGCCTTCGTGCCCGCGTAGACGTCGGCGGTGTCGAAGGTGGTGATGCCCTCGTCGAGCGCAGCCCGCACGCACAGCTTGGCGGCGTCCTCCTCGACCTGTGAGCCGTGGGTGATCCAGTTGCCGTAGCTGATCTCGCTGACCAGGAGACCGCTGCGGCCGAGGTGACGGAATTCCATACGTCCGACCTTAGGTGCTCTGGGCGGGGCGCCCCGCCACCGGGCCGTCCGGGCGGAGTTTTCGGGATAGGGTGCCCGGCGTGCTGAAGCTCGTGCGGGTCGCGCTGACGGCCGCGATTCTGGTCGCACTGGGGGTACGGCTGCGCCGCCGCGCCAGGAGGCCGAGCCCGGCGCCCCCTCCCGCTCCCCGGCCGGTGGAGGTCCGGGAGAAGACGGGCATGTGGCTCGCCTGGGCGGTCATCGCGGCGGTGGTCGCGGTGGTCCTGGCCGTGGCGCTGATCCCCGCGCAGGGCCGGGACCGGGCCGAAGGGACGGACCAGGAGGAACCCGGGCGGGCGCTCACCCCGAACTCGCATGAGCAGGTGATGCCGGTCGCGACACCCGCCGCCGCGGAGACGACACCGTCCCCTGCAGAGGCGACACCGTCCCCCGCGGAGGCCACGCCGTCAGCCGGGGAGGCCACGCCGCAGGCGCTCGCCGGGCCTGCCACGTGCACCCCCGCCAGGCGGCCGGTGGCGGTCCGGCCCATCGACCCGGCGGTGAAGCGGCAGGTCACGAGGGAATGGCGCAGGATCGAGCGCTGGCTCAAGGCGAACGCCCCCACCACCTACCGCACGCTGGGCGGCCCGGGACGGGCGCGCACGATCGCGGTAGCCGAGTCGCAGATGGGCGTGAACTTCCCCGACGACCTGCGGGCCTCCCTGCTGCGCCACAACGGCGGCAACGACGTGATCGCCGGCGGCCTCGACCTGACGATCAGGCAGATCCGCGACACCTGGCGCGGGCAGTGCCGCGTGGAAGGGGAGTGGTGGCAGGCTCCCCGGATGATCCCGTTCCAGTACCGATGGTCGGGGCGCTGGGCCGTGGTCGACGCCGCGTCACACAACGTGAGCTGGGACGACGACGTCGCGGGCTTCGGCCTCGACGCGGACCCCACGCCCGTCACCTTCCTGCTGCGCACCACCGCGGACGTGCTGGAACGCGGTGGTGACGTCGCCGGTTGGACGCCGAAGGCGGAGCGCGGCGTACTCCAGTGGGAGCTGGAGTACCTGGAATACTGACCGCGCCGCCGTACCGGAAAAAGATCTCCTACTTCTTGGGCGGGACGGGCCTGCCGCCGGGAAGAAGCTGGGGCGGCGGGAAGCGCAGCTTGCGGATCTGCAGCGCCCGCATCGCGGCGTAGAACCCGACGCCCTTCATGGGCTCGTTCGGGAACTTGGCCGCCGCCTCCTTCTTGACCTTCCAGGAGACGTACACCGACGTGAACAGCACGCCGACCATCATGATCGGCCAGCCCGTCAGCATCACCCAGTAAAGGACGACCTCCCGCTGGCCGGCCGGCCAGGGAATCCAGGTCAGCAGCAGGATGAGCAGGGAGAACGGCAGGAAGTACTGGCTGGGCAGGCGGCGCGAGTCGACCCAGTCACGGGCGAACTTGCGCGCGGGCCCCCGGTCACGGACCGGGAAGTACTTCTCGTCACCGGCCAGCATGCCCTTTCTGGCACGGTCGCGCTCGGCGGCCTGTTTCGCCCGCGCGGCGCGGTAGGCCTCCTTGCGGTCCTTCGGCGCGGAGACCGGCTGGCGCCTTCTGCCTTCGGCATCCCGGCGCTTGGGTGTGGGACGACCCTTACCCTGGGGTTTAGGATCGTCAGCGGGGACGGGGGTGTCGTCCACGGAGGTTTGGGAACGGCGTCGCAACACGTCGTCAACCCTACCTGTACTGCAACTTAGTGACGCCCTCGTGCGTTATGCGTAGGGTAATCCCAAGGCGGCTGCGCTGCAGTGGGTGACCAACAGCACGACCTAAGAAGGGGACGGCCGACGCGCATGAGCGTGATGAAGAGACTTTCGATGATCTTCAAGTCCAAGGCCAACAAGGCCCTGGACAAAATGGAGGATCCGCGCGAGACCCTCGACTATTCGTACCAGCGCCAGCTTGAGCTGCTGCAGAAGGTACGCAGGGGCGTGGCCGACGTCGCCACCTCCCGTAAGCGGGTCGAGCTGCAGATCAATGGACTGGAGCAGCAATCCAGGAAGCTGGAGGACCAGGGCCGCAAGGCGCTGTCCGTTGGCCGTGAGGACCTCGCGCGTGAGGCGCTGAGCCGTCGCTCCGGTCTGCAGACGCAGATCGCCGATCTGCGCATCCAGCACGACAACCTTCAGGGCGAGGAGGAGAAGCTCACCACGGCCTCCCAGCGCCTGCAGGCCAAGGTCGACTCCTTCCGCACGAAGAAGGAGACGATCAAGGCGACCTACACGGCCGCCGAGGCGCAGACGCGCATCAACGAGGCTTTCTCCGGCATCTCCGAGGAGATGGGCGACGTCGGCCTGGCGATCCAGCGTGCCGAGGACAAGACCGCGCAGATGCAGGCGCGGGCGGGGGCGATCGACGAGCTGCTGGCCAGCGGCGCGCTCGACGACTTCAGCGGCACCCGTGGCGACGACATCCAGAACGAGCTCGACCGCATGGGCGGCGGCATGGACGTCGAGCTCGAGCTGGCCCGCATGAAGGCCGAGCTCGGCCAGGGCCCGGCGCCGCAGGGCTCGATCGAGCAGGGGCAGCCGCAGCAGGCCCAGCAGCCTCAGCCGCAGGCCCAGCCGCAGCAGCAGCCCCAGACCCAGCAGCTTCCCAGGCAGGGGGATGGAGCATGATCGTACGGATCATGGGCGAGGGTCAGGTGGAGATCTCCGCCGACGACATCGCCGTCCTGAACCAGCTGGACAGCGAGCTTGAGTCGGCCATCGAGGCCAACGACGAGGAGAACTTCCGAGTACGGCTGCACGCCCTGCTCGACAAGGTGCGCCACGTGGGCAAGGCGCTTTCCGACGACAGCCTTGAGCCGTCAGAGCTGATCCTTCCCCCCGCGGACGCCTCGATCGAGGAAGTCCGGGAGATGCTGGGCGACCAGGGCTTGATCCCTGGTTAACCCGTGCGCACGCGGTTCGCGTCCGACGGCGGCCTGACTCGCCGCATGGTCGTGACGATGTTCCTGCTCGGGTTGCTCTACGTTGCTTTCGTCGGCGTTCTCATCGCTTTGGGGGTGAGGGCGCTGACCGTGTTGGTCATCGCCGGTGTCATGCTGTTCGCGCAGTACTTCCTGTCCGACCGGATCGCCTTGTTCGCGATGGGCGGGCGGGAAGTATCTCCGCAGGAGGCGCCAGAACTCCACGGCCTGATCGACCGGCTGTGCGCGCTGGCCGACATGCCCAAGCCGCGCGTGGCCATCGCCGACTCCGATGTGCCCAACGCCTTCGCGACCGGCCGCAATCAGAAGAAGGCCGTGATCTGCGTCACGACGGGCCTCCTGCGCCGCCTTGAGCCGCAGGAGCTCGAAGGAGTGCTGGCCCACGAACTCTCGCACGTCGCCCACCGCGACGTCGCGGTGATGACGATCGCCTCGTTCCTCGGCATCGTGGCCGGGCTGATGACCCGCTTCGCCCTCTACGCCGGCCTCGGCGGGCGCAGCCGTGACGACCGGGGCGGCCTGCCCGTCGGCCTGATCATCCTGCTCGTCTCCATCCTCGTCTACGCGGTCAGTTTCCTGCTGACCAGAGCCCTGTCGCGCTACCGCGAGCTGGCCGCCGACCGCGCCGGGGCCCTGCTCACGCAGCGGCCGAGCGCGCTGGCCAGCGCCCTGACCAAGGTGAGCGGGGAGATGGCCAGGATCCCGACCCGCGACCTGCGCGCGGCGGAGCCGTTCAACGCCTTCTACTTCGCCCCGGCGCTGTCGAAGGGGCAGTCGCTGGCGAACCTGTTCGCCACGCACCCGCCGCTGCAGAAGCGCCTGGACAACCTGGCCAAGATCTCGGCGGAGCTGGGCCGATGAAGTGGCTCGACTCCCTCCTGGGCCGGACGAAGGCCGCCGAACCCAACCTCGACGCGCTGTTCGCGCTGCCGTCGGCCGCGGTGACGCTGCGGGCCGCGACCGGGCTGGCGCCCACCGGGCTCGGCTCGGTGAGCTTCCGCGCGGCCGAGGGCGGCGCGTTCGCCACGCTGGAGAGCGACGTGCGCGCGCTGCTGGGCGAGCGCGTCGAGCGCTCCACGGACGCCTACGGCTACACCTGGCTCCTGGTACGGCGGGCTCCGTCCGACCTCAGCGACCTGGTCACCGAACTCCACGCGGTGAACTCCTCGCTGGAGGGCGCCGGGTTCGGCCCGTCGCTGCTGTGCTCGCTGGTGTCCTTCGCCGACCCGGCCGGCCGCCGCATGGCCGTGGTCTACCTCTACAAGCGCGGGACCTTCTACCCGTTCGCCCCGCGGCCGGGTGAGCGCCGGGACAACGCGCTCGAACTCCAGGCCAGGGGCGCGCTGGCCGGTGAGCTGCCGATCGAGGAGGATCTGTCGCGCTGGTTCCCGGTCTGGGGCGCGCCCGGTCTCTGAGACGGTGCCCCGGAGCGCCGGAATTGTCACGCAGAGTGATCTAATGGCGACGTGGAGCGTCGTCTGATCATGGTCTCGGCCTGCGCCTTCTTCGTCGCGGGCGTGGTGTACAGCGCCTGGGTGCCTGGCCAGTTCGCCAGCCCGGCGGTCGACTCGGCCGAGGGCTACCTCAGTGAGCTGGCCGCCCGCGACCAGCCCTGGTCGCGGCTGTTCCGGCTGGCCGACGTGCTGGCCGGGCTGGCCGTCGTGATCGGCGTCGCGCTCGCGCCCAGGGCGGCCGTCGCGTGGGGCGGCTGGCTGGCCTTGGCGCTGTTCGGGGTGTTCACGATCGCCGACGGCGCGCTGCCGCTGGACTGCGCGGTCGTCAGCGATCCCGCGTGCGCGCGCGGGCCGCTCTCGCTGCCGCACCACCTCCACACGCTCACCAGCACGCTCGCCTCCGTCGCCGCCCTGGCCGCGATGGTGGAGCTGGCCAGGAGCTGGCGTACGCGCGCCGCCGTCTTCCTGGCCGGGGCGTACGTGCTGGCAAGCGTGCTCACGCTGGCCGCGGTCACCGCCGCCCACCTCATCGGGGTGGCCCAGCGCGTCCAGGTCCTGGTGATCGCGCTCTGGCTGGTGTACGTGGCCGCGCGCCTGCTGGCCGCGCCCCAGCCCGTCCGGGGCGAGAGCCGCCCGCACGTGGTCGAGGACGGCCGCGGCCCCGCCGTCCTGGTGGCGGCCGGGATGGGCGGCGCCTGGTTCCACTGGGACGCCGTGGCCGCCGGGCTCGCCTCCGCGCACCGCGTGATCCGCTTCGACCGTCCCGGACTCGGCCGCAGCCCCGCCCCCCAGACCCCGCCCACCCTGTACGGCGAGGCCGCCCGCCTGGCCGCGCTGGCCCCCTCCCACCCCGAGAAGGTGGCGGTGATCGCCCATTCCGTGGCCGCCTGGCACGCCGAGGCCTTCGCCCGCCTGCACCCGCTGCGTGTCTCCCGCGTGGTCCTGGTGGACCCGAGCTGCCGCACGAAGCCGGGCCGCGGCACCTCGGCCCCCGGCAGGGCGCTGGGCCGCTGGCTGCCGGCCTTCGGCGGCACGTGGGCCGCCGCGGCGCTGGCGCGCTGCTTCGGTCCGCTGGCGCACCGGCTGGCCGGTGGCGGGCCCGACCTGGCGGGCGTCTACCGCGAGGGCAAGGTGCTGGCGGCGGTCGCGGGGGAGTGGCTGGCCTACCGGGACATGGCCGCCGAGCTGGAGCTGATCCGGCGGGAGCATCCCTATCCGCGGGTGCCGACGCTGGTGATCACGGCCGGGCGTACCGACGGCTGCCACGAGCGGCTGGCCGACGCGCTCGGCGCGGACCTGCTGCGGCTGCCGCGGGCCGGGCACCAGGTCCAGCTTGACGCTCCCGAGGCCATCACCAGGTCATTTAACGGAAAGTAGCCGGGTATATCCGGCCAATGACGACGCGCTGGAGGTGGGTGCCGAAGGTCCTGGCCGGGATCCTCGCCGCCCTGGCCGTCTACTGCGCGCTGATCGCGCTGGTCCGGCCCCTGCGCGCGCTGCTGCGGCCGGTCACCGACACCTTCAACGACCTCGTCTTCCCCGCCGAGCCCAACCTCGCCTACGCCGTCTTCCTGGCCCTGCTGGCCGGGGCCGTCGCCCGGCGCAAGCGGGCCGCGTACCGGCTGATGCTGGTCTTCCTGATCTTCACGCTGGTCCTGCTGGCGCTCTACTGGCTGATCGTCTGGCTGGAGCCGGCGGCGGGCGAGGACTACCCGCTCTGGAGGGTCGCGGTCAACCTCGGCGTCACGCTCGTCCTGCTCGTGCTGCTGGTGGCCGCGCGTGCGGAGTTCTTCGCCAAGACCCAGCGGGCCGCCTTCCGCAAGGCCCTGCTCACGCTCGTGGCCGGGCTGCTGGTCTCGGTCGGGGTGGGGTACGCGCTGATCAGCGCCTTCCACGGCACGCTCCGGCGGCAGGACCGGCTGCCGTGGGTGATCGAGAAGGCGCTCGGCGGCGCGATCACGCTCGACTTCGACCGCGAGGGGCACGGGCCGGCCTGGGTGGCGTTCACGATCGGGCTGCTGAGCGCGATCGCGCTGCTGTGGGCGTTCGCGGTGCTGTTCCGCTCGCAGTGGGCCATCGCCGAACTGCTGCCCGGCGACGAGGCCAGGCTCCGCGAACTGCTGGCCGCCGCGGGCGAGCGCGACTCGCTCGGCTACTTCGCCACCCGCCGCGACCGGGCCGCGATCTTCTCGCCGAGCGGCAAGAGCGCGGTCTCCTACCGCGTCGTCAGCGGGGTGAGCCTGGCGGGCGGCGACCCGATCGGCGATGTGGAGGCGTGGGAGCCGGCCATCGCCCGCTGGCGGCGCCAGGCCGAGGAGTACGGCTGGACGCCCGCCGCCATCGGCGCCGGCGAGGACGGCGCCCGCGCCTACGCCCGCGCCGGGCTCAAGATCCTGCAACTCGGCGACGAGGCGATCCTGCACGTGGCCGCCTTCACCCTGGACGGCCGCGAGATGCGCGGCGTGCGGCAGGCGGTCAACCGGGTCGGGCGCGCCGGATACACGCTGCGGGTACGCCGGCACGCCGAGCTGTCACCCGAGGAGATGCGCAGCGTCATCGCCAAGGCCGACGCCTGGCGCGACACCGAGACCGAGCGCGGCTTCTCCATGGCGCTCGGCCGGCTCGGCGACCCGGCCGACGGCCGCTGCGTGCTCGTCGAGGCGCTCACCGCCGGTGGGGACGAGGCGGCGATCCTGTCGTTCGTCCCGTGGGGCGAGCGCGGCCTCTCGCTCGACCTCATGCGCCGCGACCGGGGCGCCGACAACGGGCTCATGGAGTTCATGGTCGCCGGCCTGGTCGAACGGGCGGCCGAGCTGGGCGTCGAGCGGATCTCGCTCAACTTCGCCGTCTTCCGCGCCGCCTTCGAGGAGGGCGCCAGGATCGGGGCGGGCCCGGTGCTGCGGGCGTGGCGGCGGCTGCTGCTGTTCTTCTCGCGCTGGTGGCAGCTGGAGTCGCTCTACCGGTCGAACGTGAAGTACCGGCCCGAGTGGGTGCCGCGCTTCCTCGCCTACGCCGACACCCGCGACCTGCCCAAGGTCGGGCTGGCCTCGGCGGTGGCCGAGGGGTTCCTGGCCGGTCCGAGCCTGCCCACGCTGCTGCGGCGCGGTGAGGGCCGGGCGGCCGGGTCCGTGACGCCGGTCGCCCTCGAAGCGACCGCCGCCGAGGTCGCGCCCGCGGCCACGCGCTCCGCCGGGCCGCCGGAGCAGGACGGGGTCCGGGCGGGGAAGCTGGCGCTGGTGGCGGAGCCGTACCCGGTGAACTTCCCGCGCACGCACACGACGGCGCAGGCCGGGCGGGTCGGCGAGACGGTGGCGGTGGCCGGGCGGGTGATGCTGGTGCGTGACCACGGCGGCATCCTGTTCGCGACGCTGCGCGACTGGGCGGGGGAGCGGCAGCTCATGGTCACCGACCCGGAGCTGCTGGCGCGCTGGCGGCGCGTCGTGGACCTCGGCGACCACGTCGGGGTCAGCGGGCGGGTCGAGCGCTCCGGCACGGGCGAGGTCTCCGTGCTGGCCCAGGACTGGACGCTGACCGGCAAGTGCCTGCACCCCCTGCCCGACAAGCACCGCGGGCTGACCGACCCCGAGGCCCGCGTGCGCCGCCGCCACCTCGACCTGATCACCTCGCCCGCCGCGCGGGAGATGCTGCGGGTACGGGCCGCCGCCGTCCGGGCCCTGCGCGACGGCCTGGTACGGCGGGGCTTCCTGGAGGTCGAGACCCCCATCCTGCAGCCGGTGCACGGCGGGGCGAGCGCACGCCCGTTCCGCACCCACATCAATGCCTACGACCTGGACCTGTACCTGCGGATCGCGCCCGAGCTCTACCTCAAGCGGCTGTGCGTGGGCGGGGTGGAGCGGGTGTTCGAGCTGGGCAGGACGTTCAGGAACGAGGGGGTGTCGTACAAGCACAACCCGGAGTTCACCATGCTGGAGGCCTATCAGGCGTACGCCGACTACCGGGACATGCTGGACCTGGCCCGCTCGCTGATCCAGGAAGCGGCCCAGGCGGCGCTGGGCGGACTGGTCGTGCGAGGGGCGGACATCTCGGGCGAGTGGCCGGTCGTCCCGGTCAACCGGGCGATCTCCGCTGCCGCCGGTGAGGAGGTGGGCGCGGCCACCGGGGCGCCGGAGCTGAGGAAGCTCTGCGACCGGCTCGGCGTGCCGTACCACCCGGAGTGGCGGCGCGGGGAGCTGGTCCTGGAGCTGTATGAGCGGCTGGTCGAGGCGCGGACCACCGCGCCCGTCTTCTACGTCGACTTCCCCGCCGACGTCTCGCCGCTGACGCGCCCGCACCGCGACGACCCCCGGCTGGCCGAGCGCTGGGACCTGGTGGCGTTCGGGGCGGAGCTGGGCACCGCCTACTCCGAGCTGACCGACCCGGCCGAGCAGCGGCGGCGGCTGGCCGAGCAGTCGTCGCTGGCCGCCGGCGGCGATCCCGAGGCGATGGAGCTGGACGAGGACTTCCTGGCCGCGCTGGAGTACGCGATGCCGCCGACCGGCGGGCTCGGCCTCGGCGTGGACCGGCTCGTCATGCTCCTGACCGGCGCGCCCATCCGCCAGACGCTGCCTTTCCCGCTGGTACGTCCCGCAAAGAGATGACGAGATTGCCAGACACCCACCACAATGGCCGGGAAAGTCGCCAAATGTGGGGGTGGGGATGCCGGAGCTCGTTGCCCTGCGGGCGGGAGACCCCGGCAGGGTCGGGGCCTACAACCTGACCGGCCGCCTGGGCGAGGGCGGACAGGGCACCGTCTACCTCGGCGAGGACTCCGCCGGCGTCAGGGTCGCCGTCAAGCTGCTCCGCGCCGACCTGGCCGGGGACGAGGACGCCTCCGAACGTTTCGTCCGCGAGGTCGCCATGGCCCGCCGGGTCGCGCCCTTCTGCACCGCCCAGGTGATCGAGACCGGGCTGCTGAACGGCCGGCCGTACATCGTCAGCGAGTACATCGACGGGCCGACGCTCCACGAGGTCGTCCAGCGGGAGGGGCCGCGCTCCGGCCCCGCGCTGCACCGCCTGGCGATCGGCACCGTCACCGCGCTCGTCGCGATCCACCAGGCCGGGATCGTGCACCGCGACTTCAAGCCGTCCAACGTGGTGCTCGCCCCCGACGGCCCGCGGGTGATCGACTTCGGGATCGCCAAGGCGCTCGACCTCACCTCCACGCTCACCGCCACCGCCATCGGCACACCCGCGTTCATGGCGCCGGAGCAGCTCACCGACGCGGTGCCCGGCCCACGGGCGGACATGCACGCGTGGGCCTCGACGATGCTGTACGCCGCCACCGGGCACACGCCCTTCGGGGCCGACAGCCTGCCCGCCATGGTCAACCGCATCCTCAACGCGGCGCCCGACATCAGCGGCATCGCCGATCCGCAGCTGCGCGCGCTCGTCCAGGACTGCCTGGCCAAGGACCCGAACCGGCGGCCGAGCGCGGGGGACGCGCTGATGCGCCTGCTGGGGCACGCGCCGGGCGGCCCGTTCGGGCAGGGGCCCGACTCGGGCCCGCAGCCGCCCGGCCTGCTGGTCGAGGGCACGGCCGTGGCCGCGGGGCCGGGTGGGGCGCCGTTCGCGCCCCCGGACGCCCGCCCCTACACCGGCCCCGCCGGGACGCCGCCGGGCTCCGGGGCGCCGCCGCACACCGGGACGCCGCCGGGCCCCGGTACGCCGCAGCACACCGGCATGCGGGGTCCCGGGATGCCGCCGCGGCAGGGCGTCCCGCCGGGGCAGCCGACGCCGCCGCCGGGGATGCCGCACGGACAGCGGATGCCCGGTAAAGGGCCGCCTCCCGGTCAAGGGATGCCCGGTCAAGGGCCGCCTCCCGGGCAGGGGACGTGGGTGGGGCCGCCGGCCGTACCGGCTGCTCATCTGCCGCCCCCGCAGCACTCGCGGCCCATGCGTCAGGCGCCGGCCACCGTGCCGCGCGGCATGCGCACGGGCTGGGTGATCGCGGCGGCCGCCGTCGCGGTGCTGGTGCTGGCGGTCGTCGGCGTGGTCACGGCCACCCGGCTGGCGGGCGGCCCGGTGACGACCTCCGCCACCCCCAGGACGTCGCGCCCGGCCACGCCCGCCCCCACCACCCAGAACCCCACGCCGCCACCGGTGGCCTCCAAGCGGTTCACGCTGCCGGGAACGGTGGTGACGGTCGAGGAGCACGAGGACGATCCGATCAAGCTGGTCTCCTACAGCGCCGACAGCGGCAAGCGCGTCTACGTCAGAAAGGCGGGCGCCGACCGCTTCGTGCTCAACCGCGCCTACTTCGAGTACGCGCTCAACACCACCGGCGCCCGCGCCCTGGCCACCGACGCCGACTACAGCAGCGACGGCTACTCCCAGGTCTCGATCGTCGAGCACGTCACCGGCGTCAAGCGCACGATCAAGCTGACCGCCGCCCCCGTCTACCCGAGCGCGCCGCGCTGGTCGCCGGACGGCAGGCTGGGCCTGTTCACCCTGTACAAGGCCACCGACAACGACAGCGTCCCGTACGGCTACGCCATCCTCGACATCGCCACCGGCAAACCACGCGTCTTCCAGATCAAGGACGTCGACACCAGCACCTACGACTACTTCTGGGACGGCGACGGCGAGTCTGTCGGCACGTGGGCGAACGGCGACATGCGCTTCTTCGATCTCGAAGGCAAGCCCGTCACCCGCACCCTGCCGGACGGCGGCCACCCGCTGTGGGTCGAGAGCGACGTGCTGTCGCCCTCGGGCACCCACTACCTCGCCTACTGCGACGAGGCGGGCAGCAGCCTGTGCGCCAAGCCCGTCACCGGCCAGGGCGAGAGCAGGCCGCCCATCCCGGTCCAGACCAACCGGCTGATCGGCTGGTGGGACGAGGACCACGTGGCGATCTGGCGCGTGCACGCCGGCGGCTACCAGGCCGTGGTCGTCGACATGAAGGGCGACACGAAGCGGATCCTGGCCACCGCGCCCAAGAAGAAGGACTTCGACGCCATGGGCTTCCTCTACACGCGAGGAGCACACTAGGCGCTTAGGATCAAGAAGCTCCGGACGCCTCGAAGGGGGTACACGTGGACAGCCAGCAGATCACCGTGCTCGGTCAGGGCGCGGTCTCGGCCGCCCCCGACGCCATGCGGCTCAACGCCGGCGTCGAGGTGCGCAAGGCGAGCGCCGGTGAGGCCTTCGCCGCCGTCCGGGCCGCCGCGGTGCGGCTCCTGCGGACGCTGGCCGAGGCGGGCCTGGCCGCCAAGGACCTGCGCACCAGCGAGCTGTCGCTGGGGCCCGAGTACGAGAACTACCCGAAGATCTCCGCCTACCGCGCCGCCCAGGGCGTCGAGGCGGTGGTGCGCGACCTGTCGCAGGCCGACCGGATCATCGACCTCGTGGCGGGGGTCGGCGAGGAGGCCAGGCTCAACGGCGTGAGCTTCGAGATCTCCGACCCGGTCGCGGCGCTCAGGGACGCGCGCGACCGGGCCTTCAAGGACGCCAGGGCCAAGGCGGAGCAGTACGCGGGCCTGGCGGGCCGCCCGCTCGGCCAGGTCGTGTCCGTCAGCGAGGAGGCCGACGCCCCGCCGCGGCCGATGATGATGGCCGCGGCGGCCATGGCCGACCAGTCCTCGATCAGCCCGGGTGAGCAGTCCGTCACGGTGTCGGTCCGGGTCGTCTACGCCTTCGGCTGAGCCGTTACGGCAGCGCCAGCATGCGGTCGAGGGCGATCTTGGCCCAGTGGGCGGTGTCCCCGTCGACCGTGATCTGGTTGACCGTCTCGCCGAGGGCGAGCGACTCCAGCGCCCACACCAGGTGGGGCAGATCGATCCGGTTCATGGTGGAGCAGTAGCAGACCGTCTTGTCCAGGAACGAGACGCTCTTGTCGGGGAACATCTGGGCCAGCCGCTTGACCAGGTTCAGCTCGGTGCCGATGGCCCAGCTGGACCCGGCCGGAGCGGCCTGGAGCGTCTTGATGATGTACTCGGTCGAGCCCACCTGGTCGGCCTTCAGCACCACCTCGTGGCGGCACTCCGGGTGCACCAGCACGTTGACGCCGGGGATGCGGGCCCGCACGTCGTCCACGGACTCGGCGGTGAAGCGCCCGTGCACCGAGCAGTGGCCCTTCCACAGGATCATCTTCGCCTCGGCGACCTTGCCCATGTCGTTGGGCCGGTGCGGGTTCCACACCACGCAGTCCTCCAGCGACATGCCCATCTCCAGCACCGCGGTGTTGCGCCCGAGGTGCTGGTCGGGCAGGAACAGCACCTGCTTGCCCTGCTCGAAAGCCCACTCCAGAGCCCGCCTGGCGTTGGAGGACGTGCAGACGACGCCGCCGTGCCGTCCGCAGAAGGCCTTGATGTCGGCGCTGGAGTTCATGTAGGTGACGGGCACGACGTCGCCGGCCAGCCCCGCGTCCTCCAGCGCCTCCCAGCACTCCTCCACCTGGTCGAAGGTGGCCATGTCGGCCATCGAGCACCCGGCCGCCAGGTCCGGCAGGACCACACGCTGATCCGGCCCGGTCAGGATGTCGGCCGACTCGGCCATGAAGTGCACGCCGCAGAAGACGATGAACTCCGCCTCGGGCCGGGCGGCCGCCTGCTGGGCCAGCTTGAAGGAGTCGCCGGTCACGTCGGCGAACTGGATGACCTCGTCGCGCTGGTAGTGGTGGCCGAGCACGAACACGCGCTCGCCCAGCGCCTCCTTCGCCTTGCGCGCCCGTTCGACCAGGTCAGGGTCGGAGGCGGCGGGAAGCTCGCCGGGACAGTCGACGCCGCGCTCGCTGCCCGCGTCGGCGCTCCTGCCAAGGATGAACAGCTGGGTGGTGGTCATGGCCGAACCCCTTATCGTCGGATTGACGATACTCATGATGACATACCCTTCCCTGCGCTTTGCCGTACCCCACCCCTTTTGAGGGGGTACGGCCGGCCGCACGGACGGTGGGGAATGTGAAGAGGCCGGCCGGTGTTGCTAACGTCTTAGTAGGAAGTCAGAAACAGACCGCGGGAGTTCGCACATGACGGTTGAGAGCAGCGAGACCACGACGCAGGGCCTGATCCTGACCGACGCGGCCTCGGCCAAGGTCAAGAGCCTGCTGGAGCAGCAGGGTGAGGAAGGCCTGCAGCTGCGGGTGGCCGTCCAGCCCGGTGGCTGTTCCGGCCTGCGCTACCAGCTCTTCTTCGACGACCGTTCGATGGACGGCGACGTGGTGACCGACTTCGGCGGCGTCGGTGTCGTGACGGACCGGATGAGCGCGCCGTACCTGCTGGGCGCGACGATCGACTTCGTCGACACCATTGAGAAGCAGGGCTTCACCATCGACAACCCCAACGCCACCGGCTCCTGCGCCTGTGGCGACTCCTTCAACTAAGAAGGCGTCCGCGCCGATCCGCCCCGGACCGCCTGAGGGCGCCGGGGCTGTGGTCGTCGTCCAGCCGGTCTGGTGGCCGGTTGGTGGGAGGCCGCGTTCACCTTGGTGTGGACGTGGCCTTCGCATATCCTCGTGAGGCTCTACTTGGCCTGCAGACAACGAGGAAGAAGAATCCCGTGCGCATCGCCGTCACCGGCTCCATCGCGACAGACCATCTGATGACGTTCCCAGGAAGCTTCGGCGATCAGCTCATCGCCGAACAACTGGATCGGGTGTCACTTTCGTTCCTGGTCGACGACCTGCAGATCCGGCGGGGAGGCTGTGCGGCGAACATCGCGTTCGGCATGGGCTGCCTGGGCTTGACCCCCATCCTGGTGGGCGCGGTCGGCTCCGACTTCGCCGACTACCGCTCCTGGCTGGAGCGCCACGGCGTCGACTGCGACTCGGTGCACGTGTCGGAGACTCACCACACCGCCAGGTTCCTGTGCACCACCGACGAGCACCACAACCAGATCGCCTCCTTCTACACGGGCGCGATGGCCGAGGCCAGGAACATCGAGCTGCAGCCGACCGCCGCCCGCGTGGGCGCGCTCGACCTGGTGCTGATCAGCCCCAACGACCCCGACGCGATGCTCAGGCACACCGACGAGTGCCGCCAGCGGGGCATCCCGTTCGCCGCCGACATCTCCCAGCAGCTGGCCCGCATGGCCGACGAGCAGATCCGTCAGCTCGTCGACGGGGCTGCGTACCTCTTCTCCAACGACTACGAGAAGGGGCTCATCGAGCAGAAGACCGGCTGGTCCGACGAGGAGATCCTGGACCGCGTGGGCGTGCGCATCACCACGCTGGGCCCGAAGGGCGCGGTCATCGCGCGCAAGGGCGAGCCGTCCATCCAGGTCGCGCCCGCGCCCGAGCTCGGCAAGGCCGACCCGACCGGCGTCGGCGACGCCTTCCGCGCGGGCTTCCTGTCGGCATTGGCGTGGGGCCTGTCGCTGGAGCGCTGCGGCCAGGTGGGCAACCTCACCGCCACGCACGTGCTGGAGCGCGTCGGCGGCCAGGAGTACGAACTGGGCCAGAAGTCCTTCCTGGAGCGCTTCACGGCCGCCTACGGCGCCGAGGCGGCCGCCGAGATCTCCGGCCACGTCACGTGCCACTACGCCTGACGACGGCATCGGGCGCGGCCGTCAACGCCGCGCCCGCTCCTTCCCCGGTACGGCCCGGCCGTCAGACGCCCGCGTAGACGCGGTGCACGAACCCGGCGAGCTGGTCGTCCGGCAGGTGCTTGGCCAGGTCCGCCTCGCTGATCATCCCGATGATGCGGTGGTTCTCGATCACCGGCAGCCGGCGGATCTGGTTCTCCTCCATCCGGGCCAGCGCCTCCTCCACGGTGGCGTCGGCCGGGACCCACACCAGCCCGGTGGCCAGGTCGCCGGCGGTGACCCTGGACGGGTCGTGCCCCTCGGCGATGCACTTGGTGACGATGTCACGGTCGGTGATGATGCCCTTGAGCCGGTCGTCGGAACCGCAGATCGGCAGCGCGCCGACGCCGCGGTCGCGCATCATCTGCGCCGCCCGGTCCAGGGTCTCGTGGGCGGCGATGCACTCCACGCCCGCGCTCATCAGGTCGCGGGCGGTCTCGTGCGGGTGTCCAGCGGTCATCGGATTCCCCCCGAAATGAGATGACATTCCCGCACGGTCCTACCCACAATCGCAGGTCAGTAATTGCGCCGCACGTGGATCGCCCAGCCGCCGCCGGGCAGCTCGTACGTGCCCACGTGCGGATGCGACTTCAGCCGGCACCAGGCGGGCACGTCGGTGTAGGCGGCCGGATCGTCGGCCAGCACCGCCACCACCGCGTTGAGCGGAACGTAGTTGATCTGCTCGGCGAGCATGATGATCGGGATCGGGCACTTCTTCCCGAGCGCGTCGATCGTCAGTGCGGGCTGAGTCACTTCTGTCATGCCACTCCTGCGTCCTGCCGGATCCGGCGCACCATGTCGGGAAGGACCTCCAGGAACCTGTCCACCTCCGCCGCGGAAGCTCCACGGGGCAGCGAGACTCTGACGTTCCCGTGCGTGAGCACGCCCATCGCCTCCAAAACATGCGATGGACGAAGCGTACTAGCGGTGCACGAGCTCCCGGACGATACCGCGAATCCCGCCTTGTCCAGTTCGGTGAGCAGCACCTCCCCGTCGACGTACAGACAGGAGAAGGTGACGATGTGCGGCGCCCGCTCGACCGGCTCGCCGATGACCTCCACGTCGGGGACGACCTTCGGCACCGTGTTCCTGATCCGGTCCACGAGGGCCGACAGCCGCGCGTGCTCCTGCGCCGCCTCCGCGCTCATCGCGCGCAGCGCCGCCGCCGCGGCCACGATCGCCGGAACGTTCTCGTAGCCGGGCACCCGGCGGCGCTCGCGCTCGTCCTCCGGCAGGAACGAGCGGAACCTGGTGCCCTTGCGCACCGCGAGCACGCCCACCCCGGCCGGTCCGCCCCACTTGTGCGCGCTGGCCGTCAGCACCGACCAGCCCTCCGGCATCGGCAGCCGCCCCGCCGTCTGGGCGGCGTCGACCAGGAGCGGCACGCCGTGCTCGCGGCAGGCCGCCGCCGCCTCCGCCACCGGCTGGAGCGTGCCGACCTCGTGGTTGGCGGTCTGCAGGCAGGCGAGAGCCGTGCCCTCGGCCGCGACCGCCGCCGTGAAGGCGGGCAGGTCGACGCGGCCGGTCAGCCCGACGCCCACGGTCTCGACCGTGCCGCCGTCGCGCTCGTGCACCCCGGCCGCGTGCAGGACGCTGGAGTGCTCGACCGCGCTGGTGACCAGATGGCGGCCGGTACGGCGCCGCCCGTGTAGGGTGCCGAGCACGCCGAGATGCACGGCCTGCGTGCCGGAAGAGGTGAACGACACCTCGTCGGGACGCGCGCCGAGCGCCTCTGCCACCTCCGTGCGAGCCTGCTCCAGCAGCATGTGCGCGCGGCGGGCCTGGTTGTAGAGCCGTGCCGGATCGGCCCAGCCGACGTCCAGGGCCGCCAGATACGCCTCGCGTGCCTGGGGGTGAAGCGGCTCGGTGGAGGCCGCGTCGAAGTACGCCACGCGACTTATCGTCCCACTCCCGGCGCGCCATCGAGGGGGCGGGCGGGAGGGCGAGGCCCCTCCGCGCTAATGTGTCTGCAATCAGCTGTGCATTTGGAAATACGAGCGCCCAGGAGTGACTCCTGGGCTTCATCTGTGGGGTAGGCGATCCGTGAGTCCGACTCGCCGTTCGACGCGGCGTTCGTTGGTCCGGGGCAGAGTGCCACGCGCCGCCGCTTTGGCGTTGCTGCTGGCCTCCGCTACGGCGTGTGCGAATGATGTTCCCGAGGCCGACTGGTCCAGCGGCCTCCTGCCGAAGGGCGTAACCGAGCAGGGAAATGTCGTCGAGAGCCTCTGGAACGGGGCCTGGATCGCCGCTCTCGCCACCGGTGCCGTTGTCCTGGCCTTGATCCTTTGGGCATGCATCTTCCACCGCAAGCGGAAAAAGTCGGCCGAGCTGCCGCCGCAGGTTCGCTACAACCTGCCGATCGAGATCTTCTACACGCTCGTTCCGCTGGTCATGGTCTCGGTGTTCTTCTTCTACACCGCGCGTGACAGCAACACGCTGGAGAAGGTGTCGGCCACTCCCGACGTCAAGGTGAAGGTCGAGGCCTTCCAGTGGAGCTGGCGCTTCACCACCGAGGTCGGCGGCAAGAAGCTGACGCCCGTGGTGGGCCAGCCGGTGAGCGACTACAGGCAGGGTCCGCAGCTCGTGCTGCCCGTCGGCAAGACGGTCCAGTTCGACCTGTCCTCTCCTGACGTGATCCACTCCTTCTGGGTGCCCGCGTTCCGGTTCAAGCGTGACGTGATCCCCGGCATCAAGGAGGGCAACCCCGGCCGGACCTTCGAGGTCAAGACGCTGAACGAGCCCGGTGTCTACGCGGGCCGTTGCGCGGAACTGTGCGGTGTCGACCACAGCCGCATGCTGTTCTCGGTGAAGCTCGTTGCGCAGGATGAATACGACAAGTACCTCGCACAGGCCGGGAGCACCCAGTGACCGCCATCCAAGAGCCGATCACCACGGCGCGTCCGACTCCCAAGGGCCGGATCATCGCAAAGTGGCTTTCCTCGACCGACCACAAGATCATCGGTCACCTGTACCTCATCACGTCGTTCGCGTTCTTCCTGATCGGCGGCGTGATGGCGCTGATCATGCGCGCCGAGCTGGCGCAGCCGGGCCTGCAGTTCACCTCGAACGAGCAGTTCAACCAGCTGTTCACCATGCACGGCACGATCATGCTGCTGATGTTCGCGACGCCGCTGTTCGCCGGCTTCGCCAACGAGCTGATGCCGCTGCAGATCGGCGCCCCCGACGTGGCGTTCCCGCGGCTGAACATGGTCAGCTACTGGCTCTACCTGTTCGGCAGCATCATCGCGGTGTCCGGGTTCTTCACCCCGAACGGCGCGGCCAGCTTCGGCTGGTTCGCCTACACGCCGCTGTCGAACGCGATCAGCTCGCCGGGACTCGGCGGTGACCTGTGGATCATGGGCCTGGCGCTGTCCGGCCTGGGCACGATCCTCGGCTCGGTCAACTTCATCACCACGATCATCTGCATGCGCGCGCCCGGCATGACCATGTTCCGGATGCCGATCTTCACCTGGAACGTCCTGCTCACCAGCATGCTCGTGCTGATGGCCTTCCCGGTGCTGGCCGCCGCGCTGCTCGCCCTGGAGGCCGACCGCAAGCTCGGCACCCACATCTTCGCCAGCGAGACCGGAGGCGCGCTGCTCTGGCAGCACCTGTTCTGGTTCTTCGGCCATCCCGAGGTCTACATCATCGCGCTGCCGTTCTTCGGCATCGTCACCGAGGTCCTGCCGGTCTTCAGCCGCAAGCCGATCTTCGGTTACATCTCGCTGGTCGCCGCGACCATCTCCATCGCGGGTCTGTCGATCACGGTCTGGGCGCACCACATGTTCCCGACCGGGCAGGTTCTGCTGCCGTTCTTCTCGTTCATGACGTTCCTCATCGCGGTGCCGACGGGCGTGAAGTTCTTCAACTGGATCGGCACGATGTGGCGGGGACACCTGTCGTTCGAGTCGCCGATGCTCTACTCGGTCGGCTTCCTGGTGACCTTCCTCCTGGGCGGCCTGACCGGCGTCATCCTGGCCTCGCCGCCGCTCGACTTCCACATCTCCGACACCTACTTCGTCGTGGCCCACTTCCACTACGTGGTCTTCGGCACCGTGGTGTTCGCGATGTTCGCGGGCTTCTACTTCTGGTGGCCCAAGTTCACCGGCAAGATGCTCGACGACCGGCTCGGCAAGCTGCAGTTCTGGCTGCTGTTCATCGGCTTCCACATGACGTTCCTGGTCCAGCACTGGCTCGGCGTGCTCGGCTTCCCGCGCCGCTACGCCGACTACAGCCCGGCCGACGGCTTCACCGACCTCAACATGATCTCGTCGGTGGGCGCGTTCGTCCTGGGCATCTCGGTGCTGCCGTTCTTCTACAACGTGTGGAAGACCGCGCGCAGCGCGCCCAAGGTCACCGTGGACGACCCGTGGGGCTACGGCGGCTCGCTGGAGTGGGCGACCTCGTGCCCGCCGCCGCGGCACAACTTCACCTCGCTGCCGCGCATCCGCTCCGAGCGGCCCGCGTTCGACCTGCACTACCCGCACGTTTCGGCCAAGCAGGAGGTTGAGGCCTGATGAAGGTACAGGGTTGGCTGTTCCTGCTCTGCGGCCTGTTCTTCGCCGCCGTCGACGTCGCCTACTGGTTCTGGACCAAGTCGGCGACCGGGCAGGGCGAGCCGGTCGGCACCACGGCCATGGCCATCTCGGTCGGCTTCGCCTTCATGATCGGCTACTACCTGATGTTCACGGCGCGCCGGATCGGCGACCAGCCGGAGGACAACAAGCAGGGCGAGATCAGCGACGGCGCCGGTGAGATCGGCTTCTTCAGCCCGAGCTCCTGGTGGCCGCTGTTCCTCTGCCTGGCGGCGGCGTTCGCCTTCGCCGGGTTCGCGATCGGCCTCTGGATGTTCCTGATCGGGCTGTTCATGGTCGTCATGGCCATGATCGGGTTCGTGTTCCAGTACTACCGGGGCAACTTCTCCCACTGAGACCGCGATCACGGGTGTTCTCCTCCGAACCGGGGGAGGGCACCCGTTTTTCGCGTTTTTTACCGCTTGCCATACGTGGCGTTTCGCTCACTGAGGGTAGTAAGGGGACGTGGGCGGAGTGATCACATACGGGGGAGTTGTCGTGGGGCGCGTAACGACTGGATCGGCCGGGCTGCTTGCCCTGGCACTGGCGACCGCGTGCTCGGCGAGCAACGCGGCCGGAGCGGACGAGGGCGCGAGCCCGGTGGCGGCCGCGGCGGGAACCACCACCGTGTCGGTGCTTCCGGCCAACCAGGCCGTGAACATCGGCACCGACGAGACCGTGATCGTCGCCGCGCCGGGCGGCGGCACGCTGAAGAGCGTCCGCGTCACCGGCCCCGGCACCACGCTGCCCGGCGTGCTCAGCGGCGACGGCACCCGCTGGCGCAGCACCCGCACCGCCAGGCCGGGCACCACCTACACGGTCGCCGTCACGACCGGCGACGGCAAGCAGAGCACCAGCACGTTCACCACGGTCAAGGCCACCAAGAGCTTCGAGATCGAGCAGCTGACCCCGCACAAAGACAACACCGGCCTGACCGTCGGCGTCGGCATGCCCATCATGATCGCCTTCGACCGGGACATCACCGACCGGGTCAGTGTCGAGCGCAACCTGTACGTCAAGGCGAGCAAGCCCGTCGAGGGAGCCTGGCACTGGTTCGACGACCGGCACGTGGACTTCCGCCCCAAGACGTACTGGCCCGCGCACACCAAGGTCCGCCTCGAAGCGCGCCTGGCCGGAGTACGCGGCGGCCCCGGCATGTACGGCAAGCGCGACCACGTGCTCGACTTCAAGATCGGCCGCGAGCAGATCACCAAGGGCAGCACCGACGCCCACTACCTGACCGTGCGCAGAGACGGCAAGAAGATCCGCGACATCCCGATGAGCGCCGGCCAGGGCGGAGTCTGGAAGTACTACACGACCTCCGGCGTCCACCTGGCGATGTCCCGCGAGCCGGTCACCATCATGATCTCGCCCGGCATCGGCCCCGGCTCGCCCGGCTACTACCGCATGGTCGTCTACAACACCGTCCGCATCTCCAACAGCGGCGAGTACGTCCACAGCGCCCCCTGGTCCGTCGGATCCCAGGGCTACTCCAACGTCAGCCACGGCTGCGTGAACATCAGCCCGGCCAACGCCTCCTGGTTCATCAGGAACACCCTGATCGGCGACCCGATCATCATCACGGGCACGCCGCGCAAGCTGGAGCCCACCAACGGCTGGGGCCACTGGCAGGAGGACTGGAAGCAGTGGCTGCAGTGGAGCTCGATCAAGTCGGGCCGCACCGACGCGATGTAGCGCGCCCGGTCATGTAGAGAACGCGCGTGCCGTTCCGACTCTCCCGTGAAAGCAGGAGAACTCTCCTGCGCGGACAGGAGAACTCTCCCGTGAACGCGGGAGAGACGACGGAAGGACGCGCCATGACGGCGACGACAGCGGGACGCCGCGAATGGATCGGGCTGGCGGTGCTGGCCCTGACCTCGCTGCTGGTCTCCATCGATGTGTTCGTGATGCTGCTGGCCCTGCCCCACCTGGCGGCCGACCTGGGCGCGAGCAGCACCCAGCAGCTGTGGATCACCGACATCTACGGGTTCGTGCTGGCCGGGTTCCTGGTGACGATGGGCACCCTCGGGGACCGGATCGGCCGCCGCAGGCTGCTGCTGATCGGCGCGGCCGCCTTCGGCCTCGCCTCGGTCGCCGCCGCCTACTCCACCAGCCCCGGCATGCTGATCGCCGCGCGGGCGCTGCTGGGACTGGCCGGTGCGACGCTGGCGCCGTCCACGCTTGCGCTGATCAGCAACATGTTCACCGACGCCCGCCAGCGCGGGCTGGCGATCGGGGTGTGGCTGGCCTGCTTCATGGGCGGCGCCGCGCTGGGCCCGATCGCGGGCGGCGCGCTGCTCGAGCACTTCTGGTGGGGGTCGGCGTTCCTGCTGGGCGTGCCGGCGATGGTGCTGCTGCTCATCCTCGGCCCGGTGCTCCTGCCCGAGTACCGCGCCCCGTCGGCGGGCCGGATCGACCTCGTCAGCGTCGCGCTCTCGCTGGCCGCCATCCTCCCCGTGGTCTACGGCCTCAAGGAGATCGCCAAGCACGGCTGGGAGCCCGCCGCCCTCGCCTGCCTCGCTCTGGGCCTGGCCATGGGCATCCTCTTCGCCCGCAGACAGGGCAGGCTCGCCCACCCGCTGCTGGACCTGAAGCTGTTCACCCGCCGCGCCTTCAGCACCGCACTCGCCGGCATGATGGCCGCCACCCTGCTGATGGGCGCCCTCATGCTGTTCCTCACCCAGCACCTGCAGCTCGTCGAGGGCCTGTCGCCGCTGGCCGCCGGCCTGTGGATGCTGCCCGCCGTGGCCGCCAACGGCGTCAGCTTCCTGCTCTCGCCGCTGCTGGCCCGCCGCGTGCGCCCCGCCTACCTGATCGGGTACGGCCTGGCCGTCTCGGTCACCGGTCTCCTCGTCATCACGCAGGTGGACACGGTCTCGGGCCCGCTGACGCTGGCCTGCGGCTGGATCCTGATCAACCTGGGCGCGGGCCCGCTGGTGACGTTGAGCACCGACCTGATCGTGGGCTCGGTCCCGCCCGAGAAGGCCGGCTCGGCCGCCGCCCTGAACGAGACCAGCGGCGAACTGGGCTTCTCCCTCGGCATCGCCATCCTGGGCAGCCTGGGCGCCGCGCTCTACCGAGGCGCCCTGTCCCTGCCCGGCTCGCTCGCACCTGCCGTGGAGACGGCCTCCAGAGACACGCTGGCGACCGCACTGGCCGCAGCCGAGGGAGTGGGCGGAGAAACGGGCGCAGCCCTCGTGACGACCGCCAGAGAGGCCTTCACGACCAGCCTGAACGTCGTGGCACTGGTCGCCGCGGTAGCCCTGGCCGCGATGGCCGTCCTTATAGCCCGCCTCCTGCGCCACATCCCACCCACCCAGCCAAGCCCCGGCGCACACCCCGCGGAAGAACTCGACCAGGTATCCCGCTGACCCCTCGAACCCGCCGAGACCCTCCCGGGGGATACGAGCTCCCGGGAGGTCGCCGGGGCCTTGGTGGAAGGCGCAGGGAAGGTCTGCGGGTGGGGTGTCCGTGAGACGGGCACCCCACACGGGTGTTGCGGCGCCGCGCGATGGGTGGGGGTCGGTAGTGGGCGGCGCCGTTGGGCGGTGGCCGGCGTGGTGCGCGGTGGCCGGTCAAGGACGGAGTCGTAGCGGCGCGCAACCCCGTGAGCCCTCACGACCGGCGCTCGACAGACCTCAGCTCACGGCGGCGAGTCCGGGCGGCCACGGCGAAAGCCGTAACAGATGGAAAAGCCCTTGAAGATCACAGCGGCCGATGAGAACGACTCGTCTCGATCCAGCGGTCCAGGGTGGCGGCGGCGCGGCCGGAGTCGATGGCCTGGACGGCGCGCGCATAGCCGTCGATCATGGCCGAGTCGAGGTCGTCGCCCGCGCCGTCCAGCGCGACCAGTGCCGCGGCCGTGTTGAGCAGGACCGCGTCGCGGATCGGGCCCTTGTCGCCGCGCAGCAGGTTGTGCACCGCCTGGGCGTTGAAATCGACGTCGCCGCCGCGCAGCGCGCCCACCTCGGCGCGCGGGATGCCGAGCACCGCCGGGTCGAACGTGGTCTGCGTGGCGGTGCCGTCCCTGACCACCCAGACCGTGGACGTGGTCGCGATGGTGAGCTCGTCGAGGCCGTCGTCGCCGCGGAAGACGAGCGCGGAGACCCCGCGCTCGGCGAACACGCCCGCCAGCACGGGCAGCATGTCCAGGTCGTAGACGCCGATGGCCTGCGCGGAGGGGCGGGCGGGGTTGGTGAGCGGGCCCAGGAAGTTGAAGACGGTGGGGACGCCCAGCTCCTTGCGCGGGGGACCGGCGAAGCGCAGCGCCGGGTGGTAGACGGGCGCGAAGCAGAAGGCGATGCCGGCCTCGCGCGCCACACCGGCCGTCTGCTCGGGCGTCAGGTCGAGGCGGATGCCCAGGTGCTCCAGCACGTCGGCGGCCCCGCACGAGGAGGACGCGGCCCGGTTGCCGTGCTTGACGACGCGGGCGCCCGCCGCGGCGGCCACGATCGCCGCCATCGTGGAGACGTTCACGGTGTGGGCGCGGTCGCCGCCGGTGCCCACGACGTCGACCACGGGACCGTCCACGTGCAGCGGGGTGGCCAGGTCGAGCATGGTGCGCGACAGGCCCACGACCTCGGCCACGGTCTCACCCTTGGCCCGCAGCGCGATCGCGAACCCGGCGATCTGGGCGGGTGTCGCCGACCCCGACATGATCTCCCGCATGGCCCAGGCGGTCTCGTCCGCGGTGAGGTGCTCTCCGGCGAGGAGGGCCGACAGCAGGGCGGGCCAGGTCGTGCGGGAGTCCATCGTCGGGTACCTACTTCGCGTTGAGTCGGGAGGAGGAACGGCGGCGCATGAGACCGGCGACGGCGTCGGCCAGCACGATCGGCTCGATCGGCTGGGGGACCACGGCGTCGGCCTTGGACCAGTCGGCCAGCCAGCGGTCGTCGCGGCGGGCGATGATGAGGCAGATGGGCGGGCAGTCGTAGACCTCGTCCTTGGCCTGGCGGGAGACGCCCATGCCGCCCGCGGGCTGGGTCTCGCCGTCGAGTACGGCCACGTCGATCTCGCCGGAGCCGAGCCACTGGTGCACCTTGGGCTCGGTGGCGCACTCGACGATCTCCACGAACGGCACGTCGGCCGCGGGGCGGCGCCCGATCGCCTGCCGCACCTTGTCCCGGGTGCCGGCGTCGTCGCTGTAGACGAGGACCTTCATGGTCTCGTCGGTGCTCCCAGTGGTGCTCACTGCTGCGCTCGCTATCGGTCGTAGAGGTAGGGTCAACTGGATCGTACCGGGGGCGCGGGACGGAATCCCAGGCCGCCGGGCCTGGCGGGTGATTTGCCCTGATTATCCCTGGTTGGTGGCATGTTTGTTCCTGCTAACGGGGGGTCGTGCGCCGGACCGACCACAGGAACCGCAATAATGCTGCCCGTGGCGACAGCATCCGCAATAACTTCGACGACGACAGCACATTCGTCGCGCAGACCGAACCTGGTCAGCGTCGGGACGATCGTGTGGCTGTCCTCTGAGCTCATGTTCTTCGCGGCGCTGTTCGCGATGTACTTCACCATCCGGTCGGTGAGCATCGGTGACGGCTTCGAATGGGGCCCGTCCCTCCAGCCTGCGGGCACGGAGGCGGCTGCTCACCTGAACATCCCGTTCGCGACGGTCAACACGATCATCCTGGTTCTGTCCTCCGTGACGTGCCAGCTGGGCGTGTGGGCCGCGGAAAAGGGCCAGGTCGGCAAGCTCCGATTCTGGTACTTCGTCAGCTTCCTCATGGGCGCGGTCTTCGTGGCCGGTCAGCTGTATGAGTACGCGGAGCTGGCGAGCGAGGGCGCGACCCTGTCGGCGAACGCCTACACCTCGGTGTTCTACCTGACGACGGGCTTCCACGGCCTGCACGTGACCGGTGGCCTGATCGCGTTCCTGTTCATGCTGGGACGCACGTACGCCGCGAAGCGCTTCACGCATGAGCAGGCCACCAGCGCGATCGTCGTGTCCTACTACTGGCACTTCGTCGACGTCGTCTGGATCGGTCTTTTCGCGACCATCTACATCATTCGTTAAGGAACGGGATCTCTGTGACTAGGACCACCGCCTGGCGGCGGCATCCCCTCGCGAGATATGCCGTCCTGGTACTGGCCTTGGCGCTGATCGGGGTGGCTTACGCCACGCTCGTCCAGGGAAGCCGGCCGGCGGACGCGGCTCTCGCGTCCGGCAAGCTCGACGACGTCGCACAGGGCAAGAGCCTCTTCCAGGCCCACTGCTCCAGCTGCCACGGCCTCAGCGCGGAGGGCACCTCCACGGGCCCCACGCTCGTGGGCGTGGGCGCCGCGGCCGTCGACTTCCAGGTGAGCAGCGGCCGCATGCCGGCGGCCAACCCCGGCGCCCAGGCGCCGCGCAAGCCCACCCCTCGGTGGGTGAACGAGGAGACGACCCGCCAGCTGGCCGCATACGTGCAGTCGCTGGGCGGCGGGCCGACGATCCCCTCCAAGGACCAGATCGACCCGGCCATGGGCAACGCGGCCAAGGGCGGTGAGCTCTTCCGCGCCAACTGCATCCAGTGCCACAACTGGGGCGGCGCCGGCGGCGCGCTGACCCGAGGCAAGTACGCCCCCAGCCTCAACGAGTCCTCTCCTCAGCAGATCTACGAGGCGATGGTCACCGGCCCGCAGGCGATGCCGGTCTTCAACGACACGACGATCACGCCGCAGGAAAAGCGCGACATGATCGCCTACATCACCGAGGTCCGCTCCCAGAGGGACCCCGGAGGCTTCGGCCTGGGCCGCATCGGCCCGGTCACCGAAGGTCTCGTGGCGTGGGTCGTGGGTATCAGCTTCATGGCGCTCGTCGCCATCTGGATCACCGCGAAGAAGCGGAAGAAGTCATGACAGACAACGAGCACGAGATCGAGCAGCCGGACGAGCGCGTACCCAAGCGTGTCATCGGCACTCCCGCACCGGGCACCTCGATGCTCGGTGCGAAGGAGACCGTCGAGGACGCCGACGTGCCCGGCGTGATGATCCCCGACGAGAAGTCGGCGCGTAAGGCGGAGAAGGTCGTGGCGCTCTGCTTCACGATCACGTTCCTGTCGGCGATCGCCTTCATCATCCTGTACGTGCAGATCCAGGTCGGCACGCCGGAGTCGACGGGCCAGTCCAACCTGGCCCTCGGCGGCACGCTGACGCTGGCGCTGCTCGGCCTGGCCGTCGGTGTCACCGTCTGGGTGCGGTCGATCATGCCGAAGTACAACCTGATCCAGGAACGCCACGACCTCGCCACGGACGAGACGACCCGTGAAGAGGTCGCCGACACGTTCCTGCAGGGCGCCAACGAGAGCGGCTTCGTCAAGCGGCCGCTCCTGCGCCGCACGCTGCTGCTGGCCTCCGCGCCGCTCGGCCTGCTGCCGCTGGTACTGCTGCGCGACCTCGACAACTCCAAGATGACCGGCGCCAACTTCAACAAGCTCCTGCGCCACACCGTGTGGGCCGAGACGCTCAAGAAGCCGATGAAGCTGATCGTCGAGGGCACCGGGCAGCCGATCCGCGCCGCGGACTTCAACTCGCCCGGCGGCATCCTGTCGGTCGTGCCCGAGGGCTACGAGCACGACATGAACGCCCTGGCCAAGGCCACGCTGATCCTGATCAAGTTCAGGCCGGAGGACCTCAAGCCGGGCACGAACAAGAACTGGACGCACGACGGGATCGTGGCGTACTCCAAGATCTGCACGCACGTCGGCTGCCCCGCGGCCCTCTACGAGCAGACCACGCACCACATCCTGTGCCCCTGCCACCAGTCGACGTTCGACGCGGCCGACGGCGCCAAGGTCATCTTCGGCCCGGCCGCGCGGCCGCTGCCGCAACTGCACATCGGTGTCGACGCCGAGGGTTTCCTCATCGCCAAGGAAGACTTCAACGTCCCCGTCGGCCCCAGCTACTGGGAGCGCGGTGACGCCGAGAAGGCGGCCAGGGAAGGGAGCACGGCATGAGTGAGCTCACGTCAGTGCCCAAGGCCATCAGCGGGCCGTCGAGTTTCCTCGACGACCGGCTGGGGGCGGGCAACTTCCTCAAGCGCAACCTGCGCAAGATCTTCCCGGATCACTGGACGTATCTGCTGGGCGAGGTCGCGCTCTACTCGTTCATCATTTTGCTGCTGACCGGTACGTTCCTGACGCTGTGGTTCAAGCCGGGTATGGAGCATGTGATCTATGACGGCTCCTACGCCCCGCTGAAGGGTGTGGGGATGTCGCAGGCGTACGCGTCGTCGCTGGAGATCAGCTTCGATGTGCGTGGCGGCCTGCTGATGCGGCAGATGCATCATTGGGCCGCGTTGTTGTTCGTGGCGAGCATGATGGTGCACATGCTGCGGGTGTTCTTCATGGGCGCCTATCGCAAGCCGCGTGAGCTGACGTGGCTGATCGGTGTCATTCTGCTGACGCTGGCGCTGGCCGAGGGTTTGACCGGTTACTCGCTGCCGGATGACCTGCTGTCGGGTGCGGGGTTGCGGATCACCGAGGGTGTGGCGATCTCGCTGCCGCTGGTGGGGACGTACATCACGTTCTTTCTGTTCGGTGGTGAGTATCCGGGTATGGATGTCATTTCCCGGTTCTACTCGCTGCATATTCTGCTCATTCCGGGCATTTTGCTGGCGTTGATCGGCGCTCATGTGGTGCTGACCTGGGTGCAGAAGCACACGCAGATGCCCGGCCGGGGCGCCACCAACCACAATGTGGTGGGCGCGCCGTTCTATCCGGCGTTCATGCTCAAGGCCGGGGCGATGTTCCTGTTCACGTTCGCGCTGGTGGCGGGGCTGGGGACGTTCGCGCAGATCAACCCGATCTGGATTTTCGGGCCTTACAACCCGGCGGACATCTCGGCGGGGTCGCAGCCTGACTTCTACATGGGTTTCCTGGAGGGGTCGCTGCGGTTGATGCCGGCTTGGGAGATCAATCTGTTCGGTACGTCCCATGCGGGGACGCTGCCGTTGAGTGTGATCATTCCGGCGTTGTTGCCGATGGGCATCATCATGACGGGGCTGGCGTTGTATCCGTTCCTGGAGCGCTGGGTGACCGGTGATCATCGTGCCCTGCATGTCTCCGATCGTCCGCGCAACAACCCGCACCGGACTTCGATCGGCATGTCGGCCATCGTGTTCTATGGCGTGTTGTGGTTGCTGGGGGCCAACGACGAGATCTCCAACGTCTTCCAGATCAGCTTGAATGTGACCACGTATGCGGGCCGGGTGCTGGTGCTCATCGGGCCGGTGCTGGCGTATGTGATCACCTATCGGATCTGCCTGGGGCTGCAGCGTTCGGATGCCGCGGTGATCGGTCATGGGGTGGAGTCGGGTGTGATCAAGCGGCTGCCGCATGGTGAGTTCATCGAGGTGCACACGCCGCCGATCGACACGGTCGAGGACTCGCTGCGGGCCAAGGAGGCGGTGCCGATGGTGGCGGTCGCCGAGGACAGTGCGGGCATTCCGCCCAAGGGGATGCGCGGGCCGCTGGGCAGGCTGCGGGCGGCCATGTCCAAGTCGTACGGCGGGGAGAAGATCCCCCTCGACGACGGCCACGGCCACGAGGACGAACACGCCGCGGTCGGCGCCGGCGAGGACAAGTCCATCACGCGCCACTAGTTCACCAGTAATACCGCGAAGGGCCCGAACCAGGTGTTCGGGCCCTTCGCGCGTTTCCGGCTCTTCGTGTGGTGGGCTGTCCGTTCGGGCGCCTCCGTCACGGCTCTGCCGGCCGGGGGAGGCGGCCAACCCAGGGAGAGCGGCAGGCGGCCTGAAGGCACTGGGCGGCTCAAGAGCCCAGAGGGCCCAGGAGCCGCGGGCGGGGCGCGGCCGCGTGTTGCCTATGGCCGTTGCGGTGGGGTGTCGTCCGACGTGAGAAGCGATCCCCACGATCGGCCTGAGCCCACGGCGGCGGGTGGTGGGGGGCGCGGCGGGCCGTAATGGAAAAGGGCCTTGAGGAGAGAAAGATCAGTCGGTCTCGGGGAGGCCGATGGAAAACGCCGACTCCAGGTCGTGCTTGGAGTACGTGCGGAAGGCGATGTGGGTCTCGGTGTGGAGCACGCCGGCCACCTTGTTCAGGCGGCCCGGGATGACCTCGGCGATCTGCTCGTAGGCCGACACGCGGACCATGGCCAGCAAGTCGTATTCGCCGGTGATGGAGTAGACCTCGCTGACCCCGTCGATCTCGGCGATCGTCTGCGCGACCTCCGGGATGCGGTCGACTTCGGCGTTGATGTGAACGATTGCCGTGACCATGGCTGCCACCTTATCGCAGCGCCTTGTGGTCGAGTCCGCGGTAGGCCAGGTCGATGCGGGCCTTGTGGCGTGCGGCGCCGCGGGCGGGCAGGCTCCATTCGCCGTCGACCTCCACGAGGCGGATGCCGGGGGACTCCAGCCAGCGCAGGATGCACTCCGTCTCCTCCGCGGTGGCGGCGTGGGTGGGGCCGGGGCCGGGAATGACGGTTTCCGCCGCGGCGACCAGTGACTCCACATAGGGGACGGGGTGGGTGCCTCGGGCCATGACGCCGGCGGCGGCGAGGCGGCCGTAGCGGATGACGTGGATGTCCCAGCCGCCGTCGAAGGCGGGGCTCGCGGCGACCATCTGCGGGATGCCGGTCAGCGCGGACAGGCGTTGCATGCGCGCGGCGGCGCGGATGAACGTGGCCAGCCGGTCGCGGTCGACGGAGGCCTCCTCGTAGCGCTGCTCGACCGACAGGCGTTCCATGCGGGCGCTGACGGCGGTGTAGACGGCGCCGGCGTCGTGCTGCATGGCGCGTCTGGCGGCCTCGGTGTGCAGGGAGTAGTCGGCGGGGCTCTCGTGGCCGGCGCACGGGGCGCCGCAGCGGCCCATCTCGTGCAGGGCGCAGGCGGCGACGCGGGTGGAGGCGGTCAGGCGCTGGGTGCACTGGCGCAGGGGGACGGCCTCGTGCAGGGCCGTTCTGGCGTCGTCGGCGGCTCTGGCGCTGCTGAAGGGGCCGAGGTACGCGGCGTCGTCGTCGCGTACCTCGCGCACGATCGAGAGCCGGGGGAAGGGCTCCTGGGTCAGCTTGAGCCAGACGACCTTCTCGGGGAAGCGGGAGCGGCGGTTGTAGCGGGGTTTGGCGCCGCCGATGAGGCGCAGCTCGCGTACCTCGGCCTCCAGGGCGGTGGCGCAGACCACGTGGCGCACGCGTTCGGCGATGCCGATCATCTCGCGCACCCTCGGGCGGGTCTCACTGGCGGTGAAGTAGGAGCGGACGCGGTTGCGCAGGTTGTTGGACTTGCCGATGTAGAGGACCTCGCCGCGCTCGTCCTCGAACAGGTAGACGCCGGGGGCGTGGGGCACCGACTCGGCGAGGTGGCGCTTGCGCTGCTGCTCGGGCGTGGGGGCGCGGACGAACGACTTGAGCTCCTCCAGCGTGTGGACCTGGAACGAGCCGGCCCGGCCGATCAGGCCGTGCAGGACGTCCACGGTGGCCCGAGCGTCCTGGAGGGCGCGGTGACAGGGCTCGGTGGGGCTGCGGAAGAAGCGGGCGAGGGTGCCGAGCTTGGCGTTGGGCACCTCGTCGCGGGTGAGCACGCGGCGCGCCAGGTCGACGGTGTCGACCACCGGGTTGAGCGGGGGCGGATAGCCGAGCGCGGCGCAGGCGGCCTTGATGAAGCGGGTGTCGAACCCGGCGTTGTGCGCGACCAGGACGGCGCCGCTGACGAACTCCAGGAAGCTCGGCAGCACCGACTCGATGCGTGGCGCGGCCACGACCATGGCGTCGGTGATGCCGGTCAGCACCGAGATGAACGGCGGGATCGGTCCACCCGGGTCGACCAGCGTGGAGAACTCGCCGAGCACCTCGCCGGCCTTGACCTTCACCGCGCCGATCTCGGTGATCGCGTGCTCGGCGGGGGAGCCGCCGGTCGTCTCAAGGTCGAAGACGACGAACGTGACTTCGCTGAGGGGAGTGCCTAGCTCGTCGAGAGTGCCTTGAACCGCGTCCACGACCCAAGACCATAGAAGGGAGGACCGACAGTTATCCGCCCGCATCCCCTGTCTCACCGATCGCGCCGGGGGTTCGGGAGCGTACCTGACCGATAAATCCTGATCTTTCGTTAGTCTCCTATCTATGTCCGGGGGACGACTCGCCAACAGGTACGCCCTGATCCGGCCGCTCGGCAGCGGCGGCATGGGCCGCGTCTGGCTGGCACGAGACGAGATGCTTGATCGCGAGGTCGCGGTCAAGGAGCTCACGCTGCCCGAACACCTGGCCCCGCGCGAGCGCCACGAGGCCGTGACCAGGGCGGTACGCGAGGCGCAGGCCACCGCCCAGCTACGCCACCCGGGGATCGTCGCGCTGCACGACGTCATCGTCGAGCACGACCGGCCCTGGCTGGTGATGGAACTGCTGCGCGGCCGCGACCTCGGCGCGCTGGTGGCCGCCCAGGGGCCGTTGCCGCCCGCCCAGGTCGCCCGCATCGGCGCCGAGACGCTCGACGCGCTGTCGGCCGCCCACGCCCGCGGCCTGCAGCACCGGGACGTGAAGCCGGGCAACGTGTTCCTGACCGACTCGGGCCGCGTGGTGCTGACCGACTTCGGCATCGCCCGCCAGGAGGGCCAGGCCACGCTGACCGAGCAGGGGCTGATGATCGGCTCGCCCGGCTTCATCGCGCCGGAACGCCTGGAGGGCCACCCGGGCGGCCCCGCCAGCGACCTGTGGTCCCTGGCCGCCACGCTCTTCCTGGCGGCCGAGGGCAGCCCCGTGTACGACGGGCCGGTGGCCGAGCGGATCAAGAACACGCTCACCAGGCCGCCCAGGCCCGCCCGCGGCCAGATCGGCCCCCTCCTGGCCGCCATGCTCGCCCGCGACCCCGCCGCCCGCCCCGACGCGGCCACGGCCCTGCACGCGCTGCGGCAGCTTGCCGCCGGCCAGAACCCCGAGCTGCCCAGAGGCCACGACGCCACCGTGCCCACGCGGCGCAAGGGCCGGAGCCGGGCCTGGATCTGGATCGCCGCCGCGGCCGCCGTGCTGCTGGTGGCGGGCGTGGGCGGCTTCTTCCTGCTGCGGCCGGGGGAGAACGCGCCGCCGAGCGCGTACAACGTGCCGCTCGACCTGTGCAAGCTGCTCACCCCGGAGGAGGTGGGCACGCTGCTCGACACCCGCCAGGCGCCGGCGGTCAAGCCGTCGGCCGACGAGGTCGGGCCCAAGTGCGGCTGGACGCTGCAGGGCACCGGTCTCGGACTGCAGGTGCAGAAGGACTCCGACACCCCCGACCCCTGGCGGATGACCTCCGCCACGGCCGGACGCCTCCTGACCAACCAGGAGCGCTACTGGAACCGCTCCGGCAAGCTCCAGTGGACCTGGCCGGAGATCGGGGTCAAGCAGAGTCTGCCCGCCAGCCGCGGCGCCATCAGGAAGGTCACCGCCCCGGGAGAGGGCGGCTTCGCCTTCGAGCTGTCCGGCAAGACCGGGCGGATCCACAGCTCGTTCGTGTTGTTCAGGACGGCGAACCTGGTCGTGCAGGTCGAGTACACCACGATCAACAACAAGCCCACGGACGTGGAGATCAGGAACACCGCCCAGAAGGCCGCCCAACTGGTCGAGCAGGGGCTGCGCCGTGCGGGCTGACGGCTCCTATCTCCTCGCCGGCCGCTACCGCCTCCTCGAGCGGCTCGGCGAAGGCGGCGCGGGCACGGTCTGGCGGGCGCTCGACGAGACCCTGCACCGTTCCGTCGCGGTCAAGCAGGTCAGGGTGCCGGGCGGGCTGAGCCCGCACGAGCGCGCCGAGTTCGCCCACAACGCCATCCACGAGGCCAGGGCGGCGGGACGCCTGCGCGACCCGGCCATCGTGCTCATCCACGACGTGGTGCTCGACGGCGACCAGCCGTGGATCATCATGGACCTGTCCACGGGCCGCTCGCTCGACAAGGTCGTCAAGGAGCACGGCCCGCTGCCGCCCGGCCTGGTGGCGGGGATCGGGCTGCGCGTGCTGTCGGCGCTGGAGACGGCGCACGCCGCCGGGATCGTCCACCAGGACGTGAAGCCGGCCAACATCCTGCTCGACGCCGACGGCACCGCGATGCTCACCGACTTCGGCATCGCCGCCCCCGTCGGCGGGCGCGGCGACCGCTACGGCAGCGCGGGCTCGCCCGGCTACATGGCGCCGGAGCGGCTCAACGGCCACGCCTCCGGGCCGGCCTCCGACCTGTGGTCGCTCGGCGCGAGCCTGTACACCGTCGTGGAGGGGCGCCCGCCGTTCGAACGGGCCATGCCCGCCGCGGTGGCCGCAGCCGTCCTGCTGCACGAGCCGCCCTTCCCCACGCGCGCGGGCCCGGAACTGGGCGGGCTGCTCATGGCGATGCTGGCCAAGGAGCCCGCCGCCCGGCCCACGGCCGCGCAGGTCCGCACCGCGCTGTCGGGCGGCCCGCCGCCCCGGGTCCAGGCTTCCGGGCCGCGCCGGCGCCGATGGCTGCTGCCGGCCGTGCTCGCCGCCGTTCTCGTGCTGGGGGCCGGGGTCTGGTACGGCGTGGCCGTACTGACCGCTCCGGACGCCGGAAGGTACGCCACCGCCCCCGACCCGTGCACCCTGCTCCCCGCGGCCCAGGCGGCCGAACTGCTGAAGACGGCGGCCAAGGCCGAGCGCACCCGCGAGGGCGAGTGCCGCTGGCGGGTCTGGCGGGGTTCGCGGCCGGCCCGCGAGCTGACCGTGCGCACCCGTGCCGAGCAGCCCCGAGGGGGCCTGGACGGGCCGGGCGCTGCACGCACGCTGTTCGACGCCGACCGGGTCAACAGCAACGCCTCGAAGGGGACCACGTTCCGGCTGACCACCGGCGAGGTCGCCGACGTGCCCGGGGTGGGCGAGGCGGCGTTCGCGCAGTCGACGTTCAAGAGGCACCTGACGGGAAGCAACGGGCAGGCCACCGCGCGGGTGCTGTTCCGCGACAGCAACCTCATCGGGGAGGTCCTGGTGTACGAGCAGGACGCCCGCGAAGTCGGCGCGGATGACAAGGACCTGGCCGCGCGGGCCGCGAAGGCCGTGGCGGGCGCCCTGAGGGGCTGATGCGTATGGGACGGAGCGTAAGGGGCTGATACCTGCAAGTGCCTTGCAAGCCCCATGACTAGCATGTTTCCCCACCGTTCCCGGGCAAGTCAGGAGTGACGCAGTGAACCCCGGTAGCCAGTTCGAGCCGCCGACCAACCCGTACCGCGGACCGTTCGAGCAGCCGACCATGCCGCCGGCCCAACTGCCCCCGCCCCGGCGAAGGAGCTGGATCGTCGCCCTGGTCGCCGCCGCGGTCGTGGTGGTCCTGGGCGCCGGCGCCGTGGCCGCGCTCGTGCTCACGGGCAAGGTCGCGCTGCCCGGCACCCGGCCGCCCGCGGCCAAGCCGACGGGCGCGCCTTCCGGCTCGGGCTCGGGCAAGCCGGCGGCGCCGTCCGCGCTCGACGTCTGCGCGATGGTGCCGGGCAAGGAGACCGAGCGGCTGGTGCCGGGCGCCACCGTCAGCGGCGACTCGCGCGACACCCCCGACTCCTACACGATCTCCTTCACCTGCAACTGGGCCAACCGCCGCATCTCCTACAACGAGTTCTGGCGCAGCCGCGAGATCGACATCCGCGTCGAGCAGCACAAGGGAGACGGCGCCAAGACCGGCCGTTCCATGGCCCAGAGCTCCTACGAGCTCAACCTCAGCAGCGCCAAGTACCGCGAGACCGCCAAGCCCGAACTGCGCAAGGACGAGAAGGAGTACATCTCCCCGATGCGGGAGGTCCCGGGCGTGGGCGAGGGCGCCTTCGTCCAGTACACCTGGCGGCGCTCCGGTGACCTGCTGTGGTACTCCTTCGGCGAGGCCCAGGCCAGGAACGGCGACATGACCGTCAAGGTCAAGTTCCAGGCCAGCCAGCAGCCCAAGGACGCCAAGATGCTCACGAACGAGGGCACCAAGTCCATCAACGAGGAGAACGCCCTGCGCGAGGCGAGCGCCCTGGTCGGCCACGTGGTGAAGGGCATGGCGGCCTGGCAGGCGGCCAACCCGGACGTGCTCGCCCAGCCCAAGCCCAAGGTCTCCGCGTCGCCGACCGCCCGGCCCACGCTGTCACCCACGCCGGTGGCGGTCTTCCCGCCGGTGTGCCAGAAGGTCGCGCGGGTGGCGCTGGAGCTCGTGCCGGAGGGCGAGACCCGCGCCCGCGCCGCCGAGGCCGGCCAGGAGCGCCAGAGCGAGTGCCGCTGGCTGAACAAGAAGATCCCCATGGAGGGCGCGGGCTACAAGCTGCGCAGCGCCATGATCACGGTCCACGAGTTCACCAACCGGGCGGGCGCCGAGGACCAGGGCGCGGCCAGGGGCATGTACGCGCAGAAGCGCGGCGCCAACCAGGAGATGGGCTTCGGCGGCATCACCTGGAGCAAGATGACGGACATCAAGGACCTGGGCGACGGCGCCTTCAGCCAGTACGTCAAGTACCAGAAGGGGCTGCTCCACAACGGCAGCGGCACGATCGTCCTGCGCGTCGGCGCCAAGGTGGTGCTCGTGGACTACGCCGGCGTGGACGTCCCGGAGGGCGCCGCGCCCAACACCGCCAAGGCGCGGCTGCTGGCCGAGCGGGAGGCCCGCGAGGGCGCGCTCAAGCTGGCCCGCGCCTTCGCCGCGGCGATGAAGGAACAGCCGATCGGCAGTTGAGGTTCCTGCAACTGGGTTGCAAGTGCGATGACTAGGGTTGTCAGCCAAAGTCACGCTTTGCCCAGCACAGGGGCCTGGGCAAAGCGCGGCTTGCCTCATCGCCTGACGACGAAGGGCTCCAGCAGCCCCGGCACCGCGACGGACGCCGTGCGCAGGCCCTCGTCCTGGGCGACGTCCAGGACGTCGTAGTGGCCCTTGCCCGCCGCCGTGGTCGCCGAGACCGTCAGCAGCCCGGCCCGGCGCTGGAAGAACGACTGGCGCACCGTCCACCCGACGATGCCCGAGCGGTCCAGCGCCACGGTGCTGCGCAGCGCCGAACCCGACCGGGTGAGCAGGTGCCTGGGCCCCAGCCCGTGCCCCAGCCCCCGGTACGCGTCCACCGCGAGCCCCAGCGCCACCGGCAGGGCCACGACCGGCGCCGCCCAGGCCCAGACCGGCACCCACGCGAACACCGCGTCCAGGACGCCCACAGCGGCGGCCAGCACCACCACGTACGCCACGGCCCAGCGCAGCCGCCTGAGCCTGGCCGCGCGCGGGTGGCGCAGCAGCACCGGGTGCCGCTCGCCGGGGAGCGCGCCGTAGACGGCCGCGGCCACCTTCCAGGCCAGCTCGCGCGGCATGGGCGGGGTGAGCGCCGCCACGTCCTCGGTCTCGTTGTCCTCGGCCTTGCGCAGGCCTGTCGCCACGGCCTTCACCTTGGCGCCGCCGCCCAGCCTCAGCAGCAGCGGCTCCGCCACCTCCACGCCGCGCAGCCGCCGCTCCTCCAGCGTCAGCGAGCGGGTGGTCAGCAGGCCGCGGTGCAGGCGCAGCCGTCCCGGCTCGCGCTCCAGCCGGTAGCGTCCCCACGTTTCGGCGAAGAGCCCCAGCGCCCCCACGAGGCCCACGAACGCGTTGGCGCCGACGAAGGCGAGCACGGCCAGCCACGGGTGCGTCCGCACCCACGACCACGCCTCCTTCAGCGTGCCGTCGCTCACCAGGTTGAAGCCGAGCGCGTCGAGCAGCTTGTAGAGCGCTCCGGCCACGATCGCGCCGCCCACGAACGTCCAGATGCTCAACGGGGCGTACCTGATCCAGGCCCAGTCCAGCCGCGCCACCGCCGCGTCGGCGGATTCCGCCGTCTCCGCCCGCGGGCGCTCTCCCTCCAGCAGCGTACGGCGCAGCGCCTCCGCCTCCGGCCTGACCAGCGGGTCGAGGGTCAGCTCCTTGGTCTCGCCGGTGTGCTCGCCGGTGCCGATCTTGACCACGGCCAGCCCGAACGCCCGCCGTACCGGATCGGCGGTGATGTCCACGCTGCGCACCCGATCGAGCGGCACGGACCGGTGGCGGCGCTCGGCGATGCCCGAGCGCAGTTCCAGGCGCTCGCCCGTCAGCCGCCAGCGGGTGGTGCGCAGGCGCAGCACGTCGTAGACGGCCACGGCGGCCATGATGACGACGGCGGCGAGCGCGCCGACGCCGACCACGGCGGCGAACGACCAGTCCTGGCCGAGCAGGATCCGGCCGAGCACCACGACCACGGGCACGATGATGGCCACCGACATCACCGTCGAGGCGGCCACGCTCCTGCTCGCCAGCTTCCGCCAGCCGTCCTGCTCGGGCAGGACCTCCTGTTCGTCCGGCACGGCGGTCATGTGGCGTCTCCGGGAGTGGCCTGGGTGATCGCGGTCAGGCGCTCGGCGAGGCGCGCCGCGAGCTCGTGGTCGAGCGCCTCGATCTTGATGTGGCCGGCGGCCGAGGCGGTGGTCACGGTGACGTCGGCCAGCCCGAACAGCCGTTGCACCGGCCCCCGCGCGGTGTCGACCGTCTGGATGCGCGACATCGGCGCCACCCGCCAGGTGTGGGTCACCCACCCCTGGCGGGTGTAGACCGCGTCGTCGGTGACCTCCCAGCGCTTCACCCGGTAGTACGCACGCGGCGCCACCAGGGCCAGCACCAGGCAGATCAGGACGAACGCGGCCACCACCAGCCCCAGCCACAACGGCCGGTCGGAGAAGAACCAATAGGCGGCCCCGGCGGCCGCGGCGAGCGGCACCGCCAGCAGCAGCGACTGAACCGTCCACCAGGAGACGGCCCTCGGGTCAGCCTGGTGGCGCGGCGGGCGCAGGGCGAGCGTGCTCATCTCAGGCCTCCCTGTTCTTGGCCGCGCTCGTGGCGGCCAGGAGCGCCGCGCCGAGCACGCCGAGGACGATGCTGGCGAACACCTCGTATCCGCTCAGGAACGACAGCCTGTTGACCAGCAGCAGGTCGTGCGCCCAGCTCCACCAGCCGAACAAGGTATTGATCACGCCGCCCGCTCCCTGCAGCAGGAGGAGCCAGCCGGCTATCTCGAGGACCACTCTCATGGCTCCAGCCTGGCCCCGCGGCCCTTGACGCCGCCTCGGCCGTAGGTTGAGCGAGACATCGACTTTGGTCGCTGGCCTTCTGTCGTAGGAAGGCTCTAACCTCGGGAAACGATGAAGGAGTCGGACGGCGCCCGGTCACCCGGGCAGGAATATCGATGGGCGCTGCCCTCGGTCCTGCTCGGTGACGGCGAGGAGGGGCGGCCGGTCAAGCGCTCGACGCGCGACTGGATCGTCGACACGCTCATGTTCGTGCTGGCCTGCGGCCTCACGCTGCTCACCCTGCCCGAGATCAGCCGGGTTCCCGAGCCGCTCCAGGCCACCGAGCAGGTGGTCGGCGCGCTGGCGTGCGCGTCGCTGTGGCTGCGGCGTCGCTGGCCGGTCACGCTGGCGCTGGCGCTCACCCTGCTGTCGACCGGGCTCGTGCTGGTGGGCGGGGCCTCCGCGGTGGCGTTGTTCACCGTGGCCGTGCACCGGCCGTTCAAGATCTCTGGCCCGGTGGCGCTGGCGAACCTCGTCACGCTCTTCCCCTTCGCCTACTTCCGGCCCAGCCCCGACCTGGGCTTCTGGGGCAACTTCACGCTCGGGGCCTCGATCGTGACCGTGCTGTTCGCGTGGGGGCTGGTGGTGCGCGCCAGGCGGCAGCTCGTCTGGTCGCTGCGCGTCCAGGCCGACACCGCGGCCGAGCAGGCCAAGCATCTCGAACGCGAGCGCATCGCCAGGGAGATGCACGACGTGCTCGCCCACCGCCTGTCGATCCTGAGCCTGCACGCGGGCGCGCTGGAGTTCCGCCCCGACGCCAAGCCCGCCGAGATCGCCAAGGCGGCCGGCGCCATCCGCGAGAGCGCCCACCAGGCCCTGCAGGACCTGCGCGGCGTGATCGGCGTGCTGCGCCACGCCGCGGGCGACGACCCCGTCCCCGACCGCCCGCAGCCCACGCTCGCCGACCTCAACGCCCTGGTCGCCGAGTGCCGCCGGGCGGGCATGGACGTCGCGCTGATCCTGCCCGACCGGGAGGGCGTCCCCGACGCGCTGGGCCGCAACGCCTACCGCATCGTCCAGGAGGCGCTCACCAACGCCCGCAAGCACGCCGCCGGCGCGCCGGTGACGGTGCGGGTCTCGGGCGGTCCCGGCGACGGCCTCACGGTGGAGGTGCGCAATCCGGTCGGGGTACGGCTCGGCCCGCGCATCCCCGGCGCGGGGGCCGGGCTGATCGGCCTGACCGAGCGCGCGGAACTGTCCGGCGGCCGTCTGGAGCACGGCCCGCGACCCGATGGGGATTTTCTGGTGAAGGCATGGCTACCGTGGACGACATGACCACCGCTCCGATCCGCGTACTGATCGTCGACGACGACGCCCTGGTCAGAGCCGGGCTCTCGATGATCCTTTCGGGGGCGGGCGACATCGAGATCGTCGGCGAGGCTGCCGACGGCGCGCAGGTGCCGCCGAGCGTGGCCGAGCACCGGCCCGACGTGGTGCTCATGGACATCCGCATGCCCGGCGTCGACGGCCTGGCCGCCACCGAGGCCCTGCGGGCCACCGCGTCGCCGCCGGAGGTGGTGGTGCTGACCACGTTCCACGCCGACGCCCAGGTGTTGCGGGCGCTGCGGGCCGGGGCCGCCGGGTTCCTGCTGAAGGACATTCCGCCCGGCGACCTGGTGGCGGCGATCCGCAAGGTGGCGGCGGGGGAGCCGATCCTGTCGCCGGTGGTCACCCGGCAGCTCATCTCGCATGTGTCCGACGGGGGCGTGGGGCAGCGTACCGACCGGGCGCGGGTCCTGCTGGCGCGGCTGAGCGAGCGCGAGCGGGAGGTGGCCGTCGCGGTGGGGCAGGGCAGGTCCAACGCGGAGATCGGGGCCGAGCTCTACATGAGCGTGGCCACGGTGAAGGCGCACGTGTCGCGCATCCTCACCAAGCTGGAGCTGAACAACCGGGTCCAGATCGCGCTGACCGTCTACGACGCGGGCCCCTGATCCCCGGCGAGTATCCGCTCGATGGCGGCGCGGTGCATGACCAGGTCGTCCGGGTCCTCGGGGTCGGCCTGCTCGCCGAAGTGGATGCGCCGCTGCCAGACGCGGGCCATGATGATGCCGTGCCGGAGGGCGGCGTACATCTCGTAGAAGTCCATGTTGCGGGGCTCGTAGCCGGTTAGTTCCTGATATTTCCGGCAGACGTCGTCGCGGCGCATGAAGTCTGGCATGCCGGGCAGTTCCAGCATTTCCGCGATGTCCTGGAAGAAGCGGTGCAGGAAGATCATCCAGCCGAGGTCGAGCTCTCGCGGGGCCGCGGCGGCCATCTCCCAGTCCAGCACGGCCACCGGGCGGAAGTCCCGGTACATCACGTTGCCCGGCCGGGCGTCGCCCCAGGTCAGCACGTCGGGTCCGGGGTCCTTCGGCCAGTGCGCCTCCAGCCAGTCGAAGGCCCGCTCCAGCACGGGGATGCGGCGCCTGCCGTGCGCCCAGGCGTAGTAGGCGCGCTGGTCCTCCACATGCGCCCGCAGCCCGGCGGCGCCGAGGAAGGCCAGTTCGGCGGGGCGGACGGGCGCCTCGTGCACCGCCGCCAGGATGGCCACGGTCTCGTCCTGAAGCGTCCGCGCCCCCTCTGGCCCGGCCTCCAGCAGCCAGCCCTCGCAGGTGTACGGCATGACGTCGGGCGGGACCAGCCCCTCCTCGCGCTCCATCACGAAGAACGGCATGCCGAGCGGCGCCGGGTCCGGCTCGAACCACAGCGCCCGGGGCGCCGGCACGCCCGCGCGCTCACGGACCAGCCGCATGACCTCGAACTGGGCACCGAGATCATAGGCGGGGAAAACGGGCACCGCCTCGGCGGTCGGCGCCATGCGAGCGACGCACCGTGTGGGCTTTTCAGCCCATTCTGCTGTGAAAAATAACGTTTCGCTGGACATTCCGTTGCCCGAAGGACGCTCCAGCCCCGACACCGGTACGGCCCGGCCGAGCTTGGCCCCGAGCCACGCGGACACCCGATCGTGCAGTTCCTCCAGGTCACGCGTGGAGGTGCGCATCTGCTCCGTCACCCTGGACCTCCCTGGCCTGGCACAGTCGTATACCGCCAACCAAGCGCTTGTCCAGATGCAACGCACAGTTACGGTTAGGTACGCGGCAGCCGTACCCTTGACTGAAAGAGCAAGGCGCGAAGGGACACTACGGGATGAGTTCAGCCGGTGAAGGCCTGTCTCGCCCGCTCCCTGAGCAGGTAAGACTGAACGTCGTCGACCTCGCGGCGCAGGTCCTGGGGTCGATGCCGGCCGCCATCGTGCCTCCGCCGCTGCGCGGGATCGCCAGGTTCGATCCGCGCAAGCGCGCGAAGCTCGGCAGCGCGCCCATCGCCGCTCAGCTGGAGAGCGACAAGGAGTTCCGCGAGGCCGTCGCCGAGTCGGTCGCGGCCGGCTGGCCCGAGCTCGTCGCCGCGCTGGCCGAGGGCAACGTGCCGCCCGCCGCCGACCCCGTGCTGGTGGCCGCCGCCGCCTACCTCACCCGCCCGCCCGGCTGGGCGGAGATGGTGGAGATGGCGCGGGCCGACCTGGAGCAGTCCGCCGTCGCGGCCGAGGGCTCGGCGCAGGAGCAGCAGGTCGTACGGCTGCGCGAACAGCTGGCCGGGGCGAAGACCGCCGCCAAGGAGGAGTCCGACCGGCTGCGCGAGCAGCTCAAGACCGCCCGCGCCGAGAACTCGGACCTGCGCCGCAAACTCCACGAGGCCCGCGAGCGCGCCAAGGCGGCCGAGCAGCGCGTGAGCGCGGTGGAGCAGGCCGCCGTCGAGGTGAAGACCGCCGCCACGGCCGCCGGAAGCGCGGGCGAGGCCGAGCTGCGCCGGGTACGTGAGCGGCTGAGCGACGTGGAGAAACAGCTGGAGGCCTCCCGCCGGGCCGCGCGCGAGGGCAGGAGCATCGAGGACGCCCGCATCAGGGTCCTGCTCGACGCGCTCCAGGACGCGTCGGCCGGTCTGCGCAGGGAACTGGCCCTGCCCACCACCATCAGCCGCCCCGCCGACTCGGTGGCCGCGGTGTCTCCCGGCGCCCCCGGGGTCCGGGGCGTGCCGGCGCGTGCCCTGGCCGACGACGACCCGCAGCTGCTGGACCAGTTGCTGGCGTTGCCGCAGGTGCATCTGATCATCGACGGCTACAACGTGACCAAGACCGGCTACGGCAACTTCACCCTCGCCGACCAGCGCGCCCGCCTGATGACCGGCCTCGGCGGTCTGGTCGCCCAGACCCGGGTGGAGGTCACGGTGGTCTTCGACGGCGCCGAACTCAACTCACCCGTCCAGGTGGTGGCTCCCCGGGGGGTCCGCGTCCTGTTCAGCGCTCCGGGGGAGATCGCCGACGACGTGATCCGCCAGCTGGTCCGCGCCGAGCCGCCGGGCCGCGCGATAGCCGTGGTGTCGTCCGACCGCGAGGTGGCCGAGTCGGTCCGCCGCATGGGCGCCCGGCCCGTCCCCTCCGCCCTGATCCTGCGCCGCCTCGGCCGCGTCTGATCCCTCCCACGGCTCCTCGGTCTCGCACGGAAAAGTTGTCGTGCTCCTTGCCGGCTGCCACGTGACGCCTCTGGGGTGAGGGGTGTTCAGACCGGATTGGTCTGCCTGGGTGCGCGGGCGCCCCGGCTGGGCGTACGTTCCGATCTGCGCCCATCGGCGCGGCCGGCCGCTCGACGGGCTCCCTCAGCGGTCCCGGGCATCCGGACGGCGGCCGGTCGCGCGGTGGGGCGTCCGCTGTGCCCGCCGACGGGTCGCCCGTCGTTGTGCCTGGTGATGGGTGGGGGAGGTGGGGATGGTGGGGTGTGGGTTACAAATCAGGCTAAAGGCTGAGAACACACCCATCACTTCTGTACTATTTGCCCCCAGGTGTGATCACTGGGAGGCGACGCTGTGAGGTTTGGCCGGGTTTCGTTGGCGACTGGTCTGGCGATCGGGCTGCTGGCGTCGCCGGTCGGCGTGGCCGTGGCTGATCCCAAGCCCACGATCAAACAGGCCAAGGCGAAGCTCTCCCGCCTCAACAACAAGGCCGACCACGTCGTCGAGCGCTTCAACACCGCCACCGAGCGGCACAAGACCGCGAAGAAGAAGTACGGCCGGCTCAACTCCTCCTACAAGGACAAGCTGGCCACCGTCGCCCGCCTGAGGGCCCAGGTCATCACCATGGCGGTCAACGACTACCAGCTGGGCGCCGACGTGACCTCGTGGCCGGCGATGCTGGGCCAGGGCGACCCGATGAGCATGCTCAACGGCATGGCACTCACCGGCCAGCTCCAGGCGGAGCGGGCGGAGAAGCTGGCCGCGTTCGACCGGGAGAACAAGGGTCTCAAGACCGAGCGCGACCTGGCCCAGGACGCGCTGGTCGCGGCCGACGAGGAGCGCGACAAGGTCGAGAAGGAACGAGCCGAGATCCTCAAGCTGATCCAGGAGCAGAAGAAGCTCCTGCGTGAGCTCGGCGCGTACAAGTCGGGCGATCCCAACAGCACCGGCATCAAGTACACGGGCCCGGCCACGGGGAACGCGGCGGCGGTGCTGAAGTTCGCGTTCGGGCAGGTCGGCAAGCCGTACATCTACGGCGGCACCGGTCCGCGCGGGTACGACTGCTCGGGCTTCACCCAGGCCTCCTGGCGGGCGGCCGGCGTCTCGCTGCCGCGTACGACCTGGCAGCAGTGGGCGTGGGGGGCCAAGCGCCGGGTCTCGCTCGACGCGCTGCGCCCCGGTGACCTGATCTTCAGCGAGGGCCTCGGCCACGTCACCATCTACGCGGGCAACGGCAACATCGTGCACGCGCCCCAGACGGGTGACGTCATCAAGGTCGTCAAGTTCACCTCGTACGGCAGGCGCGTCGTGGGCGCGATCCGGCCCTGAAGCCCCGGCCGGCGTTACGGCCTGCCGTACCCGAGCATGGTCCGCAGCAGCTCCTCCACGGCCGGTGAGCGGCCGGGCGCGGGCAGGACGGCGGCGAGGACGCGGCGCGCGGGCAGGGCCGGATCCGGCCGCAGGAGCCTGATGTCCGGGCGCAGGGCCGCGCCGCCCGCGATCGACGGGAACACCATCACCCCGACGCCGGCCGCCACGAGGCCCTGGCGGCCGTTCCAGTCGTCGCACAGGTGGCTGACGCGCGGCGGCGCCCCCAGCGCCGCGGCGAGCTCCGACAGCGGCCCGAGGCAGTCGGGGTGGCTGCCGTCGATCCAGGCCTGACCGGCCAGCGCACGCAGCCGCACGCTCTCCCCGGCCGCCAGCGGGTGGCCTTCCGGCAGCGCGACCAGCAGTTCGTCGTCGAGCAGCGGCACCAGTTCCAGGCCGGCGGGCTCGGGGTCCCACGAGGTGAGCAGCGCGAGGTCGGCCTCTCCCGCGAGGACGGCGGACGCGCCGCCGCCGCCGACGGTCAGGGACAGCTCGACCGCCGGGTGACGGGCGGCGAAGACGCGAAAGCACTCGGGCACGAACGCGGTGACGGCGCTCGGGAACGCCTGTACGCGCACCCGCCCGTGCTCGCCCGACGCGTGCGCGGCCAGCCGGGTCTCCAGCAGCGCGATCCCGTCGAGCACGTGCGCGGCCTGCTCCAGGGCGGCCTGCCCGGCGCCGGTGGGCCGTACGCCGCGTGGCAGGCGGTGGAACAGCAGCACCCCCGACCGGCGCTCCAGCGCGGCGATCTGCCGGGAGACGGCCGGCTGGGTCATGGACAGCGCCTCGGCGGCCGCCGAGAACGACCCGAGCCGTCCCACCTCTGACAGCACCTTCAGCGACCAGACGTCAAGCATGCATGGAGCTTATGTCTTTCATGCCGAACCCGCAGTGGTGCGCATGGATCGCTCGCTGCACGATCGGACCCATGGATACCTGGATTCTCTCCGCGCTGCCCGAGGCTCCCGCCCGCGTTCTCGACGCCGGTTGCGGCGACGGCGCGCTGGCCGGTGCGCTGATCGCGAGCGGCCACGACGTCACCGCCATCGACCTCGACCCGGCCGCGGCGCTCGCGGCGGGCGTGCCCGCCAAGCGCGCCGACCTGACCGTCTACGAGGACGACCCGTTCGACGTCATCGTGCTGTCACTGTCGCTGCACCACATGCATCCGCTGGAGGCCGCACTCGACCGGGCGGCCGCGCTGCTGAGGCCGGGCGGGCTGCTCGTGGTGGACGAGTTCGCCTGGGACTGGGCCGACGAGGCCGCCGCCACCTGGTTCTACGACGCCGGAACCCTGCTCGGCCGCTTCGACGGGCCCGAGCGCGACCCGATGACCCGCTGGCGCGAGGCGCACGTCGATCACTCGCCCGCGGAGGACATGCTCGACGCCATCGCCGCCCGGTTCGAGATCCGGCGGAGGCGGCGCGTGCCGTACCTGTTCCGCTATCTCGGCGGCGAGCACGCCGCGCGGCTGAAGGAGATCGAAGAGGTACGGCACACGCCGACGGGCTTCCGGCTGACCGCTGTGACGCGTGTGACAGGAGGGGCGGATGGGACCTGACTCACCCCTGGAGCTCCAAGTGTGAGGAGGGTCACATTTGAGTAACGGGACCCCGCTGTCCAGCAGGAGTTCCCGTCCTGACAAGGTCCTTTATCTGATCTTTACAACTTTGCCGGGACTTTGCCGGGTCATGAACCCGGGAGTACGTTCTGGCGTCGCGGCGAACAAGCCATGGCGCCGCGAACCGGCATCGGCCCCGTCCGGGCTCGATGAGGACCCATAGAGATCCGCCGGTCGCCCCCGTATGACCAGGGGCCGCGACCTGCCGAGTCCGTGCAGCCAGGAGGCACGGAGCCGGGGAACCACCGATCCCATTCCCCCGGGATCAAGGGGTGAATCGGCGCGTTCAGCGTGCCGTAGGGCGACTTCCAGGCCCGAATCCGTCAGCTAACCCGGTAGGCGTTCGTGGAAGAACCAAGGAGAAATCCTGTCTACCTCCCTGCACAACCCCCGTCTTGTTCTCGGTGGCGCGGCGCTCGCCATGACCGTGACGGCCGGAGGGTTCGCCCTCCATGCCCCGGCGGCCCAGGCGCGTACCACGGCCAAGACCACCACCTCGGCCAAGACGGCGACGCAGTCGACGACTGCCCGGCAGAAGAGCAAGGCCCGCAAGGCCGTCTCCGCGGCAAGGGCGCAGATCGGCGACCCGTACCGCTACGGTGGAACGGGACCCGGCGCCTTCGACTGCTCCGGTCTCGTCCAGTTCGCCTGGAAGAAGGCCGGAGTCAAGATCCCCCGCGTGACGCACAGCCAGTACGCGCGCATCAAGAAGAAGATCTCGTGGAAGTCTCTACAGCCGGGTGACCTGCTGTTCTTCCGCGGTCGAGGCCACGTCGGCATGTACGTCGGCAACGGCAAGATGGTCCACTCGCCGAGTTCCGGCAAGCGGGTGCGCATCGAGCGGCTCAGCGGATGGCGCAAGTCGTCCTTCGCGGGAGCCGTCCGGCCCGGTCTGTAGTCGCCCGGTCCGAAAGGCCCCGTCCCCTCCCGGGACGGGGCCTTCGCGCGTCCGGCTACCATCGGGGCCGTGGTCGTGAGCCGTCGCGCCGCGCTCGCGGCCCTCCTGGTCCTCACGCTGGGCTGCGCCCCCGAACGGGCGCCCGATGCGGAAGCGGACCTTCAGCGGCGCGCCGAGCGGGCGGCGGTGCGCGTCGCGGCGATCCTCGGCCAGCGGGTACGGCCCAGCGTCGAACTCGCCGAGGACGCCGCACACGCGGCGCGGACCGCCGGCGTGGGCTCGGTCGAGGGGCTGGCCGCGATCGCCCACGACGGCAGGGTCATCGTGATCCCGGAGAACTACGCCAAACTCACCCCCACCGGACGCGACGTCGTCCTCGCCCACGAGCTCACCCACGTCGCCGCCGGCACCGCCGGACTGCCCGCCTGGCTGTACGAGGGGTTCGCCGACTACGTGGCCTACAAGGACGCGGGCCTGGCCGTGCCCGTGGCGGCGGCCGAACTCGCCACCGAGGTACGGGCCGGACGGGTGCCAGGGAAACTGCCCGGGGCGGACGCGTTCGCGCCCGGGGCCGCGCGGCTGGCACAGTCCTACCAGGAGGCCTGGCTGGCGTGTCGCTTCCTGGCCGCGCGCTTCGGCGAGGACAGGCTGGTGAGGCTCTACCGCGACGCGCGGCGGCTGGGCGTGGAGCGGGCCCTGCCCCTGCCGTCCGGCGAGCTCGTCGCCGGATGGCGCGCCTATCTACGGGAGGAACTCGAGTGACCGATCAGCGGGACAAGGCCCCCGCGCGGGTACACCGGCAGGCCGGGATCGCCGCCGTCGCGCTCGGCGCCGTCGTGGTCGCGGTCGCCGCGTTCACCACGCCCTGGCGGGCGCTGCCGCCGGGAGCGCCCCGGGTCGCCCCCGATCCGGCCCGCGACTTCTCCGCCGCCGAGATCGCCAGGTCGCAGGCGTTCGACGCGGCCACCAGCGTGCCGTCGTACCTGTCGTTCGGTCTCACGATCCTGTTCGCCGGGCTGCTGGTCGCCACGCCGCTCGGCGCGAAGGTCCTCGGGCGGCTCAAGGGCCCGTGGTGGGTGCGGGTCGTGCTGGGCGTGCTGCTGCTCACCGTGCTGGTCGAGGTCGTGCGCTGGCCGCTCGGCATGTGGTTCGAGGTACGGCTGCGCGAGTTCGGCCTGTCCACGCAGGACTGGGCGGGCTGGAGCGGCGACCGGCTGAAGAACATCGCGGTCAGGGTCGTGCTGCTGTCCATCATGATCGTGGCGCTGGTGGGCCTGGCGCGCAGGTTCCGGCGCTGGTGGGTGCCCGCCGCCGTGGGCGCCGCCGCGCTGACCGTCGCCGCCTCGTTCGTGTATCCGGTCGTCTTCGAGCCGCTGTTCAACGACTTCCGGCCCATGCCGCCGTCCCAGTTGCGTACCGGCCTGCTGGCCATGGCCGAGCGCGACGGCGTACCGGTCGAGGACGTGCTCGTCGCCGACGCCTCCCGCCGCACGACCGCGCTCAACGCCTACGTCTCCGGCTTCGGCGCCACTCGCCGCATCGTCGTCTACGACACGCTGCTCAAGGCGCCGGAGCGGGAGGTCGAGCTCGTCGTCGCCCACGAACTCGGCCACGCCAAGTACAACGACGTGCTCAACGGCACGCTCATCGGCGCGCTGGGCGCCGCGTTCGGCGCCGCCCTGCTGTTCGCGCTCTTCCCGCTGGTACGGCGGCGCGCCCGCGTCACCGCCATCACCGAACCCCTGGCCGTGGGCGCCGTCATGGGCCTGATGAGCCTGGCCACCGTCCTGTCGGGACCCGCCCAGAACGTCGTCAGCCGCCACGTCGAGGCGCGCGCCGACGCCCACGCGCTCGACCTCACCCGCGACCCGGCGACGTTCACGGCCATGCAGAAGCGGCTGGCCACGACCAACATCTCCGACCTCGCGCCGGACGCCGTCGAGTACGTCCTGTACTCCTCCCACCCCACCGCGCCGCAGCGCATCGCCATGGCCCGCTCCTGGGCGCTGCTGAACGGCGTCCCGGAGCCGTGAGGCGCGTCCTCATCGTCACGAACGACTTCCCGCCGCGTCAGGGTGGCATCCAGTCGTTCGTGCACGGGCTTGCGGTGCGCACCCCCGGAGTCGTCGTCTACGCGCCCGCCTGGGCGGGCAGCGCCGAGTTCGACCGGCGGCAGCCGTACCCCATCGTCCGGCACCCCACCTCGCTCATGCTGCCCACGCCCGGCGTCGCGCGGCGGGCCGCGCGGCTCGTGACCCGCCTCGGCGCCGACACGGTGGTCTTCGGCGCCGCGGCTCCCCTGGGGCTGCTCGCGCCCCGGTTGCGCGCGGCGGGGGCGCGGCGCGTGGTGATGCTGACGCACGGCCACGAGGCGTCCTGGGCGAGCACGCCACTCCTGCGCGGCGTGCTGCGCCGCATCGGCGCGCACGCCGACGTGGTGACCTACCTGGGGGAGTACACACGCGCGCGGCTCGCCGGGGTCGTTCCCGCCGCCAAGCTGGTACGGCTGGCGCCCGGCGTCGACACGGCGGCCTTCCACCCCGGTGTGGCGCCCGCCGGCTCCTTCGGGGGACCGGTGGTCGTGTGCGTGTCCCGGCTGGTGCGGCGCAAGGGGCAGGACCAGCTGATCAGGGCCTGGCCGAGGGTGTTGCGGGCGGTGCCGGACGCGGTGCTGCTGCTGGTGGGGGACGGGCCGGACCGGCGGCGCCTGGAACGGCTGGCGGCCGGGACCCGGTCGGTGGTGTTCGCCGGGGCGGTGCCGGGGGAGAGCCTGCCGGGGTACTACGCGGCCGGCGACGTCTTCGCCATGCCCTGCCGTACGCGGTTGCGGGGGGCGGATGTGGAGGGGCTCGGGATCGTCTTCCTGGAGGCTTCGGCCAGCGGGCTGCCCGTGGTGGCCGGGGCCTCTGGCGGGGCGCCGGACGCCGTACGTCAGGGGGAGACCGGGCTGGTCGTGGACGGCGGGTCGGCCGGGGCGGTGGCTCAGGCGCTGGTCGAGCTGCTGGTGGACCGGGAGCGGGCGGGGAAGATGGGGGCGCTGGGGCGGGAGTGGATCACTTCCGCGTGGTCGTGGGAGCTGGTGGCGAGGCGTTTCCACGACATTCTCGACGGGTGACGTCGGGGTGGTGCGTGGTTGTGTCAGGTCGCCGCTTGCCATGACAGCACTCTGATGTCATGATGACGTCATGGACTTGACGCCCCACATCGACACCCTCCGCAGGGAGCTCACCGCCGCCGCGGACGTGGGCGGCGCGGAGATGCGTGCCGCGGCCGAGTCGCTGACCTCGGCGCTGGAGTCCTCCGTGCGGCTGACGCTGCTGGAGGTGCTGTCGGACGCGGCGGAGTCGGTGACCAGCCAGATCGAGCCCGGCCTCGTCGAGTTGCGGATCCGCGGCAGGGAGCCGGAGCTGGTGGTCACCGCCCCGCCCGGCCACGACCCGAGCTGGGGCGCCGCCACCGGCCAGGGCGCCGGCGGTTACGGTCCAGGCGGTCCGGGTGATCCCGGTCCCGGTGGCCCTGGTCCCGGCGCCTACGGCCCAGGTGGCTACGGCCCAGGTGGCTTCGGTCCCGGTGGCTACGGCCCTGGTGCTGGTTACGGGCCCGGTGGTGGCCACGGCCCTGGTGGCCCTGGCGGCTACGGCCCTCCCGGTCCGCCCGGCTGGCCCGACGCCGCGTGGCCGGGACCGACCCCGCCCATGCCTCCCACGCCCCCGGTCCCGCCTTCGCCCCCCGAGCCACCCGGTCCTGGAGAGGGCGACGCCGGAACCGCCAGGATGACCCTCCGCCTGCCCGAGCCGCTGAAGTCCCGCATCGAACAGGTCGCGGGCCAGGCGGGCATGTCGGTGAACGCCTGGATGGTCCGCGCCCTGAGCCAGGCCGTCTCCGGCCAACCGGCCCCACCACCCTCCGGCTTCCCCGGCCAGCGCATCACCGGCTGGGCCCGCTAACCCCCACCCCCGCCAGGGACGGCCCCACCAGGGACGGGTCCTCAGGGACGGGCCTCGCCAGAGACGGACCCGTCGGGGGCGGACCCCAGGCAGGGGCCGTTGTGCCCCTGTTGGAGACGCGCCCCAAGGTGGACGCTCTTCAGGCAGAACTACACCTCAGCCCGGCCCGCCCGCGGAAGTCATCCGCGGGCAGCACTCCCGTCCTCGGCCTGTCCAGGGCGGTACCCATCGCACCCTCGCCGTGCTCGACCTCGGGGGTGTTCTGACCACGCCGATCGGAGATCTCGTCATGCCCACGTTCAGCACCCCGGACCCCATCGCCCTTCACGTGAACTTCCCGGCCGGTGACCTGGTCGTCACCGCGTCCGACCGTGCCGACACCACCGTCGAGGTCACCCCCGAACACCTGGAACACGGCATGGCCGACTACGCCGAATCGGTCAAGATCACCCACCGTGACGGCGTCGTCCGGGTGAAGGCCCCCGACAGCTCGCGCCTGCGCCGTACTCCCAGCCTGGACATCGTCGTAGAGGTTCCCACCGGCTCGCGTGTGGTGGTCGAGACCGCCTCCGCCGACGTCAGAATCCGCGGCGAACTGGCCGGAATCGAGTTCTCCAGCGCCTCCGGCGACCTGGACGCCACCCACGCCGCCACCGCGATCGCCAAGACGGCGTCAGGTGACGTCAACATTGACGTCATCGATGGCGTCGCCAGCATCAACACCGCCTCAGGCGACGTCCGCATCACCGAAGCCCGAGGCCCCGTCACCGCCACCGTCATCTCCGGCGACCTGGTGATCGGAAAGGCCGCCTCCGACGCCTCCATCACGTCGACCTCCGGCGAAGTGTCCCTCCGCTGCGTGACCAGCGGCAAGATCGGCATCCGGACCACCTCGGGCGACGCCACGGTGGCCGTGCACGAGGGCACCGCCGCCTGGCTCGACATCAACTCCCTGACCGGCCGCGTAACCTCCGCCCTCACCCAGGACGCCACCGAGCCGTCCCCCGCGGAGCGGACCGTCGAGATCACCGCCCGCAGCCTGAGCGGCGGCATCGCCATCACCCGAGCGGAGTCCACCCGATGAACGAATACATGATCACCGAGTACGTCCGCACCCGCCACGCCGACCTGATATCCGAGGCCGCCAACGAACGCACCATCACCCACCACAGTCGCCGGGCCCCTTCCCCACCACCCGACCAACGAGCCAGAGCCGCCACTTCCGGAGCCGCCCCCTCAGGAGCCACCGCCTCAAGACCCACTCTCTCCGGCCCCGCCCTCTCCGGTGCCACGCACGGCCTCCGCCATCGAGCGGCCCGAGCGCTCCACACCCTCGCCAACGCCATCGACCCCCAGCCGACACCCCGCTAGCCCACCACCCCCGCCCGGACCTCAACATCGCCCCAACCTCAACACCGCCTGGACCTGAACACCGTGTCCGAGCGTCGACGCGCCCTCGAACGTCGCCACCACGCTTTGGTCTGAACCTCACGCTTCTGGTCCCAACCCCCGCGCCGGCCTCGACCCTCGCTCATCGACCGCCCAAGTACTGGGCCCCCGGCGCGCTCCTCGCCCTGGAGTTCGCTCTCTCACCCCTTGACCTGGCCTTCCGAGGGCCGGTGGTCAGGTGGGGAGGCCCACGGCGCGTTCGCCGCTGCGGCGTTGCTGGATCACCACGGCCACGACGAGGAGGGCGCCCTGGGCGACGTTCTGCCAGAAGGTGCTGATGCCGTGGAAGGTGAGGCCGTTTTCCAGGGCGCCCAGCAACACCACCGCCAGGAGCGTGCCGCCCACTCCGCCCTTTCCGCCCTTCAGGGCGCAGCCGCCCAGAGCCGCGGCGGTGATGGCCTTCAGTTCCAGGCCGGCGCTGCCCGAGGTGGGGTGGCCGGAGCCGATTCGGGCGGTGAGGATGATGCCGGCTATCGCGGCTACCAGGCCCGCCAGGGCGTACACGGCTATGAGGTATTTGTTGATGTTTATGCCTGCGAGGCGGGCGGCGGTGTCGTTGCCGCCTATGGCGTAGAGGTTGCGGCCAATGTCGGTGTATTTCAGGAGGATGTGGATGGCCAGGGCGACCAGGATGAGGATCCACACCATCGTGGGCAGACCGGCCAGGCTGCCCCGGGAGATGAAGATGAACAGGTCGTCGCCCAGCACATAGCCCTGCGCGGCGCCGCCGGACAGCAATTGGGCCAGGCCCTTGTACGCGGCCAGCGTGGCCAGGGTGGCGATGACGGCGTTGACGCGGCCGTACACGATGATGATGCCGTTGATCAGACCCAGCAGCAGTCCCACGGCCAGGGCGGCGGCCATGCCGAGCATCGGGTCACGGCCGGTGGACATGAAGGCCATCGCGCTGACCACGGACGCCACGCCGGTGGCCGAGCCGACGGAGATGTCGAGGGCGCCGCAGATGATCACTACCGTCTGGACGACGGCCAGCAGCCCGGCGATCGTCACGGCGTCGCCGATCACCCGGACGTTGCTCCACGCCAGATAGCCGGGGTCCAGGACGCCGAACAGCGCGCCCACGGCCACGATGGCCAGCACGAGGATCAGGTTCTGGGCGCCGATGGCGGCGACGGCTCCCGCCCACCGGCCGCGGTTCTCGCGCGGGTCGGTGGGGGCCTGGTGGGCGCTGGTCTGGGAGGTCATCGCGCGCCTCCTGGCATGGGGTCGGCGTGTTCTGCTGCGGTCGTCATGGGTGTGCGGGCCTCGGCGGGGAGTGGCGGTCAGGTGTACGGCGGTGCGCCGGCCAAGCCGTGGGCAGGTCGGCCGTCGTGGTGCGTGGTCGTGGTGGTGTCACGGGCTGAGCGGGGTCGCTGCGACCCGTGGCGCGGGCGTGGTGCGGACGGCGGGGGTTGTGGGGATGCACCGGCTGAGGGAAGGGGCGTATCGGGCGGGGTTTGAGGGTGGGGTGGGGCGCCGGACCAGGAGAGAGGCGGGCGTTGAGGTGCCGGGCCGGGAGAGGGGCGGGCGTTGGGGGGTGTGGTCGGGGGATGGGTGGGCCCGGGGTGGGGGTGAGGACGGGTTTGGGCGGGAGTGGGCCCTGGGGCGGGGGGCAAGGAGGGGGTGGGGTTAGGAGGGGGTGGGGTTAGGAGGGGGTGGGGGTTAGGTCGTCGGCCATGGCGAGGGAGAGGATGGCTTCCTCGGTGGCGCGGGCGCGGGGGAGTTCGCCGGTGATGCGGCCGTTCTGCATGACCAGGATGCGGTCGGCCAGGCCCAGGACCTCGGGCAGTTCCGAGGAGACGACGAGGACGGCCACGCCGGAGCGGGCCAGGTCGGCGACGATGTGGTAGATCTCCGCCTTCGCCCCCACGTCGATCCCCCGGGTCGGCTCGTCGAGGATGAGCACCTTGGGGCGGCGGGCCAGCCAGCGGGCCAGGACCACCTTCTGCTGGTTGCCGCCGGACAGCTTGCGTACCTCGTGTTCCAGGGACGGGGTGCGGACGCGGAGGCGGTCGACGAACTCGGCGACGGCCCGGTTCTCGGCGGCGCGGCGGACGAAGCGGAACGTGCGCAGGCGGTCGAGGATGACCAGGGAGGTGTTGTCGCGTACGCTCCGGTCGAGGAAGAGGGCCTGGGCCTTGCGTTCCTCTGGGGCGTAGCCCAGCCCGGCCCGTACGGCGTCGCCCGGGTGGCGCAGCCGCAGCATCCGGCCGCCCACGCTGACGGTCCCGGAGCGGATGGGCAGGTCGCCGGCCAGGGCGCGGGAGAGTTCTGAGCGGCCGGCGCCGACCAGTCCGGCCAGGGCGACGACTTCGCCGGCCCGCACCTGGAAGGTGATGCCGCGCACGTCGTCGGTGGTGACCTCGTGTACGTCGAGGACGACGTCGCCGGGCTCGGTGCCGGGGCGTTCGAACAGGGACGACAGGTCCCGCCCGACCATCATGCGCACGATCTCGCCCTCGCTCGCCTCGGCGGCCTGCCGGACGCCGGCCAGAGCGCCGTCGCGCAGGACGGCGATGCGGTCGGCCAGGCGGAAGATCTCCTTGAGGCGGTGGGAGACGTAGACGATGGCCAGGCCCTGTTCGCGCAGCCGGGTGATGAGGGTGAAGAGGGCTTCGGCCTCGTGTTCGCCGAGGGAGGAGGTGGGTTCGTCGAAGGCGATGACGCGGGCTTCGCCGGTCAGGGCGCGCAGGATCTCGACGAGCTGGCGTTGCGCGGGGGTCAGGGCCGAGCCTAGGGCGCCGGGGTCGAGGGCGTGCTCGAAGCCGAGCCGTACCAGCTGGGACTGGACGCGCTCGCGCAGGGCGGCGCGGTCGAGCAGGCGGCCGCGGCGGCGGGGCAGGGCGCCGGCGTGGACGTTCTCGGCGACGGAGACGTGCGGGATGATCTCCGGCTCCTGGGGGATGACGCGGATGCCGTGGCGGCGGGCGTCGGCGGGGGAGCGGAGGTCGAGGGGGTGGCCGTCGAGCAGGACGCGGCCGCCGTCGGGACGGTGGTCGCCGTTGACGATCTTGATGAGCGTGGACTTGCCGGCGCCGTTCTCGCCCATGAGGGCGGTGACCTGGCCGGCGGGGAAGTCGCAGGTGACGCCGCGCAGCGCCTGGACGCCGGAGAAGTGTTTGGCCAGCTCCTCTACCCTGAGCACGCGATCACCGGGTCTCCCCAGGCTGCCGCGTCACCGGTGGGGCCGTCGCCCGCGTCGGTGACGACGAGCCTGACGAGACGGGCGCCGGTGACGTCGGCGGCGAGAGGCAGCGCGGCCATCGCGCCGGTCCGCACCCCGGAGCCGGCGGCTTTGCGGCCGTCTGCCCAGATCTCGAAGGTGACGGTGCCGCCCGTGCCGGCGGTGTCGTCGACGCCCACGTGCGCGGTGAGCTTGGTGCAGCGCCCGCCGAGGTAGTAGTCGAGGGTGCCGGGGGCGTGGGCGGTCAGGCCCTTGGCGTAGGTGGCGCCGTTCACCACGATCTTGCGCCGCTCGACCGCGCCCTTGCCGTTGGCCATGCTGAGCCAGCGCAGGTCGCTGACGTAGGCGGTGCCGGAGGGGGCGGGCGGGGGCACGACGAAGACCGAGGCGGCGCGGAGCTTGGCGGCGCTGGCCTCCAGCCAGTACGCGTTGCGGGGCAGGTCGGCCGGGGTGGTGAGGTTCCAGGCGGTGGCCAGGCGCTGGCCGGGACCGAGGATCTTGGCGCCGGCCGGGGTCGCGGCGGCCGACAGCCAGCGGTCGGGCACACGCAGGGCCGAGGTGACGTCGGCGGCGTTGGTGAGCCCGTGGTTGGTGACGACGGTGGTCACCTGGGCGGTGGCGCCGGGCTCGATGAGCGCGGCGGCCCCCTGGTAGGGGGCGGGAACCTGGAGGTCGAACTCGAGAAGCGGCGGGTAGGAGGACCAGGCCGCGTCCCGGGAGATCTGGTAGAGCATCGCCTGCCTGGCGGGCACGTTGGCGGCCAGGACGCCCGCGGTGTGGGCGTCGGCGCCGGTTAACAGCTCGCGTACGCGGTAGGCGGGCGCCGCCGCCGGGAGCCCGATGTCGGTGACCGTGGTGGCGATGCGCTGCGGGTGCCCGCTGTCGTTGTAGAGCGCCACCGCCATGTCGCCGTTGGGCAGGTGTTTGGCCACCACCCAGCGGCCGTCCTCGACGCGAACGACCCGGCTGCCGTCGCCGAGCAGGGCGCCTTCCGGCACCTCGTCGGCCGCCGCCGGGTTCGCGAGCGTTGCCAGAGCGGTGGCCGCCGCCGCGGCGGCCACCGATAACCGTGTCAGGCGCTGCACTTGACTCCCTCGGCCTGCCAGTTGGTCGCATCCACCATCTTCGTCGGTGCGAAGGCCTCGGCCGGCATGGCGGTGCCGTTCTTGATGTTGTCGAACATCGTCTGCACGGCGAGCTTGCCGACCTCGTATCCGTTGATGAACAACGCTGCCTTCATACCTGAAGGTTTGCCGCTGTTCCAGTCCTTGCACGCGAGATAGGCGCCCAAACCCACTCCGATGATGTTCTCCGGTTTGATTCCGGAGTTCTGCATGGCGGTGACGCCGCCGCTGACGTTCTCGTCGTTGCAGCCGAGCATCACCCAGTTCTTGACCGCCCGGTTGCCGCTGATCGTGGCCGCGACCTTGTCCTGGGCGCCGGTCGGGGTGTTGTCGGTGCCGACCTCGATGACCTTCACGCCGGTGACGCCCGCCGCCGCCTCGAACGTGGGCACCGCGGCCTTGACACGGTCGGTGCAGACGGTCACGTCCTGCTGCCAGGCCGTGATGATCGCGGAGTCCTCCTTCTTCCACCCGGCCTTCTTGAACTCCTCGCCGGCCCGGGTGCCGACGGACTCGCCCATCTGGGCGCCGGAGAAGCCGACCCGCGGCACCAGCTTGGACTTGTCGCAGGCGGCCGGGTCGGGGCCGTCGACGCAGACCTGGTCGTCGGAGGTGAGCAGCGGTATGCCGCCGTCCTTGGCGAGCTGGACGATCTGGGGGCCGACGGCGGGGGAGGGCACCACGATGATGATGCCGCCGACCTTCTTGCCGATGGCCGCCTGCGTCTCGGTGACCGCCTTGTTGGTGTCCTCGCCGAGGTCGACGACCTGCAGGTCGACGCCGAGCTCCGCGGCCTTGTCCCTGGCGCCCTGGGCCTCGCCGATGAAGTACTCCTGGTCGCCCTGCTTCTGGAGGTAGGCGATCGAGACCTTGCCGCCCGCCGGCGCCTTGCCCGCGCCCGCGGTGGTCTCCTCCTTGCCGGACGAACACGCGGCCAGCACCAGCGCGGCGACGAGCAACGCGGCGGCGGTTCTGGTGGACGGCAGGATCATGGGGGGTGCACCTGCTTCCTTGCGTTGACTGAGATCTTTTTCCGTTTGTCAGGCCGGCTAAACTCACCCCTTCGTGGCACCGCCGGTGAGTCCCTTGACGAACTGCTTCTGCAGGGCGAGATAGAAGATCAGGACGGGCAGCGTCGAGAGGAACATGAGCGCGAACACGCCGCCGTAGTCGAAGGAGTACTGCCCGAGCGAGCGGTAGATGCCGGTGGTGACCGTGGTGCCCTGCCCGGGGCCGAGGATGATGAGCGGGCTGAGGAAGTCGTTCCAGATCCACACCGACAGGAAGATCAGGACGCTGGCGGTGGCCGGGCGCAGCAGCGGGAAGACGATGCGCCAGAACGCCTGCCCGCGCCCCGCGCCGTCGATCGCCGCCGCCTCCTCCAGGTCGGCGGGGATGCCCTTGAGGAACCCGGTGAACACGAACACCCCGAACGGGATGTAGTAGCCCACGTTGAACAGCACCAGCCCCTGAACCGTCGTCATGAGGCCGAAGGCCCGCAGCACCTGGGTGATCGGGACCAGGATGACCTGGGGCGGGATCATCAGGCCGCACAGCAGGAGCACCGTGATGAGCCGGCCCCAGCGGCCCGCCGTACGGGCGAGGTAGTGGGCGAGCATCGCCGACAGCAGCGTCAGCGCGATCACCGACAGCGTCGTGACGATGACGCTGTTGGCCAGGCTCGCCCAGAACAGGTTGGTCGGGTCGGTGAGGACCGCGCTCAGGTTGTCCAGCGTCGGCGGGATCGGCGGCGCGATCGCGCCCGCGCCGGGGATGAGCGCGCTGGGCTTGACGACGTTGACCAGCGCGACGTAGAGCGGCACGAAGAAGACGCTGGTGACTGCGAGCGTGACGAGCGGACGTCTCACAGCTGCACCTCTCTTCTCTGGAGTACGCGCAGCGCGACGACGGAGGCCACGGCGATGATCACCAGCATGACCACGGCCATGGCCGAGGCGTAGCCCTGGTGGTTCTCGACGAAGCCCTCCTGCATGATCGTGAAGGCCACGGTGGCGGTGGTGCCGGTGCCGGGCCCGCCGTTGGTGATGACCTTGACGTGGTCGAAGATCTTGAAGGTGGTGATCAGCAGGACCACGGTGTTGACGGTCAGGGCGGGGGCCAGCAGCGGCCAGGTGATGCGGCGAAAGCGCGTCCAGGGTCCCGCGCCGTCGATGGAGGCGGCCTCGGCCAGCTCGTTCGGCACGCCCTGCAGTCCGGCCAGGTAGACCACGACGCAGAAGCCGAGCATCTGCCACGAGACGATGCCGCCCAGGGAGAACAGGGCGTAGCCGGGGTCGGACAGCCACCCCGGCGGGTCGGCGACGCCGAGGAAGCGCAGCGCCTGGTTGAGCGGGCCCTCGTCGTCGAGTACGCGGGTCCAGATCACGCTGACCACGACGGAGCTGAGCACCATCGGGGTGAAGTAGACGCTGCGCATGGCGTTGTAGAACCATCCGCGGCGATCCAGCAGCACCGCGATCGCCAGCCCGAGGAGGTTGGGCGCGACCAGGACCATGACGGTCAGGATCGTGGTGACCCGCAGGGAGGTCAGGAACGCCTGGTCGGTGAGGAGCAGTTCGTAGTTGCGCCACCCCACCCAGGTCCAGCCGGGGCGCAGCAGGCTGTAGTTCGTCATGCTGTAGCCCACGCTGAGCAGGATCGGCACGAGCACGAAGCACACGTAGACGAGCAGTCCGGGCGCGCCGAAGCTGAGAAAGTACCAGGCCCTCCTGTACGCGACTCTCAAGAGGACTTGTCCCACTCGTCGTCGAGGTAGCTCAGCACGTCGTCCACGTTCTTCTTGCCGCTGACGAGGTCCTGGGCCGAGGACCACCACTTCTCCTTCATGCCGGGCAGCATGGCGTCGTCGCCGGCCTCCCAGCCGAACGACGGCACGATCGCGCCCGCCGTCTTGGCGTCCGACCAGGCCTTGTACGACTCCGTGAACACGGGCCCCATCGACGGCGGCGCGTAGCCCTTGATCGCCGGGAAGAGCGCGTCGGCCTTGACCGAGGCGTCCAGGTTGGCCTTGTCGAGCTGGAAGGCCAGGGCGAACCTCTTGGCCGACTCCAGGTCCTTGGCGGCGGCGCTGACCGTGAGCCCGCCGCCGGTGAACCCGGCCAGCTGGGCGGAGCCGGTCTCGCCGGGCCAGTTGAAGCGGCCGATCTCGATCTTGTTCTCGGGGTTGTCGCCGGCGCCGGGCGAGGCGAACCAGCTGCCCATCGGGTACATGGCGCCCTTGCCTTCGAGGAAGGCGGTCTGCGTGGCGCCGTAGTCGCGGGAGAGGTCCTTCTTGTCGATGTAGCCCTTGGCCGCGAGGTCGGCGAACTTCTGGGTGGCGGCCTTGAAGCCGGGGTCGGAGAACTTGACCTTGCCCTCGCGCCGCTGGCGCATCCAGCCGGGGTTCTTGGCGTACACGTCGGTGGTCAGGACGCCGGTCCAGGCCAGGGTGGAGGCGAAGGCGTCGGGGCCGCCGCCGGTCACGAACGGCGTGATGTCCTTGGCCTTGAGCTTGGCCGCGGCGTCGAGCAGTCCGGCGTAGGTCGTGGGCGGGGCGGTGATGCCGGCCTTCGCGAACAGGCCCTTGTTGTAGTAGACGTTGGAGTGCGTCTGCGTGTTGGTGGGCAGCTGCACGACCTTGCCGCCGGTCGCGCCGCAGGTGGCGCACTCGAAGTCCTTGAGGTCCTCGGGCGTCCAGGCGTAGAGGTTCGGCGCGAAGCCGAGGATGTCCTGCAGGCCGATGTGCACGTCGGGGAATTGGCCCGAGGCGATGAGCTGCTTGGCGAACTCGTCGCGGCTGCCCGCCGCGGGCGCCACGACCTTCTTCACGGTGATGCCGGGAACCGCGTCGGTCGCCCGCTTGATCTGCGCGTCCCAGTAGGCCGCGTTCAGGTTGGGCGACTCGAACAGCAGAAACGTGACTTCTTTGGCGCCTGCCGGGGCCGGCGACGACGGCGCGGCCGCCTCGTTCACCGAACACGCGGTGAGCGCGAGCAGGGCCGCTAAGCCTGCTGCGAGGGTCCTGTACACCCTTGCCGCCTTCCTCGCCGGGCGTGACGAACCGGCGGGTTGACTGTGCGGCCCATTCATCGGAGCACTGCTAGTCAGGGCCGCTGAATGATACGACCTCTAGTAGCTGTGATCCGTCTCAAGTTGTCAATATCGGCCCTGCAACCGTTCTCAAACAGAAAAGTGATCGGAGGGGTTACGGGGTGTAGAGGTCCTCGACCGTGTCCGCGAAGTCGCGCATGACGATGTTGCGCTTGATCTTCAGCGTGGGCGTCAGGTGGCCGCTCTCCTCGGTGATGTCGATGTCGAGCACCACGAACTTCTTGATCTGCTCGGCCCGCGAGACCATCAGGTTGGCGGTGTCGACCGCCTTCTGCACCTCGGCCAGGATCCGCGGGTCGCGGGTCAGCTCGGCCGCCGTCTCGCTCTGCGCGCCGTTCTCCTTCTTCCAGTGCTCCAGCGCCTCGGGGTCGAGCGTGACCAGCGCGCCGACGAACGGCCGGTCGTCGCCCACGATCATGGCCTGGGAGATGATCGTGTACGCGCGCAGCGCGTCCTCCAGCGGCCCGGGGGCGACGTTCTTGCCCGCCGCGGTCACCAGGATCTCCTTCTTGCGGCCGGTGATGCGCAGGTAGCCGTCGTCGTCCAGCTCGCCCACGTCGCCCGTGCGGTACCAGCCTTCGGCGTCGACCGCCTCGGCCGTGGCCTGGTCGTTGTTCCAGTAGCCGGCGAAGACGTGGCGGCCCCTGACCAGGATCTCGCCGTCCTCGCCGATGCGCACCGTGACGCCGGGCAGCGGCTTGCCGACCGTTCCGATCTTGTTGCCGCCGGGCAGGTTGACCGTCGAGGGGGCCGAGGTCTCGGTCAGGCCGTAGCCTTCGAGCACCTCGATGCCCACGCCGCGGAAGAAGTGGCCCAGGCGCTCGCCCAGCGCCGAGCCGCCGCAGATCGCCGTGGACAGCCGGCCGCCGGTGGCCGCGCGCAGCTTGGAGTAGACGAGCTTGTCGAACACCGTGTGCCTGAGCCGCAGCCCGAACCCCGCCTTGCCGGACGCCTTGCTGTAGGCGACCGCCACGTCCACCGCGCGGGCGAAGATCTTGCCCTTGCCGCCCTGGATCGCCTTCTGCTCTGCGCCGTTGTAGACCTTCTCGAAGACCCGCGGCACGCCCAGCAGCAGCGTCGGCTTGGCCGAGACCAGGTCCGGGGCCACGTTCTTCATGTTCGGCGTGTGCGAGAGGACCGTTCCGGTCTCGATCGCGACCACCTGGATCAGCCGAGCGAAGACGTGGGCCAGCGGCAGGAACAGCAGCACCCCCGGCTCGTCGGTCATGAACACCGTCTCCAGCGGCCCGCCGGCCACGTTGCGCGCGGTGAAGAGCATGTTGTCGTGGGTCAGGCGGCAGCCCTTGGGCCGCCCGGTGGTGCCCGAGGTGTAGATGATCGTGGCCAGGTCCGCGCCGGTCAGGGCGGTACGGCGGCGCTCGATCTCCTCGCCGCTCACAGCGGAGCCGTCGAGCGCCTCGTCCATCCGCCAGATCGGCTTCAGCTCGGGCGCGGCCTCGCGTACGGTCTCCACGTGGTTGTCCAGTTCGGCGAAGACCGCCTTGGCGCCGCTGTCGGACAGGATCCAGCGCACCTGCTCGACCGAGGAGGTCTCGTAGACCGGCACCGAGACCGCGCCCGCGGCCCAGATCGCGTAGTCGACGAGCGTCCACTCGTAGCGGGTGCGGGAGATGATCGCGATCCGGTCGCCCGGCTCGATGCCCGCCGCGACCAGGCCCTTGGCCAGCGCCACGACCTGGTCCCTGAACGCGGCCGCGGTCACGGCCGGCCAGTCGTCACCCGATTTGCGCCGAAGCACCACCGCGCCCGGCTCCTGCTCGCCTCGCCTGAACACGGTGTCGGTCAGGCTGGCCGAAGCCGGCACATCCACCAGGACGGGGACGCTGTACTCGCGCACGGATCAAACTCCTCTTCGGGGACCGGCGAGACGTTACCGCGTTAAGTTACGCACCGGTAGCTTCGTCATACAGGCGTTATGAAGGGCAAACCTCATGCTAGCCGCCGCCACTCATAGGATTTCCCGCATGCGGGTCCATGTCGTGAGCGATGTCCACGGAAGCGCCGAAGCGCTGGCCCGATCGGGCGACGGGGCCGACGCCCTGATCTGTCTCGGCGACCTCATCCTCTACATCGACTACGACGACCACGCGCAGGGGATCTTCGCCGACCTGTTCGGCGCCGAGAACGCGGCCGCGTTCATCGCGCTGCGCACCGCCCAGCGTTTCGACGAGGCCAGGGCCATGTCGGCGGAGCTGTGGAAGGGGCTCGGCGGCGACCCGCGCGAGCACATCGAGGCCAACGTGCGCAGGCAGTACGCCGCGCTGTTCGCCGCCATGCCCGAGCCCGCCTACCTCACCTACGGCAACGTGGACGTGCCGCGCCTGTGGGCCGACTACCTCAAGCCGGGGCACCGGGTGCTCGACGGGCAGGAGGCGGAGATCGGGGGATGGCGCTTCGGGTTCGTCGGGGGCGGGCTGAAGACGGCGTACCGCACGCCGTACGAGATCGAGGACGAGGAGTACGCGGCGAAGGTCGCCGCGCTCGGCGAGGTGGACGTGCTGTGCGCGCACATCCCGCCCGCGGTGCCGCAGTTGCTGTACGACACGGTCGCCAGGCGCTTCGAGCGCGGCAGCGAGGCGACGCTCGACTACATCCGGCGCGTCCAGCCGCGCTACGCCCTGTTCGGGCACGTCCACCAGCCGCTCTACCAGCGCACCAGGATCGGCCGCACCGAATGTGTGAACGTCGGCCATTTCCGGGGAAAGGGACGGCCGTTCGTGCTGGAGTGGTGAGCGGACCGATACTGTGGTCGCATGGCTGATCGCACCACTTCGAGCATCACCATCTCCGCCGACAGGGCCGCGGTCATGGCGGTCATCGCGGACCTGCCCGCGTACCCGGAATGGGCCGGCGCGGTCAAGAGCGCCGAGGTCCGCACCACCGGCGCCGACGGGCGGCCGGCCGACGTGCGCTTCGTGCTCGACGCCGGCGTGATCAGCGATTCCTACACTCTCGGCTACACCTGGGACGACGACACCGGCGTCAGCTGGCGGGTCGTCGAGCAGGGCAAGATGATCTCCGAGCTCAGCGGGAGTTACCGGCTCGCCGAGACGGGCAGTGGCACCGAGGTGACCTACGAACTCGCCGTCGACCTCAAGGTCCCGATGATCGGCATGATCAAGCGCAAGGCCGAGAAGGTGATCGTCGACACGGCGCTGAAGGGCCTGAAGAAGCGGGTCGAGGGACGCCGGTGAGTCCTCGCGTCCTGCTGTTCACCGGCAAGGGCGGCGTCGGCAAGACCACCGTCGCCGCGGCCACCGCCACGCTCGCCGCCAGCCGCGGGCTCAAGACGCTGGTGATCTCCACCGACACCGCCCACTCGCTGGCCGACGCCCTGGCCGTGCAGCCCGGCGAGATCGCCCCCGGCCTGCGCCTGCACCAGGTCGACACCCAGAAGTCCCTGGAGGAGCACTGGGGCGAACTGCAGGACTACGCCCGCGGCCTGCTCGGCGAACTCGGCCTCGACCAGATCACCGCCGAGGAGATCACCGTCCTGCCCGGCGCCGAAGAGGTCATCGCGCTGCTGGAGCTGCGCGAGCACGCCCGCTCCGGCGGCTGGGACGTCATCGTGGTCGACTGCGCGCCCACCGCCGAGACGCTGCGCCTGCTCGCCCTGCCGGAGGCGCTCGACTGGCACGTCAGCCGCCTGCTGCCGGTCGGCCGCCGGATCATGAAGGTCGTCTCGCCGTTCATGCGCAGCGTCGCCCACGTCAGCGCGCCCGGCGACGACGTGGTCAGCGCCGGCGAGCGCCTGCACCGCGGGCTCATGGAGATCCGCGAACTGCTCACCGGCCCCGGCGCGTCCGTGCGCCTCGTGCTCACGCCCGAGTCGGTGGTGCTCGCCGAGGCGCGCCGCACCCTCACCTCGCTCAATCTGTACGGCTACCGCGTCGACGCCGTCATCGCCAATCGGGTCTTCCCCGCCGGCGACGCCGACGAGTGGCGCGCCCAGTGGGTACGCGCCCAGGCCCGGCTGCTGGCCGAGGCGGAGGAGTCGTTCGCGCCCCTGCCCATCCACGTGGTGCCCTACCTGCCCGCCGAACCCGTCGGCGCCGACGCCCTGACCGCCCTCGGCGAGAGCCTTTACGGCGAGACCGACCCGTTCGCCCCGCCGGCCGTCGAAGCGCCGCTGGTCCTGACCGCCGACGAGCTCAGCCTGGCGCTGCCCGGGGCCAGCAAGGGCGAGGTCGACCTGGCCCGCAAGCGGGACGAGCTGATCGTGACGGCGGGGCCGTACCGCAGGATCATCGCGCTGCCCGCGGCGCTCGCCCGCAGGAAGATCGGTGCCGCGGCGCTCCAGGACGGGTTCCTGAAGGTACGGTTCGTCTCAGAAGCGAATCCGACGCAGCGAACGGAGCGGACGACCGGCGGAGGAGGTCGGCCGCGTAGTGAGTGAGGAGGATGAGCGACTCTTCGGCAGGGAGGGCCAGATGACTGAGACGAGCAACGACAGGGACCCGATCGGATCCGTGGCGGACGAGGCGCGCAAGCTGTTCGGCGTGATCCAGGACCGCGCGACCAGGCAGGTCGGCAAGACCGTCTTCAACTCCGTCGCCAGCACCGTCACCGGCGGCGGGCGCAAGGAGAAGGACGTGTGGGGCGAGGCCGTGTCCGAGCCCCACGACGAGTACATCTGCCGCGCCTGCCCGGTCTGCCGGGCGATCGCGGCGCGGCGGGAATCCGGCTCGGACGTGGCCGGGCACCTGGTGGCCGCGGGCGGAGAGTTGTTCGCCGCGGTCCGTGGCGCGTTCGACGCGCTGAACAGGCCCACCCCCGGGGCCGCCGACAGGACTCGCGACCGCACGCGCGACGAGCGCGGCGGCGACGACGTGGAACACATCGACCTGGGGTGAGCATGCTGACTATCGGGGTGGACATCGGCGGCACGAAGGTCGCCGCCGGCGTGGTCGACGAGGACGGCGAGATCGTCGCGCACGCGCTGCGCCCGACGCCGGCCGACCAGCCGGACCTCGTCGCCGAGACCGTGGCCGACGTGGTCAAGGAGCTCGCCGAGGGCCGCGAGATCGAGGCGATCGGCGTCGGCGCGGCCGGGTTCGTCGACGAGACCCGCTCGGTCGTGCGCTTCGCCCCGAACCTCGCGTGGCGCGAGGAACCTCTGCAGAAGAAGATCACCGGCCTGGTGGGCCTGCCGGTCGTCGTCGAGAACGACGCCAACGCGATGGCGTGGGGCGAGACCAACTTCGGCGCCGGACGCGGGCAGACCCACGTCGTCTGCATCACCGTCGGCACCGGCATCGGCGGCGGGCTCGTCTTCGACGGCAAGCTGTTTCGCGGCCGGTGGGGGATGGGCGCCGAACTCGGGCACATGCAGGTCGTTCCCGAGGGACGGCTGTGCGGGTGCGGCAACCTCGGCTGCTGGGAGCAGTACGCCAGCGGCAACGCCCTCGTCGCCGACGCCCGGGAGATCGCCAGGCAGCAGCCCGAGCGGGCGCGGATCCTGTTCGAGCTGGCCGGGGAGAAGATCGAGGGCGAGGAGGTGACCGAGGCCGCCCGCAAGGGCGACGACGCCTCGCTGTCCGCCTTCGCCTCGCTGGCCGACTGGCTGGGGCAGGGCATGGCCGACCTGGCCGCCGTCCTCGACCCCGGCTGCTTCATCATCGGCGGCGGCGTCTCGCGCGCCGCCGACCTGTTCTTCGACCAGGCGAAGGAGACCTTCGCCCGTCAGCTCACCGGCCGCGGGCACCGTCCCGTCGCCGACATCCGGCTGGCCGAGCTCGGCGCCTCCGCCGGGGTCGTCGGCGCGGCCGACCTGGCGCGGCAGCGCTGACAGGGGCGCCGGACGGGGTTAGATTCCCCAGCGTGAGGGTCGGCACGTACAACGTGCGCGGGCTGAAGGACAGCGTGCCCGCGCTGGTCCGCGTGATCACGGCGATGCGCGCGGACGTGCTGTGCGTGCAGGAGGCGCCGCGCTTCCTCTACTGGCGCGGACGGCGCCAGGCGCTGGCCGAGGCGGCGGGTATGCGGGTGGCGGCCGGCGGGCGGCTCGGCGGGGTGTCGGTCTACGTGGGTCCGCGGGCACGGGTCCTGCACGCCGAGCACCACGTGCTGAAGATCTTCCTGGGGCTGGAGATCCGGGGCGTGGCGATCGCCGTGGTGGAGCTCGACGGGGTACGGCTGGCGGTCGCCTCCATCCACCTCGACCTGAGCGCCGCGGCCCGCTTCCACCACGCGGTGGAGGCGCTGGGGCGGCTGGAGAAGGCCGCGGCGCGGTTCGGGGCCGTCCCGGTGGTGTGCGGGGACGTCAACGAGCAGAGTGACGCGCCCACCTGGCGGTACCTGGCCGGGCGGCTGTCGGACGCGTACGTGTGGGCGCCGCGGGGGGACGGGATGACGTTCACGGCCCGGGAGCCGCGCAAGCGGATCGACGGGGTGTTCACGGGCGCCGGTGTCCGGGTGATGGCCTGCGGGGGCGTCGGGGCCGCCCGCGACGACCTGATCTCCGCCACCGATCACCTGCCCGTCGTCGCCGAGCTGGCCGGTCACGCCCAGGCAACGGTCAGCTGAACATCTTCCCGTGTCGTTCCGCGCACGCTGGGTGATCTTGCCCAGGTCAGACCGGGTGATACGGGATCCCCGCGGGCCACGGGCCTGGGCGCCGCGCGAGGCCTGATGGCGGGGTCCCCGGGCGGGCGTGCTCGCGCAGCCCGTACCATTTGCTCATGACCCGTCGCTCTCGGCGGCGTGCGCTCTCCCTGACCGCGGCGGTGTGTCTGGCGTCCTCGCTGGTCGCCCCGGCCGGAGTGGCGCATGCTGACCCTCGCCCTGCCACGATCGAGGCGTGGCAGCAGTCGACGAGCGCGCGGCTGGACGCCGACGGCTCACTCTCCGACGTGCTGGCGTTGTCGGCGGGCGACATCTGGGCCGTGGGCCAGCAGGCGATCTGGGACGTCTGGAAGAACCGCGGCACCATCCGCCACTGGAACGGCAAGGCCTGGGGCGAGGTCGCCATCCGCGACTCCACGGGCGCGGGGAACCTGCGCAGCGTGGCCGCCGCGGCGCCGGGTGAGGTCTGGGCGCTGGGCGACGGGCACGACGGCCTGCCGTACCTGGCGAAGGGCGACCTCGCGGGCTTCGACCGCGTGCAGGTGCCGGGGCTCTGGAGCGGTGACTGGCTCGGCGGGCTCGACGCGCGCGGCGGGAAGGTCGTCGCGGTCGGGCGGCGCGACAAGACCGGGCTGATCGTCACGGGCCAGGGCAACTCCTGGACGGTGCAGAAGACCAAGGAGAAGGGCGCGCTCTACGCGGTCTCCTCGGGGTTCGCGGTCGGCGACACGGGGGAGCAGCCGCTGATCGTGCGGCAGTCGGGCGGTTCGTGGAAGGCGATGCCGGTCCCGTCGGTGCCCGGCGGCTACCTGCGCGACATCCAGGTCGACAACGCCAAGCGGGCGCTGGCCGTCGGCGGCGTCTACCACGGGCCCGGCAGCGTCGAGCCGCTCGTGCTGTCGTGGAACGGCAAGAAGTGGACCCGCGAGAAGCTGCCCGCCGTCGAGGCCCGCCTCTACGGCGTCACGGGCGACGGCAAGGGCCGCTACTGGATCGCCGGGTACGACGCGGCGCGACCGACCGAGGGCTTCCTCATGCGCCAGGGCAAGGACGGCTTCCAGGTGATCAGGGGCGGCGGCACGCTCAAGGGCCGCGACGCCGTACGCCTGCAGGCCGTGACCTATCTGCCGGGCAAGGGCACGGTGTGGGCGGTCGGGCACGTCGTGGACGCCACCGACCGCTACACCGACGTCGTGGAGACGTTCGGCCTGAAGACGCCCACCCAGTCCTGAGGGCGGGCGCTACAGGACCGCGCCGTCGTCCCAGCCCGAGTCGTTGGGCGGGCCGTCGCCCATCCGCACCACCAGCGCCACGAAGCCGCCGATGAAGGCGGCCACGGCGGTGAACAGCGCCCAGCCCTCCATCTCCCACTCGGCCATCGCGGCCAGCAGCAGATAGGCGGGGCCGCCGAACAGCGCCACCCAGGCCAGTTTGGTGGGCAGGTCGAGCTTGGGCAGCGGGGGCGGGGGAGGCGGCACGTAATGCCCCTCTTCCTCCTCCTCGCGCACAGGCTCGGTCTCGCCTTCGGGCTCGGCGAGGTCGGTGTCGACCTCGCGGAACTCAGGCGGACGCACCACCCGCCGGGTCGGCTCCTCCGGCACGTTCTCGCTGTCGGGCCATGGTTGGTCGGCCGAGTCGCGCTCGGCTGTCTCGTTGAAGGACGCGACGATCTGACGCCAGACCTCGTCCTCGTCACTCTGGGGCGTCACCTACGCGCCTTCCCCCTGGGTGCGTTCAGTCCCTCTGCAAGGGTACCGAGGCATGTGTCCGGATGAAGTCGAGGCTCCCGGCAAAGATCCTGTCGGCATCATTATCCAGCGTCGCAACATGGTAGCTATCGGAGAGTTCCTCGATCGTCGCGTGTTTGAGGACTTGTCGTAGTATCCCGACAGATGTCGGCTTGACTACATGGTCATCGGTGCTGTGGTACACCAGCAGCGGCTGCGTGACCTTGGTCAGGTCCGCCTGGACCAAGGACCACAACTTCGGCAGCGACGCCGCCGCCTTCACCGGGGTCCGCGTGTACGCCAGCTCCTGTACCCCGGCCTTCTTGACGTCGTTGGCCACTCCGGGCACCGACGGCAGGAACCACTTGAGCACCGGCGCCAGCCTGAGCAGCGGCACGTCGAGCGCGATCGACGGGTTGACCACCACCACCCCCTTCACCGCCGGTCCGTGGACCTCCGCCAGCCGCAGCGCGAGGCAGCCGCCCAGCGACAACCCGGCCACGAACACCTCCGAGCACCGGCCGAGAAGATCCTGGAACGCCTTCTCCACCTCGGCGTACCAATCCTCCCAGCGGGTGCGGTTCATCTCCTGCCACGTCGTGCCGTGTCCCGGCTGGCGTGGCAGCGACACGCTCAGCCCGTGCCCGGCGAGGAACTCACCCCACGGCCGCAGCGACTGCGGCGTGCCGGTGAATCCGTGGCATAACAACACGCCGACCGGACCGGCCTCGTGGTGGTATGGCTCAGCGCCAGACATGAGCGGCATGACAGCTCCCACAACATCGGCGTGGTTGTAATTCATCCCGGAATTGCCCGATCGTCGCACGGTTATCGCCGTTGTGCGAGAGCATGTGTAGGAGCATCGGCCCTGGGATGCGAAGATGACTCTGCTCGCAGAACCAGATTCGCGAAGGGGTGGCCGGGTGTTCTATTGGGTGGTCAAGGCCATCTTGGCGCCGATCCTCCACGTGGTGTTCCGCCCCTGGGCAGAGGGCGTCGAGAACGTGCCCAAGCACGGCCCGGCGATCCTCGCCGGCAACCACCTGTCGTTCGCCGACCACTTCTTCGGTCCGCTCCAGCTCCGCCGTAAGGTCATCTCGCTCGGCAAGTCCGACTACTTCACCGGCCGGGGACTCAAGGGCTTCTTCACCCGGATGTTCTTCAGCGGGGTCGGCACCGTGCCCATCGACCGCTCCGGCGGCAAGGCCAGCGAAGCCGCCCTGCGCACCGGCAAGCGCATCCTGCGCGAGGGCAACGTCCTCGGCATCTACCCCGAGGGCACCCGCTCGCCCGACGGCCGCCTCTACAAGGGCAAGACCGGCGTGGCCCGCATGGCTCTGGAGTCGCGCGTCCCGGTGATCCCGTGGGCGATGGTCAACACCTACGAGATGATGCCGCCCGGCCGCGTCCTGCCCAAGCTCGGCATCCGGCCGGGCGTGCGCTTCGGCAAGCCGCTCGACTTCTCCCGCTACTACGGCATGGAGGAGGACCGGCTCGTGCTGCGGGCGGTCACCGACGAGATCATGTACGCGCTCATGGAGCTGTCCGGCCAGGAGTACGTCGACAAGTACGCCGCCAGCGCCAGGGTCGAGATCGAGCGCGCCGCCCGCGCGGCGCGCCAGCAGTCCTAGTCCCGCAGCACCGCCTGCGCCTTGAGCAGCGCCTGTGTCATCGTGCGCAGCTCGTCGGGCGTGAGATGGTCGATGAGGTACTCGCGCACCACGTCCACGTGCCCCGGCGCGGTGCGCTCCAGGCAGCGCAGGCCGTCGTCGGTCAGCACCGCCAGCACGCCCCGGTCGTCGGAGGGGCAGGTGGTGCGCTCCACCAGCCCCGCCTTCTCCAGCTGGGTGATCTGGTAGGTCAGCGCGCTCTTGGTGACCACGACCTCCCTGGCCAGCTGCGTCATCCGCAGCCGCCGGTCAGGCTCGTCGGACAGCCGTACGAGGATCTCGTACTGCGGATGCGTCAGGCCGGCCTCCGTCTTCAGCTGCTCCTCGATGCGCCGTTCGAGCAGATGCGCGGTGAACAGGAAGGCCCGCCAGGCGGCCGCCTCCGTCTCGTCGAGCCACCGTGTCTGTGTCACCCCACCATTGCACCACCCCGGGCGGGCGCCCGCGCGATCACCTCTCACGCGCGGAACGGGCCGGTCACCTCGAACGTGTGCCCGTCGGTGCCGGCCCTGGCCCCCGTGCGGCCGCGCTGGGAGGAGAAGTAGAGGCGGGTGCCGTCCGGGCTGAAGGCGGGACCGGCCGGCTCGGAGCGTCCGTGCCCCTCCAGCCGGGCGAAGGGCGCCGCCTCCCCGGCACGGGTGATCACGCTGATCTCCATGGTGCCGCCGTCCCGGTTCACGTCACGGAGCGTCTCCAGCCGGCCGGTGCCGGCCTCGTAGCTCCACACCCGGCCGTCGCCCTCGCTGGTGAAGGAGCAGATCCCGTCCGCGTAGCGGCAGCCTCCCGCGCCGTCGAAGCGCAGGGCGTCGGGCACCTGGAAGCGGGTCGGTTCGACCGGCGCCGCCGGATGGGGCACCGGGCGCCACGCGCCGCCGGTGGCGAGCACCTCCAGCGTGCCCTCGGTGAGGTCGGCCCAGTCGCGGGGGCGGAAGCGGTAGAAGCAGCCGTCGGGCTCGTCCTCGGTCAGGTACACCACCTGGCGCTCCGGGTCGCAGGCCACCGCCCCGTGCCGGAACCTGCCCATCGCCAGGCGCGGGCGGGCGGCGCGCTCGCCGTACGGGTCGCACTCGAACACGCGGCCGCTCTCCGTCTCCTCGCACGACAGCCAGGTGTTCCACGGTGTCGCGCCCCCGGCGGAGTTGAGCGTGGTGCCCGGCAGGACGCGGTAGGCCTCGATCACGGTGCCGTTGGCGCCGAAGCACAGCGCGGACGCCCCGCCCAGCAGGGGAACCTTCGAGTTGGAGACATAGATCCAGCCGTCGCCGTCGGGGAAACAGGCGCCGCCGGCGGGCGCCGCGTGCCACTTCAGGCCCGCCACCTTCCGCCCGCTTCTCGCCACGATCCGGCTGGTGAACCCCTCGGGGAGCGCGAGCCCGTCGCCGTTGGGCGGCAGCAGCGGCCCGTACGGGCCGGCGCCGGCCCCGGCCGTATCTTGCCCGAGCGTGCCCACCGCCACGGCGGCGCTCGCGCGGAGGGGCGTGCTGGGCAACATGCCGTCAGTCGATCGCACCGACGTGAATGGGAGGTACTCGCAAGGCCAAACTCTCCGCAAACCTGGGGCCACCGGTACCGCGGAGTCGGCACATTTCGATCATGACAGCTCTACGGCTGGCGCCCGCGATCAAAGCACGCAGGGCCCTGGTCTATCTCGACGGGACGCCGTCGGCGCCCCGCCTGGCCCGAGCGCTGCGCATGACCGGATACGACGTGCGCACCGTGGAGGCGGCCGACGCGGCTCCGCGGGAACTGGCGGCGTTCCTGACCTCTGCCCAGCCGGACGAACTCCTGCTGGTGCGCTGGCCGTCGGGCGCCGGGTGGGCGCCGAGCTCGTTCACGCGGCTCATCGTGGACTTCGGCCGCCGCCTCGGCGACTCGCCCGCCGCCGCGCTCGTACTGGTCGTGGACTTCGGCTGGGTCGTCAACGGCGACGGCGAGGCCCGGCTGAACGTGCCAGGCGACCCGCCCGTCGTCGCCGCCGCGCTGACCGCCTCCATGGCCTCCACGAGCGACAGGCCCGGTAGCGCGCCCAGCCTCACCGGGGTGCTGGCCGACGCGCTGCTCGCAGCCGACGGGCCGCTCACCATCGCCGACCTGCACGAACTGGCCACCGCCAGGTACGCGGGCTCGGGGCTGACCGCGATGCTCTTCAGCCACGGCGACATCGCGCACGTGCCGGTCGGCACCGGGCAGCGGTTCACCGCCGATCCGGCCAGGCGGCGCAGGGACGCCCAGGGGCGGGCCGTACGGCCGCGCACGCTGCTGGCCTCCGACCGCTGGACGCTCGACGACCGGCTGGGCCACCGCGTCTACGCCGAGGCGATCGCGGCGTTCCTGCGGCACCGGGACACCTCGCCGCCGCTGACGATCGGCATCAAGGGGCCGTGGGGGGCGGGCAAGACCTCGCTCATGCGGATGGTGCAGGACCTGCTGGATCCGCCCGGGTCGGGCGGGCTGCGGCTGCGGCGCCGTACGGGGAGGCTGACCAACCTCGACGTGCTCGGCCGGCTGCGCGTGCGGCGGCCCGCCGACGCGTGCGCGCAGGCGCCCGCGGACGCGGGCTGGCGGCCGACGGTGTGGTTCAACCCCTGGATGTACCAGAACGGCGAGCAGGTCTGGGCCGGGCTCGCGCACGAGATCATCAGCCAGATCACCGGCCGGCTGCCGGCCGCCGAGCGCGAGCGCTTCTGGCTGGAGCTGAACCTGTCGCGCATCGACACCGAGGAGGTGCGCCGGCGCATGTACTGGCTGGCGCTGACCCGCCTCGCGCCCGTGGCGCTCGGGCTGCTGGCCACGGGGCTGGTCACCGCCGCCTGCACGGCGGCCAGCGCCCTGTTCCCCTCCTTGCAGGGTACGGCTGCCGCCGTCGCCTCGGCCGGCTGCCTGGCCTCGGTGGGCGCGGGGGTGATGCGGATGGCGAGGTTCCTGGCCGAGTCGGCCGACGGCGCCTTCGGCCCGCTGGTGCGCCAGCCCGATCCGCTGGCCCGCTTCGGCGTGGCCGACCAGGGCTACCGCAACCAGGCCGGGCTGCTGCACCTGGTCCAGGGCGACATGCGCCGGGTCCTGGACCTGGTCGCCACCGAGGAACGCCCGCTGGTGGTCTTCGTCGACGACCTCGACCGCTGCTCGCCGGGAACGGTGTCGCAGGTGATCGAGGCGATCAACCTGTTCGTGGCCGGCGACTTCGGCAACTGCGTGTTCGTGCTGGGCATGGAGCCCGAGGTGGTCGCGGCGCACGTCGGGCTGGCCTACCGGGAGCTGATGGGGACGCTGCCAGACGAGCGCACCTACCGGCTCGGCTGGCGCTTCCTGGAGAAGATCGTGCAGTTGCCGTTGAGCGTCCCGTCGCTGGACGAGGGCGCGCCCGACTACATCAAGGAGGTACTGGGGCTGCGCTCGTCCGCGCCCCTCGCCCAGCCGGTGCCGGAGCCGAGAGCGGAGCTCGTCGACCGGCTGGAGACCGCGATCCGCAGCCTGTCACCGACGATCGAGACGCTGGACCAGGCGGCCCGCAGCGCGCAGGCGGCGGCGGGGCCGTCCGAGGCGGCCTCCCTCGCCGCGGCCAGGGCCGCCGACCGGGTGTTCGACGAGCTCTACAGCGACGAGCGGGCCTGCAGGGCCGTGGAGACGGCGCTGCCCGCGCTCAACCTCACCAATCCGCGCGAGGTGAAGCGGTACCTGAACGTGTTCCGCTTCTACTCCTTCATCACCTACCGCCGCCATCTGGCCGGGCAGCCGCATCACGGTGACGAGTGCGTGGCCAAGGTGGCGGCGCTGACCATCAGGTGGCCGCACCTGTTGTGGGCGCTGGCGCAGGAGGCGCACCCGGGGGCCACGGTGCTCGAACGGCTGGAGGAGGCGGCGCTGGCGTGCGACGGCGACGGGTGGGCCCGCACGATGGCGGAGGCCGGGCTGGCTGAGGAGGAGGCGTTGCGCCAGCTCCTGGCCACCCGGCCGCCGATCGCCGCATTGGCCCGCACCCTGCTTTAGCGCCTTGGCGCTGGGCGCCGGGTCCGTCTCTGGCGCCGGGTCTGTCTCTGGCGCCGGGTCTGTCTCTAGCGCTGGGCCTGGAACATCCAGTGCTGCTTCTCGATGTCCTGCGCGACCGCGATGAGCAGGTCCTGGGTGACCGGGTCCGGCTCGTCGGTGGCAGCGATGCGCTCGCGCAGACGCCGGCCGACGCCCTCGAGGATGTCGGTGAACAGGGCGACGACCTTGCCGTCCTCGATCCACGCCCGCTCGGGCTGGGCCAGCTTCGTGGCGCCGGCGACGGTGGCGGCCCGGCCGTCCGGGTTCAGCCCCAGCGCCACGGCCCGCTCGGCGAGCGTGTCGGCGTGCTCGCGCGTGATCGCGACGAGTTCGTCGAGCTGCAGGTGCAGGGGGCGGAAGTGCGCGCCGATGACGTTCCAGTGCGCCTGCTTGGCGACCAGGGAGAGGTCGATGAGGTCCACCAGCGCGCCCTGGAGCGCGTCGGCCACGACCTTCTTGGCGTCTCCGGAGAGAGGTCCGGTGATCGGTGCCATATCTGAATCCTCCTTGTAAATCCGCTTCGTCTGGTTCAACAGATCTTGCTGCCCGATTCTTCCGCATTGACACTGCAATAGTGACAGTGTAATTGTGAGGGTATGAGGGATACCTGGACCATCGGCGAGCTGGCGGAGCGGGCGGCGGACGCGCTGCGGCCCGGCCTCCAGCGCGCCAACGGCCGGATCCGCGAGGTGCCCGGCGAGCGTCTCATCCGCTGGTACACGACCATCGGCCTCGTCGACCCGCCCCTGACCAGACGCGGCCGCCTCGCCCAGTACGGCAGGCGGCACCTGCTCCAGGTCGTGGCGGTCAAACGTCTGCAGGCCGAGGGCCACTCGATAGCCGAGATCCAAACCCGCCTGACCGGCGCCACCGACTCCATGCTGGAAGCCACCGCCCACCTGGAGCCACCAGGCGGCGACCCAGGCGGCGACCTGGGCGGCCACTCGGGCGGTGACCTTCCCGACGGGACCCGGGACCAGGGCTCGCGCCCCCACTTCTGGGCCTCCCACCCCACAACAGAACCCACCCCACACACCCCATCGGCACCCGCCACACCGGCCCCGGCGGCACCCACCGCGGCCGGGCCGGAAGGCTCGTCCCGGGCCCCGGCGGAGCCTTTCCCGGCCTCCGCCGTCGGCGCGCCGCAGGCCGCCCCGGGCGCGGCCACCCAGGGTTCCGCCTCGGAGGTTGTCCATGGGCTTGCGAGGGACGCCGCCCAGGAAAGCGCGAGGGACGCCGCCCAGGAAAGCGCGCCGGAGGCGGCCCAGGGAACCGCGCCGGAGGCGGCCCCGAAGTCCGCGCCGGCGGCTGCTCGTGAAGAGGCGCCGGCTGCCGTCCGGGAAGGCGTCCGGCGACCCGATCGGGGTTCCGGCCGGGACGGGCGGGGCGGGCGGGTTTCTGGGGTGTGGCTGGCGCCCGGAGTGGCGCTGGTGCTGGATAGCGCCGGCCGTACCCCCACAGACGATGACATCGAGGCAGTCCTCGCCGCGGCCGGACCGCTTCTTCAGGTGCTACAGGAGAGGAAGCTCACATGAAGATCACTTCTCTCGATCCGGCCCGCTGCCTGCCGCTGCCCGACGCCGGGCTGGGGGCGCTGGAGACCGGGCGCGGCAACCTCCCGCTGGAGAGCGTCGACGTGGCCGCCTCGATCTCGGGGCTGGTCGCGGGGGTGGAGGTCGCGCAGGGGTTCAGGAACCCGTTCGAGGTGCCGCTGGAGGCCACCTACGTCTTCCCGTTGCCCGACCGCGCCGCCGTCACCGCCTTCCGCATGGAGGCCGGCGACCGGGTGATCGAGGGTGTGCTCAAGGAACGCGGTGAGGCCAGGGCCGACTACGACCAGGCGCTGCGCGAGGGGCGGCGGGCGGCGATCGCGGAGGAGGATCGGCCGGATGTGTTCACGATCCGGGTGGGCAACATCGTGCCGGGCGAGCGGGTCACCGTCCGGCTCACGCTGAGCCAGCCGCTTCCCTACGAGGACGGCGCCGCCACCTTCCGCTTCCCGCTGGTGGTCGCGCCGCGCTACGTTCCCGGCACGCCACTGGACGGGGCGCCGGCCGGTGACGGCGTGGCGCCCGACACCGACGCGGTGCCGGACGCCTCCCGCGTCTCGCCGCCGGTGCTGCTGCCGGGCTTCCCGAATCCGGTACGGCTGTCGCTCACGGTCGACGTGGACGCCGCCGGCCTGGAACTGCGCGAGCTGGCCTCCAGCCTGCACCTGGTCCGGCGGGAGGGGAACCGGCTCAGCCTGGAGCCGGGCGAACGGCTGGACCGGGACTTCATCCTGCGCCTCGGGTTCGACGCCTCGACGGCGCTGCAGCTCGACGGCGCCGGGACGTTCGCGCTCACCGTGGTGCCACCGCCGCCGGCCGGGACGCGTACGCCGCGGGACCTGGTGCTGCTGCTCGACCGCTCGGGCAGCATGGGCGGCTGGAAGATGGTCGCCGCCCGCCGTGCCGCCTCCCGCATCGTCGACACGCTCACCGACCAGGACCGCTTCGCCGTACTCGCCTTCGACTCCTACGTCGAGGCGGCCTTCGACGGCCTGCGCGAGGCGAGCGACCGCAACCGCTACCGGGCCGTCGAGCACCTGTCGCGCATGGACGCCCGCGGCGGCACCGAGCTCCTCGAACCCCTGCGCCAGGCGATCACCCTGCTCGGCGAGACCACCCGCGAGCGCGTGATCGTCCTGGTCACCGACGGCCAGGTCGGCAACGAGGACCAGATCCTCGAGCAGACCGGCGGCGCGCTGTCGGCCATGCGGGTGCACACGGTCGGCATCGACCAGGCGGTCAACGCCGGGTTCCTGAGCCGTCTGGCCGGTCTCGGCGCCGGCCGCTGCGAACTGGTCGAGTCGGAGGACCGGCTCGACGCCGCCATGGAGCAGATCCACCGCAGGATCGGCGCGCCGCTGGTGACCGACCTGTCGCTGAAGGGCCTGGAGACCGAGCCGGGCACCGTCACGCACCTGGGCTCGATCTTCCCCGGGGTGCCGCTGCGCGTGTACGGCCGCTACCGCGAGGCGGCCGCCGTGACCGTGCGCGGGCTGGCCGCGGGCGCACCGTGGGAGGAGCAGGTGCCCGCGACCGTCGTGGACAACCCCGCGCTCAGGGCCGTCTGGGCCCGCGCCCACCTGCGCGAGCTGGAGGACCGCTACGCGATGGGCGAGCACGAGCTGGAGGGCCAGATCGTGCGGACCTCTCTGGAGTACGGCGTGCTGTGCCGCTTCACCGCCTACGTGGCCGCCGACACCCGGCAGGTCGCCGAGGGCGGGCCGGAGCACCGGGTGATACAGCCGGTCGAGATGCCACGCGGCTGGGACATGCCCGCCGCCGCCCCGATGGCCGCCGCCGCCTTCCACATGCCGGCGCCCGGCTCACCCCTGGCCGGGCCGGCCGCCGAGATCCACGAGGCGGCCGACGGCATCGCGAGCTACGGCAGCGCGGGCGGCGCCGCCGGTTCGCGCGGCTTCACCCCGCCTCCTCCCACGGGCGGCGGCCAGGCGATGAAGCGCGGACGGGGTTTCGCGAGGGCCATGCCCGCCGCCCGGCCCATGGCCCCGGGCGCGGTGCGTCACTCCCTCGACGCGGTACGCCCGCAGCTGGTGGCCGAACTGGACCGCCTGAAGGCGACCCGAGGCGTGCCCGACCCGCTGTACCTGGCCGACCTGGCCTCCCGGCTGTCCGTGCTCGCCGCCTTCCTGGGCGGACACGCGGAGCTGGCGGCATTGGCCCGCGAACTGGAGTCCGCCGACCGGCCGGGCGCCGACCTGGCCGCCCTGTGGGCCCGCGCCATCGAGGTCCTCACCTCCCTGACCTCGGACGGAGGTACCTCGGACGGCACCCCCAGAGCCGCCTTCTGGAAGCGCCCCTGACCACCTCGCCGTGGGCGTCGGCCAGCCCGGCGCGCACGGCATCCACCACAGCGGGGGGCCACCCCGAAGCGACGGGCCTTCCGAAGCGCGGCTGGAGATCTCCCGACTCGCCGGATCTGTCGGGTCTGTGCGCTTGTGGGCTTGGGGCCCGTGGGGCCGGCGGCTCCGGTGGGGGCGCGGGGAAGGGTGGGGCGGTCTGCGGTTGGCTGGGGTGATCTTTTCGGGTTATAACCCGAACCATGGAATTCCAGGGACGCGTAGGGCGGACGTTCGCAGGTTCCGAGTCCTGGTGGCCGCCGCGGCCGTCGCCGGGTTCCGGGGCGCCCAACATCGTGCTGGTCCTGGTGGACGACGTCGGCTTCGCCGACCTGGGCTGCTACGGGTCGGAGATCCCCACCCCCCACCTGGACGAGCTGGCCGCCCACGGAACCCAGTGGACCGACTTCCACGTCACCCCCATGTGCTCCCCGACCAGGGCGGCCCTGCTCACCGGGGTCGACCCGCACCGCGTGGGCGTCGGGCACGTGGCCAATTCCGACCCGGGGTTCCCCGGGTACGCGGGGGAGCCCTCCCGTGACGCGGTCACCATGGCGGAGATCTTCAGGGACGCGGGCTGGCTCACGCTGGCCGTCGGCAAGTGGCACCTGACCAAGGACTCCGACATGTCGGATGCCGGTCCCCGCCACGCCTGGCCCCTCCAGCGGGGCTTCGACCGCTTCTACGGCTTCCTGGAGGCGTTCACCAACTTCCACCACCCGCACCGCCTCATCCGCGACAACTCGGCCGTCGAGGTCGACCGCTACCCGGACGGCTACCACCTCACCGACGACCTCACCCGCGAGGCCGTCGCGATGGTCAGGCAGGCGGGCGACCAGCCGTTCTTGCTCTACCTGGCCCACGGCGCCGCCCACGCGCCGCTGCAGGCCCCCGAGGCCGACATCGCGCGGTTCGCCGGCCACTACGCCGCGGGATGGGACGCCGTCCGGCAGCGGCGCTTCCAGCGTCAGCAGAAGCTGGGGCTCCACCCCGAGGGCGCCGTCCTGCCCGAGCGCAACGCCGAGGACGGCGACGACGTCCCGGCCTGGGACTCACTCGACGAGGACACCCGCCGCCTGTTCCAGCGCTACATGGAGGTCTACGCCGCCATGATCGCCGGGATCGACCGCAGCGTCGGCGCCCTGCGCCGGACCCTGCGCGAGCTGGGCAAGCTCGACAACACCATCTTCGTGTTCACCTCCGACAACGGCGCCTCCCGCGAGGGCGAGCGGCACGGGACCACCCAGTACCTGCGCACGCTGCTGTCGGCCAACAGCCGCCACGACCGCGAGGACCCGGCGGCCGATCTGGCCAGGATCGACCTCATCGGCGGCCCCCGCACGCTGTCGCACTACCCGCGCGGCTGGGCCATGGCCTCCAACACCCCCTTCCGCCTGTACAAGCGCAACGCCCACGCGGGCGGCCACGCCGTGCCCCTGCTCGTCTCGTGGCCGGACGGGCTGCCCGCGCGCGGCGATCTGCGTCACCAGTGGGCCTACGTCACCGACGTGCTGCCGACGCTGATCGAGCTGACCGGGGTGGAGGCGGCCGAGGGGCTGCCGCGCTCGGGCGCCTCGCTGGTGAAGGCGCTGCGCGATCCGCAGGCCGTACACGATCATGTGGAGCAGTACACGGAGCTGCAGGGACACCGCGGACACGTGCGCGGCGAGTGGGAGATCGTGACCAGGCACGCGCCGCTGACGCCGTTCGGCGAGCACGAGTGGGAGCTCTACCACCGCCCGTCGGACCGCACGCAGACGCGCGACCTCGCCGGCCGCCACCCCGGGATCGTGCGCGAACTCGCCGCGGCGTGGGAGCGCGCCGCCCGCGACGGCCAGGTCTACCCGCTCGACGAGGGCTCGCGCCTGCGCTACCTGCTGCGCCCGCCGTGGCAGCAGGACCCCTCCCCGGTACGGCTGACGCCCCCCGTCCCCACGCTGGAGCGCTGGCGGGCGCTGCAGCTGATCCAGTGGCGCTCGTTCACGATCACAGTGGACGTCGCGGAGCCGGGACAGGGCGTGCTGGTGGCGCACGGCGGCCAGGGCGGCGGCTACCTGCTGTACGTGGAGGACGGCGAGGTCGTCTTCGTCCACAACGGCTACGGAGAGTTACGCGAGCTGCGGGCCGGGCCGCCCGGGGAGCGGATCGAGGTGGAGGTGCGCGCGCCGGGCGACTGGGTGTGGGAGGCGGCGGTCCGGGTGGACGGCCGCGAACGCGGGAAGCTGGCCGGACTGCCGATGCTGGCGGCGTTCTGCCCGATGGAGGGCATCGACGTGGGGGCCGACCGGCGCTCGCCGGTATCGTGGGAGGTGTTCGAACGCCATGGGCCCTTCCCGTTCAGCGGGCGGTTGCGTGAGGTGTGCTACACACCGGGTGACGTCGCGCCGGACGCGGGGGCGAACTTCGTGGATCTGGTCAGGGAGATCGGCTTACGCTTTGAATAGGGCGAATAGGCTGTTGAGGTGAAAACCCTCGTCCTGGACGGTGGCCTGGCCACCCACCTCGAAGCGCTCGGCGCCGACCTGCGCGACGAGCTCTGGTCGGCGCGGCTGCTCCTGGAGAACCCCGACCTGATCCGCGCCGTGCACGCCGCCTATTTCGCGGCCGGAGCCGACGTCGCCACCACGGCCAGCTACCAGGCCTCGGTGCACGGCTTCATGGCCCGCGGGCTGGACGGTTCCGAGGCCGCGCGGCTGATCACGCTGTCGGTGGAGCTGGCCGCGCAGGCCCGCGACGAGGCCGGCGGCGGCCTGGTCGCCGCCTCCGTGGGCCCGTACGGCGCCTATCTGGCCAACGGCGCCGAGTACACCGGCGACTACGACCTCGACGAGGACGGCCTGCGCGCCTGGCACGAGCCGCGCTGGGAGATCCTGGCGGCCGCCGAGCCGGACATGATGGCCGTCGAGACCATCCCCTCCTACCAGGAGGCGCGCGCGATCGCCCGCCTGCTGGAGGAGACGCCGCAGGTCAAGGTCTGGGTGAGCTTCTCCTGCCGGGACGAGGCGCACCTCAACGACGGCACGCCCATCACCGAGGCGGCCGCGCTGTTCTCCGGAAACCCGCAGGTGGTGGCGGTCGGCGTCAACTGCACCGCGCCCCGCCACATCCCCGGCCTCATCTCCCGGCTGACCGAACTGCCGGTCGTCGTCTACCCGAACTCGGGCGAGACCTGGGACGCCGGGAACCGCCGCTGGCTGGGCCTGTCCGACCCGATGGAGTTCGGCCAGGCGGCCAAGGAATGGCAGGAGCTCGGCGCCTCCCTCATCGGGGGCTGCTGCCGTACCACCCCCGAGCACATCAGGCACGTGGCCGCCGGCGTCAGCTGACGTGACCTGACAGGCGCGGCTCCGGGGCGTCAGGTCCGCGTCAGCTCTCCGCCGCATCGTTGGGGACGCAATCGATCCCAACGATCCGGGGGAGTTCCCGATGTCCCATCCACGCCGATGGTGGATTCTCGGCGTTCTGTGTACGGCGCTGCTGGTCCTGACCGTCGACAACATGATCCTCACGCTGGCGATCCCCTCGCTCATGCGTGAGCTGGGAGCCGGCCCCGCCGACGTCCAGTGGATCCTGGACGCCTACATCCTGGTCTTCGCCGGGATGCTGATCACCGCGGGCAGCCTGTCCGACCGCTTCGGCCGCCGCAGGATGCTGATCCTCGGGCTGGTCGTCCTCGGCGCCGCGTCCCTGCTCGCCACGTTCGCGAGCGAGCCCTGGCAGCTGATCGCCTGCCGGGCGGTCATGGGCCTCGGCGGGGCGCTGGCGATGCCCAGCACCATGTCCATCGTCATCGTCGTCTTCGAGGAGTCGGAGCGGCGCAAGGCGATGTCGGTGTGGGGCATGGTCAGCATCGTCGGCCTCGTGGCCGGTCCCACGCTCGGCGGGCTGCTGCTCCAGCACTACTGGTGGGGCGCGGTCTTCCTGGTCAACGTGCCGCTCGTGGTGGCCGCCCTCATCGGCGTCTTCGTCGTCGTGCCGGAGTCTCGGGGGCCGGCACGACGCGCCGACCCGCCGGGCGTGCTGCTGTCGGTCGTCGGGATGGCGGCGCTGGTCTGGGCGATCATCTCGCTGCCGCACGAGGGCTGGTCGGCGCCGGTGATCGTGGCGCTGGGGGGCGCCGTGATCATGCTGGGCGGGTTCGCGTGGTGGGAGGCGCGCACGGAGCATCCGATGCTGCCGCTGGGGATCTTCCGCAACCGCGACTTCACCGTGGCCGCCCTGTCGGTGGTGCTGCTGGTGTTCTCCACGGCCGCGATGCAGCTGGCCCTGACCCAGTTCCTCCAGCTCGTCCTCGGCTACGGGGCCATGACGGCGGCGCTGGCGTTCGTGCCGATGGCCATCGCGGTGCTCGTCTTCAACGTCGTGGGCGCCACGCTGGGCAAGCGGCTCAGCAACAAGACGCTGATCGTGACGGGCATGCTGGTCGTCGCCGCCGCGCAGGCCGTCCTGGCCTCCATCGGCCCCGGCGACGGATACCCGCTGCTGGCCGTGTCGCTGACGCTGATGGGCGTCGGCACCGGCATCGCCAGCCCGTCCATCTACGCCACGCTCATGGGCGCCATCCCGCGCGAGCACGCGGGGGTGGGCTCGGCGGTCAACGACACCATCCAGCAGGGCGGCACGGCCATGGGGGTGGCCGTGCTCGGCAGCGTGCTCTCGCTCGGGTACACCTCGGCGCTGCCGGAGTCCGCGCCGGAGGCGGCCAGGGTCTCACTGACCGACGCGCTGGCCGTGGCCGCGGCGACCGGCTCCGACGGGCTGGCGCAGGCCGCGCGTGAGGCGTTCCTGTCGTCCATGTCCCTCGTGAGCGTCGTGGCCACCGTGCTGTCGGTGGCCGGGACCGTCTTCGCCCTCGTCGGGCTCCGCCGTCCAGCCGCTCCCGTCGCTCCCGTCGAGCAGAGAAAGGACGAGGACTATGCGACACCTTGACGTCACCGCCTACCGGAGCGCCGAGAAGCTGCTGCCCCACCACCGGCACGAGCTCGTCACCGGCGCCAAGGTACGGCCCATGTGGATCGGCGGCGGGCCGCGCTTCTGGTACCGGGCCGGTGGCCGGTTCCTGCTCGTGGATCCGGCCGCGGGGACCCGCGAGCCGGCCTTCTACCACGCCCGCCTGGCCGATGCGCTGGCCAAGGCCTCGGGGCAGGAAGTGGACGCGGCGGCGCTGCCGTTCACCGCCATCGAGACGGACGGGGGAGCGGTCGAGTTCGCCGCGTTCGGTCAGTACTGGCGCTGTCCCCTGGACACCTACGCGGTGGAGCGCGCCGAGCCGCGGCCGGCGGCGGCCTTCGTCGAGCTCGCCGCGCCCGGCGGGGCGCGCGCGCTCTTCCGCCGCGAGCACAACCTGTGGCTGCGCGAGCTCGGCGGCGGCCGGGAGCGGGCGCTGACCTCCGACGGCGAGCCGGACCGCGAGTACGGCACGAGCCCCGACTGGTGGCAGAACTCCGTGCTGGTGCGCCGGCTCGGATTCCCCACCATGCCGCCGGCCGCCGCCTGGTCGCCGGACGGCACCCGGGTGGTCACCCACCGCACCGACCAGCGCGGCGTGCGCCGCAACGCCTTCGTCGAGGCGCTGCCCGCCGACCAGGGGCCCGCGCTCCTGCACACCCAGCGCTACGCCTACCCCGGCGACGAGCGGATCCCGCTGGCCGAGCTCGTCGTCCTCGACATCACGACCGGCTCCGTCGTCCGCGCCCAGGCCGAGCCGCTGCCGATGTCGGTGGTCTCGCCGATCATGACGCGCTGGGTGTGGTGGTCGCCCGACGGCCACGCCGTGTACTACCTGCACCAGACCCGCGACGGGCACGGCCTGTCGCTGCGCCGCCTCGACCCGGTCACCGGCCGGGTGGACACGCTGCTGACCGAGACCGGCCGCACCCGCGTCGAGCCGAACCAGTGGGCGGAAGGCCAGGCGCCCATGGTCGAGGTGATCTCCGGCGGAGGCGAGGTGCTGTGGTACTCGCAGCGCGACGGCTGGGGGCACCTCTACCTGTACGCCGCGGACGGCACGCTCAAGGGCCAGGTCACCTCGGGCGCCTGGGCGGTACGCCAGATCCTGCACGTGGACGAGTCCCGCCGGGTCGTCTACTTCACCGCCTCCGGCCTGGTCGCCGGCCACCCGTACCGCCGCACGGTCTGCCGGATCGGGCTGGACGGCGACGGGTTCGCCCGGCTCACCGCCGACGACCTGGACCACGAGGTCGTCGTCGCGCCGGACACATCATGTTTCGTCGACTCGGCCTCCACCACCGGCATCCCGCCGGTGACGACCGTGCGCCACTGGGACGGCCGCATCCTGGCCGAACTGGAGCGCGCCGACGTCACGGCCCTGCGCGCGACGGGCTGGACCCCGCCGGAGCCGTTCCGTGTCAAGGCCGCCGACGGCCGCACCGACCTGTACGGCCTGCTCCACCTGCCCCACGGCTTCGACCCCGGGCTGCGCTACCCGGTCGTCGACCACCCGTACCCGGGGCCGCAGACCAACCGCGTCCAGCCGACGTTCGACCAGGGCTACTACGGCTACGAGGCCGAGGGCATGGCCGCGCTCGGGTTCGTCGTGGTCGCGCTCGACGGACGCGGCTCACCGGGCAGGGACAAGGCGTTCTCCGACGCCTCGCTCGGCAACCTGGGCGACCCCGCCGACCACGTCGCGGCGCTGCGGCAACTGGCGGAGACCAGGCCGTGGATGGACATGGACCGCGTGGGCGTCGCCGGCGCCTCGGCCGGCGGCCACCAGGCCGTGCGCGCCATGCTCGAGTACCCCGACCTGTACAAGGCCGGCGTCTCCAGCTGCGGCAACCAGGACCTGCGCCACACCCACGCCGGGTACGGCGAGCTCTACCACGGCATGAGGGGCGAGGCCGACTACGCCGGAGTCTCCACGGTCGACCACGCCGAGCGGCTGCGGGGCAAGCTGCTGCTGATCCACGGTGCCATGGACCCCAACGTGCTGCCCGACCAGACGATGCGGCTGGCCGAACGGCTGATCATGCTGGACAAGGACGTCGAGATGCTGATCGTGCCGGGGGCCGAGCACCTGTTCTTCGGCTACGAGCACCACGTCACCCGCCGCAGGTGGGACTTCCTGGTGCGGCACGTGATGGGCGCCGAGCCGCCGGAGCACCGGATCGCGCCGATGGTGTTCGACGCGGAGCTGCTGGCCGCCTGGTTCTGACGGCGGTCACAGCCGCGACAGCGCCTCCTGCCGCGACAGCCCGGCGCCCCGTCGGTACGCGCGTTCGTACTCCGGGGCGCCGAGGCGTGCCCGCAGGTCCCCGGCCAGGGCGGCCAGTTCGGGCTCGCCGCGGTCGAAGGCCCCGCGGACCGCCTCGCTCAGGCCCAGCGCGGTGGCCGCGCCCGCCGGATCGCCCTCCAGCAGGAGCAGCCGGGCCAGCAGTTCCGCGGCGCTCGCGGCGGCGCCCTGCGCGGCGGTGCCGCTGACCGCCGAAGGCAGCAACGCGCGGGCCCGCCCGGCCTGCCCGGCCGCCAGCAGGATGGCCATCCGGTCCGGCGCCGCCAGGTCTGCGATCGCCTCCTCCTCGACCGACAGCTCGCGGGCGAGCGCCTCCATGGCGTCGAGGGCGCGTTCCGCCTCGTCCAGCTCGCCGGCCCGGCGGTGCAGGTCGGCGATCCGGCGGTGCAGCTCCATCTCGGAGTGCCGTCGCACGCCGCCTTCCGCGCGGCGCCGTACCGCCTCGATCTCGCGCCAGGCGGAGGCGGCGTCGCCGGCGCGCACGAGCTCGGCGGCCAGCCAGGTGCGGTGCCAGATCTCCTCGCCCGCGCCGAGCTCGGTGGCCACGGTCACGCCGCGCCGGTAGTGCTCCAGCGCCGTGCCGTGGTCGCCGTCGACGGAGGCCGCCTGGGCGGCGGCGAGCAGGGTCCAGGCCATGCCGTAGCGTTCGCCCAGCTCCTCGAACCCGCGCAGGGCCTTGGCCCGCGCCCGGGTGCCGGCCCGCCAGTCGCCCCGCTCGACCAGGACGAAGGCCTCGACCCAGTGCGCGCACGCCCGCACCCAGGGCTCGCGGTGCTCCAGCGCGCGCCGCAGCTCCTGATCCGCCAGGTCGTCCAGGCCCTGGGTGAACGCGGTGCCCAGGATGACCGGCACGAGCACCCAATACTCCTCGATGGCTCCGGTCCGCACGCAGTCGCCGATCAGCGTGCGGATCCGCTCGACGCTGGGGAACCACGAGCGGTCGTTGGCCAGCTCGTGCATCGCGGCGATGGCCGCCCGCGGTCGTTCGGGGACCGCCTCGCCGAGCTGGAGCGCCTCGGCCATGAAGCTCTCGGCCCTGGCGTCGTAGCGGACGTTCCAGTACCAGAACAGCGAAACGGTCAGCCGGGCCGCGGCGGCGGCGTCCCCGGCCGCGACCGCCGAGCGCAGCGCCACCACCACGTTGTCGTACTCGGCGTCGAAGACCGCGAACGCGTCGAGCTGGTCGCGCGTGTGCAGAAGCGGCTCGTGCGCCTCGGCCAGCCGGGTGAAGTGGCCGATCAGCCGGTCGCGGACCGCCTCCTGCTCGCCGCTGCGCGCCAGTTCGTCGGCGGCGAAGGCCCTGACCGTCTCCAGCATCCGGTACCGGCCGCCGGCCGCCTCCACGATCGACTTCTCGACCAGCGCGTCCAGGACGTAGGGGCCGTCCTGCTCGGCGCAGACCGCCGAGACCGCCCCCTCGTCCACGCCGCCCTGGAACACCGAGAAGCGCCTGGCCAGCGCCCGCTCCGGCTCGCTCAGCAGGTCCCAGCTCCACTGGACCACCGCGTGCAGCGTCCGCTGGTGCGGCAGCGCGACCCGGTCACCCGAGGTGAGCAGCCGGAACCGGTCGTCCAGCCGGCGCGCGACCTGCTCGACGCTCATCGAGCGCAGCCGGGCCGCCGCCAGTTCGAGCGCCAGCGGCAGCCCGTCCAGCCGCCGGCAGATGTCCGCGACCGCTTCCGGGTCGGGCGCTAGGCCCGGCCGCACGCTGAGCGCGCGGTCGGTGAACAGCCGCGCCGCCGCCTCCCGCCCGAGCGGGCCGAGCGGGCACAGCGCCTCGCCCGTGATCGCCAGCGGCTCCCTGCTCACGGCCAGCACGATGAGGTACGGCAGCCGCCCCAGCAACGCGTAGACCAGTTCGGCGACGCCGTCGACCAGCCGCTCGCAGTTGTCGAGCACCAGCACCGCCTCCCCGCCCGCGAGCAGCTCGGCCACCTGCCCGGCCGGATCGGCAGGCAGCGGACGCCCCTCCGGCGGCCGGAGGTCGGCCGACCTGAGCGCGCCGAGCACCGCGTCGGCCAGCCGGTCGGCCGTCTCCACTCCCGCCAGCGGCACGAACCACAGCCGCCCGTCCCGGTAGGCCCGGTGCCGGACCACCGCCTCCACCGCCAGCCGCGTCTTGCCCGCGCCGCCGGGCCCCACGACGGTGACCAGCCGGGAGCCCTCCATGAGCGTGAGCACCGTGCGCAGTTCCTCGTCGCGGCCGACGAAGCTGGTCAGGCGGGCCGGCAGCCGGGGTTCCGCACGGGCGGCGGGCCGGTCGTAGGAGCCGCGCAGCACGGCCAGATGCGCCTCGCGCAGCTCCTGGCCGGGATCGACGCCCAGCTGGTCGGCCAGCGCCGCCCTGACGTTCTCGTACACGGCCAGCGCCTCCGCCTGCCGTCCCGCCGAGGTCAGCGCCCGCATCCGCAGGACGGCCAGCCGCTCGCGCAGCGGATGGCGGGCGCCGGCCGCCTCCAGGTCGGCCAGGACCTCGGCGTGCCTGCCCAGCCGCAGCTCCGCCTCGAACCGTTCCTCGGCCGCCGCCGCCCGCAGCTCCTCCAGCCGGGCGGCGGACGCCCCGGCGAACGCGGCGCCGTCCAGATCCTCCAGCGCCGGTCCGCGCCACAGCCCGAGGGCCTCGGTGAGCAGGGTGGACGCGGCCTGCGGCCGGTCGGCCGCCAGTTCCTTCCTGCCGCGGGCGAGCAGGTCCTCGAAGCGGTGCGCGTCCACGTCCTCGGCCCGCGCCGCGAGGCGGTAGCCGCCGGCGACCGACTCGACCGTCTCGGGGCCGCCCAGCGCCTTGCGCAGCCGCGACACCAGCGCCTGCAGGGCGTTGGCGGCGTCCGCCGGCAGGCCCGCGGCCCAGAGGTCGTCGACCAGCGCGTCCGCCGGGACGACCCGGCCCGGGTCGAGGGCGAGCCTGGCCAGCAGGACGCGCAGCCTGGCGCCGCGTATCTCCAGCGGTGACCCGTCGTCGCCGACCGCCCGCACCCGTCCCAGTAGCTCGATCCGCACCCCACCACCCTCTCAGAAGGCGTGAGTGCGGTGAGGGCGGCGTCCTTCGCGGGACGCCGCGAGCGGTCAGGGGCCGTGCGGCGCTCTTCGCGGGACGCCGTGGGCGGCCAGGCGCTCTTCGCCGGACGAGGTGAGCGGTCAGGGGCCGCGGAACGTGCGGCGGTAGGCGGTCGGGGTCGTGGCAGCGTCACGGGACAGATGGAGGCGGAGGTTGGCGGCCGTGCCGAGGCCGCAGCGGCGCGCGACCTCGTCCACGGGCAGGTCCGTGCGCTCCAGGAGGCGGCGGGCCAGCTGTACGCGCTGGGCGGCCAGCCAGCGGTGCGGGCTGACGCCGGTCTGGGCGGTGAAGTGGCGGGCGAAGGTACGCGGCGCGAGATTGGCCCGCCCGGCCAGGTCGGCGACGGTGAGCGGGTCGGCCAGCCGTTCCAGGGCCCAGGCGCACACCTGCGCCATCCCGCCGCCGGCGGCGGGGATCGGCTGCTCCAGATACTGGGCCTGCCCGCCTTCGCGGTGCGGCGCCACCACCAGCCGCCGCGCCACCCGCACCGCCGCCTCCGCCCCGTGGTCGGTACGCACGAGGTGCAGGCACATGTCGATGCCGGCGGCGAACCCGGCACTGGTCAGCACGTTGCCGGCGCCGGCGTACAGCTTGCCCGGGTTCACCTCGACGGCCGGATAGCGTGCGGCGAGCGCGGGCGCGTCCATCCAGTGGGTGGTGGCGGGGAGCCCGTCGAGGAGCCCGGCGGCGGCGAGGGCGAACGCCCCGGTGCACACCGAGACCATGCGCGCGCCACGTGCGGCCGCCGTGCGCAGCGCCTCCAGGACGGGTTCCGCGGGCTCGTCCAGCGGCGCGTACCCGGGGACCACGACCGTGTCGGCCTCAAGCAGCGCGTCGAGGCCGTGCGCGACGGCGATCTCGAACCCCGTCGTGGCCGGCACCGGGCCGGGCGCCCGCGCGCAGACGGCGAAGGAGTACTCCTCGCCGCCGAAGACCTCCGCCGGGATGGCCAGGTCGAAGGCCACCACCGACGGCAGCGCCAGCGCCACCACCCGATGCATGGCAGGATTCTTACGGATATCGGCATTCCTGTCACTCGTCAGCCGGCGCCGGGCCCCGACAGGATCGGGGCATGCGATTCATCGACGCCCCGTCCTACACCGCGAGCCGCCCCTGGGGCGCTCTGGACATCGCCGAGATCGACCGGGCCACCGTGCGCCTGCACTGGACGGACACGCCGTACGTGTGGCACGTCAACGACGGTCCCGAGGTCTTCGTCGTCCTGGACGGCGCCGTGGACATGCGCTACCGGCGCGACGGCCAGGAGTTCGTCGAGCGGCTCACCCCGGGCCGCGTCTGCTACGCCGAGCCCGGTGACGAGCACGTGGCCCATCCGGTTCCCGAGGCCCGCATCCTGGTCGTCGAACGGAAGGGCAGCCGCTGAGGGCGAGCGGGGTTGCGGCGGGCTCGTGCGGGAGCCCGCCGCGTGGGGGGTGGTCAGCGCCTGTTCACGCGCAGGGAGACGATCGTGCCGGGCGGAAGGGTGGCGACGGAGGTCTGGCCGGCGGCGACCCACGGGCCGGTGGTGGCGACGTAGCCGACCATGGGGTTGACGTGGATGAGCGTCACGGCCACCTGGTGCTCACCGGTGCCACCGGCGCAGTGGCTGGAGACGGTGTTGGCGGCGGGCTGGTGGCTGCTGGTGCAGTTCTCGGGGATCGCATGGGCGCTGGGGGAGAAACTCATGAACGCGGCGGTCGCGAGCAACGTGGAGCACGTGAGGGCGACTGCCCGCTTCCTGGATCTCACCGGCGAATCCTCGCTTTCTGTTAAGAAAGTTTCCTAAAAGCGAAGATAGCCTCCGGCGGGTCGTCGTCAAGACCGCTTCCGGTCCGCGAGAAGAAGCGATTTCGGGAGCGCTCCCAAACAGGTCTGGCAGCAAGTGATCAAATGACTGCACGGCGGCACCGCGACCCGCTCCTCACGACGGCGACGCTGAAGGACCTGGTGGCGGCACACGTCTACTACCTGGCGTGCAGTCGCGAAGCTGGCCGGCGCTATCGCTTGCGGTCCGGGTCCTCGATGGCGGTGGCCTGGCTGAGGATGGCGGTCAGCGCGGCGATGGAGGCGCGGGCCGAGCGGATGCGCGCGCTGCCCGCCTCGTCCTTCCAGCCGAGCTTCAGCCCCTCCTCGGCCAGGTCGCCGAAGGCGGAGAAGGCGGCCAGCTTCTGCTGGAGGACCTTGGACCAGGCGTCGTCCTCGATCTGGTAGTAGACGGTCCGCTCGCCCGGCTTGCGGAAGCGGCGTACCAGCCGGATCGAGGTGAGCAGTTGCATGTTCGTGGTGAGCGAGGCGCGGCTGGCGCCGATGGCCTCGGCGATCTCGCCGGCGGTCTGCTCGGGCGGGTCGCAGGCCATGAGCCAGCCCAGGACGCGGCCGGTGATCGGCGCCAGCCCCCATTCCTCCGAGACGAACGTGGCCACGCGCTCGACCCACTCGAGTGCCTGCTCGCGGTCGGGGCCGTGCGGAGAGGTCATGGGGGCACTCTATCGTGTTTCAGTTGTTTTAGTCGCTTCTGAAATTAACCGATGCGCAGTGCCTCCTTGAGGAAGACGCGGTAGATGCTCGGGGTGCCCTCGGTGGTGATGACCTCCACGACGGAGCGGACGTGGCGATGCTCCACGGCCTCCCTGACGAGCGCGTCGGCCAGGTCCCGGCGTGCGGTGAACCGGCCGATCATCTGGGGCGCGCCGACGGTGTAGCGGGTGACCGCCGCGCCGTCGAACAGCCCGGACGGGCGCACGATGGTCCAGTTGAGGTCCGTGCCGGAGACGATCCGCTCCATGAGCGCGGCGTCCTCGTAGAGCGGGCGGCCCATCCGCAGCAACAGGGGCACGACCACCTTCCGGTACACGAGGGTCTCGCCGGGCGGGGGCTTCATCGGCACGCCGGTCGAGGTCGTGCAGACCAGGCGGCGTACGCCGTGCTCGGCCATGGCCGCGGTGATGTGCCGGGCCGACTGCGAGCCCGTGGTGACGGCCGGCGACTTGTACGGCACGCCGAGCGAGGAGATCACCGCGTCGTGCCCCTGCACCACGCGGCTGACGGCAGCGGGGTCGAGGGCGTCGGCCCGGACGACGTCGAGGCCCGGATGGGTGATCGGGAACTCCTCCGGATGACGGGTCACCGCGGTGACGACATGCCCGTCGCCGAGCGCCCGGGCCGTGGTGAGCCGGCCCGTGGGGCCGTTGGCGCCGAAGATCACGAGCTTCATGTGCTTGCCTCTCCAGGTGGATGACCTGCACTATATTCATTAGAAGTAGCGTTAAGTCAAATGGAGAGATCATGACCTGGCGCGCCGAGACGACTCGCTGCGCCGTACCGCGCAGGCGCCCGAGACCCGGGTGCGCGTCTTCTCCTCTTGGCCGGAGGGCGCCCTCGGGCCGGGGGTGGACGTGGCCACCGCGGTCGACGTCCACGCGGCGCTGTGCAGCGTCGACGTCTCCATCACGCTCGTCAGCGAGCGGGGCCGGACGCCGGAGCGCGTCGAGGCGTGGTGGCGGCGGGCTCCGGCACGAGAGCTTCTGGCCTGAGCAGCCACCGCTCGACCGCGCCGGTCATCTTCGCCCCCGCCAGGAGCGCCGCCGCCTTGGCCGCGGCCGGGGTGGTGCCGGGCTTCTGGGCGAGGATCACACCGAGCACCAGGCGGCCCCGCACCCGGGAGGCCCACATCAGGTTGCCGCCCGCGGCCGTGCCCGAGCCGGTCTTGATGCCGATGACGCCGTGCTCGTCCAGCAGGGTGTTGGTGTTGGGCAGGCTCTGCCCGCCGCCGGGGACGGACGTCCTGGCCAGCGCCACCACCTCGCGGAAGACCGGGTCGGCCATGGCCGCCCTGGCCAGCTTCAGCTGATCGGTGGCGGTGCTGACCGTGCTGTCCTCGTTGCCGCTCGCCCCGGTGTACGTGGTGTCGCGCATGCCGAGGCGGCGGGCGGCGGCGTTCATCTTCGCGGTGAAACGCTCCTGCGATCCGGCGTCCCACCGGGCCAGGAGGCGGGCCACGTTGTTGCCGGAGGGGACCATCATGAGCTCCAGCAGGTGGCGCAGCCGTACCTGCTGGCCCTCCCTGACCGGGGCGGTCGACTCCTCGCGGGAGTGCGACTCGTCGGCGGCCGTCCGGTCCACCTCGATCAGCGGGCCCCGCTCGCCGGGGCGCAGGCGGTGGCCGCGCAGGACCACGTAGGCGGTCATCACCTTCGCCACGCTGGCGATCGGGACGGGTTCGCCGTCACCGCTGGTGCCCAGGCTGCCCATGCCCTCGACCTCGACCGCGGCCTGCCCCTCATCCGGCCAGGGCAGCGGCACGCCGGACTTGGGGGTCGCCGATACGGCGGCGCAGCCGGACACCGCGCCTGCCAGCAGGAGGAACAGCAGGAAAAGTCGCATACAGCCCACAGTGGGTGGTGGACGCATCCGGCCCGCCGTACGCGTGTGTTGGGCGGCGCTCAGGTGTGTATCGACCCGGCATCACCGGCAGCCAGGACGGCTGCCGGTGATCACCCCCGGTACTTGGCGCCCCACCAGGTGGCCTCGCGCAGCCTGCCGAGCTCCACCGCCCGCCCGACGATCAGCCGGGCCGCCCGCAGCCGCTCGGCGTCGTCGGCCTTGGCCCTGGTCAGCCGCTCGGCCAGCTCCTCGACCTGCGCCTCCTGGCTGGCCTCGATCACCGCCAGGTCGATCTGCCCGCCCGGGTACGACACCGCCTTGACCCGGTCGACCAGCCGCTCGAACGCCGCCCGCTGCCTCCTGATCACCAGCCGCACCGACAGCACGAGCGCCAGCGGCCAGGCCAGCGCGCTCACCAGCGCGGCGGCCGAGTCGAGCAGCCTGGCCCAGTCCGCCGTCACGACAGCCGGGCGATGTCGTCGGTGAGCCGCCTCTCCACCCGCTGCCAGCGCTCCTGCAGCGGCACCGGGTCCAGCCGGGCCAGCACCCGGCAGATCTCCGGCAGCGGTCCCAGCGAGGGCCGGGGCTGCCGGATGTCCTCGAACTCCGGCAGCAGCGGGCCGGCGCCGTCCACCAGGGAGTCGTCCAGCAGACGGGCGTACTCGCGGGCCGCCGCCCCCCTGGCCGGGCCGGCGCCGTTCACCGCCGGGGCCTGCAGGGTGGGCGGCAGGGTCAGCGCGGGCGGTACCTCGGTGCCGGGCCGCTGCTGCGCCCTCGGCTCCAGGATGCCGCGCCGGTAGGCCTCCAGCATCGCCTCGCGGAAGCGGCTGAGGCCCTCGTCGCGGGCCGCCCGCAGGTCCGAGTACGCCTCGACGTGCCTGGCCAGCGACGCCTTGGCGGAAGCCTGGACCTTGGCGCACCGCTTCTCGCTGCGCCGGCGCCGCAGTCGCGCGACGAGCACGGCGTCCGCCTCCGGATCGTCGCCCTTGATCTTCATCAGGATCGAGGTGAGCGTGAGCAGCCCGATCAGCGCCGCGATGAGGATCACCTGGTCGTCCACGGCGATCTGCCTCTGAGTCTCGGCCGCGAAGGAGTCAAAGGCCCGCAGATACGCGAAGTATCCGACGAGCCCCAGCACCAGGGCGAGGTAGACCACCGGCACCAGCCCGCTCAGGAACCGCGACACCCGGCCGCCGGCCGGCCGCCGCCGGATCAGGCCGCTGACGAGGGTGGCACTGAGCAGCACCATGAAGACCACCGCGATGCCGGGAACCAGGGCGATCAGGTTCTGGATCAGGCCGGGGTCCTCGTCGGCGCCGGTGTAGCCGACGTCGAGAAAGTACTGCTGGAAGAACCACACGTCGAACGCGCCGATCAGCAGGACCGCCGGCCAGCGGAAGATCCGCAGCCAGGTCGGCGGCGCGGGCCGGTCGCGGTCGGCGAGCGCGCGCTCGTCCCGGCAGGCCCGCCCCACCTGGCGCGCGTGCCGCCCCTCGGCCACGAACCGCTCGTAGGCGTTGACCGCCGCGTCGGCGTCGTGGTGCGCGCGGATGAGCGCCTGCCTGCGGGCGCGCATCGTCTCCGCCGACTCCAGCAGCCGCCGCAGGCCCGTCTGCGCCCCGCCGAGCAGCGCGCAGGTCTCGGCGTAGCTGAGCACCGCGGGATCGGGATGATGCTCCTTCTGTACGGCCGGCTCCTCCGCACCCGGCTCCGCCTCGCCCAGGCTCTCCCAGAGCGCGCAACGGCACCCGTCGGCGCAGTAGGCGGGCGCCTCCCTGCGGGGCCGGCCGCGGGAGGCCGCGGCGCGGGGATGTTCTTCGGTCAGGACCATTCGTGTTCCTCTCGCGATCCGCTAACCCGCGGTGGCGGACGCGTCGTCGGTCGGTGCGCCGCTCAGCACGACGCACGTCGTGGTCATCCGGCGGCACAACGTGTGCCAGAGCCTGGCCAGGGAGGTGACCGCGTCGGGCGGCACCGGGCGCATCTTGCTGGAGGCGGTGCCGATGCCGACCATCGTGATCGGGATGCCGCTCACGCTGGTCGGCAGCTCACCGGCGCAGCCGTCGGCGATGCGGGCGATGTCGCGGTCGCTGAGCCGCCGGCCCATTTTGATCTCGGCGCAGCCGGTGCTGGCGTAGCCGTCGGTGGCCACGAAGATGTGCTTGGCCGAGCCCGGCGGCAGCCCGGTGAGCTGCCGGCCCGCCGCGTTCAGGGCGCCCAGGATGTCGGTGCCCTTGGGTATCCCGGGCTTCAGCGCCGCGCCCCCGACCCGCAGCCGGAGGCACTCGCGGACCGCGTCCTTGAGCGGCGCCTGCTTCTTGCCCGTCCCCCTGATCGGCGGCGCGACCAGGGGCTCGTCGGGAAAGGACAGGTAGTCGCCGCCGGCGAACGGCGCGATCAGGTACTGCTCGCCGTCCCCGACGGGCAGCACCCCGCCCAGGCGCTTCGCCCAGACGGGCACGAACGCGCCCTGACCCTTCGCCAGCGTGGAGCCGGAGCGGTCGACCAGGACGACGTTCGTGGACACGGGCCTGGCGCCGGGTCGCGACATCACCGCGCACGGATCGCCGGCGCCGGCCCGCGGCTGCAGCTCCGTGCGCACGCAGCCGGTGAGACAGATCACCGCCAGCAGGCCGGCGACGCGTTTGGGCGTCCTCATCGGCTCACTCGCCCTCGTCGGCCGTGCGCGGCTGCGGAATCTGGGCGCCGGCCTGCCCGTCGGGCTCCTGCGGAAGCTCGGCGGCGGGCTCCTCGGGCTCCTCGTCGTCCGGATCGGGCACGGCCACCGGCTCCTGGAGCCGCTCCCCGTGCCAGGTCCGCCAGTCCGGCTCCGCGTCCTCGCCCGGAGAGGTGCCGAACATCTCGGGCTCGGGACCCTCCGTGTCCTGGCCCATGCCGAACACGTGAAGCATCGGGTCGTTCTCGTTGTAGGGCAGCAGCTCGTTCTGCAGCATCTCGCCCACCAGGTCGTACCTCGGCAGGTCGTAGGCCTTGACCATCTTGCGCAGCAGGTCCTCCACGCTCACCGCGAAGTCGTAGTGCCCCGCGCCGCGCAGCTGCTTGATGACGTCCTGGTAGAAGCCCGCGGCGAACGTGACGTCGCGCCTGCGCCGCCAGTGCATGCTGGCCACCGTCTCGGTCACCTGCCGTCCGTGCTCTGCCAGCCGGATCGCGAACGGCAGCCGCCAATCGTGCGTGAGCTTGCCCGGATCGGCGCCCAGGAACACCAGCCACTCGTCGCGCAGCTTGGTCAGGGTGCCGATGGCCTGCGTGGAGTCGTGGGCGTGCGCCGCCCAGGACAGGCTCGCCCGCCACTCCTTCTCCTGGTAGGCGCGCACCGGCTCGGCCACGTCGATCTCGACCCAGGCGGTGCAGGTCGCGCTCATGTCCTCGCGCGTGGTGGTGCCGAGCAGCACCGGTCCGTCGTCGGTGAGTGTCTTGTTGGCCGCGTCCTCGGCGTCCTTGGCCGCGTAGGGCGGGAACTCCCGCACCGCCGCGCGTACCATCCGGCGGATGGCCTGCTCGTCCAGGCGCCGCCGCTCGCCGACGAAGGCCTCCATCTTGCCGCGGTCGGGCCCGCCGCGCGCGCACCAGCAGCACCGCACGGTCACGGTGAAGGAGAAGGCGTCGTCGCGGGCGGGGGAGGTGAAGGTGAAGCCGCCGATCACGTTCACCGGCGGGACCTCGGGGGTGAGCCGCCGGAACCAGCTCAGCATGCGCCGGCCCAGACCCGGCCGCGAAGGCCGGGGTGTTGCCGTGGTTGCCGTCATATGACGTCCTCAGGTGTCAGATATAGGGGAATGCCTGGAACGCGGCGCCCCCACGGCGCCGCTTCCACTGCTCGATCTGGTGGTAGAACCGCTTGCGCTCCAGGCGGCTGCGGGTGGCGAGCGGGACCACGAGGGCGCGTACCGGCTCGATCAGGGCCTCGTCGCCGTCGGCCGCCTCGACCCAGCGGCGCAGAACCTGCCACGCGCTGTCGCCCATGTCCCGGTCGGCGAGGCTGAGCTGCCACAGCGGGCGCAGCCTGGCCGCGGAGACCTCGCCGCCGGCCAGCATGCGCAACAGCGCGGGCGGACGGGGTACGGCCGTGCCGGGCGCGGGCAACCTGGCCACGCGGACCATCGCGCGCACCGCCACCTTGCGCCGGACGAACGCCACCACCGGCTCCCTGCCGTGCCGCGGCCCGCCCGACCATCCGCGCAGCTGGTTCAGGACCTGGTGGGCCGCGCCGCCCGCGAAGATCTCCGTGACCACGCGGGCGATCCTGGACAGCCCGACCTCGGCCGCCACCTGGGCGCCGTCCTCGGGATCGGCGTTCGTGGCGGCTTCGCGCAGGAAGCCGTCGATCGCCCGCAGCGCGTCGCCGGGGAACAGGGCGCCGATCCGCGTGCCGTACGCGTCGATGAGGGCGCCGCGCGCCGGCCGCGAACCGCCCGGATTCAGCAGGCGGCGGACCCGCTCGGCGGTGCGCTCGTCGGCGCCGGCGGCGGCCTCCAGCGCCAGGCTGAAGGCGCGGTGGTGCAGCGGGCTGGGCGAGTCGCGCCAGGGGAGCAGGGTGGAGCCGGCGACGTGCTCGAAGTCGAGTACGGCGAACATCCCGACGGCCTGCGCGGCCTGGACGCGAATGGCCGGGTCCTCCTGCTCGGCCTGCGCCCGCAGCCAGCCGAGGATCGTGGCCCGCAGGCCCGGCAGGTCGCGCCAGGCCACGGTCAGCACGTCCCGGCCGAGCGATTCGGGCAGCAGGATCACCCGCGGGTCGCGGCCACGCCGGGCGGCCTCCTCGTCCATGCCCTTGAAGCCGCTGACGAAGACGTCCAGGTTGTCCGGCAGGCAGCGCAGGAACGGGTCCGGCGGGATCTCCTGGCCGGGCATGCTCTCCCGCAGCCGGTCCGCCGCGCGCACGACCTTCCCGACCGGCTGCCCCTGGAACGCGGCGGCGGCCACCAGCGGCAGCGCCAGATGCCGGGGATCGACGTCGTGGAAGCACTCGCGCAGCCGTTCCCTGCGCCGCCCCGGCAGCCGGGTCAGCACGTCCCTGGCCGACGTGCCCGCCAGGAGCTGGATGGCCAGGTCGCCGGACAGGCGTACCGCCTCCGCCGGAAAGCGCAGCGTGCCCACCTCCAGCAGGAGGGCGTCGGAGCTCAGCAGGCGGCGCGCGTTCTCCATGACCTCGGCGGCCGCGTCCTCCAGCCGCCCCCACAGGTGGTTCTCCAGCACGCTCATCAGGTCGGGACACTCGTGCCCGACCACCTCCGCCGCCCCGTGGAGATCTTCGGCCAGGGCGGGCTCGGCGGCCAGCACGATCACCCACGACCACCCGCCCGCCGCCCGCTTCAGCGCGTCCAGATGGGCGCGGTTGACCCGCCCGCTCAGCCCGGACGCGTCGAGCACATAGGCTCGCTCCGGCTCCACCCGCCAGCCCGCCCACCTGCCCGGCGCCGGATCGCCCGGCGGCTCGGGGAACAACGCCTCGATCGTGCCCACCTCGGCGATCTCCACCGGGAACTCGTGCGCCCGCGGCACCGGGACGATCGCCGACAACACCCGCAGCGCGCTGTCGCGCCGCCCCGTCGAGGCCTCCCCGCACAGCACGACCGCCCGATGCCGCGCCACGCTCGCGCGCAGCCACTCGTCGGAGCCGGTGCCGACGTGGAGCCGGTGGCGCAGATCCAGGTCGTCCCGCGTCAGCCCGCCGAACCTGGGAGGCGTGACGAAGTCCTGGGCGACCTGGTAGACGGTGTGCATGTTGACCGTGTCGGCGTGGTAACTGTGCACGTCGCGGGCGGCCCACGACGTCGTCCGGTCACGGCCCGCGCCGCCGGGGCCGGCGTACCAGGCCGGGCCGAACAGGTAGCGCAGCCCGTCGGCCCGCCGTCCGCGCTCGGTGTCGGCCTGGCGCTGCTCCTCCTCCGCGCTGGGTTCGGGTGCCTTGCGTGGCGTGGGGTCGTTCTGGTCCTGCGCGGGGCCGGGCTGCGGCTCTTCCTTCCGGTACGGCCCGCCGTACGGCACGAGCTCGGTCATGGCCGGTTCCCGAGGTTGATGGTGTCGGCATGGTAGGAGTGGATGGCGCCGTCGCCGTAACTGGTGTTGGTGACGGTGTCCCGCTGACCAGGGGTTTCTCGCTTCGCCGGTGGATTCTCCTCTTGCTGTGGCTCCTCGGGTTCCGGGGTGTCGGCGCGGGTCACGGTGACGGGCGGCGCGGGCGCGCCGGGGAGGTCGATCGCCTCGGGCCGGTACAGGTCCGGGTCCGACTTCAGCATCCTGCGTTCCAGGTCGCGCAGAAACTCGGGCGCGGTCGGGACGCCCTGCAGCACCCGATGGGCCAGTTCCCAGCGGTGGTCGCGGAAGTAGGCGTGCATGAGCAGCCAGGCCGCGGCCACGTTGTTCCGGTCCTGCTCCACCACCGCCTTGAGCGGGGCGATCTGCTCGGCGTGCTCCCCGCCCTTGATGCGGGCGGCGGCCAGGACCAGCCGCGCCTGCGTGACCTCCGCGCTCAGCGCCTCGCGGTACCGGCCCATCAGGCGGCCGTCCAGGCCGGTGAGCGGCTCGCCCCTCGATCGGGCCAGCGCCTGGTTGAGCAGCCGGACCGCGGGCGTGTCCCTGCCTGCGGCCAGGAGGTGGACGGCCTGCCGTACCTCCGCGCGGAACAGACGGACGTCCACGTGCTCATCGGCGATCCGCAGCCGGTAGGACAGGCCCTCCTTGCCGAGGGACGCCGTGACCCCCGCGTCCTTGAACGCCTTGCGTACGGCGCTGGCCAGGCCGTGCAGGGCGTCGGCCGGGTAACCGTCGGCGGGCCGGCCCTGCCAGACCCACTCCTTCAATCTGTCGTGGGAGAGGGGTTTGCCCCCGGCTTCCACGAGCGCCACGATCATGCGCTTGACCTGCGGGCCGCCCAGGGAGAAGCGCGAGTCTCCCCGCAGGACCTCCACCGGGCCGAGCAGGCTCAGCACCGGCGACGGGCCCTCGCGGACCGCTATTTCCGCTGTCATTTCCCTCGTCTACCTCCTTCGAAAGTCTCCGGACACCCGGAGAAACGGCTGGGCGCTGCCCAGGAGAATTTCGGAGTACTCCCAGGTCACGGACCAGATGATTGCCAGTGAAGCCTTGGACTCTGGAGTCAGGAAGAAACACTCGACACCAGGAAGGGCGCGACATGAGCAAGATCAAGCTGGAGACGCAGGCAGAGTTCCGCAGCGCGTGCGAGGGCGGCACCTGCGTGGAGGTGGCCATGGTGCAGGTCGTGGCCGTGCGCGACTCCAAGGACCCGCACGGGCCGGTGCTGCTGTTCGACGGCAAGGAATGGGAGGAGTTCACCGGGGCCGTGAAGGCCGGCGAGTTCGACGCGCCGGGTGGGTGGGCCGCGATCGCGTGACACGTTGAGCGGCCGTCCGGGCGACCCCCACCCGGACGGCCGCGACTCGGGACCCGCCTGGCCGGGCGCCCACGTCTCACGCGGCCCTCGCGCGGACGACGGGCGCCCGGCCGGCGGCGGCCCGAGCGTCTTGACGGGCTCGCGCCCGATGAGCCCGCCCCCCGAGGACCCGGCCCTCCACACCCCGAGGCCCCCGCACACCCGAACCCGCCCCGAACCCCAACGCCCCCAGCCCACCCCCGGTCTGACGGCCCCAGGTCCGACGGCCGGTGAGCTGGCAGCCTGTGGTCCGACGGCCCCCGGTCTGACGGCCGGTGGTCCGACGGTCTGTGGCCTGACCCCCTCCTGTCCGACCACCGTCCTCGGTCCGGCCGTCTCCTGCCCGGCCACCGTTGGCCCGGATGTTCGCCGGCCCGCCGTTTCGGGGCTGGCCATCTCGGGGGTTCGCGGCCTGGGGCCGGCCAACATGGGGCTGGCCGACTCGGGGGTTGGCGGCCCGGGAGTGGGCGGCTTTTGGGCAGGCGGTGGTGGGTCTGGCGGGCGTGGGCCGCGGGGTTGCTGGGGTGGGGCGGGTGGTAAGGGTGGTGTGGGCATGTCAGCCTCCCGCCCGGATGGTGGTGCTGATCTGGGACAGGAAGGACCGGGCCTCGTCGTCGAAGATCGCCATCCGGCGCAGCGACGTCCACCGGTCGTGGTAGAGGCTCACGCTCTCGGCCCCCTTGACGACCAGGTTGGCGTGCACCGTCTCCACCGTCACCACCGCGCCGTCCTCCTCCTCGTCTTCGTGGTCGTGGCCGCAAGCGCCACCGTCCGCCTCGAACATGACGAACGCGTGCGCCATGCTGGTGACCGCCTCGGTGGCGAGCGGGATGAGGCCGATGGAGACGTTCTCCAGCGTGCTGAGCGACGCGATCCGGTCGAGCTGGGCCAGCAGCAGGCGCGGCGGTCCCGGCCGCCATCGCAGGGCGGCCTCGGTGACAAGGAACTCGAAGCGCTTGGCCTCGTCGTACAGCGCGAGCTGCCGGTCCAGCCGGGCGGCGAGGACGGTGGCGAGCTTGTCCTCCGCGTACCCGGGCTGGAACAACGTCAGCACCCGCTTCACGTACTCGGCCGTCTGCAGCAGGCCGGGCACGAGCGCCGGCTGGAACGTACGAATCACCTGCGCCCCCCGCTCCAGCTTCTGGATCTCCCCTTGCAGATGCGGCCGGTTGCGCAGGGCCGCCCGCCACGTCTGCACCTCGGTGAAGGCCGCCTGAGTCAGCGAGGCGAGTACCTGCCGGGTGTCGTCGGGCGCGTTCACGGCCTCCGCCCACGCCATCACCTGTGAGAACGACGGCATCGCCGCACCGGCTTCGATCCGCGAGACCTTGGACTGGCTGATCCCGATCTGCTCGGCGAGATCTCGTCCGGAGACGCCGGCCATGTCACGCAAACGCCTCAACTCTGCTCCAAGCCATTGCCGCTTGATCTGCGGATCCATACCGTCGTCCGTCACCACAGGCACGTGCCTCCCGCATCGCCCGAGATCCCCGCGCGTATCCGATGCGCAGTGATTCGTCATGATTCAGTATGATGCGAGTCTGTGGGTGATTCAGTGAGTAGTCAACCACCGTACAGGCGGCAGGTCCCCAGTTAGCGGTATAAAGACCGAAATATATGTCTCATAGCGACTTAGCATGATTCACCGGCAACCGCACCCCGGGCCCCACGACCTCGCTATGCTCCCGCGCCCCCCACCCCTCCCTTCAGCCTCACCCACCCACCCCTCCACCTTCGGCCCGCACTGCCGCCCCTCGCCTCCGGTCCGCACCGCCTGGCTCCCGCCCTCCGCCTGGCCGGCTCCCAAGGCTCCAGGCAAGGGGCATGGACAGGCGGGCCGACGGAGCGCCATGCGGGAGTGGCGCGTCATGGGGGGCGCCCGTCGCATCGCGCGAGTCAGGTCGTGAGCATCGGTTGCGGCAGGCGAGGGAGCGGCCCGGGGCGGCTGGATGGTCGCGGCGGCCGTACCGTGTCGGGTGGGGTGGGGGCGATCTGTGGGGGCCATGCGTAAATAGACGGGAATTTCGTATTTCCCTTGCGCGCGCTTATCGCCTCGGTATGATCTGGCGCCGAGATTAGAACGAGGGCTCGAAAGCGGTTATCTCAAATCCATAAATTCGGATACCCTCAAACGACGGAGCGCCGAACAGTGGGATCTCATGCTGCCAGGTCGAAGCGTAAAAGATCGCGACTGGCGTTAGGGGTGCTCGTGGCCATCGCGCTTGTCGCCATACCGACGACGAGCGCCGTGGCGGGGGAGTCAGCCCGCCAGGCCCAGAAAACGCAGAAAGCGCAGAAAGCCGAAAAGATGCGGGCGCAGGCCGTGCCCGGCACGCTTCAGGCGAGCCTGTGGAGCAAGGGCCCGGTCACAGCCCCGCGCCGCGCCGAGCGGATCCCCCTGGAACTCGGCGTACGCTTCACCGCCGACAGAAACGGCGAGATCGCCGGCATCCGCTTCTACAAGCCGCGCGGCGAGCGCGGCCGCCACGTCGGCACCCTCTGGGACGCCCGGGGCCGCGCGCTGGCCAGGGTGCAGTTCACCGGCGAGACCCGCGAAGGATGGCAGACGGCGCTCTTCGGCACCCCCGTCCCGGTCTGGGCGGGCGCGGTCTACACCGCCTCCTACCACACCCGCCACGGCACCTACGTCGCCCAGCGCGGCGGCTTCTCGCAGCCGGTCGTCTCCGGTCCGCTCTCCGCGCCGTCCGACCGTAACGGCGTCTTCGCGTACGGCAAGCGCTCCCGCTTCCCCGCCTACGCCAACCCGGCGAAGTTCAACTACTTCACGGACGTGATCTTCAACTACCGTCCGTCACCCGGTCCCACCCCGACCGCCACGCCCACGCCCACGCCCACGCCCACGGTGACCGCGACGCCGACGACCACGCCGACCAGGCCCACGAGCACGCCGACGAAGCCGACCGGCACCCCCACGACCACCCCGACCGGCACCCCCACCAAGCCGACCAGCACCCCGACGCAACCGACCAGCACGCCAACGAAGCCGACCAGCACCCCCACCAAGCCCACCAGCACCCCGACCAAGCCCACCAGCACGCCAACGAAGCCGACCAGTACGCCCACCAAGCCCACCGACCCGCCCCCCATGACCGGTTTCCCCAACGAGGGCAACACCGGCCCCACCGTCTCCACGTTCAAGAAGATCAAGGGCGGCGAGGTCAAGCAGGACGGCGCGGTCTTCGACGGGGTGGAGGTCAGTGAGGGCTTCGACATCTGGGCCGACAACGTGACGATCCGCAACTGCAAGATCATCGTCGGCGGCTACTGGGGCATCCAGCTACGCGAGGGCCACACCAACCTCACGGTCGAGAACTGCGAGATCGGCTCGAACAAGAAGACCAAGCTCGACATCGGCATCTGGAACGACGGCACCGGCAACATGACCGTCCGCCGCAACAACATCCACACCACGTCGAACGCCGCCATCATGGCCAAGTCCGGACTCATCGAGGACAACTACATCCACGACATGTGGCAGGCGAACCCGGGCGACCACACCGACGGCATCCAGACCAACGGCAATAAGGAAAAGAACAAGCTGGTGATCCGCCACAACACGATCATCAACCCGGAGAACCAGACCTCGGCCATCATCTTGAGCCCGGTCTTCGGCCCGATCCACGACGTGGAGGTCACCGGCAACCTGCTCGCCGGCGGCGGCTACTGCATCTACGGCGGTGCCAAGCACATCGAGCACCCGTACTCGCCGTACAACGTGGTCATCAAGGACAACGTCTTCAGCCGCCAGGTCTTCAGCAAGTGCGGCTTCTACGGCCCGATGGCCCACTTCGACGCCAAGGCCGAGGGCAACCTCTGGAGCAACAATCGCTGGGAGGACGGCGGCCAGGCCGTAGGGGCGGGCTGACTCCATCACCCGGGCGGCGGCACTCCACCACCGCCGCCCACCTTCCCCGGCAGCCCCCACCCGGCTCCCCGGGGATCCGGTGCGGCAGGCGCGGCAGGTGCGGCCACACCTGCCGCACCGGGCGGGCGCGCTGTCGTAGTACTGAACCTGGACAAGTCGTAGTCCCCAAGCCTGGACAAGGCGCCCGGCGCCGGCGCGACGGGCGCGGCCCCGGGGATGACGCGCACGATCGTCAGGGGCGCCGCCAGTTCGGGTCGCGGCCGATCATCCCGAGCAGCCGGTCCTGCGGGGAGGCGTCGGGCCCGACCTTGACCTCGGGTCCGAACACCTCCACTCCCGGCCCGAACGCCCCCGGCGTCCGGTACTGCTCGATCAGCTCCGGCGGCAGTCCGGAGACCGACTCCCACGACAGCCGCACGTCCTCCGGGTCGATCGTGGCGTCCTGCCCGGTGGCCTTGGCCAGGTCCCAGCCGTGTAGGGGCAGGTCGGCGCTCATGACCTCGTTGACGTGCCGGGCGGCGGTGAACCGCCCGGCCGGGGTGTCGCACTCGGTCGCGGCCGCGACCGGGTCGGCGAGCAGGGCCTCGACGTCCGCGCGCGCGGCGCGGAAGGCGGCGAGCGGGTCCTCCTTCACCGAGGGGGCGGGGCTGAGCGCGCGGCCGATCGGGCTCAGCATGACGGCGTGCATGTCCACGATGTGCCCCACCACGTCGCGGGCGGTCCACTGCGCGCAGGGCGACGGTTCCGACCACTGCTCCGGCCTGACGGCGGCGACCTTCGCCTCGAAGGCGTCGGCCCGGCGGCGGTAGACGTCGGTGATCTCGTTCATAACCCCTCGTTTCTATAACCTATTGGTTTTCTATCGGCTGACGAGGGGTCGGTCAAGCGGCGTCAGCCGAGCCAGCCCGGCACCACCAGCAGCGCCCACGCCGCCAGCGGGCCGACGACCACGACGGCGGCGCCGTAGCCGAGGAGCTTGCGGTAGAAGACGTCGCGGTCCATGCCCCGGACGTTGGCCACGAGCAGCGCGCCCGTGGTCGAGAACGGGCTGACGTCCACGATCGCCGACGACACCGACAGCGCCGCGATCATCGCGATCGGGCCGAGCGTCCCCTGCGACAGGAACGGCACCGCCAGCGGCACCAGCGCCCCCAGGATGCCGACGGTCGAGGCGAAGGCCGACACCACGCCGCCCACGTAGCAGATGAGCAGCGCGACCACGAGCGGGACGCCGATCGCGGCCACGTGCGTGCCGACCCAGTCGATGGTCCCGATCTCCTGCAGCACGCCCACGTAGGTGACCACGCCGCAGATCAGCAGCACCGTCGGCCACGCCACCCGCTCGACGGCGCCCTTGTTGGCCTTGGGCGAGGTGAGCGACAGGACGACCGCGACGGTGACCGCGGTCAGGCCGAGGTCCAGCTTGAACGCGAGCACTCCCGCGCACAGGCCCACGATCCCGGCCAGGGTGAGCGCCTGGTGCACGGTCAGCCGCAGCCCCGTCCCCGGCCTGGCGATCGTGGCGGTCCCGCCGCCGCCGGGAACCGTGCCGCCAGAAACCCCGGTCCCGCCGCCGTGCTCCTCCGCGAGCTTCTCCTCCGCGACCTCCTCCTCCGAAGGCCCGTCCGACGCGGTACGGCGGGCCAGCGCGGGCCCGCCGAACAGCAGGAACACGATGACCGCCGCCGCAGCGTTGAACGCGAAGCTGGACAGGAACAACACCAGGTTCGAGCTGGGCAGCCCCGCCTCCTTGGTGACCCCGTTCACGATGCCGCCCAGCACAGAGATCGGGGAGAACGCCCCGGCCTGCGTGCCGTGGGCGACCATGAGGCCGATGAGCAGGGCGTGGATCTTGTACTGGGCGGCGAAGCCGTACGCGATGGGGGCGAGGATCGCGGCGACGGCGGGCGCGGGCGCGCCGACCGCGGTGAGCAGCGCGGCGATCGCGAAGATCACCAGCGGGATGGCCACGATGCGCCCGCGCACGAGATGGACGGCGGCGCGCACGAGCCAGTCGACGGTCCCGTTGTTGGTGGCGATCGCGAACAGCAGCGTCACCCCGACCAGGATCACGAACAGGCTGCCGGGGAAGGCGCCGAGGATGTCGTCGGTGCCCATCCCGGCGGCGAGGGTGCCGACGAGGAAGGCCCCGACGAGGGCCAGGGCTCCCAGATTGACCGGGAAGGCCGTGGCCACCACGAACATCAGGATGAGGGCGAGTATGGACAGAAGTTCGGCGGACATGACATGACTCCGTTCTCCCCCGAGTCAGGTCAGCAGTCGGATGAGTTCGACGGGATGGCGGGCGGTGCGGCCGGTGCCGTGCGCGATCTGCTGGCGGCAGGACACCCCTGTGGCCGCGACCAGGGTGTCCTCGGCGGTGGCGGACACGGCAGGGAACAGCCGCAGGCCGCCGATCTTCATGGACAACTCGTAGTGCTCGGCCTCGAACCCGAACGATCCGGCCATGCCACAGCAGCCGGCGTCGAGTTCGCTCACCCGCGCGCCGGGGATGCGCGCGAGCAGTTCGCGCGTGGCCGCGGTGCCGGTGACGGCCTTCTCATGGCAGTGGCCGTGGAAAAGGATCGTGCGGCCGCTGAGGGCGTCGCCCAGCGGCAGCGCGCCGCCGTCGATGGCTTCGAGCAGCAGTTCCGGTACGAGGCGGGCGCGCCCGGCCACCGCCTGGACGCGGGGGTCGCCGGGCAGGAGCGTCGCGTACTCGTCCTTGAGCGTCAGCAGGCAGGACGGCTCCAGGCCGACGATCGGGGCGTCCGAGGCCGACAGGCGTTCGACCATGGCTTCGGCCATGCTCTTCGCCCGGTCGAGCAGGCCCTTGGACAGGCTCGACCGGCCGCAGCAGCCTTCGGCGGCCAGCCGTACCGTGTAGCCGGCCTTTTCCAGCAGTTCGACGGCTGCCCGGCCGATGGCGGGCTCGGTGAAGGAGGTGAAGGAGTCGGCCAGGAGGATGACCTCGCCCAGCCGGCCGGGGGCGGGGGTGCGGCGGGCGTGCCAGCGCGGCAGCGTGTCGCGCTGGAAGCGGGGCAGCGGGCGCTGCCGGGCGAGGCCCAGGGCGCCGCGCAGCGGGGCGGCGAGCAGGTTGGACAGCGGCGCGGTGGCAGAGCCGAGCCGGTTGAGGGTGCGGATCGCGCCGAACAGCCGCGAGCGCAGCGGCACGCCGTGGGTCTGGTGGTACTGGTGCAGCGCCTCGCTCTTCAGCGAGGCCATGTCCACGCCGAGCGGGCACTCCGACGTGCACGCCTTGCACTCCAGGCAGAGGTCGAGGATGCCGTGCAGCCGCTCCTCGCCGAGCGCCGCCCGGGGGTCGGGTGAGGACAGCGCCTTGACCAGGGCGTTGGCCCGGCCGCGGGTGGAATGTTCCTCCTCGCGGGTGGCCATGTACGAGGGGCACATGACGCCCGTGTCCTCTTTGCGGCAGGCGCCGATGTTCATGCAGCGGTCGGCGGCGGCGTGCATGCCGTCCGCGAACGCCAGTGCCGTCCGCAGCGGCGGAGGCTCGGGGCGGGAGGGGTCGCGCAGGTGCTCGGTCATCGGGGCGGCGTCCACGATCTTGCCGGGGTTCAGCAGGTTGCCGGGGTCGAACAACCGCTTGACCTCCCGCATCGCCGCGTAGACGGCCGGGCCGAACAGCTTCTCGTTGAACTCCGAGCGGGCCAGGCCGTCGCCGTGCTCGCTGGAGTTCACGCCGCCGTGCCGGGCGGCCAGGTCGGCGATCTCCTCGGCGACCGCCCGCATGGCCGCGATCTCGCCGGGGGCGCGCAGGTCGACGAACGGGCGTACGTGCAGGCAGCCGACCGAGCAGTGGCCGTAGAAGCCGGCCTTCATGCCGTGCCGCTCCAGGATCTTCTCGAACTCCGCCACGTACGGCACCAGCGCCTCGGGCGGCACGGCGGTGTCCTCGACGAAGGCCAGCGGGCGCCGGCTGCCGACGCTGGAGGCCATCAGCAGCCCCAGCCCGGCCTTGCGCACCTTCAGCACGGCCTCGCGCTGCTCCTTGTCGACGGCCCGGAGCGTGTGATAGCCGTGCCCGCCCGCCTTCCAGGCCTTGGCCAGCTTCTCCACCTTGCCGGCCGCGTCGTCGCCGAAGAACTCCACGAACAGCAGCGCCTCCGGGTCACCCTCCAGGATGTCGCCGAGCCGGGCGTAGTCCACCCGCTGCCGGGACAGGTCGAGAATGGCCTTGTCCATGAGCTCGACGGAGGCGGCGTCCAGGGCGAGGGCGTCGTGGGTGGCGGCGATGGCGGGCAGGGTCCCGGTGAAGTGGCCGACGGCGATCGCCCGCGTCGTGGGGCGCGGCACGAGGCGCACGGTCGCCTCCGTGACGATGGCCAGCGTGCCCTCGGAGCCGACGACGAGCGGGGTGAGGTCGTCCGGCGTGACCCGGTCGAGCCGGTAGCCGCCGGAATGGCGCCAGAAGCGCGGGTAGCCCGCCAGGTCGAGGTTCTCGAGGATCCTGTCCACCCCGGCGCGCAGCCGTCCGTCCGTGGCCAGGTCGGGGGTGGAGGCGTCGGCCAGGACCACGCTCAGGGCCCGCACGTGGTCGATCGTCGAGCCGTAGCGGATCGAGTGGCTGCCGGCGGAGTTGTTGCCGATCATGCCGCCGATCGTGGCCCGGTTGCTCGTCGAGGTGTCGGGACCGAACATCAGCCCGTGCTTGGCGGCGGCCCGGTTGAGCTGGTCCTGGACCACGCCGGGCTGGACCCGGGCCAGGTCGCCGTCCAGCTCCAGGATGCGGTTCATGTGCCGGGAGAAGTCCACGATCACCGCCGCGCCCACGGTCTGCCCGGCCAGGCTGGTGCCCGCGCCTCTGGGCAGCACCGGCACCCCGAGCCCGCCGCAGGCCGTGACCAGCGCGCGTACGTCGTCGGTGTGCTTGGGGTAGGCGACGGCCAGGGGCTCGATGGCGTACATGCTGGCGTCGGACGAGTACAGGTGGCGGGTGTAGTCGTCGTCCCTGACCTCGCCTGCCAGCAGCGGCCCGAGCGTCCGCGCGAGGCTCACGCCCCGCCCTCCAGGTAGGCGAGGGCCCGCTGGACGCCGCCGTCCTTGATCGGCACCCCGGCCGCCCGCAGTCCCATCTCGACACCGCTCAGCGTGCCGGCGAGCATGAGGTCGGTGAAGTGGCCGAGGTGGCCGATGCGGAAGACCCGGCCGGCGAGCCTGCCGAGGCCGGTGCCGAGCGACATGTCGAAGCGCTCCAGCACGATCCGCCGCACCTCGTCGGCGTCGAAGCCGTTCGGCACCATGACCGCGGTCAGCGCGCTTGAGTACTCCCGCTCGTCGGCGCACAACACTTCGAGCCCCCATCCCCGTACGGCCCGCCGCGTCGCCTCCGCGTGCCGGTCGTGCCGGGCGAAGACCTGGGCCAGTCCTTCTTCCTCCAGCATGGACAGCGCCTCTGCCAGGCCGTACAGCAGGTTGGTGGGCGGGGTGTAGGGGAAGTAGCCGGAGTGGTTGGCCTCGATGATCGGCCGCCAGTCCCAGTAGGCGCGCGGCAGGCGGCCCCGGTGGTCCAGCGCCTTGGGGCTGACCGCGTTGAAGGCCAGGCCGGGCGGGAGCATCAGGCCCTTCTGGGAGCAGCCGACGGTGACGTCGACGCCCCACTCGTCGTGCCGGTAGTCGATGGAGCCCAGCGACGAGATCGTGTCGACCAGCAGCAGCGCCCGGTGCCCCGCGCGATCGAGCGCCGCCCTGATCTCGGGGACGCGGCTGCGCACGCCGGTCGAGGTCTCGTTGTGCACCACCATGACGGCGGCGGTCTCGTCGGTCAGGTGCTCGGCGACCAGGTCGGGGTCCACTCCGTGCCGCCAGTCGCCGGGGACGAGGTCGACCTCCAGCCCGAGGTTGGCGGCCATGCGGCACCAGAGCATGGCGAAGTGCCCGGTCTCGAAGGCCAGCACCCGGTCGCCCGGCGACAGCGTGTTGACCAGCGCGGCCTCCCACGCGCCGGTGCCGGAGGACGGGTAGACGACCACGTCGCCGCCGGTCTGGACGACCGCGGCGAGGCGGGGCAGCAGGTCGAGCGTGAGCGCGGCGAACTCCGGTCCGCGATGGTCGATGGTCGGGCGGGCCATCGCCTGCAGGACGCGGTGGGGGACGTTGGTGGGGCCTGGGATCTGCAGGAAGTGCACGATTCCTCCGTGCCGTGTAGCGGCACAGCGTGCCGTGGTGCGGTTCACTAACCTTAGAAGCGGGTCGTCGAAGGAGTCAATGGATGCAGAACGTCGTCAACGCTTTGCGCGCGCTCGAAGAGGTCGCCGCCCGCCAGCCCATCGGCGTGGGTGAGCTGTCGCGCGCGCTCGGACTGCCGAAGAGCACGGTGCAGCGCTCGCTGCGCACACTGCACGAGGCCGGCTGGATCCGGCCGGCCGGCGGCGAGGTCACCCGCTGGCTGGTGACCACCAAGGCGCTGCAGGTCGGCCGGCGCGCCGAGCTGGGCCTGCGCGACGTGGCGCTGCCGGTCATGGAGGAACTGCGGCAGCGCACCGGCGAGACCGTGCACCTGATGGTCCCGGAGGGCGACGCCGTCGTGCTCATCGAGCGCCTGGAGACCGACAAGCCCCTGCGCATCGTCCTTCCGCTCGGCATCCGGCTGCCGCTGCACGCCTCGGCGAACGGCAAGGCCGTCCTGGCCCACCTGTCCGGGGAACTGCCTGAGCTGGAGTCCTACACCTCGGCCACCATCACCGACCCCGTCGTCCTGAAGGAGGAACTGGCCGCGATCCGCGCCCAGGGCTGGGCGGCCAACAGGGGGGAGTGGCGTTCCGACATCGCCGCCGTGGCCGCCGCCGTCCTCGGCGCCGACGGGCCGGTGGCCACCCTCAGCGTCTCCTGCCCCGCCACGCGCATGACCGACGAGCTGCGCCCGGAATACGGCAAGCTCGTCACCGAAGCCGCCGCCCGGATCGCCGCCGCCCTCTGACCCCGCGCTCAGGGGGCGAGGTAACGGGTCAGGGCGATCCTGGTCCCGGCGGCCATGCGCCTGGCCGGCCCGCTGAACCGGTGGCCCAGGAAGGGTTAGAGCGCGCGCGACCAGATCTGCTCGGTCACCGCGACGCCGTTCTCCTCGCCCTTCTCCTCCGACTCCAGCGCGAACCCGGCCGCCTGGTAGATCCGCCGCGCGCTCACGAGGCCGTCGCGCGTCCACAACATGATCCGCTCGAACCCCTGCTCCCGCGCGTGCCGCAGGCACTCCCCGACCAGCCTCTGCCCGATCCCGAGCCCCCGGGCGGACGGCTCGACCAGCAGCATCCGCAGCTGCGCCGTCTCCTCGTCCCTGCGCACGCAGAACACGCAGCCCACCCGCTGCCCGTCGACCTCGACGATCCACCCGGCGTCGCGCTCGGGGGAGTAGGCGGCGCAGATCCCGGCCACGGTCTGCTCGAAGGCCAGCCCCCAGCCGTACTCCTCGGCGTAGAGGGCGCCGTGACGCTGCACGACCCAGCCCAGGTCTCCGGCGCGGGGCGCTCTGATGAGGTACGGCTCCCGCCCGGCCGCCGCCGCCGGATCGCCGAGCAGGCGGCGGATCAGGGCCATACCGCCCACCAGCCGCCCCTGGTCCTCCTCGGTCAGCCCGGCCAGCAGCCTCGCGACCTCGCCGGCCGCCTGGTCGTCGAGCCGGTCGAAGGTGGCGGCGCCGAGGGGGCTGAGCCGTACCAGCTGCTTGCGGGCGTCGTGGGGGGAGCGGCGGCGGGAGATGACGCCGTCGTTCTCGAAGCGCGTGAGCATGCGGCTCAGGTAGCCCGCGTCGAGGTCGAGCAGGGCCCGCAACCCGCCGGTCTCCAGCTCGCCGGCGTTCGCGATCTCGAACAGCACCCGCACCTCGGTCAGGGAGTAGGGGGAGTCGAGCAGCCCTGCCTGCAGGACGCCGATCACCTTCGTATAGAACCGGTTGAAGGCCCTGACCTCAGAAACCCTTGCTTCCGTCAACGAACTCATTGCCCTAGTCAACCATGAAGAGGACTCTCCCGTGACGCAGCTCTACGTCGGTTCCTACGGCGACGGCATTCTCACCGCCGGTGAAGGCATCACCCCGGCCCCGTCTCCCTCCTTCCTGGCCGCGCACCCGGCGCTGCCCGTCCTGTACGCCGCGGGCGAGCTCGGCGAGGGCCTGCTGCTGTCGTACGCGACCGGCGGCGGCCTGAGCGAGACCGGACGGCGGCCGAGCGGCGGCGACAGCCCGTGCCACCTGGCCGTGCACCCGTCCGGCGCGCTGCTGGCCGCGGCCAACTACGGCGACGGCGTCGCGAGCCTGCACCACCTCGACGCCGAGGGCCGCTTCACCGGCGAGCCGATCCTGCTTCCCCACCAGGGCTCCGGCCCCCACCCCGACCGCCAGCGCGGCCCGCACGCCCACCAGTGCGTCTTCCACGGGGACGTGCTCCACGTCTCCGACCTCGGCACCGACGAGATCCGCCGCTACACGCTGACCGGCGACCCGCTCGAACCGGTGCGCCTGGCGCCCGGCATGGGCCCCCGTCACCTCGTCTTCACCCCGGACGGGCGCGTCTACGTGGCCGGCGAGCTCGACGGCACGCTGCGCGCCTACGACGCCGCCGGCTGGCGGGAACTGTGGCAGGCGCCGGCCAGCGCCGCCGCGGGCGTCAACTTCCCCTCCCACGTCGACGCCGCCGACGGCCGCCTCTACGTACTCAACCGCGGCCCCAACACCCTCTCCGTCTTCACCGCCGACGGGGACAAGCTCGCCGAACTCCCCTCCGGCGGCGACTGGCCGCGCCACTTCGCCATCGCCGGCGACACCCTCTGGATCGCCAACCAGAACTCCGGCACCCTCGACGCCTTCACCCTGGACGACGCCCTGCCCGTCCCCACGGGCGAGGCGATCGCGGTCAAGAGTCCCGCCTGCGTGCTGCCGGTGTAGGCAAACCCGCCCGCGTCCCCGGGCGGCGACGGTGATCATGAGCGCTCGTGCGCACGCTCTTCCCGCCCGCCGCCCCGGCCGCGGCCTTGGCATTGGCCCTGACCCTGGCCGCCGGCTGCACCGCCGTCACCCCCGCCGCCGTCGCCCCGCCCGCGGCGCCGCCGGACGCCGCCGCGCCGTCGCGTGCGGTTCCGTGGCGGATCACCGAGCAGGGCGCCGAACACGAGATCGAGGGCTACGCCGACCGCGTCAGTGTCCTGCCGGGCGAGCGGTTCGGGCTGCGCGTGTCCACGACGGCTCCGCGCTTCACCGTGCGGGCCTTCCGCATGGGCGCGCCCGTCACGCAGGTGTGGGCCTCCGGTCAGGTCTCCGGCGTACGGCAGGCCGCGCCCAGGACCGGCGCGCGCGGCATGGTCACCGCCGCCCACTGGAAGCCGTCGCTGCGCGTGCACACGGGCGGCTGGCCGGAAGGCGCCTACCTGCTGCGCCTGGACGCCTCCACCGGCGGCCAGCGGTACGTGCCGATCACCGTCAGGTCGGCCGCCACCTCCGGCCGCGTGGTGATCGTCAACGCAGTCACGACCTGGCAGGCCTACAACCGCTGGGGCGGCCGCAACCTGTACGAGGGACCCGGCGGCTTCGCCGCGCGCTCCCGGGCCGTCACCTTCGACCGCCCCTACGACACCAACGGCGCCCGCCTCTTCCTCGACCTGGAGAAGGACGCCATCGAGGTGGCCGAGCGCAGCGGCGTCCGCCTCGCCTATCTGACCTCGCCGGACCTGCGCCCCGGCGTCCTGGACGGGGCGCGGGCCGTGGTCTCGCTCGGCCACGACGAGTACTGGACGGCCGGCATGCGCGAGACCGTCACCCGCGCCCGCGACCGCGGCGTCAACCTGGCCTTCCTCGGCGCGAACGCCGTCTACTGGAAGATCGGGCTGACCGGGCGGGTGGTCGAGTGCGACAAGGAGACGCGCTGCCCGCTCTGGCGCAGCGTCGCGCCGGAGAGCTCGCTGGTGGGGCAGATGTACGACTGCTTCCCCGCGGAGGCGGCGTACGTGGTGCGCGAACCGGGCCACTGGATCTTCGAGGGCACGCGCGGACGGCGCTTCCCCGGGATGGCCGGAGTGGAGACGGACCGGGTCTCGCGCGGTTCGCCGCGCGGGGTGGAGGTGCTGGCCGAGTCTCCGGTCGACTGCGGTGGCCGAGAGACCGTGTCCCACAGCACCTACTACGTCGCGCCCAGCGGCGCCGGGGTGTTCGCCAGCGGGACCATGCGCTGGGTCTGCGGAATGCGGGGGCGGCGCTGCGGCCACGGCGTCACCAAGGACGCCGCCGCCTTCACCCGCCGCGCCACCGCGAACATCCTGGCCAGGTTCGCCAAGGGCCCCGCCGGCCGGCCGGCTACGACCCGCCGGTGATCTCGCCGAGCATGCGCAGGATCTCCCGCTCGGCCCCCTCCTTGGTGACGCCGAGGCCCTCCAGCACGATCAGCGCGGGGACCTCGGCCGACTCGGTCAGGGACAGCGTGCCGAGCAGGATGTGCTCGGTGCCCACGTAGTTGTGGCCGAGCCGCAGGGCCTCGCGCAGGGTCAGCTCCATGATCTTCCTGCCCTGGGCGGAGAACGGGACCTGCGGGCCCGGGGCGCCGGTGCCGGGCGGCAGCGAGTTGCGCATCGCCTCCTTGACCGTGTCCAGGGGGGCGCCGAGCGCGACCATGCACCTGCCGGCCACCGCCTCCGGCTCGTGCAGCAGTCCCAGGACGACGTGGGCGGGCTCGATGTGGTCGTGGCCGGTGCCCTTGGCCTCCTCCATCGCGCCGACGACGCAACGGCGGGCGCGGTCGGTGTAGCGGGTGTAGGCGGAGAGGTCGTCGCTCAGCGAGCCCTCCTTGGTGACGAACCGCTTCTGGGCGGCCTGCTTGGTCACGCCCATGCTGCGGCCGATCTCGGTCCAGGAAGCGCCGGAGTGGCGGGCCCGGTCGACGAAGTGGCCGATGAGATGATCGGCCACCTCGCCCAGGTGCTCACCCATGTACACGGCGTCCGACAACTCGCCGAGAGGGTCGCCGTCGGGGTGGCGCTGCTTGATCGCGCTGATGATGTCGTCGAGACGAACGGTTCCATCCATGCGTCAACGATAGGTTGACGATGCGCGAAACGTCAACCTTTGGTTGACGATTTCAGTGCTTGGTCAGGGCGACGGCGGCGCGCCAGCGGTCGTAGGCGGCGTCGTCGCGGGCGCCGGGCTCGAAGCGGCGGTCCAGGCGCCAGGTCGCGCGCAACTCCTCGGCCGAGTCCCAGACCCCGGAGCCGAGACCGGCCAGGAAGGCGGCGCCCAGCGCGGTGGTCTCCTGAATGACCGGGCGCTCCACCGCTACGCCCAGCTGGTCTGCCTGCACCTGCATCAGCAGGTCGTTGCCGCTGGCACCGCCGTCGGCCTTCAGCCCGGCGACCGAACCGCCCATCACCTCCACCACGTCGCGCACCTCGAACGCGATCGCCTCCAGCGTCGCGCGCACCAGGTGGGCGCGCGTGGTGCCGCGGGTGATGCCGGTGATCAGGCCGCGCGCCTCCGGGTTCCAGTGCGGGGCGCCGAGACCGGTCAGCGCGGGCACGAAGACCACGCCGCCGCTGTCGGGGACCGTGCGGGCGACCGCCTCCGACTCGGGCGCCGTCCCGATCACGCCCAGGCCGTCGCGCAGCCACTGCACGGCCGCGCCGGTCACGAAGATCGAGCCCTCCAGCGCGTACGTCAGCTCGCCCGACGGCTTCTGCCACGCCACCGTCGTCAGCAGCCCGGCATCCGAGCGGACGATCTCCGAGCCGGTGTTGGTGAGGATGAACGAGCCGGTGCCGTAGGTGCACTTGACCTCGCCGGGCGCGAAACACGTCTGGCCGAACAGGGCCGCCTGCTGGTCCCCGGCCATGCCGCTGATCGGCAGGTCGAGGCCGAGGAAGGCGTCCGGGTCCGTGCGGCCGATCGGGCCGTAGTTCGGGACGATCTCCGGCAGCGCGGACTCCGGGACGCCGAACAGCTCGCACAGCTCCGGCTCCCAGGTTCCGGAGGCCAGGCCGTACAGGAGAGTGCGCGAGGCGTTGGACGGGTCGGTGACGTGGCGCGCGCCCGCGGTCAGGCGGGCGGCGAGGTAGCTGTCCACGGTGCCGAGCGCGGTGCGGCCCGAGGTGACGCCCGCCCACGCGGCGGGGTCGCGCTCGGCCAGCCAGGTGAGCTTGGTGGCGGTGAAGTACGGGTCGAGGCGCAGGCCGGTCAGCTCCGACACGCGCGGCTCGTGCCCGGCGGCGCGCAGGCGCTCGCAGACCCCGGCCGTGCGGCGGTCCTGCCAGACCACGGCCCTGCGGGGCGCGGCCAGCGTCCGCCGGTCCCACAGGACGGCGGTCTCGCGCTGGTTGGTGATCCCGGCGCACGACGGCGTCGTCCCCGCGCCGCGCAGGGCCGTCGCGCACGCGGCGAGCGTGGCCTGCCAGATGTCCTCGGGGTTGTGCTCGACCCAGCCCGGTTCGGGGAAGTGCTGCGGAAACTCCTCATATCCCCGGGACTCGATCCGGCCGTCCTCGGTCACGATCAGGGCGGTGACTCCAGTCGTTCCCGCGTCAATGGCCAAAACAGTCACGGAACCGCCTTCCTGTTACTAATCTGGGCCGTGAATTTTGGTCTAGACCACTGCCCGAGGCCACGGGCACAATGCGATTCTGGGTCGTGAACCCCATTGGGAGGAACCCGCCATGCGTATTGGAGTGCTCACCGGCGGCGGCGACTGCCCCGGTCTCAATGCTGTGATCAGGGCCGTCGTCCGCAAGGGCGTGAGTGTTTACGGTCATGAGTTCGTCGGATTCCGTGACGGCTGGCGTGGCCCCCTGGAGGGGGACACGATGCCGCTGGACATCCAGGCCGTACGCGGCATCCTGCCGCGCGGCGGCACCATACTTGGCTCGTCCAGGACCAACCCCATCAAGATCGAGGGCGGCGTCGACCGCATCAAGGAGAACCTCGCGGCGGGCGGCGTCGACGCGCTGATCGCCATCGGCGGCGAGGACACGCTCGGCGTGGCCAAGCAGCTGTGGGATCGCGAGGTCAAGGTCGTCGGCGTGCCCAAGACGATCGACAACGACCTGTCGGGCACCGACTACACCTTCGGATTCGACACCGCGGTCAACATCGCCACTGAAGCCATCGACCGCCTCCACACCACGGCCGAATCGCACCACCGCGCGCTGATCTGCGAGGTCATGGGCCGGCACGCCGGCTGGATCGCGCTGCACGCCGGCATGGCCGGCGGCGCCAACGTCATCCTCATCCCGGAGAAGCCCTTCGACATCGACCGGGTCTGCGAGTACGTGGAGTCGCGCTTCCGCACCCGCTACTCGCCGATCATCGTCGTCGCCGAGGGCGCCCACCCGATCGAGGGCCAGATGACCCTGCAGACCGGAGAGCTCGACTCCTTCGGCCACGTCCGCCTCGGCGGCATCGGCGAGATGCTGGCCAAGGAGATCGAGAAGCGCACCGGCAAGGAGGCCCGCACCACCGTGCTCGGCCACATCCAGCGCGGCGGCACCCCGACCGCGTTCGACCGGGTCCTGGCCACCAGGTTCGGCCTGCAGGCCATCGACGCCGTGCACGACGGCGCCTACGGCTCCATGGTCGCGCTGCGCGGCACCGACATCGTCAGGGTCGGTCTCGACGAGGCGACGGCCGAGCTCAAGACCGTCCCGGACGAGCGCTACGCGGAGGCCGAGGTCTTCTTCGGCTGAGCGTGCAAGCGGACCGTGATCATCCGTAAGCGGCTTGCAAGTGGCGGGCCGTACCGTTCAACGCAGCGGGGTTAGACGAACCGCTGCAACCCCTCTCAGGGTACGGCTCGCGCCGCGGAAGCATCGGCGGCCCACCGGGGCGCGAGCCGTACCCAGGACATAGCTCAACCGCGAGGCGTGCCGAAGAGATTCACCTCCGGCGCGCCTTCGTCGTCTCTGGCGGCCTTTCTGGCCTGGAAGGCGATCTCGCCGCGCAGTTCCTTCTCCGAGGGGGAGAGGATCACCAGCAGCAGCAGCCCGACGGTGACCACGCACAGGCCCACGATGAGCGGCAGCAGGAAGTCCAGGGCGCGCGAGCCCGGGATCGGACCGGCGGGCGGCACCAGCTCCACGGACATCGCGAACATGCCGGTGTAGTGCATCCCGGACACCGCCGCGCCCATCATGAGCGCGGCGCCGCCGATGCGCCAGGCGCCCCGCACCCGCAGCGTGAACCAGAGCGCCACCGTCGCCGCGACGATCGCGATGAGGATCGACAGGACGACGACCGGCGGGTCGTAGTGCACGTGCCCGGACATGTTCATGGCGGCCATGCCGAGGTAGTGCATGCCGGCGACGCCGAGCCCGGTCAGGGCGCCGCCGCCCAGCAGGTACGGCGGGCGCGACCCGCCCCGGCCGACCAGGAAGAGCCCGGCGCCCACGACCGCCACCGCCAGGACCGCGGAGGCCACCGTGAGCGGGACGTCGTAGCGGATGGGCGTGCCGGTGACGGCGAAGCCCATCATGGCGATGAAGTGCATCGTCCAGATGCCCGTGCCGCCGATCGCGAGCGCCGCGCCGGCCAGCCAGAACCGGCCCTCGCGACCGCCGACGAGGCGGGCGCGGGAGGTCAGCAGGAGGCCGAGCATGGAGCCCGCGCTTGACATCACGTAGGCGAGAGCGGGTGTCAGGAACCCGAAGGAGAAGTGATCGACAGCTGACATGGGCATTCGTCCCTTGATGAGAAAAGCAAGGGGAGTATGAGGCCCAGGTCGCTGTCTGTGCAACTACCGGCGGCGCGACCTCCCCGCGGGCTGCGGCCTGGGGACCGGCGCGGGGTAGGTGAGCTGCTGCGACGTCCGCCTGCGCAGCTCCAGCCTGGCGAGGAGTTCGGCGTCCTCGTGGAGCTCCTCCTCCGAGGGCGACAGGATGACCATGAGCAGCATGGTCAGCGTGATCAGGCTGATCACGGTCATGAGCGGCACGAGGAAGTCGAGCGCGTCGGCACCCGGCACCGCTGCCGGCGTGTGGTGCGGGGTGACGGTCATCGCGAACATTCCCGTGTAGTGCATGCCGGCCACGGCGACGCCCATGACCAGGGCGGCGGCGGCGATCCAGATGGGCCGCCTGACCCGCAGCGTGAACCAGAGCGCCACCGTCGCGGCCACGACCGCGATCGCCACCGACAGGGCCACCGTCAGGCGGTCGTAGGAGACGTGGGCGGACATGTTCATGGCGTACATGCCGAGGTAGTGCATGCTCGCCACGCCGAGGCCGGTGAGCAGTCCGCCGCCGAGCAGCGCCAGCACCCGGCCGCCGCCGTAGGAGACGAGGAACAGGCCGGTGCCCACGACCACGATCGCCACGACAGCGGAGGCCACGGTCAGCGGGACGTCGTAGCGGATCGGGGTGCCCTCGATGTCGAAGCCCATCATGGCGATGAAGTGCATGACCCAGATGCCGGTGCCGCCGATCGATACGGCCGCGCCGAGCAACCAGCGCACCCGCGAACCCCCGCGCGAGGCGTGGGCCTGAGCGGTCAGCCGCAGTCCGAGCATTGACCCGATGCACGACATCACGTAGGCGAGGGCCGGGGTGAGCGGGCCGTGGGTGAAATGATTAACAGCGGAAGACATGTATCGATATTTCCTTGCATTAGGGATCACCGGATTCTGGCAGTGGTGTGGCCCGATTCGCATGGATACTTCGACTATCTGTCAACCGTCTCTGTCGGAAACGTGAGAAAGATTCATGGGTATCGAGGGACCGTTCTGGCGCGCGATCGCCGTCTTCAGGGTCGCGTCGCTGGTCTACGCCGGTGTGCTCCTGGTCCAGCACGACGGGTACGCCCGGCCCGTCATGGGGTGGTTCGTCCTCAGCCTCATGGCGCTGTGGACCGCGGCGTCGATCTTCGCCTACTCCGTGGAGGCGCTGCGCGGCTGGCCGCTGCTGGTCATCGACATGCTGGTGACGCTGGCCTGCCTGCTGGCCTCGCCGTACGTGGAAGGGCCCTACCAATACGCCGAAGGCGTCATGCCGCTGCCCGCCACCTGGATCGCCGGACCCGTGCTCGCCTGGGCCGTCTACGGCGGACGCCGCCTGGGCGCGCTGGGCGCGGCCATCGTCGCCGCGGCCGACGTGTGGCTGCGCGTCCGCACCCCCGAGGCGCCCGTCCTCATCAACGGCGCCGTCCTGCTGTTCCTGTCCGGCGTCGTGGTCGGCCACGTCGCGCGCCTGGCCAAGCAGGCCGAGGAACGCATGCAGCGGGCCGCCGAGATGGAGGCCGCCCAGCGCGAGCGCGACCGCCTCTCGCGCGGCATCCACGACTCCGTGCTCCAGGTGCTCGCGCTGGTGCAGCGGCGCGGCCAGGAGATCGGCGGCGAGGCGGCCGAACTCGGACGCCTGGCCGGCGAGCAGGAAGCCGCCCTGCGCGAGCTGATCTCCCTGCGCCCCGCCCCCTCCGGCGACCTGCGCTCCCTCCTCACCAGGTACGGCTCCGCCACCGTCACCGTCTCCACCCCCGCCACCCCGATCGTCCTGCCCCCGGCCACGGCCGCCGAGGTCGCGGCGGCGGTCGGCGCGGCACTGGACAACGTCCGCACCCACGTCGGGCCGGACGCCCGAGCCTGGGTCTTCGCCGAGCAGGAGGAGGACTGCGTCATCGTCAGCGTCAGGGACGAGGGGAACGGCATCCCGCCGGGCCGCCTGGAGGAGGCCGAGCGGGACGGCCGGATGGGCGTGGCCCAGTCGATCAAGGGTCGCATCGCCGACGCCGGCGGCACCGTCACCATCATCACCGCCCCCGGCGAGGGCACCGAGGTCGAAATCAGGATCCCGGCAGGAGGGAACACGTAATGTTGGGTAGGCCTCATGGAGACGGGAAGGAGAGTCGCTCCCATCCACGACTATGGTCGCTACACCATCTATGACCTGGACGCGATGCCGGAAGAAGGCAAGCGTTACGAGCTCGCCGACGGGTGGTTGTTCGAGTCGTCCCCGAGCGCTTTGCATGACCATACGGCCGATCGTTTGAAGGACGTGTTGAAGGAGGCCGCCAAGGCGGCGGGCGCGGAGATGTACGTGGCTGGAGGTTCCAACGACGTGACCACTCCGGCGGGCGTGCGCAAACCGGACGTGTTCGTCATGAGCAAGGACGCGGCCCGTGCCACGATCGAGAGCCACGCGAGAACCTTCTACGCCGGAGACATCCTGATCGTCGTCGAGGTGGTGTCACCTCGAAGCGGCAGTGAGCAGACGGACCGGGTGCGGAAGGTCCGGGAGTACGCGGAGGCCGGGATCCCCCAGTACTGGATTGTGGACCTTGAACCTGAGCCCAAGATCACCGTCTTTGACCGTGACGGGGACGTCTACGTGCTGGCGCGTGAGGTGAAAGCGGGTCAGATGTTCAGCGGCGACTTCCCGTTCGTCTTCTCCTTCGATCCCGGGGCGCTGGGCGAGTTCGAGTAGGGCGCTGCCGTACGCTGCGGGCATGGTGCGGGTCATGGTGGTGGACGACCACCCGATGTGGCGTGACGGGGTGGCCAGGGATCTGGCGGAGGCCGGGTACGAGGTCGTGGCGGCCGTGGGGGAGGGGCGGCAGGCGATCCGGGTGGCCGGGGCGGTGCGGCCCGAGGTCGTGGTTCTCGATCTGCAGTTGCCGGACCTGTCGGGCGCCGAGGTGGCGCAGGGGCTCAGCGGGCTGGAGAGCCCGCCCCGGGTGCTGGTGTTGTCGGCCAGCGCCGAACAGGACGACGTGCTGGCGGCGGTCAAAGCCGGGGCCTCGGGGTATCTGGTGAAGTCGGCCTCCCGGGAGGAGTTTCTCGACGCGGTACGGCGGACGGCCGAGGGCGACGCGGTGTTCACGCCGGGGCTGGCGGGGCTGGTGCTGGGGGAGTACCGCAGGCTGGCGGCCCAACCGGCGCAGGAGGAGGACGGGCCGCGCCTGACCGAACGGGAGACCGAGGTGCTCAGGCTCGTGGCCAAGGGGCTGTCGTACCGGCAGATCGCCGACCGGCTCGTGCTCTCCCACCGGACCGTGCAGAACCATGTCCAGAACACGCTCAACAAGCTCCAGCTCCACAACCGGGTGGAGCTCGTCCGATATGCGATCGAGCGTGGTCTGGACGAGGACTAAACTCGGTAGGTCGAAAGCACTGGACATATCGGAGGACCCCCATGACGATCACCGCCCTGGGTGAGCCGTGCGTACTGCTCAAGCTGGGCGAGATCGTCCTCAAGGGCAAGAACCGCGAGCTGTTCGAACGCCGCCTGATCGGCAACATCCGCAACGCGCTGCGCGAGCTCGACATCAAGGTCGACGTGCGCAAGCGGCACGGCGTGATCGCCATCTTCCTGCCCACCGGCACCACCGTCGAGCGGGCCGACGCGGTGGCCGCCCGGGTCGCCGACGTGCCGGGGCTGGTGTGGATCCACCGCGCCTGGCGGGTCGCCAAGGACCCGGACACGGTCGTCAAGGCCGGTCTCGAACTGGTCCGCGACACCGAGCAGGCGGCCCGCAAGGCCACCTTCGCCGTCCGCTCGCGCCGCCGCGACAAGCGCTTCCCGCTGCGCTCCAACGAGCTCGACCGCATGGTCGGCGGCGCCATCAACGACGAGTACGGCCTGCCCGTCGACCTCAAGAACCCCGCGCTCACCCTCCACATCGAGGTCGACCGCGACGAGGTGTTCGTGTTCACCGACGGCCTGCCCGGCCAGGGCGGCCTGCCCGTCGGCTCCAGCGGCAGGGCGCTCGTGCTCATGTCCGGCGGCATCGACTCGCCCGTCGCCGCCTACCGCATGATGCGCCGCGGCCTGCACGTGGACTTCCTGCACTTCTCCGGCATCCCGTTCACGACGAGCGAGTCGATCTACAAGGCGTACGCGCTGGTGCGCAAGCTCGACCGCTTCCAGGGCGGGTCGAGGCTGTGGGTGGTGCCGTTCGGCAAGGCGCAGCAGTCCATCCGCAACTCCGGCCAGGACCGGCTGGCGGTCATCGCGCAGCGGCGGCTCATGCTGAAGACCGCCGAGGAGGTGGCCCACCGCATCCGCGCCGCCGCCCTCATCACCGGCGACGCGCTCGGCCAGGTCTCCTCCCAGACCCTCGCCAACATCACCGCCCAGGACCACGCGGTCGAGCTGCCGATCCTGCGGCCGCTCGTCGGCTGGGACAAGACCGAGATCATGGCGGAGGCGCGCCGGATCGACACACTGGCCATCTCCGAGCTGCCGGACGAGGACTGCTGCTCCCTGCTGGCGCCGAAGCGGGCCGAGACCCGGGCCAAGATCGAGGATCTGAAGCAGATCGAGAAGCGCCTCGACGCCGAAGAACTGGCCGTCCAGCTGGCCGACTCCATCCAGGAGTACACCCTGGAAGGCGTCAGCCCCACCGCCTGAACCCCACCCACGAAGAACCCCGGGACCTTCCCCGGCCCACCCCCAAGACCTTCGCAACCACGGGCTCCCCGCCCGGCCGGTCCACGGGGTCTCCGCGGGCCCGGTTCCCGGGTGTGTCGCCTGGCGGGGTCCACGAGGTCGTCGCGGGTTCTTGCCTGCCCCGTCGGGTGGTTCACGAAGGGCCGTGACGGTGGCGCGTTCGTCCGGCGTGAGAAGCGATCCCGCCGACCCGCCGGCGCGCGTCGGCGGGTGGCGGTGGGGGTGGCTGTGCCGTAAAGGATCAGCGACCTTGGGCCGGGGCAGCGGGAACGGCGGCGGCGCGGCCCAGCAGCGGGGGGAAGGTGGCGAGCACGTCGGCGAGAACGTCGAGGTCGGAGTCCACCAGCGCCTGGGGGCCGTCGCAGAGGGCGGTCTCCGGCGCCGGGTGGACGTCGATGATCACGCCGTCGGCGCCCACGGCGATGGCCGCGCGGGTCAGCGGGAGCACCAGGTCGCGGCGGCCGCCCGAGTGGGACGGGTCGACGATGACCGGCAGGTGCGACAGGCGCTGCGCCACCGGCACCGCCGACACGTCCAGCGTGTTGCGCGTGGCCGTCTCGAACGTGCGGATGCCGCGCTCGCACAGCACGATGTCCAGGTTGCCGCGCTGGGCGATGTACTCGGCCGCCATCAGCCACTCCTCGATCGTGGCGTTCATGCCGCGCTTCAGCATCACCGGCCTGCCCGCCGCGCCGACCGCCTGCAGCAGGGCGAAGTTCTGCGCGTTGCGGGTGCCGACCTGCAGCATGTCGGCGTAGGAGGCGACCAGTTCGACGTCGTGGGCGTCCACGACCTCCGTGACGACCGGCAGCCCGGTCTCCTCGCGCACGTCGGCCAGGATGCGCAGGCCCGCCTCGCCGAGGCCCTGGAAGGCGTACGGGGAGGTGCGCGGCTTGTACGCCCCGCCCCGCAGCAGCGTCGCCCCGGCCTTCTTGGCCATCAGCGCCGCGTCCAGCGTCTGCTGCGGCGTCTCCACCGCACAGGGCCCGGCGATCAGCGTCACGGTGTCCGGGCCGATCGGCACCCCGCCCACGTGCACGGTGGAGCGTTCGGGATGGTTCTCCCGGCTGACGAGCTTGTACGGCGTGGACACGCGCATCACGTCCCGCACCCCGGCCATGCCGCGCAGGTTGCCCTGGTCGAGCTGGGCCACGTCGCCGACCAGTCCGACGATCGTGCGCCGTACGCCCCGGCTCACGAACGCCTCCACCCCGGCCGCCTGCACGACCGCGACGATCGCGGCGACGTCGTCCTGGGTGGCCTCGGGGCCCATCACGATGACCATGGTTTTCTCCTCTGAACATGCGAAAGGCCCCGGATCCTTACGGACCCGGGGCCTTTCGATCGTCTGTGTCTGCTAGCGCAGCGCCACATGGCGATCGGTCCTCACGGGTCCGTCGCCATACCAAAAGATGAATGCGGTGCGCATAGGCCGCAATAGTAGCGCACTCCTACCCGGCGACGAGCCGTACGCCGGGCGATGACAGGATGGCCGAATGAACGAGGAGGAGTCGCGCCTGCCCCCAGGCCAGTACGTCCCGCGCGGCCGGCCCGTCATCCATTACGGCCGGGTGCCGCAGTTCAAGCCCGACAGCTGGGACTTCCGCGTCTTCGGCGCCACCGCCTCAGGGGAGATGCACCGCTTCAGCTGGCCGGAGTTCGAGAAGCTGCCGCGCACCGGCGTGCTCGCCGACTTCCACTGCGTCACCAAGTTCTCGATCATGGGGAACGAGTGGCGCGGCGTCAGCCCGCGGGAGATCCTGGCCGCCGCGCCGCCCGCCGAGGGAGTGACGCACGTGATGATCTGGGCGGAGTACGGCTACAGCGCCAACGTCCGTCTCTCCGACTTCACCGCCCCGGAGACGCTGTTCGCCACCGAGCTCGACGACAAGCCCATCAGCCCCGACCGGGGCTTCCCGCTGCGTGTCGTGGTCCCCCATCTCTACGCCTGGAAGAGCGTGAAATGGGTGCGCAGCATCGAGTATCTGCTGGAGGACCGGCGCGGCTTCTGGGAGGAACGCGGCTATCACAACGTGGCGGATCCGTGGCGAGAGCAGCGCTACTCATACCAAGAGGAACCGGGGGAGGGGCCGCCGTAGCGTTTCCGCCCGGACACCCCGCGTGACGGGCTACGGTTTCCCGCATGTCGATCGCCGCCTCCGTGGCGCTCGCCTCCCTCCTGGCATTCGCGCTCGGCTACCTCGTCGCGCGCCGCCGCCCCGAGCTGCCCGAAGGCGGCTGGAAGGACGAGGCGACGTTCACGACGCTGCACATCGCCGCGCTGGCCGCGCCGTCCCTGCGGGGCGGGCTCACGAAGGAGTCCGCACGCAAGGCCGTAAGGCATCTGCGCGTACTGCTCGGCACCCACGCGCTCGCGATCACCTCCACCGACGCGGCCCTCGCGTGGGACGGGCCCTGCACCGACGAGGTCCTCGACCACGCCCGCGCGGCGCTGACCTCCGGCCGGGCGGAGGTCTTCGCCGGTCAGCCGCACGGCGCGGTCGTCGTGCCGCTCACCGTCGACGGCCGGGTGGTCGGCGCGCTGGCCGCCTACGACGAGGAGCTGAGCGCGGCGCTCGTGCGCACCGTCACCGAGGTCGCCCGCTGGGTCTCGGGCCAGCTCGAGCTCGCCGAGCTCGACACCTCCCGCCGCCGCGCGCTCGAAGCCGAGATGCGCGCCCTGCGCGCGCAGATCTCGCCGCACTTCGTCTACAACGCCCTCACCACCATCGCCTCCTTCGTGCGCACCGATCCCGGCCGCGCGCGCGAGCTGCTGCTCGACTTCGCCGACTTCTCCCGGTACGCGCTGCGCCGCGCCCAGGACTTCACGACCCTGGCCGACGAGCTGACCTGCGTCGACCGCTACCTGCTGCTGGAGCGCGCCCGGTTCGGCGACCAGCTGCGCTTCACCGTCCAGGTCTCGCCGGAGGTGCTGCCGGTGCCGGTGCCGTTCCTGTGCCTGCAGCCCCTCGTCGAGAACGCGATCAAGCACGGCACGCGCGCCGCCGGCGGCGCGGGCGAGGTACGCGTCGTGGTCCGCGACGCCGGCCCCGAGGCGCACATCACCGTCGAGGACGACGGCGCCGGAATGGACCCCGAGCACGCCAGGCAGGTGCTCGACGACGGCCCGTGCCGCGAGGGTGGCGGCATCGGCCTGGCCAACGTCGACGTGCGGCTGCGCCAGATCTACGGCGAGGACTACGGGCTCGCGGTCGAGACCGCGCCGGGCGCCGGCACCCGCGTACGGCTGCGCGTCCCCAAGACCCGACCTAGCTCTTTGTAGTCAATTCTTTACTCAACGTAGGCGTGTCGCTTGTGAGCAGGGCGTTCTTGCGGCAGCGTGGACGGCATGCTACGCGTTCTGGCCGTTGACGACGAGGTGCCGGCCCTGGAAGAGCTGGCCTACCTGCTGCGCCGCGACAGCAGGGTGGAGCAGGTCCTCACCGCGGCCGACGGGGTCTCGGCGCTGCAGGACATGGTGCAGATGATCGGCGCGGGCGAGCGCCTCGACGGGGTCTTCCTCGACATCCGCATGCCCGGCCTCGACGGGCTCGACCTGGCCCGGCTCATCGGCGGGTTCCCCAGCCCGCCGCGCCTGGTGTTCGTCACCGCGCACGACGACTGCGCGGTGCAGGCCTTCGAGCTGCAGGCCGTCGACTACCTGCTCAAACCGGTGCGCGCCGACCGGCTGGCCGAAGCCGTGCGCAGGCTGGAGGCGGTCTCCGCGCCGCCCGACGACTGCGGTCTCGACGACGTCATCCCGGTGGAGCTGGGCGGGCGCACCAGGTTCGTGCCGCAGCAGGCCGTCTGGTTCGCCGAGGCCAAGGGCGACTACGTGCGGCTGCACACCGTCGACGGCAGCTACCTCGTGCGCATGTCCCTGGCCGCGCTCGAACGCCGCTGGGCCGGCGTCGGCTTCATCCGCGTGCACCGCAGCACGCTCGTCTCCGCCCGCCACGTCAGCGAACTGCGCTTCGAGGGCGGCAAGGTGACGCTCACCGTCGGCACCGAGACGCTGCCCGTCAGCCGCCGTCACACCAGGCAGGTGCGCGAGCAGCTCGTCAACCAGCATCGGGTCGCGCAGTGACCGTGCGGCGCGTGCCGGTCGAGCGGCGTCCCGCGGCGGTCGGGCGCCTGGATCCCGTGCCGCCCGCCGACGTCTCCCGCGACACCGAGACGCGGGCGGCCATGCGCCGTCAGCTCTCGGCGGGCGCCGTCACCGCGGGCGCCGGGCTGGCCGTGCTGGTCGGGGCGCCGGTGCTGGCCGCCGGGTTCGCCGACGTGCGCTGGTGGGTGGTGCTGTCGGTGGGGGTCCAGCCGGTGTGGGTGCTGCTGGCCGTACGCCATCTGCGGCATGCGGAACAGGCCGAACGAGCGGGACCGTGACCGTCGCGGCGCTGGCCGGGATCGTCGTCGTGCTCGTCCTCGCCGTGACGGTGGGCACCGTGCGGCCGCGCCGCTACCTCAGCGTGCCGGAGTTCTACGTGGCGGCGCGGGCGGTGCGGCCGTGGCGCAACGGCGCGGCCATCGGCGCCGAGTTCACCGGGGCCGCCGTCTGCCTGGGGCTGGCCGGGCTCATCGCCACGCACGGGGCGCCGATGCTGTGGTACCCGGTGGGGGCGGCGGCGGGGTTCGTGGTGGTGCTGGCGCTGGTGGTCGCGCCGCTGCGCAGGTCCGGGACGTTCACGCTGCCCGACTTCGCCGAATGGCGGCTGGGCTCGGCGCGCCTTCGGCGCTTCACCACGTGCTGGGTGCTGGGGATCGGGCTGTTGTTCCTGGTGGCGCAGTTCCAGGCGGCCGGGATCGTCACGCGGCTGCTGACCGGGCTGCCGCCCTGGGCCGGTTGGGCGGCGGTCGCCGGGACCGCCGCCTGCGTGGCGCTGGCCGGTGGCATGGGCAGCGTCACGAGCGTGCAGGCCTCGCAGTTCTGGGTGAAGCTGGTCGCCTTCCTCGGCGTGGGGCTGGCGCTGTGGTGCACGTGGCACTGCGGTCAGGTGCCCGCGGAAGGGCTTTCCGGCGGGTACGGCTCTGGCGACCAGTCGTTGCCCGGCGTGCTGACGGTGTTGCTGGCCTGCGCGCTCGGGACCATAGGGCTGCCGCACGTCGTGGTCCGGGTCTACGCCGCCGCGGACGGGCGCGGGGCGCGCCGGTCGATCGTGGCGGCGCAGGTGTTACTCGGGGTGTTCGCCGTGGTGCCCCCTTTATATGGAATTCTGGCTAATGTGCACTTTCCCGGGACGGGGGGAGAGGAGATCGTCCTGCTGCTGCCGTCCCGGATGCTGCCCGGCGTCGCCGGGAACGTGCTGACCGGGGTGTTGTCGGCGGGCGCCTTCGCGGCGTTCCTCGCGACGTCGTGCGGGGTGCTCGGGGCGGTGTCGGGGGCGGTGTCGGCCTGTGTGGCGCGGCCCGGGGTGCGCTCGTTCCGTGCCTCGCTGGCCGGGGTGACCGTGGCCGCCCTGGTCCTGACGGCGACGACCGTCCCGGTCGGGTCGGTGGAGCTGGTGCTCGCCGCCTTCAGCCTGTCGGCGGCCACGTTCTGCCCGCTGCTGGTGCTGGGCATCTGGTGGCGGCGCCTGACCGCGCCGGGCGCCGTCGCGGGGTTCGCGACGGGTGGAGGCTTGACCGCGGCGCTCGTGGGGCTGGAATGGGTGGGCGTGAAGCCGTTCGTCCCGCCGGCCGCCGGCGTGCCGCTGGCTTTCGTCGTGATGGTCATGATTTCCCTGCTCACGCCCGGTCGGATCCCTGCCGGGGTGGCGGCGATGATGGCGCGGATGCACCTTCCCGAGCCGGCCGTCGGCCTCTTGACCGACCGTTCGTCGCGCGAGGACGACCGTTCGACCTCCTGACACGCTCCGCATATCGATGACTACAGACCGTTCAACGAGCTGTCCGTAAACGGGGTTTCGCCCACAAGATCGCAACCGTAGTGTTGCCCGCATCGAAGCCGCACCGCCGCATCGGGGGGGACGAGCCGGAAGGCTCACACAGACCTGATGTGGCGGGTTCACCGGTGACCACGCGGTCACCACGGCGGTCGGGCCCTCGACCGGGGGGTGGGGCCCGCCGGCCGGAATGTGGAGGGGCGCCCGCTGGGCCGCGGAATCCGGACCGCGATCCGGCCTGACGGGGGCGGCCGGATCGCGCGAGCGGGCGCCCCCTCACATCACCCCCGCAGGACGTCGGTGAGGCGGGTGAGACTGTCCTGGCCGTGACCGGCGGCGATGCCGCGGCGGAAGGTGTCCAGCATGGCCCGCGGGATCGAACCGTCCACCCCCGCCGCCTCGGCCGTGCGCACCACGTGCTCCAGGCTCGCCGCCGCCATCCCCAGGTTCTCCATGTCCCCGGAGTGGTCGCCCGCGTCGATCCGCGGTGCGTAGAGCTCCACGAAATACCGGAGATCGATGGACTTGACCGCATGCTCCTGGAACTGCCGCGCCGACACTCCGTACGCCCGCGCCACCGTCTGCCCGTGCAGGTAGCCCACGAGCCCGGTCCAGAACATGTCGATGCCGATCTGGTAGTACAGGGCGGCCAGGCCTGGGTCCTCGCCCAGGTAGTCGATCCCGGTCAGCGCTTCGAGGGCGGCTCGGTGGGTCTCGACGGCCTCGGCGGGGCCGCTGTAGTACGTCGAGGTGCCGGGCGTGCCGATACCGGGCGGCGGCGTCTGCACGCCCCCGGTGATCTGCGTCCCGCCGTGCCCGGCCACCCACTCCGCCGCCGTCCGCGCCTCGGCGGGCGTGCCGGAGGTCAGATTGACCACGGTACGGCCGGCCAGCGCCCGGGGCGCCCGCTCCAGGACGGCGTAGACGGCGTCGTAGCCGGTCAGGCTCAGCACCACGAGCTCGTTGGCCCTGAGCGCCGCCTCCACGTCCGGGGCCAGGCGCGCCCCTCGGGCGACCAGGGCGTCGGCCTTGCCGGCGGTGCGGTTCCAGACGGTGACGTCGTAGCCCTTGTCCAGGTAGGCGGCGGCCATGGCGTGGCCCATGAGGCCGAGGCCGATGACGGTGACGGACATGCGTTCTCCCTAAAATGAACGTTCTATCTAATAAGACGGACAGTAGCACGGCGCTAAAATGAACGCTCTATCCAATAGGATGCGGAGTCATGAAGACCAAGGAGCGCATCGTCCGCTCGACCGCCCGCCTGATGCAGCGGCAGGGGTACGCGGCCACGGGCCTCAAGCAGATCTCCCAGGAGGCCGAGGCCACGCTCGGCTCGGTCTACCACTTCTTCCCCGGAGGCAAGACGGAGCTGGCGATCGCGGCCCTGCGGCACGGCGGCCAGGAGTTCGCCGGCATGCTGCGCGAGGCGCTGGAGCGCGAGGACGACCCGGCCACGGCGATCGCCGCCTGCGCCGACGAGCTGGCGGAGGGGCTGCGCGCCTCCCAATGGCTGGACGGGTGCCCCATCGTCATCACCGCGCTGGAGAGCACCGGCACGGCGCCGGACATCCAGCGGGCCGCGGAGGAGGAGTTCGCCGGCTGGCGGGAGCTGGTCGGCGGCAAGCTGCGCCGTAGCGGCTTCCCCGAGGACGTCGCCCACGAGCTCGCGCACACGGTGATCAGCACGCTGGAGGGGGCCGAGATGGCCGCCCAGGTCGCCGAGAGCGAGGAACCCCTGCGCATCGCGGGCCGCCACCTCGCCCGGCTCATCGCGTCCTACCGCTGAGAGCACGGGGCTCAACGGCGGGTTCGTGGCGGCGGGCCGCCCGCCGCTGGCTATCCTGTGGCACGTCGAGCCAGGTACGGCTCCCCACCACGAGCCCACCGGGAGGCGACCACCGTGACAGCCGTCCAGCGCCGGAGCCCATGGCTGGCGACGACGGTGGCGGCGCACGTGGTCCTGGCCCTCCTGACGGTGATCATCCTGGCGGCCGCCCGGTACCTCGGCGCGGACCTGTGGCAGGTCCTCACCGCCGCGGGCGCCGCCGCCCTGCTCCACGCGGGAGCGGAGGTGGCCCTCCGGCGGCCGTGGGCGGGGTACGCGATCGGCGCGCTGGGCATGCTCGTCCTGGTGACGCTGCCCTTCCCGGGCTGGTCACCGGTCATGCTGCCCTCCGCCGTGTTCTTCCCCCTGACGTTGTGGCGGCTGACCGGCCAGGTCCCGGTCAGGTCCTCGGCGCTCGCGCTGGCCGTCGCCGTGCTCGGGATCGTCCTCAACGAGCTGGTCTCGTGGGCCCGGCTGCCCCCTGGCGTTCCCTGGTGGACCCGCCTGAGTGAGGGCGGGCTGCTGATGCTCGTGGTCGGCGGTGTGTGGCTCGCGGCCCTTCTGCTCCGCCGCAGGCACGAGAGCCGCCGGCGAGCCGAGAGCGAACGACTGGCCGCGGCCATCGCGGACGAACGGGCCGGCATCCGCCGCGACCTGCACGACGTGATCGCCCACACGGTCACCGTCATGGTCGTGCGGATCGAGGCCGCGGCGGTGACGACGGCGGATCCGGCCACCCGCCGCGAACTCGGCGACATCGCCGAGGCCGGCCGGGACGCCCACCAAGGCCTGCGGGCGATGCTGGCCACGCTGGGCCCGGCCACCGCGGCGCCGCGCGGACAGGTTCCGATCTCGCTCGACGCCCTCCCCGACCTCGTGGCCTCGGCGGCGAGCCCGCTCCACACGGTGACGTTCGCGGAGGCGGGTGAGCGGCGGCCGCTGAGCCTGAGCGCCGAGGTCGCGGCGGTCCGTACCGTGCAGGAGGGCATCACCAACGCGCTGCGCCACCTCGAACCACCGGTCAAGGTGGCCGTTCACCTGCGCTGGAGCCCGAACGAGGTGACGGTGGAGGTACGCGACGACGGCGGCAAGGCTTCTCGAGAGGCCGGCAGCGCGGGAACCGGACTCCTGGGAATCGAAGAACGCGTGCGTACCGCGGGCGGCACCCTGTCGATCGACGACGGGCACGACGGCTGGGTGCTGCGGGCGCGGCTCCCCACGAAGGAGGGCGCATGATCCGCGTCATGCTCGTCGACGACCAGGAACTGCTGCGGGCCTCGCTCCGTACGGTGCTGTCGGCCGACGAGCGCATCGAGGTCACCCACGACGTCGGGAACGGCGGCGAGGCGATCGAGGTCGTCCGGCGCCATCGCCTCGACGTGGTGCTGATGGACATCCGCATGCCCCGCATGGACGGGGTCGCCGCCACCGCGGAGATCGTGAGGATCGCACCGGCGACCCGGGTGCTCATGCTGACGACGTTCGACGACGACGAGTTGGTCGTGGCCGCCATCCGGGCCGGCGCGAGCGGCTACCTGACCAAGGACGTCCGGCCCGCCGCCCTGGCCCAGGCCGTGTGCGACGTCGCCTCCGGGACGTCCGCGCTGGCCCCGGGAGTGGCAGCGACGGTCCTTGATCTCGTACGGCAGGTGCCGATGCGCAGGGCGAAGGCCCTGGAGGGCCTCACCCCGCGCGAGGTCGAGGTCTTCGGCCTGCTGGCCCGCGGCAGGTCCAACGGCGAGATCTGCGCGGAACTGGTGCTGAGCGAGAACACCGTGAAGTCGCACGTCCGGGCCGTCCTGCAGAAACTGGACCTGCGCGATCGTGTGCACGCGGTGATCCACGCCTACGAGAACGGGCTCGTGGGCCGCGACGATCTGCCGCGCTGAGATCACACCTCTTGGGGTGATGTCCGCCCAGGTTCGGCGTCGTTGCTCGCCACGTCCGCGCTTTCCCCGTGTGACCTTGCCCTCGGCGGGATGACGGCCGCCGGTCGAGACGGTCGTCCGCGGCGGGGACAACCTGCTGCGTGCTCGGGGCGGTCGCGCAGACCGGAGCCTAGAGCCCGTCGTCCGCGTGCCAGTGGTTCTGCCAGCGCGGATCGATGACCTCGGTGGCCGACTGGTAGCGGATGTCGGTGGACAGGCGGACCAGTCCCTCCGGGTCGACGTTGTCCAGGGATGCGTGGATGATGTGCGCGCCGTGCACCATCATGTCGCCGGCCCGGAAGCCGGTGACGAGCCAGCGGGCGTCGTGCTCCTCGGCCAGCGCGGGCAGGTCCGCGGTGATCGAGGCGGCGGGACGCCGGAGCGTGCCCGCGGCCTCCTCGGCCAGCACACGGCGGTGACTGCCTTCCAGATAGATGAGCGGCCCGCGCTCCACGGGGCAGTCTCCGAGCGGAATCCACGACGACAGCACCTTGTCGGTGCCCTCACGCAGGTAGACCAGGTCGTAGTGGGCCTGGGTGGCGGTGCCGACGCCCGTCTCGCCGGGTCCGACGTGCCGGATCAGCTTCCTGCGGTGCAGATGCACCTCCTCGGTGTCCAGCAGCCACCGGTAGAAGCCGGCTATCCGGGGGTGGCGGCACAACGCCTCGTACTCGGCGCCGGGGACGATGTCGCGAAACAGCACGCGGCGCATCGTCGCCCGGTCGAGGTCGCCGCCGCCGGCCCTGCCGAGCCGGGGGTCGCTGCCCGGCTCGGTGACGCCCGTCCCCTCCAGGGCAGCGAAGTAGTGGCGGCGGAACTCCAGGATCTCCGCCCGGTCGAGGAAGCCAGGCAGGAACAGGTAGCCGTCGCGGGCCAGCCGGCGCCGCAACGCGGCCCGGTCGTGGCGCTCGGCGGCGCGGACGGGCTCGAGCCGGCCGAGCCGCTGGGGGCTCGGATCGAGCCGGTGGCCGTTGGAGGTCAGGACATCTGTCGATGCCGGTGCGGTCTCGGTGCGGAACATGACCCCATGTTCAGGGCATGGGCGGCCGTCATGGTATGCAGTGTTTCCGGAGCCGTTTGCACTTTTGTCGGGAGTTGGGTGGGGGTGCCGGTGCAGATCGCCCACTATCGGACCCCGCCCGAGGGCGTCAGAGCCCTCGGCCTGGCCGTCACCGGAGCCGGCACCATCCTGGGCCAGGGCCGGCCCCGGCCCAGGCGGGCGCTGACGGGGTACGCCGGGGTCATGGTCACCTCGGGCACCGGGCATCTCGTCCTGCACGACCGCCCGGGACGGCACAGGATCGGGCCCGGCACCTTCTTCTGGCTCCCACCCGGAGTCCGGCACACGTACGGGCCCTCGGGCGGGACCTGGGACGAGCACTGGGTGCTGTTCGAAGGACCGAGCACCGGCGGCTACGAGAGCCTCGGCTACCTCGGTGGGGGAGTGGCGGCCGTGGAGGTGGCCGATCCCGCCTGGGTGGGGGTGGCGATGACCCGGCTGGTCGAGCTGACCGGACGGGCCACGTCCCTGCCCGACCACGTCGCGCTCGGCGCGGCGCTCCACGCGGTGATCCACGCCGTCGGCCCGGGACGTCGGCTTCCGCCGGACCGGGCGCCCGCCTCGCCGCTGGGCAACCGGGCGATCGCGCTGCTCACCGCCGATCTGGAGCGCCCGGTGCGGATCGGTGAGGTGGCCCGGGAACTGTCCGTTTCGCGCGACACGCTGATCGCGGCGGTCCGCGCCGTCACCGGGGACACTCCGATCGACTACCTCACCCGGCACCGCCTGGACCGTGCGAAGGTGATGCTCGCCGACACCGACCTGCCCGTGGGCGCCATCGCCCGCAGGGTCGGGTACACCGGCCACGCCTACTTCACCCGCGTGTTCACCCAGCGGGCGGGAATGTCACCGACGGCCTTCCGCGAGCAGGCCTTCCGTGAGCAGGCCCCGCCGGAGGACCGCCCCGGCTGATCGCCGTGGTGGACCGCCTCGGAGGGCCGCACGCGGCAAGGGCCGCCGCCGCGGGATGCGGCGACGGCCCCGGAAGGGCGCTCACGCGGCGAGCACGCTCTCCTCGTAGGGGTGGCGGACCGCCTGCGGCCGCGGGGCCGGGCGGGTGAGCAGGGCCTCGGCCAGGTTCGCCTTGAGCGTCGCGGCGATCCGCACGACCGCCGGGAGCGTCAGGGCGAACAGCAGACCGGCCGCGGTGTTGAAGGCGACGAAGACGCCGTCGCCGTCACCCAGACCGAGCAGCGCCGGCAGGCCGCCGTCGAGCCCGGGGAGCTTGGCCAGCGCCCAGCCGTAGATCGGGAAGGTCAGCCCGGCGATGGCGCCGGCCCACCACACGGCCGTCAGGACGAAGGAGACGATCGCGAACGGCAGCGCCACGATCGCGTGCAGCAGGTCGAGGAAGGCCTGGCCGTTCGCGATCGGGGTCATCGTGCGGCGGAACCAGCCCGCGCCCACGGGGGCGGCCGGGTACTCGGGCCGGGCCAGCGGCCGGCCGACGACGTCGGGCAGGGCGGCCCGCTCGGCGTCGGCGAACTTCCTGGCCAGGACCGCGGTCGCGGCGAGCACCGGGAGGCCGACGAAGGCCACGGCGCCGCCCAGACCTGCCGCCACGCCCGCGACGACCAGCACGAAGGCGATGACGGTGACCGGGAAGCCGATCAGGACATAGCGGGTGTCGGTGGTGATGCGGTGCTGGAGGGTTCTCATGGCGAAGACGCTACGGAGCGGGCGCGGGCGCGACGACCCTGCGTACCGGCGTCGTGGGGGTAGGGCTGTCCCTACCCTTGGCAAAGTTCATTAGATAGCTGTACTATCTAATAGAACGCTATCCACGTGGAGGGGTCATGTTTCTCACTGTCATCGTGCTCGTGGTCGCCGTGCTGGGATTCCGGCTGCTGGGGGCGCTCGGGGTGGGCAGGTTCGCGTCGTGGCCGGTCAGCGCGGCGCACGGGATGGCCGTGCTGCTGGTGGTCACCGCGAGCGCGCACTTCGTGCCCTCGGGCTCGCCGCTGCCGATGCCGGGACACGCCGACATGGTGGCGATGGTGCCGCCGTTCGTCCCGTTCCCGAGTGCCGTCGTCTATCTGACCGGGGTGCTGGAACTGCTCGGGGCCGCCGGGCTCCTGCTCGCCCGTACCCGCTGGGCGGCCGGGTTCGCGCTCGCGGCGCTGTTCGTGGCGATGTTCCCGGCCAACGTCCACGCGGCGCTGGCGGGGGTCTCGTTCGCCGGCGGCGAGGCCACGCCGCTGTGGTTCCGCACGCCCGAGCAGGTGCTGTTCATCGCGGTCGCCCTCTGGGCGACCAGGGGTGCCGAGCGCGCGCTCCTGCCCGTTCCGCGCCGCCGTCCCGTCGCCGGATGAGGTACGGCTCAGCCGCCCGCCCCGGCGGCGAGGCGGCGTAGCACCTGGGCCCGTGCCCCGGCGTCGCGGACCTGGTCACGGGCGGCGAGGCGGCCGGCCACCCGCTCCCGGAGCTCGGCCGGCTTGTGGCTGTCGTACTTGAACTTCGCCCGCGCCTCGACGACCTCCAGCCGCAGGCCGCGGATGGCCGAGAGCATCTTGTGGTACGGCCCTTCGGTGGCCGACATCGCGCCGTGGCCGCCGCCGGGCTGGTGGTGGGCGAGCTGGCGGCGCAGGATCTCGGCCTTGCCCTCCCGCTCGTCCAGGATCTCGGCCCGGCAGATGAGCTGGACGGCGGCGTAGTAGCTGGTCGGCACGCCGTCCACGGGGGCGCGCCAGGTGGAGGGGATGTAGGCGTAGTCGTCGGCGACGGTCAGCGTCACCTGCGGGTCGGCCTCCAGCGCCGCCCAGATCGGGTTCGGCCTGGCCAGGTGCAGGCACACCTCCCGCTCGCCGTCGAACAGGAAGTGCGAGGGGACGACCACCGGCGGCCCGCCGTCCACCCCGTTGGCCGCCAGCAGGCCGAAGTCGCGCCCTCGCAGCCATTCGTGCCACTCGTCCTCGCTGCGGGCGGCGTCCCAAGGATGAATCAGCATCTTGAAAATCCCTTTGTACTAATACAAAATAGACTTTGTGCTAGTAAGCTACACGTTCGCTGGCGGGACGGCCAGCGAGATCGCCGCCGGCATCGAGGCCGCCGTGGCCGAAGGCGCGCTCGCGCCCGGCTCCGCCCTCCCGACCGTGCGCGAGCTCGCCGCCAGGACCGGCGTCAACGCCAACACCGCCGCCTCCGCCTACCGCCTGCTGCGCGAGCGCGGCGTCGTGGAGACCGCCGGCCGCCGCGGCTCGCGCGTCAGGCCCCGCCCGGCCAGCACCGCCCGCGAGGACATCCGCATCCACGTCCCGCCCGGCGCCCGCGACCTGTCGCGCGGCAACCCCGACCCCGCGCTGCTGCCCGACCTCACCGACGCCCTGGCCGCCGCCGCCCGCGCCCACGCCGCCGGCCCTGCCCTGTACGGCACCGCGGACCTCCCCGACCTCGTGGCCCACGCCGCCGCGGCCTTCGAGGCCGACGGCATCCTCGGCGGCGCCCGCCCGGCGGTCACCTCGGGCACGCTGGACGCGGTGGAGCGCGTGCTGACCATGCGCCTGCGACCGGGCGACGGCGTGGCCGTGGAGGACCCCGGCTGGTCGGCCGCCCTCGACCTCGTCACCGCCCTGGGGCTGCGCCCGGTCCCGGTGCCGGTCGACGACGACGGCCCCTGCGCCGCCGGGCTGGAGCGCGCCCTGGCCGCGGGCGCACGGGCGGTCATCGTCACCGCCCGCGCCCAGAACCCCACCGGAGCGGCCGTATCGGCCGGCCGCGCCGCCGCCCTGCGCCCCCTGCTGGCGGCGTACCCGCAGGTCCTGCTCATCGAGGACGACCACGCCGCGGGCCTGGCCAACCTGCCCGTCCACACGCTGACCGGCACCACGGCCCACTGGATCCTGACCCGCTCCACCGCCAAGTCCCACGGGCCCGACCTGCGCCTGGCCGTCGTCACCGGCGACGCCCAGACCGTCGACCGCCTGCGCGGCCGCCAGCGGCTGGCCGCGGGCTGGGTCAGCCACCTCCTGCAGCGCACCGTCGCCCACCTCTGGCAGGCCGGCGCGGTGTCCACCGCGCACGTCGCCGCCTCCTACACCGCGCGCCGCCAGGCCCTCATGGACGCCCTGGCCGGACACGGCATCCCCGCGCACGGCCGCAGCGGACTCAACGTCTGGATCCCCGTCGCCGACGAGACCACCGCCATCACCGGCCTGCTCGCCCACGGCTGGGCGGCCGCCCCCGGGGCCCGCAACCGCCTCGCCACCCCGCCCGCGATCCGCGTCACGGTGGCGGCGCTGACGCTGCGGGAAATCCCCGCCGTGGCGACCGCCCTCGCCGCCGCCGTCCTCCCGGCGACACAGGGCCGTTACGGCTGATGCCCCGGCGCGGGGCCGTTACGGCTGATGCCGTGGCTCAGCCGTTCAACCGACGACGCAGGGATGCCCCTGCTCAGCCGAGCAGGTCGTGGACCAGCTCGCCGCCGATCGCGGTGGCCAGCACGGCGATGTCCCCGATGCTCCGCGGCGCCACCGCCAGCAGGTCGTCGGACAGGACCGCGAAGTCGGCCAGCTTGCCCCGCGTCAGGGTCCCCTTGAGATGCTCGTCGAAGACCGCGTACGCCGACCCGGAGGTGTAGGCGCGCAGGGCCTGCTCCGCGGTCAGCGCCTCGCCGGGATTGAACGGCCGCCCGCCCGAGGTCCGCTGGTTGACCAGGTCGTGGATGCCCAGCAGCGGCGCCCCCTCGACCACGGGGCAGTCGGAGCTGCCCGGCAGCACGATCCCGGCCTCCAGGAACGAACGCTGCCGGTAGCACCCGGCCGACCGCTCGGGTCCCAAGGCGGCGAGCATGCCGTCGCCGATCTCCGAGATGAACCGCCCCTGCGGCACCGGGATGACGCCGAGCGCGGCGATCCTGGCCACCTGCGCGGGGCTGGTGACGGCGCAGTGCTCGATGCGGTGGCGGGCGTCGGTCCTCGGCCAGCGCGACTGGGCCTCGGCGTAGGCGTCCAGGACCACGTCGACGGCGCGGTCGCCGATGGCGTGCGCGGCCACCTGCCAGCCGGCCCGGTGGGCGCGCAGGATGAACGCGTGCAGCGCCTCGGCCTCCTCCTGCAGGAAGCCCCGGTTGCCCGGCTCGCCGGCGTAGTCGCAGCACATGGCGGCGGTACGCCCGATCAGCGAGCCGTCGGAGAAGACCTTCACCGGACCCAGGCGCAGCCGCTCGTCGCCCAGCCCGGGACCGATGCCGAGATCGAGGCCGAAGCCGTCGCCGACCTCGTGCAGGTTGGGCGAGCCCGGCATCAGGACGGCGCGCTGGAGCAGCAGCCCGCGGCGCACCGCCTCCTGGAACGCGGCCACGTCCTGCGGGCCGTTCCCGGCCAGCCCCCGGCCGACGCCGGGCTCGGCGAAGCTGGTCAGCCCCTCCGCGGCCGCGACCCGCGAGGCCAGGCCGATGCCCTCCACGAACTCCTCCTGCGCCACCGGCCGCAGCACCCGGTGCGCCAGGTCCTGCGCCTGCTCGGTCAGCAGCCCGTCGGGCCGGCCGTCCCGGCCCCGGCCGACCGAACCGCCGGGCACGTCCGGCACGTCCAGGCCGGGAAATCCCATCAGCGCGAACGCGGCGGTGCTGGCCACGCCCATGTGGCCCGAGTTGTGCTGCAGCCAGACGGGCCGCCCGCCGGCCGCGCGGTCGAGCGCCTCGCGCTCCGGGTGCGCGCCGAGCTTGTTCTGGTCGTAGCCGGCGCCGCGTACCCACGCATCTCGCGGCAGCTCGGCCGCGCGCGCGGCCACGAGCGCGTAGAGCTCGCCGAGCGTGCCGACCCGCAGGTCCAGCTCGCGCAGCCGCTGGCCGCGCATGCTGAGGTGGTGGTGGGCGTCGTTGAATCCGGGTACGGCGGGCCGCCCGCCCAGGTCGACCACCCGCTCGGCGGTGAGCCCGTCGAGCTCCTCGTCCAGCCCCGCGATCCGGCCGCCGAACACGCCGAGCCGGGAGGCGGATGGCCGGTCGGGGTCCAGCGTGGTGAACCGGCCGTTGACGTAGAGCGCGTCGAGGCGCATCACACCTCCACAGGAGTCGGGCGGGTGGCCGAGCGGCGGCTCAGGGCCAGTACGCAGGCCATGGTGAGCAGGATGACGACCAGGTACTGGCCGACGACGGCCCAGATCGTCCCGGTCGAGCTGAGCAGCGCCTGGGCGATCATGGGCGTGGTGCCGCCGATCAGCGCCCCGCACAGCTGGTAGGCCAGCGAGATGCCGGTGTAGCGGATCCGGGCGGGGAAGGCCTCGGCCAGGAAGCCGGCCAGCGCGGCGTAGGAGGAGCCGCTGAAGACGACGCTGAGCGCCAGGCCGATCGTGGCCCACGCCGGCGAGCCGGTGCCGACCATCAGGAACGTGACCGGCGTGCACACGATCAGCGCGGTGAACGCGATCAGCATGTACTTGGCCGCGCCCATCCGCTGGCCGAGGACCGCGCCGATCGGCTGGGTGACGAACTGGGTGACCGAGACGATCAGCAGCACGTTGAGCATGGTGCTCTTGGTGATGCCCAGGTCGGTGGTGGCCCAGGACAGGATGAAGGTGTTGGTGAAGTAGGCGGAGGCGATGCCGACGCCGCTGGCGCCGATGCCGAGCAGGACGAGCGTCCACGACGTGCGGAAGACCTCGGCGACGGGGAGCTTCACGACCTCGCGCTTCTCGCGCATCCGCACGAACTCCGGCGACTCCTCCACCCGCAGCCGGATGACCAGGCCGACGATGACCAGGACGGCCGACATCAGGAACGGGATGCGCCAGCCGTAGGACAGGAAGGCGTCCTCCGGCATGAGGCTGACCAGGGCGAACACGCCGGTGGCCAGGATGGATCCGGCGGGGGAGCCCTGCTGGGCGAAGGCGGCGTAGAAGACGCGCTTCGGCCCGGCGTGCTCGGCGGCGATGAGGACGGCGCCGCCCCACTCGCCGCCGACGGCGATGCCCTGGACGAAGCGGAGCGTGGCCAGCAGGATCGGGGCCAGGATGCCGATGGAGGCGTAGGTGGGCAGGACGCCGACCAGGGTGGTGGCGCCGCCCATGAGCAGCAGCGTCGCGACGAGCGTGCCCTTGCGGCCGATACGGTCGCCGAGGTGGCCGAAGATCACGCCGCCCAGCGGCCTGGCCAGGAAACCCACCCAGAACGTGGCGAAGGACGCCATCACCCCCGCGGTCGGGCTGGCCTCGGGGAAGAACAGCCTGCCGAAGACCAGCGCGGCGGCCGTGCCGTAGATGTAGAAGTCGTACCACTCGATGGAGGTTCCGACGAAGGACGCGATTCCGGCGCCACGGGGATTGCTCATGAGGGGGGTTCCTAGGCGAAGTGGTGGAGTTGGGCCAGCGGCACCTGGGTGGCGGGGTCCATGCTCACCTCGGCGCCGTCCACGAGGACGGGTCCGGGTTCGCGGGGGACCACCACCGACGGCGTCGCGATGTTTCGGTACATGTCGATGCGGGTGAGGCCGCGCGCGTTCTTGATCGCCGCGTACCGGAGCCCGCGGGGCAGCGCGTCCCTGCTGTCGGCGGCGTCGAGGGCGTCGTGGGCGACGAAGATCCGCGACAGCTGCGCGGGCGCGTCGCCGAGGCCGCCGAAGTAGTCGCGGTAGACGCGGGGCTGGGTCAGCCGCGTGGATCCGGACCCGCTACCGGACACCCCATGGGCGACAAATCCGGACTTGATGACCAGCTCCGGCTTCGCCCCGAACCACGCCGGATGCCACAGCACGATGTCGGCCAGCCGCCCCGGTAGCAGCGTGCCCACCTCGTGCACCATCCCGTGCGCCACCGCCGGATTGACCGTGAGCTTGGCCAGATACCGCAGAATCCGCTCATTGGCGTTCCGCGCGCCCCCGCCGGGCCCGGCAGCGCCGGTCACCGCGAGCTCGCGGAGTTCGTGCAGGTGGGCGAGCTGCCAGGTACGGCGCACCGTCTCGGCCACGCGGCCCATGCCCATGGAGTCGGAGTTCACGATGCTGATCGCGCCCAGGTCGTGCAGGACGTTCTCGGCCGCGATGCCGTGCGCGCGCACCCGGCTCCTGGTCACCTCGACGTCGCTGCCGATGTGGTGGTTCTGCCGGTGCACGGTCATCGTCATCGGGAACAGCTCGCCGACCGTGTTCGTCGTGTACGGGATCGTCGGCGTCGTCGAGGACGGCAGCACGTGCGGCTCGCTGAGGATCTCCAGCAGGTCGGGATGCCCGCCGCCCCCCTCCACGTGGTAGGCGTGCACGGTCCGCCCCCGCGTCGCCGAGATCGTGTCGGCCAGGTAGCCCGACTCGTTCATCGAGTCGGAGTGCAACGCCACCGGCAGGTCGGCGTCCTCGGCCACCCCGAGACAGGTGTCGATGATGCGCGGCGTCGCCCCGAAGTCCTCGTGGATCTTGAAGCCTCCCGCGCCGGCCAGCACCGCCTCCTCCAGAAGCCGCCGCGAGCTGGAGGAGCCGCGGGCCAGGAAGGCGACGTTCAGCGCGGTCCCGCGCCAGGCGGACATGAGCATGTGCAGGTTGCGCGCCGGGTTCACGCCGACGTCCCACACTCCGCCGAGCCCCATGCCGACCACGGTCGTGACACCGGAGGCCAGCGCCGCCGGGGCGATCTGGGGAGAGGACAGGTGCACGTGCGAGTCCACGATGCCCGGCGTCGCGATCAGACCTTCGCCCGGCACGATCGCGGTGTGCGAGTCGACGATCGCGCCCTGGAACGGCACGACCCGCCCGTCCTTGACCCCGATGTGCGTCTTGCGCACCCCGAGCACCGGGTCGATCAGCACGACGCCGGCCACGACCAGGTCCAGCGCCGACTCCCGGTCGCCGCGCGGGCGGGCCAGCAGGCCGTCGCGCAGCGTCTTGCCGCACCCGCCCAGCAGTTCGTCGCCGTGCGGGACGTCGTCGTGCTCGACCTCGGCCCACAGGCTCGTGTCGCCCAGGCGGATCCGGTCGCCGGTGGTGGGGCCGTAGATCGCGTTGTAGGTCTCGCGGTCGATTCCGGGTGTGGTCATGACTCGATCACCTCCACGTCGACGCTCTCGCCGGGGCGGAACGCGGTAGCCGTACCGGCTGGGATGTCCAGGCGCAGGCCGGATGGGTCGCGGTCGAAGGTCAGCGCCGCGTTGACCTCCCCGAGCGGGAAGTGCGAGGAGACGAAGACCGTGCGCGCGCCCTCGTTGGTCACCCGCAGCCTGGCGCGCCGGCGGCCGGGGTTGATCTCGACCGGCTCGGCGGCGGTCCGCACCGCGCCGGGGCCGCCCTCGCGGGCCGGGCCGATGGGGGCGTCGACGGCGACCAGCGCGGTGCCGTTCGGGAAGAGCGCCTCGACCTGGACGTGCGTGACGAGCGCGGCGACGCCGTCCATGACCTCGCCCTCGTCCAGGACGGCCTTCGCCCCCGCGATGACCTCCTCCAGGGACAGGCCGTCCCAGGCGAGCTCCAGGATCTCGTCACAGATGAGGGCGATGGACTCGGGCGCATTGAGCGGGCGGCCGCGGGCGCGGCGGCGGCGGGCGAGCTCCGCGAGCGTGAAGATGGTGAGCCGCTCCTGCTCACGAGGCGTCAGATGCACGTGCTACCTCCCTTGCGGCCACCGTAAGCCCAGGTCACGGAGGTGGCCAACGGTGATACGGCGCGTAAACAACGCGTTAGATTGTGCATATGACCAACGATGTCGTCTCGCGGCTGGCCACGCGATGCCTGAGCGGCTACGACGACCTCATCGACGCCTGGCTGCCCGAGGTGATGGCCATCGAGCCCTACGCGCGCGGGCTCGTGCCGCCGGAGGAGGTGCGGGCGGGGGCGCGGGTGGGGTTCGCGCTGATCCTGCGCGTGCTGGCCGACGGGCGTACCCCGGAGGAGCTCGCCTCGCATTCGGAGGGCATGGGCGAACGCCGGGCCGGGCAGGGCGTGCCCCTGGAGTCGCTGCTGGCCGCGGCGCGGCTGGACGCCAAGGTGCTGTGGCACGGCCTCATCGCCCAGGCCGGACCGGACGACCTGCCCGGCCTGCTGCGCTCGGCGAACCTGGTGTGGGAGGCGGTCGAGCAGCACAACACCGGCCTGATGACCGGCTACCAGCGGGCGGTGCTGGAGATGGGCCGCCAGCGCGAGGACCAGCGGCGCACGTGGTTCGCCCGGCTGCTGGACAACGACGGCCGCAACCCCGACGTGGTGCGTGACGCCGGACGGGTCCTCGGCTTCGACACCGCTGCCGCCTTCGTCGCCGTCGTCACCGACGGCAGCACGGGCCCGCTCCGGTCAGGTTCCGCGCCGTCCTCATCGCTGGCCGACCCCGCCGCGGGCGCCTCGCTCCGTGCGGCGCTCTCCACGCTGAGCTCGCTCGGCCTGCGCCTGCACCGCCACGACGCGCCGACCGGCGACATCCTCGTCGTCCAGCTCCCGGCCCGCGCGGGCGGGGCGGAACGCGTGGTGCTCGACGCGCTGGCGGGCGTCCCCTGTGGCGTCTCGCCCGAGGTGGCGGGCCTGGCGAGAATCCCCCACGCCGTACGGCTGGCCGCCGCGACCGCCCGCGCCTCGGCGCCGGAGGGCGGCCCGGTCCGCCTGGAGGACAGCTGGCTGGAGGTCTTCACCGCCCACAATCCCGAGCTGTCGGCCGAACTGGCCGCCCGGGTCCTCGGCCCCCTCTACACGGTGGGCGCGGCCGAGCGGGAACGGCTCCTGGAGACGGTCCGCGTGCACCTGGCCGGCGACGGGGCGATCGCCGCCACCGCCGCCGCCCTGTATTGCCACCGCAACACCGTCCAGCACCGCTTCGCCCGCTTCAAGGACCTGACGGGCCGCGACGTCCGCGCACCCGAGGACGCCGCGGTGATCGCGCTGGCCCTGCGCGCGGCCACGTTCTGACCTACTCGGTGACCGTCCTGGCGGGGGCCGGGTCCAGGTGGTCGGCGGTGCGGCGCAGGGTGCGGGCCAGCCGGACCCTGACGCGTTCGACGTCTCGGCCGGGCTGTCGCGGGGCATCGGGCAGCGCGGTGCGAAGGCCGTCCTCGTACCCCATCGCCGTCTGGTGGGCGAGCACTTGCATGGCATCCATGTTGCCTCCTTAATCCATTAAGAGCTTAACTGATTAAGAAACGGTTCGCTAGGGTGTGTGGATGACCGAGCGAGTGACCCTGCAGACGATCGCGGACCGCGTGGGCGTCTCGCGCGCCACGGTCTCCTACGCCTTCTCCCGCCCCGACCAGCTCAGCGCCGAGTTGCGCGAGCGCATCCTGCGGGTGGCCGACGAGCTCGGGTACGCCGGCCCCAACCCGACCGCGCGATCCCTGAGACTCGGCAGGGCGGGGGCGCTGGGCCTGATCTTCACCGAGACGCTGCCCTACGCCTTCGCCGACCCGTACGCGATCGGCTTCCTGCAAGGGCTCGCGGTCGCGGCCGAGGAGGCCGCGGTCGGGCTGCTCATCCTGCAGCAGCCGCGCGGCGTCGAACGTACCGAGCTGGTGCGCGACGCCGTGGTGGACGCCTTCTGCGTGTTCTCGCTGCCCGACGGGCACGCGGCGCTCGACGCCGTGCTGGCCAGGCGGCTGCCGACGGTGATGGTGGACGAGCCGTTCGTGGAGGGCGTGCCGTTCGTGGGGATCGACGAACCGGCCGCGGCCGGATCGGCCGCGCGGCACCTGCTCGACCTCGGCCACAGACGGGTCGGGCTGGCCGTCGTCGGGCTCCACCAGGACGGCCGCCACGGCTGGGCCGACGTCGGACGGCAGGAGAGCGCGGTCTTCCAGGCCATGCGCAACCGGATCCTCGGCTACCGCGCCGCCTTCGAGGCCGGAGGAGTCGACTGGGCGGACGTGCCGGTCTACGAGGTGGTGGGCAACGAGCGCGAGGCGGGCCGCGAGGCCGGCCGGGCGCTGCTGGCCCGCTCACCCCGGCCCACGGCGGTGCTGTGCAACACCGACGTGCTGGCGCTCGGCGTGCTGGACGCGGCGGCGGAGGCGGGCGTCAAGGTGCCCGACGAGCTGTCGGTGGTCGGCTTCTCCGACAGCGCGGCGGAGGAGGCGGACCTCACCTCGGTCAGGCAGCACAGCCAGCTCGCCGGCCAGACCGCGGGCCGGCTGCTCCTGTCGGGCGACCCGCGGCCCGAGCGGCTGCTGCTCCCGCACGAGCTGAACGTCAGGAACAGCACCGCCGCGGCCCCGTCCTAGAGCGGGGCGTCGCGCAGGTCCTTGAGCGCCTGGATGTCGATGCGGTACTCCGGCGGCTTGCCCGGCGTCTCGATGCAGACCGGGACCCCGGCCACGATGTCGTGCCGGAACAGCTCGCCGAAGGCGGCCAGCCCGATCTCGCCCTGGCCGATCTTCTCGTGGCGGTCCTTCTTGGAGCCGCAGACGTCCTTGGAGTCGTTGGCGTGGACCAGCTTCAACCGGCCCGGCGCGATCTTGTGCAGCGCGTCGAGGGTCTCGGTGACGCCGCCCTCCTTGGCCAGGTCGTGCCCGGCGGCGAAGGCGTGGCAGGTGTCGAAGCAGATGCCCGCCTTCGGGTGCCAGTCGAGCGCCGCGAGATAGGGCTCCAGGTCCTGGACCGTCGCGCACAACATCGCGCCCTGCCCGGCCATCGGCTCCAGCAGCAGGTCGGGGCCGCCGTCGGGGATCTCCTCCAGGAGCGGCAGCAGGTGCTCGTGCAACTGCGCCATCGCGGCCTCGCGCGGCTGCGTGACCGCCGAGCCGGTGTGCACGACCACGCCCTTGGCGCCCGTCTCGACACCGCGCCGCAGCGTGTAGCGGGTCAGCTCGATGGAGTTGGCGAGCGTGTCGGGGCTGGGCGAGCCGAAGTTGACCAGGTAGGGGATGTGGATGAAGCTCTCCACTCCCGACTCGGCGAGCTTGGCGTCCTCGTCGGGCTTGCGCTCGGTCAGCGCCCACGAGCGCGGGTTGGTGACGAAGACCTGCATCATCTCGGCGCCGATGTCGGCCATGAACTTCAGGCCGCCGGTGGCCAGGCCGCCCGCGACGGAGACGTGCCCGCCGATGAGTGAAGTGGGAGTCATGATGGCGTCCAGTCTATCGCCGCGCTCCGCCCGTCTCCGTCGCCCTGACCTCTCTTTACCCGTCTAGCCCAGCCGCAGCGCCAGGAAGAAGTCCACCCGGTCCTCCAGCCGCGACAGGTCGCGCCCGGTGAGGTCCTGGATGCGCTGGATGCGGTAGCGCAGCGTGTTGACGTGCACGTGGAGCAGCTCGGCGCACTTGGTCCACGACCCCGAGCACAGCAGGAACGCCTCCAGCGTGCGCACCAGGTCGGCCCGGTGCACCTGGTCGTAGGAGCGCAGCGGGTCCAGCAGCCGCACCCGGAACATGTGCCGCACGTCGTCGGGCACCGACGCCAGCAGCAGCACGTGCGTGGCCAGTTCGTCGTGGCCCACGACCGCGTCGGGTTCGGCCCTGCCCTCGGCCATCCGGCGCGCGTAGCGGGCCTCCTCGACCGCGCCGCGCAGGCCCTCCACCTGCGCCTGGCCGCTCACCCCGACCTTGAGCCTGCTGCCGCCGAGCCCGGGTGCCAGCGCGTGTACGGCGTCGCGTACCCGGCCGGTGACGTCCTCGCCGGTCGCCGGCACGAGGGCGATCGTCTCGTCCTCGACGACGCCGACGACGGGGCGCAGGCCGTACAGGATCTCCTTGACGACCGCCCGCAGCTCGCCGGGGCGCAGGCTGCCCCCCGCCGCGGCGGCGACGGCGACGTAACCGGCCGCCTCGGCCAGGCCGGTCACCTGCAGGCGCGGCAGGATGTCGCTGGGCCGTCCGTCGGTGAGCACGAGCCGGACCAGTTCCTGGCCGATGCGGCCCTCGGGGCTGAGCCGGTCGTCCAGCCGCATGCGCTCCAGCGCGGCGACGGCCGCCAGTTCCGCGGCCAGCGCGAGCCGTTCCTCCGGCCAGTCGTCCATGGAGCCCTCGAAGGCCACGAACCAGTCGGCCACCCGCGAGGTGGTCTGCTCGTCCACGGGGAAGATCGTGTGGCCGCCGCGTACGCACGGCAGCCGCTTGGCCGTCAGGAACGCCCTGGCCAGCATGGCCGGGTCGGCAGGCGGCTCGGCGCCGGCCACGGTACGGCCGGAGGCGGTCAGCACCCAGCCGCGCATGCCGAGGTCGCGCCCGATCATCTCCATCACGGGGTCGAGCCCGGCGCCGGAGACGAGCTGACGGTGCCGGTCGAGCACGGCTTTGACGTCGGAGGCCCGCGCGCCCGACAGCCGGCGCACGATGTGCTCGGTCACCTCGGCGAACCCGAGCGCCTGCGGCACGTGGAACAGCGGCACCCGGTGCTTCTCGCACGCGGCCACCAGGTCGGCGGGCAGGCCGCCGGAGGCCGCCTCGCAGGCGCCCAGCCCCGAGACCCCGGCGGCGGCCAGCGCGGCCACGAACGTCTCGCTGTCGGCGGGGGAGTCGCGCCAGATGAGGCCGGTCAGGACGAGTTCGCCGCCGCTCAGGTAGCGGCCGGGGTGGAGCAGGTCGGTGGTGACGACCCAGCGCAGCGGCCGGTCGAGTTCGTCGTGCCCGACCACGGTCGACAGGCCCAGTTCGGGCATCTCCAGCAGCGCGTTGAGTCGCATGCACGGACAGTACCCGCGGGTGCGGGCCCCGAGAACTTGGAGCATGACACGAAAAGTCCTGACCAACCCCTGGAGCAGTTCGGAGTTCTTGCGGATGGACCGGGCACGAGAGCCCTGTGTGTACTTCTGACATGCCGAACCTGCAGACCGTGTCCGGGCTGGCCGACTTCAACGCCCTCGGCCCGGCCGACGCCGAGCGCGAGCTGATGGCCTGCTGCGCCTCGCCCGCCTTCGCCAGGACCGTGGCCGCGCTGCGGCCCCACCGGGACCTGGCCCAGCTCACCGCCGCCGCCGACACCGCGGTGCGCGCGCTGGAGTGGCCCGAGGTGCTGGAGGCGCTCGGCGCCCACCCGAGGATCGGCGAGCGCACCACGGAGAAGTGGTCGCGTCAGGAGCAGGCGGGAGTCGGCGACGACGTGCTGGCCGAGCTCGCGCGGGGCAACCGGGACTACGAGGACAGGTTCGGCCACGTGTACCTCATCTGCGCGACCGGCCTGAGCGGCCGCCAGATGCTGGACCGCCTCAACGAGCGCCTGCTCAACGACGAGGAGGCCGAACGCCGCGTGGTACGCGACGAGCTCGCCAAGATCACCCGGCTGCGCATGGCGAAGCTGGTGGGCGTGGCATGAGCTTCTCCACCCACATCCTGAACGCCGCGACGGGCCGCCCCGCCGCGGGAGTCCCCGTACGGCTGGAGCGGGACGGCGAGGTCGTGGCCGAGGGCCGCACCGACGACGACGGCCGGATCAAGGGCTGGAACCCCGGCCGGGGCGTGCACCGCGTCGTCTTCGACACCGGCGCGCTGAGCGCCTTCTACCCCGAGGTGGTCATCACCTTCGCCGTCGAGGACCCGGACCAGCACTACCACGTGCCGCTGCTGCTCAGCCCGTTCGCGTACTCCACTTATCGAGGGAGCTAGATGCCTGTCATTCTCGGGCCCAACCGCTACGGAAAGGCGGAGACCAGGGTCGTCCGGGTCGTGCGGGACGGCGGTGTCCATCACATCAAGGACATCAACGTCAGCTCGGCCCTGTCCGGCGACATGGCCGATGTCCACCTGACCGGCAGCAACGCGGCCGTTCTCCCCACCGACACGCAGAAGAACACGGCCTTCGCCTTCGCCAGGAAGCACGGCGTCGACCAGATCGAGGACTTCGCCCTCCTGCTGGCCAGACACTACGTCGACAGCCAGCCCACGATCGGCCACGCCCGCGTGGAGATCGAGGAGTACGCCTGGCGGCGCATCCCCGTCTCCGGCGAGCACCGGCACTCCTTCGTCCGCGACGGGCAGGAGGTGCGCACCTGCGTGGTCCACCACGACAGGGACGGCCGCACCACCGTCGTGTCCGGCCTGAAGGACCTCGTGGTGCTCAACTCGACCGGCTCGGAGTTCCACGGCTACATCGAGGACGCGTACACGACGCTGAAGCCCACCACCGACCGCATCCTCGCGACCGCCGTCAGCGCCGGGTGGCGGCACACAGGCGAAGCCTCCTCCTTCGGCACGTCCTACGACGAGGTACGGCGCTGCCTGCTCGAAGCCTTCGCCGACACCCACAGCCTCTCCCTCCAGCAGACCCTCTACGCCATGGGCAGGCGGGTGCTCGACACCCGCGAGGAGGTCTGCGAGATCAGGTTCGCGATGCCGAACAAGCACCATTTCCTCGTGGACCTGGCGCCGTTCGGGCTCGACAACGACAACGAGGTCTACTACGCGGCCGACCGGCCCTACGGGCTGATCGAGGGCGCCGTCCTGCGGGACGACGCCCCTGAGGCCGCCTTCGCCTGGGAGTGACTGACTGATGGAGTTCTTGCGGCCCACCACGTGGGCGGAGGCGCTGGCCGCCAAGGCGGACCAGCCGGAGGCCGTGCCCATCCAGGGCGGCACCGACGTGATGGTGGAGATCAACTTCGACGTGCACCGGCCGCCGGCGCTGCTCGACCTCAACCAGGTGGGCGAGCTGGCCACCTGGTCGCGGGAGGGCGGCACCTACCGGGTCGGGGCGGGCCTGCCGTACGTGAAGATCATCGAGGAGCTCGGCGGGGTGCTGCCGGGGCTCGCGCAGGCCTCGCGGACGGTCGGCTCGCCGCAGATCCGCAACCGCGGCACCGTCGGCGGCAACCTCGGGGCGGCCTCGCCCGCGGGCGACAGCCATCCGCCGTTGCTGGCGGCCGGGGCGGTCGTCGAGGTGGAGTCGCGGGCGCGCGGCGTGCGGATGATCCCGGCGCACGAGTTCTACCTGGGCGTCAAGCGCAGCGCGCTGGAGCCGGACGAGCTGATCAGGGCGGTGCGGGTCGAGGCAGCGGGCGGACCGCAGTACTTCTCCAAGGTCGGCACCCGCAACGCCATGGTCATCGCGGTCTGCTCGTTCTCGGTCGCGCTGCACCCCGGCGAGCGCCGGGTCGGAACCGGGATCGGCTCGGCCGCCCCCACCCCGCGCCGCGCCCTTGAGGCCGAGGAGTTCCTGGCGAACGAACTCGACTGGGACGCCCGCCTCGACTCCGCGGTGCTCAGGCGCTTCGGCGAGCTGTGCTCCCGCGCCGCCTCGCCGATCGACGACGTGCGCGGCACCGCCGACTACCGCAGGCACGCCATCGCCGTGATGGCGCGCCGCACGCTCACCTGGGCGTGGAACGACTACCGGAAAGTGAGGGCCGCCTGATGAGGGTCTCCTTCACCGTCAACGGCCGCGAAGAGTCCGTCGACGACGTGTGGGCCGGAGAGAGCCTGCTGTACGTGCTGCGCGAGCGGGTCGGCCTGCCCGGCTCCAAGAACGCCTGCGAGCAGGGCGAGTGCGGCTCCTGCACCGTCTACCTGGACGGCACGCCGGTCTGCGCCTGCCTGGTCGCCGCGGGTCAGGCCGAGGGCCGCCAGGTCCGCACGGTCGAGGGCCTGGCCGACGGCGACCGCCTCGACCCCGTGCAGGAGGCGTTCGTCGAGTGCGGCGCCGTGCAGTGCGGATTCTGCACACCCGGGCTGATCGTGCAGGCGCACGACCTCATCGGCAGAGTGCCCGACCCGTCCGACGCGGAGATCCGCGAGGCGCTCGCGGGCAACCTGTGCCGCTGCACGGGCTACGAGAAGATCCTCGACGCGGTACGGCTGGCCGCGTCCCGAAAGGCCGTCACCCCATGATCATCGAGAACGTCTACATCGCGCCGGTCACCGGCCCCGAGATCCCGTCCGGATACATCCGGATCGAGGGGGACCGGATCACGGAGGTCGGCTCCGGCGCCGCCGCGCCGGACCCCGGCGAGACCCGCGTCGACGGCACCGGCTGCCTGGCCACGCCCGGCCTTGTCAACACCCACCACCACCTCTACCAGTGGGCCTCGCAGGGCCTGGCGCAGGACGCCACCCTGTTCGAGTGGCTGGTCGCCAGCTACCAGGTGTGGGCCGCCATGGACGCCGAGGTCGTCAAGGGCGCCGCCGCCGCCGGGCTCGGCTACCTGGCGCTGTCGGGCTGCACGCTCTCCAGCGACCACCACTACGTCTTCCCGAAGGGCCGCGGCGACCTGTTCGCCGCCGAGATCGAGGCCGCCAGGGAGCTGGGCATCCGCTTCCACCCCGCCCGCGGCTCCATGGACCGCGGTCAGTCGCAGGGCGGCCTGCCGCCGGACGTGGTGGTCGAGGACCGCGACACCGTCCTGGCCGCCACCTCCGAGGCCATCGACGCCTACCACGACCCGTCGTTCTCCTCGAAGCTGCGCGTCGCGGTCGCGCCCTGCTCGCCGTTCTCGGTCACCGCCGAGCTGATGACCGACGCCGCCGAGCTGGCCAGGGCCAAGGGCGTACGTCTGCACACGCACCTGGCCGAGACGCTCGACGAGGACGAGCACTGCGTCGAGGCGTTCGGCGTGCGGCCGGTCGACTACATGGAGAAGCTCGGTTGGCTCGGCCCCGACGTGTGGTTCGCCCACACCGTGCACCTGAGCGACGCCGACATCGACAAGTTCGCCGCGACCGGCACCGGCGCCGCCCACTGCCCCTCCTCCAACGGCCGCCTCGGCGCCGGCATCGCCCGCGTCTCCGAGATGCTGCGGCGCGGGGCCAACGTCGGGCTCGGCGTCGACGGCAACGCCTCCTCCGAGCTGACCACGCTGTCCGGCGAGATGCGCCAGGCGTTGCTGTTCCAGCGCGCCGCGCACGGGCCCACCGCGCTCACCGCCCGCCAGGCGCTGGAGATGGCCACCATGGGCGGCGCGCGCAACCTCGGCCGCGCCGGCGAGCTCGGCTCGCTGGAGGCCGGCAAGCTCGCCGACATCGCGCTGTGGCGCGTCGACGGCGCCTTCGCCGGCGCCGTCGATGACCCCGTCTGCCAGCTGGTGTTCGCCACCCGGCAGCCGCCACTGGCCCGCCTGCTCGTCGGCGGCGAGAGCGTCGTCGAGAACGACGAGCTGAAGACCGTCGACCAGGACGCGTCGGGACGCGCGGGCGCCGAGGCGCACCGGCGCCTGATGCGGCTGGCGCGGGAGCGGGGATTCTCCGTCGCCAAGGAGGTACACACGTGACACTCCCGCTGCGCGCGCCGCACGAGATCGCCGCCCCCGGCATCGGGGGAGTGGGCGAGAGCACGTTGCGGCCCGACGGGACCCTCAAGGTCAAGGGCGAGTTCGCCTACGCCTCCGACCTGTGGGCGGAGGGGATGCTGTGGGGCGCGACGCTCCGCAGCCCCCATCCGCGTGCCCGCATCGTCTCGATCGACACCGCCGCCGCACTCGCCCATCCGGGGGTGCGCGCCGTACTCACGCACGAGGACGTCCCCGGCCGCAAGCACTACGGGCTCGACCTCACCTGGGACCAGCCCGTGCTGGCCATCGGCGAGGTACGCCACCAGGGCGAGGCGATCGCGCTCGTCGCGGCCGACCACCCCGAGACCGCCCGCCGCGCGCTCGACAAGATCGCGATCGAGTGGGAGATCCTGGAGCCGCTGACCGACGCCAGGCGGGCCGCCTTCGACCCTTCCTACCCGCGGGTGCAGGACCGGCCGAACCCGGCCCGCCACCAGCCGGTCAGGGTCGGCGACGTCGAGGCCGTGCGCGCCGCCGCCGAGGTCGTGGTCACCGGCACCTACGAGGTCGGTATCCAGGACCAGGCCTTCCTCGGCCCGGAATCCGGCCTCGCGGTGCCCGCGGAGGACGGCGGCGTCGAGCTGTACGTCGCCACCCAGTGGATGCACAACGACCTCAAGCAGATCGGCCCCTGCCTCGGCCTGCCCGAGGACCGCATCCGGATGACGCTGTCCGGGGTCGGCGGCGCGTTCGGCGGGCGCGAGGACCTGTCCATGCAGATCCACGCCGCCATGCTCGCCCTGCGCACCGGCGCGCCGGTCAAGATGATGTACAACCGGCACGAGTCGTTCTTCGGCCACGTGCACCGGCATCCGGCCCAGATGCGCTACGAGTACGGCGCGTCCCGGGACGGCAAGATCCTCTACGCCGACGTGGAGATCGTCCTGGACGGCGGCGCGTACACCTCGGCCACGCTCAACGTCGTGGGCAACGCCGCTTCGCTCGGCGTCGGCCCCTACGAGATCCCGAACGTCAAGATCGACGCTTATGGCGTCTACACCAACAACCCGCCCTGCGGGGCGATGCGGGGGTTCGGCGCGGTCCAGGCGTGTTTCGCCTACGAGTCCATGATGGACAAGCTGGGTGAAGCCTGCGGGATCGACCCGGTGACCATCAGGCGAACAAACGCCGCCTCCCAAGGGTCCGCGCTGGCCACCGGGCAGATCATCCACGCGCCGCTGCCCATGAAGGACATGCTCGCCCAGGCCCGCGACCTGCCCATGCCCCCTCCGCTCGACAGTTCCGACCTCCGCAACCTGCCCGGCGGCGCCTCCCAGACCACCCACGGAGAGGGGGTACGGCGGGGCGTCGGCTACGGCGTCGGCCTCAAGAACATCTGTTTCTCCGAGGGCTTCGACGACTACTCCACAGCCCGGGTGCGCCTGGAGGTCATCGGCGGGGCCGCGACCGCGCTGGTGCACACGGCCGCCGCGGAGGTCGGCCAGGGGCTGGTGACCATCGAGGCCCAGATCGCTCGCACCGAGCTGGGAATCGAGAACGTGGTCATCCATCCGGCCGACAACCAGGTGGGCAGCGCGGGGTCGTCGTCGGCGTCGCGGCAGTCGTACATGACGGGCGGCTCGGTCCAGGCGGCCTGCTGGGCCGTACGCGATCGCCTCTTCGCCCTCGTGGACGGGGTGTACGACGATTTGTCGCTCGCCGGGGGAAAAATCATCTCTGCCTCGCGGGGAGTGGTCGCGAGCATCGAGGACGTCCTGGGCGACCAGGTCATCGAGGAGACCCGCGAGTACCACCACCACCCCACCACCGGCATGGACCCGGTCACCGGCCAGGGCGACACCCACACCCAGGTCGCGCTCTGCGTGCATCGCGCCGTCGTCGACGTCGACGTGGAACTCGGCCTGGTGAAGGTGGTCGAGCTGGCTGCCGTCCAGGACGTCGGCAAGATCCTCAACCGCCTCTCCCTGGAAGGCCAGATCCACGGCGGCACCGCCCAGGGCCTCGGCCTCGCCGTGATGGAGGAGATCGTGGTCAGCGACGGCAAGGTACGCAACCCGTCCTTCACCGACTACCTCATCCCCACCATCCTCGACATGCCGCCCATGCGGCTGGAGATCCTCGAGAACGCCGACCCGCGGGCCCCATACGGGCTGCGTGGCGCCGGAGAGCCACCCACGCTCTCCTCCACCCCGGCCATCGTCGCGGCCATCCGCGACGCCACGGGGCTCGCACTCCACCGAGTGCCTGTGCGTCCGGAGCACATCACGGGATGAACCACTCCGGGTGAGTTGATCAACAGGGGCAGCCCGCACCCCCCATGTCAGCGGGACAGACTCCACAACCGCACCCAGCGGCAGCGCAGCCGCAGGTCGACCACGCCCGAGGAGGGCCCCGACCATGACCCAACTCCAGACAAAACCCCCAACCGGAGCGCTGGACCGGTTCTTCGACCTGTCGGGCAGGGGGAGCACCGTCGGCAGGGAGGTGCGCGGCGGCATCACCACGTTCGTGGCCGTCGCCTACATCATCCTGCTCATCCCGATCATCCTCAGCGGCGCCAAGGACGTCACCGGAGCCCAGCTCACCATCCCGCAGCTGACCACCGCCGTCGCGCTGTCGGCCGCGCTCACCACCATCCTGATGGGCCTGGTGGGGAACGCCCCGTTCGCGCTGGCCTCCGGGCTCGGCGTGGCGCCGGTGGTGGCCTTCCAGGCGGCGCCGTTCATGACCTGGGACCAGGCCATGGGCCTGGTGGTGCTCGAAGGCGTCGTGATCGTCGTCTTCGCCCTCACCGGCATCAGGCAGCTCATCATGGACGCCATCCCCACCGGCCTGAAACACGCCATCGGGGTCGGCATCGGCATGTTCATCGCGCTCATCGGCCTCGTGGACGCCGGATTCGTCGGCAGGGGCGAGGGCACGCCCATCACCCTCGGCGCCGGCGGCCACCTGCAGGGCTGGCCCGTGGTCGTCTTCTGCGCCGGGCTGCTGCTCATGCTCGGCCTGTACGTGCGCCGCGTGCCCGGAGCCATCCTCATCAGCATCGTCGCCGCGACCGCGCTGGCCATCGTCGTCAACGCCGCCGTCGACGGGCTGAAGTGGGGCGTCGTCACCCCGGCCGTGCCCAAGGACGTCTTCGCCACCCCCGACTTCGGGCTGCTCGGCTCCGTCGACCTGTTCGGCGGCTTCGGCCAGGCCGGAATCCTGACCGCCACCGTGGTGCTGTTCACGCTTGTGCTGTCGGGCTTCTTCGACGCGATGGGCACCATCATCGGCGTCGGCGAGGAGGCCGGGCTGTCCGACGACAAGGGGCAGATCAAGGGCATCGGCAAGATCCTCACCATCGACGGCTTCGGCGCCATCATCGGCGGCGCCACCGGGGCCTCGGCCAACACGGTCGTCGTGGAGTCGGCGGCGGGAGTCGGGGAGGGCGCTCGCACCGGCCTCGCCAGCCTCGTCACCGGCGGGTTGTTCGCGGGCGCGATGTTCCTGACCCCGCTGGCCGCCGTCGTGCCCGCCCAGGCGGCGGCGCCCGCGCTCGTGCTGGTGGGGGCGCTCATGATGACCGCCGCCCGCAAGATCTCCTGGGACGATCTGGAGCTGGCCGTTCCGGCCTTCCTCACGATCTCCCTGATGCCGTTCACCTACTCGATCACCAACGGGGTCGGGGCGGGGATCGTCGCGTACACCGTGATCAAGGCGGCGCGCGGCAGGTTCTCCGAGATCCACTGGCTGTTGTGGCTGATCACCGCCATTTTCGTGGCCTATTTCGGGATCTCGTTCATCGAGGGCCTGTTCGGCTAGGCCCCTTCCGCCCGGGGGAACGCCCGCGGGCGTTCCCCCGCCTACAGCTCAGGGAGACACCATGCGTGATCTCGTCGACGACCTCCTGGCCTGGACCGGGGAGGGCCGGCGGTTCGCGGTCGCCTCCGTCGTCGGGGTCGGCGGCAGCGCGCCCCGCGAGCCGGGAGCCGCGCTGGCCGTGGCAGAAGACGGCACCGCCGTCGGCAGCGTCTCCGGCGGCTGCGTGGAAGGCGCGGTGTACGAGCTGTGCCTGCGCTCCCTCGAAGAGAACCGGCCCCTGCTGCGGACGTTCGGCTACAGCGACGACGACGCGTTCGCGGTCGGGCTGACCTGCGGCGGCGTCATCGAGATCCTCGTATGGCCGAACACCGCCGAGCCCGCCTTCCGCACCTACCTGGAGGCGCTGGCCGCCGATGAGCCGGTCGCCCTGGCCCGGATCCTGCCCCCGGCCAGTGGCGACCCCTTCTCCTTGACGGTTGAGGCGGATGGGCGAGTCACCGGCGCCTCCGGCGACCCCGTCGTCGGCCGCCTCGTGGCGGCGGAGGCGGCGGCCATGCTGGACACCGGCCTGACCGGCGTCAGGGAGGTGGGCTGTGACGGCCTGCGGATGTTCGCAGAGACCTACGCGCCCCCGCCCCGGCTGCTGGTCTTCGGCGCCGTCGACTTCGCCGCCGCCCTCACCCGCGCCGGTCGCTTCCTCGGCTACCACGTGACCGTCTGCGACGCCCGCCCGGTCTTCGCCACCCCCAAGCGCTTCCCCGACGCCCACGAGGTGGTCGTCGACTGGCCGCACCGCTACCTGGAGCGCACCCCCGTGGACGCCCGCACCGCCATCGCCGTCCTGACCCACGACCCGAAGTTCGACATCCCCCTGCTGGAACGGGCCCTGCGCACCGAAGCCGGTTACGTGGGCGCGATGGGCTCGCGCCGTACCCACGAGGAGAGGTCGCGCCGTCTGCGCGAGGCGGGCCTGTCCGAGGCCGAACTGTCGCGCCTGCGCTCCCCGATCGGCCTCGACCTCGGCGCCCGCACCCCGGAGGAGGTCGCCGTCTCCATCGCCGCCGAGCTCGTGGCCACCCGGCGCGGCGGCACCTGCCGCCCCCTGACCACCACCTCCGGCCCCGTCCACGCCCTCACCCGCTAGGCGCGCCTGCGCTCCCGATAGGCGCGCACCTTCGCGATGCTCCCGCACCCCCGCGAATCCGAACCTCCCGGGCTCATCACGCACCAGCGGCGGCTGCCGTTGCGGCTGTGGTCGTAGAAGACCCACGAGCAGTCGGGACAGGCCTTGAGCCGCGCCCACTGCCCGGCCCGCACCGCCTCCGCCACCACCGCCAGAACCCGGCCCGCCGCCGTGCCGTCCTCGGGGGTCAGCACGAGCGGCGGGCTCCCGGGGTCGGACGAGAGCCCGGCCCGCAGCGGGTGCCGCTCCAGCCATGACGCCAGTACGGCCGGCCGCTCGACCCCCAGAGCCGCCCGCAACGCCGCCCTGAGCTCCGACATCTCACCGAGGTCGGCCGGATCGGCCAGCGTGCCGGGCAGCGTGTCCTCGGCCACCCGCGTGTCGTTGGGCACCCACCACGTGTTGAGGAACGACCGCACCTGCTCCAGCGCTCCCGGCGCCACGCTCTCCGTCATGTAACCAGTTTACTCGATAGCCGGTAACTGTTACTGTCTATAAGTATGACCGGTAAACAGTATCTGGCCGTACTGCGTTCGCCGGGGGTCGGGGTCTGGTTCGCCGTCCTGGTCTGCCAGCGGTTCCCGGTGGCCGCCGCGCCGCTCGCGCTGGTCTTCCTCGGGCACGCCGCCACCGGCTCCTACGCCGTCGGCGCCCTCCTGGGCGGCGGCCACGCGCTCGCCGAGGCGGTCGCGGCAGGCCCTCTGGGCAGGCGTTTCGACCGCCGCCCCGCCCGCTCCGAGATCGCCCTGGTCCTGGGTGTGGAGGCCGCGGCCTTCGCCCTGCTGGCCCTGCTCGCCACCGCCTCCCCCCGCGCGGAGTGGTGGACGCCCGCGGGAATGCTCGCCCTGGCCGGGCTCGGCGGCGCGATCTCCGCGGGCGCCCACGGCGGCCTGCGCGCCCTCCTGGTACGGCTGGCGCCACCCGAGCGACGCGTGCCCGCGCTCAGCCTCGAATCGGTGGCCGGCACGACCGTCTGGACCGTCGCCCCCGCGGTGGTGGCGCTCCTGGCCGTCGTGGACGCCCGCCTCCCGATCCTGCTCATGGCCGCCGTGGCGGCGGCGGGAGCGCTGGCCGGACGCCGCCTCCTCGACCCGCCCAGGACCGCCACCGCCCACCGCGCCCGCCTGTGGCGCATCAGCTGGCCCGCGATGGCGTACGACGGGGCGATGATGTTCGCCTTCGGCGCCGTCAGCCTGGCGCTGCCGGTCCTCCTGGCCGCGCACGACGCCGACGCCGCCCTGGCCGGCCCGGTCCTGACCGCGTACACCCTGGCCGGAATCGGCGGCGGCCTCCTGTACGGCGCCCGCGCCTGGCCGGGCACCCCGCCGGCGCAGGCGGCGCTGCTGTCGGCGGGCATCGGTCTCGCGCTGGGCGCGGCCACGCTGGTCCCGGTGCTCGGCCTGGTCGTGGCCCTGTTCGCGGTCGCCGGCCTCCTGCAGACGCCCGCCCTGACCGCCCGCGCGGTGTCGCTGCAGGACCGGCTGCCGGAGTCGCAGTGGGCCGTGGGCTTCTCCGGCATGTACGCCGCCGGCGGGCTCGGCTACGGCGCCGCCGGGATGACCGTGGCCTGGCTCGTGGAGCGCGTCGGCGCCCAGCCCGCCATCGGCCTGTGCGTGGCCCTGAGCACCCTGGTCGCCCTGGGCTCCTCCGTGGCCGAACGCCGCCGGGTCACCACGGACGCGGCGATGGCATAAGGCGTCTCACGCCAGGTTGCCGTGCAGGCGGATCCTGGCCAGGCCGCCGTCCGGGTAGATGTCGGCCCGCACGTGGGTGACGGGCCGGGCCTCCCCGACCCGGAAGCGGTGCGGGGTGTCGGGCTGCAGGCCGGTCCGGGGGAGCAGGTCGAACCAGTCGCCCTCGCCGTCCCTGCCCCGCAGCCTGATCGCGCCCGGCGCGTTGAACAGCAGGTTCGTCGTGTCGATCTCGGCCAGCCCGATGACGCCCCGCCCGGCCAGGCGCACCTCGATCCAGTCGTTGCCCTCGTCGCGCCGCCGCGCGGTCTCCCAGCCCTCCGCCTGGTGCCTGGCCAGACCGGGGGCGATGGCGTTGTGGGGCGCGGAGTAGAACTCGTTCGAGCACCCGGTCACCACCGCGCCGTTGGCCAGCGCGGCCAGGTCGAGGCTCAGCCCGTCATACAGCGACAGGTCAGGGCGTACCTCGCCGTGCACGCGCAGCCGGGCGATCCCCCCGTCGGGGTACATGTTCAGCCGCACATGGGTGTAGCGGCGCTCGTCGCGCACCTCGAAGTGATGCTCGGCATCGCCCTTGAGGTCGGCGCGCGGCACGATCTCCACCCATCCGGCCGTCGCCAGCTCCTCCGGAGACGGGGTCCCGGTCACCTCGCACGCCTCCACCGAGGCGTGCGGCGGGAAGTTCCCCTTGAACCACGCCGTGTCGATCACCACGCCGCGCACCGTGCCGGGCAGCCCCAGCCGGATGATCGCCCAGTCGTGACCGGGCGTGCGGCGGCGGCGGGTCTCCCAGCCGTCGTACACCTGTCCCTTGTTGCCGAACGTCTCCGCCTGGAAGGCCGGTCTGCCCGGCCGGACGAGCGCCTCCTTCTCGGCGAACGACTCGTCGCTCGCGGCGATGACGGCGCCGCCGTACCCGCGCAGGGCGAGGTCGGGAAGTCTGGTGAAGGCGGGCATTCAGTGTGCTCCCAACTGCAGAAAGGTTCCGAACGGCCCCGCCGTCACGTCGACGCGCCGGCCGCGGAGCCAGGTGGTGCGGACGACGCCCCGCAGGGCGCGCCCGTGGTAGGGGGTGACGGGGTTCTTGTGGTGAAGGGCGAGGGCGTCGACCCGGTGACCGGCCTCGGGGTCGAAGGCGACCAGGTCGGCGTCGTACCCGGGGCGGATGGCGCCCTTGCCGGGGACGCGGGCCAGCCGGGCGGGATTCTCCGCCATCCAGCGGGTGAGGTCGGCCAGGCCGTACCCGCGGCGCGATCCTTCGGTCCAGACGGCGCTCAGCCCGAGCTGCAGCGAGGCGATGCCGCCCCACGCGGCGGCGAAGTCGGGCACCTTCAGGTCCGCCGGCGACGGCGAGTGGTCGGAGACGACGCAGGTCAGCACGCCGTCGGCGAGTCCCTGCCAGAGCAGGTCGCGATTGGCGGCCGAGCGGATGGGCGGGCAGCACTTGAACGCGGTCGCGCCCTCGGGCACCTGCTCGGCGGCGATGGTCAGGTAGTGCGGGCAGGTCTCGGCGGTGATCGGCAGGCCCTCGTCCCGGGCGGCGCGCAGCGGTTCCAGGCAGCCGGCGCTGGAGACGTGCAGGATGTGCGTGCGCGCGCCGGTTTCCCGGGTGAGCCTGATCACCTGCTCGACGGCGCTGCGCTCGGCCGAGCCGGGGCGCGAGTCGAGGAACTCGGGGTAGCTCGGGCCGGCCGGGTCGGCCAGCAGCGCGGGGTCCTCGGCGTGCACGATCATCAGGCCGTCGAATGCGGCGATCTCGGCCAGCGCGAGGCGTACCTCGTCGAGTGACAGCGGCGGGAACTCCTCCACGCCCGACGGCGACAGGAAGCACTTGAAGCCGAACACGCCCAGCTCGTGCAGCGGCCGCAGCTCCTTGACGTTGCCGGGCACCGCCCCGCCCCAGAATCCGACGTCCACGAAGCACTGCCCGGCGGCGGCGGCCCGCTTGGCGGCGAGCGCGGCGGGCGTCACGGTGGGCGGCAGCGAGTTGAGCGGCATGTCCACGATCGTGGTGACGCCGCCCGCCGCGGCAGCGCGCGTCGCCGAGGCGAACCCCTCCCAGTGGGTGCGGCCCGGCTCGTTGACGTGCACATGGGTGTCGACCAGGCCGGGCAGCAGGGCCACCTCGCCGAGGTCGAGCTCGGTGGCCGCGGGCGTGCTCGCCTCGTGCGGGCGTACCGCCGCGATCTTCCCCTCCCGTACGGCCACCGCCGCCGCGCGGACCCCCTCCGGGGTCACCACGCGCCGCGACCGGATCACCAGGTCGTCCATCTCACCTCCAGTCGGCGGCGATGCGCGCCGCCAGCCGTTCGAGCAGCGGGCCGGCTTCGGCCATGCAGCGGTCCAGGTCGGGCTCGATGTCGCTGAGCGCGTAGGCGGCGCGGATCCCGGCGGCGCTGAGCTGCTCGTCGGTGAGCGTGCGCCGCCCGCAGACGGCCACGACCGGCACGCCCGCCCTGGCCGCGGCCCTGGCGACGCCCACGGGAGCCTTGCCGCGCAGCGACTGCTCGTCGAGCGAGCCCTCGCCGGTGACGACGAGGCGGGCGCCGCGCACGTGCTCGCCGAAGCCGAGCAGGTCGAGCAGGTATTCGATGCCCGGCTGGATCTCGGCCCTCAGGAAGGCGAGGGCGGCGAACCCGACCCCGCCCGCCGCGCCCGCGCCGGGCGCGCCCGCGACGCCCATCGGCCGGGGCGTGCCGTCGTGCTCCACCGCGCCGACCAGGCCATGCGTGGCGGCGGCGCGGGCGGCCAGCCGCGACAGCCCGGCCTCCAGCACCTGGACGTCCTCGGGCGAGGCGCCCTTCTGCGGCCCGTAGACGGCGGCGGCGCCGTGCGGGCCGAGCAGCGGGTTGTCGACATCGCTGGCGACCACCACCTCGACCCCAGAAAGCTCGATAAAAGCGGACATGTCGATCTTCGCCAGGTTCCGCAACGCCGCCCCGCCCTCCGGCAGCTCCGCACCCGCCTCGTCCAGGAACCGGGCGCCCAGCGCACGCGCCATCCCGGCGCCGCCGTCGGTGCAGGCGCTGCCGCCGATGCCCAGCACGACGCGCGTGGCGCCCCGCTTGACCGCGTCCGCGATCAGCTCGCCCGTGCCGTAGCTGGTGGCGCCGAGCGCGTCCGGCGCGCCGGGCAGCCTGCGCAGCCCGGACGCCTCGGCCATCTCGACGACGGCGACCGGCGCCCGCCAGGCGTACGCGGCCTCGACGGGCTCGCCGGTGGGACCGGTGACGGTCAGGGGCACGCGCTCGAAACCGCAGGCCACGGCGGCATCGACGGTTCCGTCGCCGCCGTCGGCCACGGGCAGCTCGACCGTCGCGACACCCAGGCCGGCGCTGACCCGGGAGGCCACCTCGGCCGCCGTGAGCGACCCCTTGAACTTGTCGGGGGCAACAAGCACGTGCTCCACCACTACGAACTCCTCGCGAGCTGTTACAGAATGGCCGGACGCGCCTTCCTGCCCGGTGCGAGCGGGCAGGAAGGCGTGCCTATCATCACACCTGCTCCGGAAGGGGTTCGAACTCCCTCACCGCGTCGATGGACGACAGGCTGTGCGGGGTGTTGGCCTCACGCTCGATCATGATCTCGACCAGCACGGGCCGCGAGGTCCGCTCGGCCTCCTTCGTGGCCCATTCCAGCGAGGAACGGATCTGGGCCGGGTCGAAGACGCGCGTGCCGGCGCAGCCGTACGCCTCCATGATCTTGACGTTGTCCGAGCCGAACGCGTCGTAGTGGATGTTCACCTCGTAGTTCATGTCGTAGCCGATCGAGGCCTGCCGGATCAGACCCAGGTACTCGTTGTTGAGCATCACCAGCACGAACGGCACGTTGTACTGCGCCGCCACCGCCAGCTCCTCGACCAGGAACTGGAAGCCGTAGTCGCCCACGACTCCCACGACGGTGGCCTCCGGCCTGGCCTTCTTCACGCCGATGGCCGCCGGGATCTCCCAGCCGAGCGGCCCGGCCTGCCCGCACACCTGGTAGCGGCGCGGCTTGCCGGCCTTCTGGTGCTGGCCGCCCCAGATCTGGTAGAGGCCGATCGCGGTGACGAAGTAGGTCTCGTCGTCGAAGTACTCGTTGATCTCCTTGTAGACGCGCGGCGCCTTGATCGGCACCTCGTCGAAGTCCTCGCGGCGGGTGAGCGTGCGCTTGAGCTCCCGCACCCGCTCCACCCACGCCCCCGGGGTACGGCTCACGCCGCGCTCGCGCGCCAGCGCGGTGACCGCCCGCAAAAACAGCCGCGTGTCGGAAACGACGCCCAGGTCGGGGCCGAAGACCCGGCCGATCTGGGTCGGCTCGATGTCCACGTGGATGAACTTCCGCGACCCCCGGTAGACGTCGAGGGTGCCGGTGTGCCGGTCGCCGAAGCGGGCGCCGAGCGCCAGCACCAGGTCCGATTCCAGGAAGGAGGCGTTGCCGTACCGCTGGGAGGTCTGGATGCCGGTCATGCCGCAGTACAGCGGGTGGTCCTCGTCGATGGAGCCCTTGCCCATGAGCGTGGCCTGCACCGGGATCTGCAGCAGCTCGGCCAGCTCGGCCAGTTCCGGCGAGGCGTCGGCGAGGATGACGCCGCCGCCGGCCAGGATGATGGGCCGCTCGGCGGCCAGCAGCATGTCCAGGGCGCGCTCGACCCGCGGCGGGTGCGGGTGCGCCCGGGTGACGGGCAGCGGGGCGTCGATGGCCGGGTCGTACTCGATCTCCTGCTTGGCGATGTCCACCGGGATGTCGATCAGGACCGGCCCCGGACGGCCCGATCGCGCGATGCGGAAGGCCTCGCGGAAGATCCAGGGCGCCTGCGCGGCCTCCTTGATCTGCACGGCCCACTTGGTGACGGGCTTGGCGATCTCCACGATGTCGACCGCCTGGAACGCCTCCTGGTGCAGCTTCGTGGAGGCGGCCTGGCCCGTGACGCAGATCATCGGGATCGAGTCGGCGATCGCGGTGTACAGACCGGTGATCATGTTGGTGCCCGCCGGGCCCGAGGTGCCGATCGCGAGGCCGACCCGGCCGTTGGTGCGCGCCCACCCGTCGGCCATGTGGGTGGCGCCCTCCTCGTGCCTGACGATGAGGTGCTCGATGCCGCCGAGCCGTTCCATGGCCTTGTACAGGGGCAGGATGGCCGCGCCCGGGCAGCCGAAGGCGACGTCGACGCCCTCCGACCGCAGGACGTGGACGACTGCCTCCATCGCCGGCATCTTCATCGGCTGAGCCCTTCGACGACCTTGAGCAGGGCGGAGTGGTCGAGGCCGCCGTGGCCCTGCGCCCGCGCGGCGGCGATGAGCTGCGCGGTCAGCGCGCCCATCGGGACGGCCACCCCGGCGCCGCGGGCGGCGTCGAGGATGATGCCCATGTCCTTGTGGTGCAGGTCGACGCGGAAGCCCGGCCGGAAGTCGCGGGCCAGCATCGAGACGCGCTTGAGCTCCAGGATGCGGCTGCCGGCCAGGCCGCCGGCGAGCACGTCCAGGCCCGCGGCGGCGTCCACGCCCGCGGCCTCCATCAGCACGATCGCCTCGGCGACGAGCGCGTAGGTGCCGCCGACGACGAGCTGGTTGGCGGCCTTCACGTACTGGCCGGCCCCCGGGCCGCCGACCAGCTTGTACGTCGTGCCGACGGCCTCGAAGACCGGCCTCGCGGCCTCGAAGTCGTCCGCCGAGCCGCCCACCATGATCGACAGGACCGCGTCGGCCGCGCCCTTCTCCCCGCCGGAGACCGGGGCGTCGAGGCTGCGCTTCCACCGCTGGGCGACCTTCTGCGAGGTCCGCGGGGTGATGGTGGAGAAGTCGATGTACAGGGCGTCCGGCCGGGCGTTCGCCGCGATCTCCGGGAAGACGGCCTCGACCTGCGGGTCGGCGGGCAGCATCGTGATCACCACGTCCGCCCCGCTCACCGCCTCGGCCACGCCGCCCGCGAGGGCGCCCCCGAACTCCACGGGGTTGAGGTCGTAGCCCGTCACCTCGTGTCCGGCCTTGACCAGATGCCCGGCCATGGGCCTGCCCATGATCCCGAGCCCGATGAAACCGATCTTCACTAGCTGAACTCCTTGATCCAGTCGAAGTCGAGGCCGGGGTCCTTGTACTCCAGCCCCACCCAGCCGTCGTAGCCGTCCAGGAGGTTCCTGAGCGGGATCTCCCCGGTCCCCGGACGGCCCCGGCCCGGCGCGTCGGCGATCTGGACGTGGCCGACCAGCGGATGTGCGAGAGCCGCGGTCAGGTCCTCGCCCATGCGGGCCAGGTGGTACAGATCGCACAGGAAGCGCACGTTCGGCTCCCCGACGTTCTCGATCACGTCGATCGCGCCCTTCACCGACACCAGCGGGTAGGACGGCGACTCGTAGCTGTTGAGCGCCTCGACCAGCACCACCGCGCCGATCGCCGCCGCCTTGCGCGCGGCCAGCGCCAGGTTCTCCAGCGCCAGCGCGTCCTGCTGCCGCTCCTGGCCGGTGACGCGGTTGCCGTACAGGGCGTTGAGCGCCGTGCAGCCCAGCCGCTGCGCGATGCCGACCGCGACGTCGAGGTTGTCGCGCAGCCGCGCCCGGTCGGCGGGCCGCGAGAACAGCCCGCGCCCGCCCTCGGCGATGTCGTCGGCGAAGTTCAGCCCGACCAGCCGCACCCCCGCGTCCTCGACCGCGGCGACGAACGCGTCCACCTCATGGTCATCCGGTACGGCGGCCGCGAACGGCCACCAGAACTCCACCCCCTCGAACCCGGCGGCCTTGGCCGCGGCCGGCCTCTCCAGCAGGGGGAGGCCGGTGAACAGGATGGAGCAGTTGACGTCGAACCTCACGCTCTCTCCTTGTAGGTCGTCCAGGAACCGAAATCGGTGATGTCGGCCAGCTCGGCGTGCGAGGTGTTCGGCCGGCGCAGCAGCATGGCCAGCGCCGACCTGCCGTCGGCCAGCTCGATCACCCCCAGCTCCAGCTCCGGCGGCTCGGCCGGCAGGACCTGGTCACGCAGCCGGTCCAGGTCCAGGTCGTACAGCTCGCCGTCGATCTCGGCGCCGCCGTGCGAGACCGGGTACAGCGCGGGGCAGCGGCCGCCGACGGAGTAGAAGCGGTACTTGGCCGCCGTCCGGGTCTCGGCCACAAGTGGCGCGTCGCCGAGCAGATGGTGCAGCGGTCCGCCCCGCATGGCGCCGCCGTTCAGGAACATCAGGGTCATGCAGGCTCCTTCGCCGGGGACGGGGCCCGTAGGTCTGCCCGGTGGCGGGCAGCGCGGTGCCTGAGTGCCGTTTCAGTACACCCAGCGGCCTCGTGGCCGGTCTAGCCGCCAGACGTCCGAAGCCGGCGCGTGCCGTACGCGATCAGCTTGTGCGTTGTGCCAAGCCCATGCGGCTGAGGAGCGCGTTGTGTGCGATGGTGGCCTCGGCGAAAGGACGGAGGCACTCGTGGAGCGGATCACGGCGCGGCAGCGGCGCGCCCGCCTGGGCGCACGGCATGCGCTGGCGCGCAAGGCGGCCGGCGTCGAGCAGGTCGTGGAGTCGGTCGTGGCACTCCACGCGACCGACCCCGCGACCGTGTTCCTGTCGGCGGGCGCCCGCCTCGCCCTGCCCGCGGTCTCGGCCGTGGAGAAGGCCCTCTACGCCGACCGGACCCTCGTGCGGATGACCGGCATGCGGCGCACCGTCTTCGTCGTGCCCGAGGCGCTCGTACCCGTCGTGCACCACTCCTCGACCGTGGCCATCGCCGCCAGGGAGCGCAGGGCGCTGGTCAAGCACTTCGCCGAGGGCGGGCCGTACGACGAGGAGTGGATCGCCGCCGCGGAGGCCGCGGTGGTCACGGCCCTGGGCGAGCTCGGCGAGGCCGCCGCCACCGAACTCGGCGCCGTCGTGCCCGAACTGCGCCGGCAGATCGTGTACGCCCCCGGCACCCGTCAAGAGACCCGCCAGGGAGTGGCCACGCGCCTGCTGACGTTGATGGCCATGGACGGCACGGTGGTGCGCCGCGGCCGCCCGGCGGGCACGTGGATCAGCGGCCAGCACAGATGGGCTCTGGGCGGCCCGATGCCCGGCCTGCCGGTGGAGGAGGCCCAGTCCGCGCTCGTGGAGCGGTGGCTGCGGGCCTTCGGCCCGGGGACCGAGGCCGACATCAAGTGGTGGACCGGCTGGACGCTGGGCGACACCCGCCGCGCGCTGAAGGCGCTGGACGCGGTGCGGGTCGAACTGGACGAGGGCACCGGCTACGTCCTCCCCGGCGACCTGGCGTCCCCGTCACCCGAGCCGTGGGCGGCGCTGCTCCCCGCGCTGGACCCGACCCCGATGGGCTGGCAGGGACGCGACTGGTACCTCCCCCAGGAGCACCGCGCCGACCTGTTCGACCGCAGCGGCAACGTGGGCCCGACCGTGTGGTGGAACGGCCAGGTGGTGGGCGGCTGGGCGACCCGGGCGGACGGCGAGATCGTCTGGCGCCTGCTGTCCGACGTGAGCTCCGAGGCCCGCTCCGCCATCGAGTCGGAGGCGGCGGGCCTGGCCACCTGGCTGGACGGCGCCAAGGTGACTCCCCGCTTCCGCACCCCCTTGGAACGCGCCCTGACCGCCTGACTTATCGGCACTTAGCACCGGTGGGCCTACAAAGATCCTCGACCTCGGCGTGAGGGACACCCTCGTGCCGCCGGACGTGGAAAGGACCCACTGTGGGGAAACGTGTGACCGCGGGACTGGCCGGTGCCGCTCTCGCGCTAGGTCTGGCCCAGCCCGCCACCGCCGGGGCCGACGCCCGCACGGGTGACGTACGGCGGGCCATCGCCGAGCTGGCCGACGCCGACGGGGTGCTGGGGGCGATCGGAGAGCTCTACGTGGACGGCAGGCGCGTCGGCCGGAGCAGCGCCGGGTCGCGGCTGCTCGGCGGGACGGGCGGGAAGATCCCGACCGACGCCCGCTACCGGATCGGCTCCCAGACCAAGGGGATGACCGCCACCGTGATCCTTCAGCTCGTCAAGGAGGGCAGGCTCGGCCTGGACGACAAGGTCGCCGACGTGCTGCCGGTCGTGGCCGAGAAGGACCTGGTCGAACGGGCCGGCGAGATCACCGTGCGGCAGCTGATCAGGCACACCTCCGGCGTACCGGAGTGGTTCAGGCCGGAGCTCGTCGACGTCTTCGACTTCACCACCTACCACCGCCCGGCCGACCTGCTCAAGCTCTCGCGGGCGCAGCCGCGTACCGGCGAGCCGGGGGAGAAGTTCTCCTACTCCAGCGCCAACTACACGCTGCTCACCATGATCATCGAGCGGATCGCGGGCAGGAGCCTGGCGGCCGAGTTCGAGCGGCGGTTGTTCCGGCCACTGGGGATGAGCGACACCTACCTGCCGATCCGGCCGCCGCAGGCCATCAAGGGCCCGCACGGCCACGGCTACGCGCCCGGCCCCGACGGCAGGCTCCACGACATGGACCGCCTGAACGCCAGCTGGGGACACGGCGCCGGCGGCGTCATCTCCACGGCCCGCGACCTGAGCACCTACCGGCGGGCCTTCCTCCAGGGCAGGCTCCTGCCGGCCGACCTCCAGCGGGTGATCACCGACCCGCCCGAGGGCGCGCCCCCGATGCCGTCACCGCCGTGCGGCGGGCAGATCGTGCAGACCAACGGCGGCGCCCCCGGCTTCACCTCGGCGACCATCAGCACCCGCGACGGGCGCAAGCACTTCGCGATCTCCACCACGCTGGACGCCGAGCAGAGCCTGAACGTGGTCAGGGCCATCTCCAAGGCCGCGGAGTCGGTCCTCTGCCCGGACCAACCGGACGGCCCGGCGAGCCCGCGGAGCGCGGGGCGGCAGGGGTAGCGGGGGAGCGGTCAGCGTGGGGCGAGGACGGCGATCTCGCCCCGCGCGACCGGCAGCCGCTTCACCCGCAGAGCACCCTCACCCGGCCGCCAGTCCACCACCATCGACGCGTAGTCCGGCTCGGCGGGATACACCTTGTCCGTCATCACGTAGTCCCCCGTCAGCACCAGCCGCCCGTCCGGGGTCCACGCCATGGACGTGGTCTTGATCGAGGCGGGCACCGGCATCGACGGCAGCCGGGTCCACCGGAGCGTTTCGACATCCAGCACCCACACGTCCAGGTACTGCCGGGGCCCGGGAACGCCGGATCCACACCCCGTCCGCCAGCGCCCGTGCCCGCGCGCCGTCGAGCACATAGACCCGCCCGGGATCGCGCCGCCCGGGCCTGACCGCGGCCACCGCGGTCCGCCCCGCCACGAACCCCCAGTACTCCCTGCCGGGCGGCAGCCCCTCGACGGCCGTCCGCCGCCCGGAGTCCACCTCCAGCAGGTACGCCCGCGCCCCGGTCACCAGCAACCGCAACCCGCCGCCGGTCAGCGGCCCGCCGGTCAGCGGCGCCATGGGCCGATCGCCCCGGGGGAAGGCGGTGGGAGAAGGCGCGGCCGTACCCGATGACGTGCACCCGGCCACGACCACCACAGCGGCCGGCACCACAGCGACTCTCATGAACCTCATACCGCGCCAGACGGCGAAAGGTTCACCGCCAGAGGTACACCAACGCTCCCGGCGGACGCTCGCTGTTCGGCGTGGGCCGCTGGAAGCGCACCACGTCCCCGCCCATCAGGCTGCGCACCCTGACCTTGAACCCCTGCGCCGACAACTCGCTCCTGGCGTCGTTGACGGTCTTGCCGATCACCTGCGGCACGATCCGGAACTCGGCGTCGTCACGGGCCTCGTCGTCATCGCCGCGGAACCAGTCGAAGAAGTCGCGGCAGCGCGAGATCGTGAGCTGCGCGGGCGTGCCCTTGTCCACCTCGGACTTGGCCTTGGGGCTCTGCGCGATGACCGTGCACGGCTCGGCGTCGTCGTCGACCTCGTTGACCTGCACCCCGAGCCCGCGCTCGCCCAGGTAGGCGGCGGCCTCGTCCTTGGGCATGCCGCCGACGTCCGGCATGATCAGCCCGGCGCTGACGAACAGCCCGATCTTCGAGCCCTCCTTGACCTGCTCGCCCACGTCGGGCGAGGAGCGGATGACGGTGCTGCGGGGCACCTGGAGGTTCTCGATCCGCCGCACGTTGCCGACCTGCAGCCCCGCCGCGGCCAGCGCCGCGCGCGCGTCGGCCTCCGACATGCCCTGGGTCTTGGGTACGGCCACGCGCTTCGGCCCCAGCGACGGCACGATCGTCAGCGTCGAGCCCTCCGCCAGTTCCGACCCGGCGACGGGGTCGGTGCTGAGCACGAGCCCCTTGCCGTACTTCTCGTCGTGGCGGCCCTCGGCGGGCTTGACCACGAAGCCCATCCCCTGGGCGTTCTTGATGGCGACGTCGACGTTCTCCCCGATCAGGATGGGCACCTTGACGTAGCGGGTCTGCGCGAAGTACGCGCCGGTCATCGCGATCGCGGCGACCATCACGGTGGCCAGCCCGATGAGGAACCAGCTGGGCCTGAACCCCTTGCCACCGCCGCGCGACCCGCGCGGCGGCGCGGGCGGGGCGGTGTGGAGGTCGGCGCGCGGCTGGATGAGCGTGTGGCTGGGCGGCGGCACGTGCTGCGGGCCCGACATGCGGGCGTGCGCCCCGCTGTGGGGCGGGGCGTGCGGCGGGGTGCTCTGCCTCGGCAGCATCCGGTGGGCGTCGACGGCCGCGACCAGCATCGCGGTGGCGTCGGCCGGACGGTCCTGCGGATCGCGGGCGGTGGCGTGGGTGACGAGCGTGTCGATGAGCGGCGGCGTCTCATGCACCAGCGACGACGGCGGCGGCACGCTGTCGTGCACGTGCCGGTAGGCCACCGACATGGGCGTCTCGCCGTCGTAGGGCTGCTGCCCGGTGACCAGCTCGAACAGCATGATCCCCGCGGCGTAGACGTCGCTGCGCACGTCGGCGCCGCCGGTCGTCACCTGCTCGGGCGACATGTAGCCGATCGTGCCGATCATCACGCCGGTGCGGGTCTGGTTCGTGGCCTCGATGGCGCGGGCCAGGCCGAAGTCGACGACCTTGACCCGGCCGTCGTCGGTCAGCAGGACGTTCTCCGGCTTGACGTCGCGGTGGACCATCCCGCTCTGGTGGGCGGCGCCGAGCGCGGCCAGCACCGGGATCATGATCTCCAGGGCCTCGCGGGCGGGCAGCCTGACCCGCTCGCGCAGGATGTCGCGCAGCGTCTTGCCCGGCACGTACTCCATCGACAGGTAGACGACGTCGCCGTCGGTGCCCTGGTCGAAGACGTGCACGACGTTGGGATGGGAGAGGCTGGCCACGGACTTGGCCTCGCCGATGAACCGGCGCACGAACGCGGGGTCCTCGGCCAGCGAGCGGTGCATGACCTTCAGCGCTACCGTGCGGTCGAGCCTGACGTCGAGCGCCAGGTAGACGGTCGCCATCCCGCCCCGGGCGATCCGGGACTCGATGCGATAGCGCCCGTCGAGCAGTCGCCCGACGAGAGGGTCCGCGGTCGTCGTGTCCACGTGGCCGAGTTTACGGTCGTTTTGCCACTGGAGGGGCCTGACCATCCGAAACCGATGCCATTACGTGGCACTCCGTCGTCACTAAGGGTGCATGGGCGAGGACGCTTCAGCATAGCGGCGGCGGGGGATGCGCCCGGCCTGGCGCGCCAACCGGCCCGCCTGGACGGCCTGCCTCATCGCCGCGGCCATGAGCTCGGGCCGCTGCGCCCTGGTCACGGCGGTGGCCAGGAGCACCGCGTCGCAGCCCAGCTCCATGGCGAGCGCGGCGTCGCTGGCGGTGCCGATCCCGGCGTCGAGGATGACCGGCACGGAGGCGGCCTCGACGATGAGCTCGATGTTGTGCGGGTTGCGGATGCCGAGCCCCGAGCCGATGGGCGCGCCGAGCGGCATGACCGCCGCGCATCCGGCCTGCTCCAGGCGGCGGGCCAGCGCGGGGTCGTCACCGATGTAGGGCAGCACCACGAACCCGTCGGCCACCAGCCGCTCCGCCGCGTCGAACGTCTCGATCGGGTCGGGCAGCAGCGTGCGCTCGTCGGCGATGACCTCGAGCTTGACCCAGTTGGTGCCGAGCGCCTCGCGGGCCAGCCGGGCGGTCAGCACGGCCTCGCCCGCGGTGAAGCATCCCGCGGTGTTGGGCAGCACCTTGATGCCGCGCTCGCGCAGCACGTCGAGCACGGATCCGGGCGCGGACGGGTCGAGCCGCCGCATCGCCACCGTGGTCAGCTCGGTGCCCGAGGCGGCCAGCGCCTGGTCGAGCACGTCCAGCGAGGGGGCGCCGCCGGTGCCCATGATGAGGCGGGAGGCGAACTTCTCCCCGCCGATGATCAGCTCATCCACCCTGCACCGCCGTCAGCACCTCGACCCGGTCGCGGTCGGCCAGCGCCGTGGTCTCCCACGAACTGCGCGTGACCACCTCGTCGTTCACGGCCACCGCGACCCCCTTGGTGGCTTCCGTCAGCGTCCGTACGGCCTGCGCCACCGTCGTCCCGTGGGGCACCTCATGCGAGGCCCCGTTGATCGTCACATTCATGAAATATCCCCCTTCGGGATGAAAATTCGGGAAGCCAGGTTTGGGGAGGCGAGCTTCGGGTGGTCGGGTTCGGGAGGCGGGTAGTTGGTCGGCCGGTATGGGGCGGCAGGGCTGCTCAGGGTGCGAACCGGGCGGGCGAGCACAACGACGACAGCTCGCGCTCCTCGCCCATGAGGACGGCGGCCGTGAGCGGAGCCAGCAGCACCCCGCCCCGGTGATGCCCGGTGGCCAGAAGCAGCCCCCGCTCACCGCCCGGCCCGACGAGCGGCAGGTTGTCCGGCGTGCCGGGCCGCAGCCCCGCCACCACCTCCGCCAGCTCCAGCTCGGTCACCCCGGGCACCAGCTCGCGGGCGTCGCGCAGCAGCTCGTACACCCCGCCCGCGGTCACCCGGGTGTCGAACCCCAGCTCCTCCTGCGTGGCTCCCACGACCAGCTCGCCGTCGCCGCGCGGCACCAGGTAGACGGGCAGGCCGTGCACCGTGCCCCGCACGCACCTGCCCAGGAGTGGCTCCGGCGAGCGCAGGCGAAGAATCTGCCCCTTCACCGGCCGCACCGGCACCGGGGCCAGCGACCCGCTCCACGCCCCCGCCGCCAGCACCACCCGCTCGGCGCGCAGCTCCTCCCGGAACGGCCCGCCGTGTTCCTCCCGGTAAGGCTCGCCGCGCTCCTGCCGGTAAGGGCCGCCACCGGCCTCCCGGTGCGCCCCGTCACCGGTGTCACCCGGGCTCAGCCGTACCCCCTGGACGCCCTCATCGCCGCGCAGCAGCTCGCGCACCCGCGCCCGCACGATCGGGACCCCGAGGCGCTCCAAGGCGGCCAGCAGCGCGCCGGCGACCCTGCGCGGGTCCACCCAGGCGTCGTCGGGCGCCAGGAGGCCGCCGCGCACGGACGGCGCGAGCATGGGCTCCAGGCGGCGGCATTCGCGCCCGCCGAGTCGTTCGACCCGCAGCCCCAGCTTCTCCATGAAGCCCGCCGTCTCCTCCAGGACGGCCAGGTCGTCGGCGCCGAAGGCCACGTCGAGCGTGCCGTCGGCGCGGTAGTCGAGCGCCCCGGCGGCGAGGCCCGCGTCGGCGGTCAGCTCGGCGGCGAAGGCGGGCCAGCGCGCCAGGGAGGCCGCGCCCAGGCGCAGCAACGGCTCCTCGGTGAACGTGACCTCGCTCACCGGCGCGAGCATCCCCGCGGCGGCGTGGGTGGCGCCCGAGGCGGGCGCGGGGTCGACGACGGTGACGGGCCGTCCTGAGCGGGCAAGGCGCCAGGCCACGCTGAGCCCGACGACGCCGCCGCCCACGATCACGTGCATGTCCGCTCCCTACGCCGGCATGATCCGGATCAGGTGTCTTGCGGTCGAAGGCCCGATGAAGCCTTCCTCTCAGTCCGGTTAAGGCCGGACTCCCGCGCGTCTTACGGTCCCAGCCTACGGCCTCGGCAGGCACTCTCACGATTGACCCCGGTATGGTCGGAACCGTGGATCACGTGGTGGTGGTGGGAGCCGGCCTGGCCGGAGTACGCAGTGTCGAATCGCTGCGCGGGCGCGGGTTCGAAGGAAGGATCACTCTCCTCGGCGAGGAGAGGCACCGGCCCTACGACCGTCCACCCCTGTCGAAGGCGGTGCTGCTGGGCACGAGCGACGACAGCTTCGTCGACACCGACCTGGCCGCCCTGCGGGCCGACTTCCGGCCGGGCGTGGCCGCGAAGAGCCTGCGTGAGGGCGTGGTCGAGACCACCGAGGGCGACCTGCCCTACGACGGCCTGGTGATCGCGACGGGCTCCGAGCCGATCCGGCTGCCGGGCGAGGGCCCCCAGCTGGTCCTGCGTACGCTCGACGACGCCCACGTGCTGCGGGCCGCCCTGGTGCCCGGCGCGCGGGTGGCCGTGGTGGGCGCGGGCTGGATCGGCGCCGAGGTGGCGACCGCGGCGCGCAAGGCGGGCTGCGTGGTCACCGTGATCGAGGCGGCGGGAACGCCGCTGTCGCACGCGATCGGCGAGATGGGCGCGCGCACGCTGCCCTGGTACGAGGGCGTCGACCTGCGGCTCGGCACGATGGTCAGCGAGGTCGTCGAAGGCGGTGTGGAGCTGGTCGGCGGCGAGTTCGTGCCCGCCCATGTGGTGGTGTCCGGCATCGGCGCCCGCCCGGTGCTCGAATGGCTCGCCGACGCCGACATCGACCTGCACAACGGCGTCGTCACCGACGAGCACCTGCGTACCTCCCTGCCCGGCGTGGTGGCCGTCGGCGACTGCGCCAACTGGTGGTCGCGCCGGTTCCAGACCCGGATGCGGGTCGAGCACTGGGACACCGCGCTCAACTCTCCCGACGTCGCCGCCGCCACGCTGCTGGGCGAGAAGGCGGTCTACGACCCGGTGCCGTACTTCTGGTCGGAGCAGTTCGGTCACATGCTGCAGTACGCCGGATACCACCCGGCGGGCGGCCGGGTCGTGTACCGCGAGGGGCAGAAGTGGTCGGCGGTGTGGCTGACCTCAGAAGATCGGATCACCGCCGTGCTGGCCGCCGATCGGCCCCGCGACCTCGTCCAGGGCCGCCGTCTCATCGAGGCTGGCGCCCGTCTTGATGTGGAACGCCTGGTAGATCCGGATGTGACCCTACGAGATTGTGTTGTTTGAGCAAGCACTCCATGTGGTAGTTGTGGTTTCGTGACGCTTTCTGTTGCACAGATCGACCGGGAGACCGACCAGCTCGTCAGCGAGTGGCTCACTCTCCCCGAAGTGGCCGCGCGCCTGGATCTCACGATCGGGCGGGCCAAGCAGCTCCTCAAAGACCACAAGCTCCTCGGCGTACGGCGAGGCAGCGGCGGGCCCCAGGTGCCCGCGGTCTTCCTCGACGGAAAGGAAGTGATGAAGGGCCTGCCAGGCACGCTCACCGTGCTGCAGGACGCCGGCTACGACGAGGCCGAAGCCCTGCGCTGGCTCTTCACCCCAGATGACTCACTGCCAGGATCGCCCGTTGACGCGATCAAGGCCGGTAGACACACAGAGGTCAAGCGGCGTGCCCAAGCCCTCGGTTTCTGAGGCCCGCCTCTACCTCTGCACCGACGGGCGGCGAGGGCGCGGCGACCTGGCCGACTTCCTCGACGCCGTGCTGGCCAACGGCGTGGACATCGTCCAGTTGCGGGAGAAGGGACTCGAGGCGCGCGAAGAGCTCGCGCTGCTCGAGGTCTTCCGCGACGCCTGCGACCGGCACGGCAAACTGCTCGCCGTCAACGACCGGGCCGACATCGCCTACGCGGCCCGACCAGACGTGCTCCACCTGGGGCAGGACGACCTTCCCGTGACGGTCGCGCGAGAGATCCTCGGCGACGACATCGTCATCGGACGGTCCACCCACTCCGCCGCGGAGGCTTCCGCCGCCGCGGTGGAGCCGGGCGTCGACTACTACTGCTGCGGCCCGATCTGGCCGACGCCGACCAAGCCCGGACGCCACGCGCCCGGACCCGCGCTGCTGAGGCACGCGGCGGCGCTCGGCACGGACCGGCCGTGGTTCGGCATCGGCGGCATCGACCTGGACAACCTCGACGAGGTGCTCTCCTACGGGGTGCGCCGCGCCGTGGTCGTCCGTGCCATCACCGAGGCGCCCGACCCGGGCGCCGCGGCGGCCGAGTTCGCCAAGCGGCTGTCCGCCGCCTGATGCGGTAGGTGTTCGGGGCCGTGCGTCGGTCAGACGTACGGCTTCGCCCTTCTGCCGGAGTGCCTGGAGCGGGCGATCAGGAAGGTCAGGACTTGCGGGACGTGGCGGCGACGGCCAGGCCGTCCAGCGCCGCCCGCGCCTCCTCCGTGATCGGCGCCCTGGCCAGCGCCGCGAGCGCCTCGTCCAGGTAGGACGCGATCAGGTCCTCGCACTCCTGCAGTGCCCCGGTGTCGGCGATGATGCCGCGCAGCGTCGCCACCCCCTGCTCGTCCAGCGCCGGATCACCCAGCAGGCGGCGCACGATCTGGGCGTCGTCGGAAGAGGCGGCCGCGAGCGTCTTGGCCACCAGCATCGTCCGCTTGCCCTCGCGCAGGTCGTCCCCGGCCGGCTTGCCCGTCTGCGCGGGGTCGCCGAACACGCCCAGGATGTCGTCGCGCAGCTGGAAGGCGATGCCGACGCGCCGGCCGTACTCCACGCAGAGCTCGTCGATCCACGGCTGCGCGCTGCGGGCCGCGAGCACGAGCCCGAGCCGCAACGGCTGCTCCACCGAGTACTTGCCGCTCTTGTACAGCGCCACGCGCAGCGCCGAGTCGAAGGAGTTCTCGCCGTGGGCCTGCTCCAGCAGGTCCAGGTACTGGCCGCACATCAGCTCGGTGCGCATGTGGTCGTGCAACGGCTGCGCGGCCGCCAGCGACTCCGGCGGCAGCGAGCTGGTGCGCCACATCTCGCCCGACCAGATGAGCAGCAGGTTGCCCAGCAGGATCGCGGCGCCCTCGCCGAACTGCTCGGCCGCGCCGTGCCAGCCGGCCTTCTCGTGCAGCGCCTGGAAACGGCGGTGCGCCGACGGCATGCCGCGGCGCAGATCGCTCTTGTCCATGACGTCGTCGTGGACAAGAGCGCTGGCCTGCAGCAGCTCCAGTGAGGCCGCCGCGGCGAAGATGCCGGGCCCGTCCTCGCCGCCCGCGCCGCGCCAGCCCCAGTAGCAGAACGCCGGGCGCAGCCGCTTGCCCCCCGACAGCAGGTCGTTCGCCGCCGCCAGCAGCGGCTCCAGGTCGGGGTCGCCGAGGGCAGGCTCCTGCCGGCCGACGAACTGCCTGAGCGAACGGTCCACCTGCTGGCGCAGGGCGTCAGTGGTCATGCTCATGAGACTAACGGGCGGTGGACCAGGCTTCGATCTCCGCTCGATCCGCGGGCGGTAACCTTGGTGCATGGCGCTTGGTCGACCCTCCATCCTGCCCGATCGTGTTCCCACCGTGCGCGAGCTGCTCGCCTCCGGTGGACGGTCGTTCTCCTTCGAATTCTTCCCGCCGAAGACCGACGAAGGCGAGCGGCAGCTGTGGCGAGCCATCCGCGAGCTGGAGTCGCTCCGCCCCACCTTCGTCTCCGTGACGTACGGAGCGGGCGGCACCACCCGCGACCGCACCGTCGACATCGTCGAACGCGTCGCCCACGAGACCACGCTCACCCCGGTGGCGCACTTCACCGCCGTCAACCACTCCATCCGCGAACTGCGCCACCTGGTGGGCCGCTTCGCCGACGCCGGGGTGCGCAACATCCTGGCCGTGCGCGGCGACCCTCCCGGCGACCCGGGCGCCGAGTGGGTCCAGCACCCGGAAGGCGTCCTCTACGCCGAGGAACTGGTCCGGCTGATCCGCCAGGCCGGAGACTTCTGCGTGGGCGTGGCCGCCTTCCCCTACAAGCACCCCCGCTCGCCGTCGATCGAGTCCGACACCGACTACTTCGTGCAGAAGTGCCGCGCGGGGGCCGACTACGCGATCACCCAGATGTTCTTCCAGGCCGAGGACTACCTGCGGCTGCGTGACCGGGTGGCGGCCAAGGGCTGCGCCACCCCGATCATCCCGTGCATCATGCCCGTCACCCAGATGAGCACGATCGCCCGCTCCGAGCAGTTGTCCGGGGCGCCGTTCCCGCCGGACGTGGCCGCGCGTTTCGAGGCCGTGGCCGACGACCCCGCGGCGGTGCGGCGGCTGGGCATCGACCACGGCGCCGAGCTGTGCCAGCGGCTGCTCGACGAGGGCGCGCCGGGCATCCACTTCATCACGTTCAACCGCTCCAGCGCCTCCGCCGAGGTCTTCCAGCGGCTCAACCACTCGGCGGTGGCGGTCTGACCTGAGGCCCGCCGTACCCGCTCAAAAGCCGCACAGCGTGCGGATGTCGCGGCAGGCGCCCACCACGCGGTCCACGTCCTGGTCGGACAGGGCCGCGTGCAGGGCCAGGCGCACCAGGCCGCGCTCGTGCGAGCCGGAGGGCGGGAAGCAGACCGAGGCGTAGACTCCGCGCTGTTCCAGCAGGTCGCGGGCGAGCAGGACGTCGGTCCTGCTGCGCGCGCCCAGCGCGAGGATGTGGGCGTGGCCGGGCTCGGGGGCGTAGCCGAGCGTGGTGATCTCCTGGCGCAGCCGGCGGGTGATCTCGCGCAGCCGGGTACGCCGCCAGTCCTCCTCGCGCACCAGCGCCAGCGCCGCGGCCAGCCCGGCGACGTCGTGCGGTTGCAGCGGCGAGCTGAACACCGCGGGAAAGGCCTCCGCCCGGAAATACGGCACGAACTCCGGACGGTCGCAGACGATCAGCCCCGCCCGCCCCGGTATCGCCTTGGCCAGGCTGGCCGTCCTGAAGTCGGCGCCCACCCGCGCGGCCAGCCCCTCGCCGTGCGGCCCGTGCGTGCCGAGCGCGTGCGACTCGTCCACCACCAGCAGGCTCTCGTACTCCCGCGCCGTCGCGGCCATCTCCGCCAGCGGGCAGACCGCGCCGTCGACGCCGTAGACCGCGTCCACGGCGATCACACCCGAGCCGTGCCTGCGCAGACGGCCGCGCAGGTGGTCGGGATCGTTGTGGCGGAACCACACCACCGGCGCGCGGGCGGCGTGCGCGCCCTCCCGAAGCGAGTGGTGCGCGCGTTCGTCCAGGTAGACGGTCAGGTGCGGGTCGGCGATCAGCTGCATCAGCCCCGTGTTCGCCGCCCACCCCGACGGGCACAGCACCGCCGCCGACGCGCCGAGGAAGGCCGCGAACTCCGCCTCCAGACGATCCTGCCTCTCCGGTACGGCTGCCGCCTCCATCGCCCGCGCCATCGCCGAGACGATGCGCGGATGCCGGGCGATCGCCAGACAGTCGCTGCCGGTCAGGATGATCGCGTCGGGGTCCGGCGGCCGGCTGGCGAGCATGAGCGGCCCGGCCCAGGTGCCCGAGATCCGCGCCAGGTGGAAGGCGTTGAGCCGCGCGTCGAGGCGGTCCGGGGCGCTGGGCATGGCAACCCCTTCATGGAGTCAATGAACGGTCACGCTCTGCGATCGAAGGGATGCCCGGAGTGCCGGCGGTCAAACGCCGCCGCGGGTCAAGAAAGGGGGAGGGGGCGGCCGACGATCGCGTACTCCTCGTAGCCGCCGGGGAAGACGAAGTGCGTCAGCAGGTCGGTGAAGCCGAGCGCGGCGTACAGGTGGCGGGCGGCCGTCGGGCGGTCGTGCGTGGACAGGACGCCGGAACGCTCCTTCCTGCCCGCGCACAACGTGTTGATCATCGCCCGGCCGATGCCCTTGCCCTGGAAGTCCGGGTGCACGTGAATCTCGGCCAGCTCGAACGCGTCGCCCAGCCAGGCGTCGGCGGCCTCGCCGCCCGACTTCTCGGCCAGGGCCCGGGTGACCACGTCGTGCCACCACTGGCCGATCGCGCCGTGGAAACCGTAGGCGAAGCCGACCACCCGATGCTCGTCCGCCCCCTCACCGGCCGGGCCGAGGTCCACGGCGCCCGCGCGGACGGCGGGCACGTGCCGGAGTTCGGCGAAATAGCACTGGAACAGCGGGTACGTGCTGTGGTTGTGCATGATGCTCTTGCGACCGGTGACCTGCTCCACCGGCGGGCGCATGGCGGCGGTATAGACGTCGATCACGGTGTCCAGCCGCTCGGCGAACTCCGCCGGCCCCGCGCCGCGAAACTCGATCACCCGGTGCACGCTACTCCACGTCCGCGGGGGTGCCGCCGGTCATCCGGACCAATTCGTCGAACGAGGTGGGGAAGACCGTGTGCGGATGGCCACCGGCCGCCCACACCACCTCGTGCTTGCCGAGCCAGGTGTCGACCAGCGTACGGACCGGGGCGGGGTGGCCGACCGGGGCGACGCCGCCGATGGCCTGGCCGGTAGCCTCCCTGACGAACTCGGGCGAGGCCCGGCGTACCTTCCGCACTCCCACGAGGCCCGCGATCAGCTCCACGTTGACGCGGTGGGCGCCGCTCGTCAGCACCAGCAGCGGGGCGCCGTCGGCGTCGAAGATGAGGCTGTTGGCGATGGCGCCGACCTCGCAGCCGAGCTGGGCCGCGGCCGTGGCCGCCGTCGGCGCTGTCTCCGGCAATATCACGATCTCACCCGTCGCTCCGAGTCCGCGCAGGACATCGGCCACATGGACGGCGTTGGCAGGCAACTTCTCCGGCATGCCGACACTCTAAACAGATTGACCCGCGGATTACCTCGACATGGTGGTGGTGTAGGGTCCCTTGATTCGATTGTTAGTGATATGAGGGGTGATGTACGTGGGGGGACCTCGTCGGCGCGGGGCGCTCGGCTTTGCCGCTCTGATGACGGTGGGGGCCGTCGCGTTCACGGGAGCGGGTACGGCCGGGGCCGAGGCCGTACCGGCCGCAAGCCAGACGGCAGCCGGCACGCGCACACAGGCGGCGGTGAGCGCGGGCGGCGCGGTCGCGAGCGCGTTCGCCGCCCCGAAGAAGAAGCTGAAGCTGGGAGCCAAGGGCAAGACGGTCGTCCTGCTCCAGAAGCGACTGGCGGAGCTCGGCTACCGCCCGGGCAAGGCCGACGGCCGCTACGGCGGCTCGACGCTGACCGCCATCTGGGCCTTCCAGAAGGTCAACGGCATCAGGCCGACCAGCACGATCAGCAACAGGACCTGGAACGCCCTGGAGACCCCGAAGCTCCCCAAGGTCCTCGTCAAGAACGGCAAGCCGACCCGGGCCGAGGTGAACCTCAGCACCCAGATCATGGTCATGTACGTGAAGGGCGAGCCCAAGCTGATCACCCACATCTCGTCGGGCAGCGGCATCCCCTACTGCGAGACGACGACGTGGCAGGGCAAGAGCCAGCGCTTCTGCGGCTCGGCCCGCACCCCGACCGGCAACTTCCGGACCACGTGGCGGAGGAGCGGCTGGCACAAGAGCTACCTGGGCCAGCTGTACAACCCGATCTTCTTCAACGGCGGCATCGCGTTCCACGGAGCGCTGTCGGTTCCGCTGTCCCCGGCCTCGCACGGCTGCGTACGTCTGCCGATGAACGTGGCCCAGACGTTGCCCGGCATGCTCGGCAAGGGCGTCCCGGTCCACGTACGCGGCGCCTTCAAACGCTGACCTCAAAAGGCACGGTCCTCCCCATGGGCGCGCTTCGCGCGTCAGGGGGAGGACCGGCCCGACGGGGGAGCCCAGTTCCCCCTCGCCGGTGGCCCGCCGGCGCCCGGCCCCCGGGCACGGCGGCAAGATCAGAAGATCAAGGGTTCGAATCTCGCTACCAAGCGGGGCAAGTGGTGTAGCCCTTCTGGCGTTGTGAAAGGACGCCATCCAGAAGCCGACTGTGTGCTGACAAGGCTTTCCTCCGGCACGGGTCATCGGCGGAAGCCGAGGCGTCGGTAGCGGTCGACGCGGAAAGGGCGCCTGCTCTATTCGCCCGGGCCCACGCCACAGCCAGGTCCCGCGGAGTCAGCTGCCCGGCCGCGAAGTCTCTCGAGTGCGGCCGCGACCTCACGGACCTGCTCCGGTTCCCGGGCGCACCAGTCGGAGACGTTGTTGAACCACCTGTTCCAGATGGTGCCGACAGCGTCGGGGGTGATCTCTTCTTCGCCGCGCACGAGAGCGACGAGATCGCGCACTTCGGGGTCGTATTCGTCGTCAGGAGCCCCCATACCCAGCAACCCTTCGGGGTCATACTCCTTGATCAAGGCACGGACGGCGGCCATCTGATCATCAGTCATGACTCCAGCATGTACGCCACCGCGCCGACCCCGCGCGAATTCGTCCTTGCGAAACCCTGGAAAGGGCGGCCTGATCTTCGCGCATGGATGCCGCACAATCGAGAGGACGGCACATGGGTGACCCCGGTCCCCGTCCAGGCGGGCCCGCAGGGCGTCCCCATGCTTCTCAACGGCGAAGCCGACATCATCTTCGCCGATTACGTCTCCCTGTTCCAGGCGAACGACACCGGCGCCCTCCAGGTGAAAATCCTGGCGGTAGGCTCACGAGCCGCCCCCCGATCGCTGAGCATCATGGCCCTGCCCGATTCGCCGATCAAGACCCCCGAGGACCTGGAAGGCAAGACGATCAACGTCCAGGTCCTCAAGAACTTCCAGGAACTGGCCCTCGCCCAGGTGCTCAAGCGGTACGGCGTGGACCCGGCGAAGATCACCTACGTGCCGGTGACGTTCCAGGACCTCTGGCGGGTCTCCACCAGGCGGTCCTGTCGGGCGTGGTCCCGATTCGCGTTCCGACGCCGTCGAATACCTCTACCAGGGCGAGGCCGTGGCCTATGTGTGCGCCAAGGCAGGGCCGCGACCGCCCGGCGCCCGGGCCGTCATCGGCCCGCCGGATCTGTGGGTGCGCCTGCCGGAGCGAGCCCGCTGAAGCCGGATGGTCAGGCCACGGGCGGACCGGACTGGTGGCGACCCAGGTGATCACGGGCCGAACGCCCACGACACCGTCACCGCCGTGCGACCCGGCGGATCCCGAAGGTCACCACTCCCAGTCGCAGATAGCGGCGTTCCTGGAATAGAGCCAGAGTTTGTCGAGGAAATGCTCGACGAGGTGGGCGGCCGCGGCCTCGTCCTGAATGATGAATCCGTGGTCCTGGGTCGTGTCGGGATACACGTTCCTGGAGCCGACGTAGAACGCCGTGTCGTCCACGCAGACGACTTTGCTGTGCAGCCGGTATTTGTAGCCGCCCGGCCAGGTCTGCTCATTCGACACGCGCAACGGCGCCAGTTGCAGGCCGTGTCTCAGCACCCGATGCGCCTCCGCGTCATACGTGGTCTTGAGCCTGACCCGCTGGTACAACGATTTGTAGGCCACGTCCACGCTGCTGATGTTGGAGTAGTCCGGGCTCCCGGGATTGCTGATGACGATCCGGACCTTGACCCCGTCCATCATCTTCTTGGCGAGGACGTCGAGCAGCCTGACGTCGAACAGCGCGTGCATCAGCGGCAGGCCGGTGAATCCGTTGATGTCCTGCTGGGACAGCACGATGCTGGTTTTCGCGTGGGCGACCAAGGCCCGGATGGCGTTCGCGTCGGGATTGACCGTCATGAACGCGCTGTCGAGGTTGGTCTCGTTGTTCAGGTAGCTCGCCGCCTGCTCTTCTCGTTCGGCGTACGGCCGCTCGTAGGCGGAGTCCTTGTCGCGGTCCAGGATGCCGTATCCGAGGCTGCCGACGGAGATCACCTGAAGGGTGCCCGGGGTGTAGGGCTCTTCTTCCTCCTCGTCGTACAACGACCATCCCTCGGCCGGTGGACTGGGCTTTTCGACGGCGATCCAGGCCGGATACTGTTTGCGGTTCTTGATCCAGCCTGACTTGACCCAGCCCGCGTGGGTGCGGGCCCACTCCCACAACATGTCCAGGAACTTGCCGGCCGACAGGGCCGCGGGGCCGCGCAGGGCGATGTCGAGGTCGGTCACCGGCGCCGTGTCGCCGAAGCCCCGGCTGAACAACGGGCCTTCCTCGATGTAGTAGTTCGTCATCCAGTTGATGCCGCCGTGAATGACGGACCGGCCGTCCACGATCACGAACTTGGTGTGGTTGTAGGACGACACGCCGCGCGTCGTCATCGAGCAGACCCGCAGGTCGATCTCACGGGCCAGCGTGCCGAACCGCTTGATCAGCGCGTCGCGGAACACCCACGGATCGGCCGTGCGGTCCACGCCCACCACACCGGTCATGAACCGCACGATCAACCGGTCATCGCCTTCGTCGCGGCGTTCGACGGCTTCCTTGATTCCGTCGAACATGGCGTCGAGGAAATCACCGTCCGGAAACGGCCCGGCCGGGGAACCTATCATGTCCGGCGGGCCGAAGCCGGTGATGTCCACGGTTCTGCTCGCCTGGGCGAGGTTGTGCCGCAGCCGGTTCAGGAGCTTCTTGACGCCGGGCTTTTCGGCGCCTATCGGGATGCCTTTGGAGGCGGTCCATCCCCAGCAGTCGGGAACCTGCAGTATCCAGGACGCGGCGTCATCGCCGGTCGTGTCGAATTTGTTGCCTGGCGTGCGGCTCCACAATTTCCCTTCCATCCCGGGCGAGACGGACTTTAATTCAGCTTCGACCGCGTTCAGATATTCCACATCCGCATCGTCCCACCGGATTCGCGGACCGCCCAGCCCCATGACGTGATGCCCGTTGTGGGTGATCAGGCCGCGCCGGCCACTCCGCCCAGCTCACAGCCGGGGCTTCGTGGCCGTTACACCTTCCGCGTGTCCGCATTCGGCCGATAGGAGCTCTGGCGTCAGTGATTCCTGGGCTTGAAGTAATGCTTGACCATATACGCGGTCACCTGCTTGCCGATCTTGGCGCCTTCGACGTCGGCGGTGCGGGTGTGAATTCCACCCCAGATACGGGCATTGGTGACCTCTTCCAGAGCCTGGGAGAAACTGCGGAAGTGGCGGGTCGTGCCCGAGTCGTTGCTGTAGCCGCTGAAGGAGATGTCGTCGCGGCCGAAGAAGTGCTTGAGCGCCGACATGCTCGCCCCCGTGAAACAGGTGTGGCCGGAGGTGTAGTCGGGGTGCGGCGGGGTTACCAGGAGCGGCGTCCAGTCCGGGTCGGCGGCGGTCCTCGGGTTGCCGTCGGTGTCGGCCAGGCGGATGGCGGTGATGGGGCGCCAGAAGTTCCAGGCGGCCTTCTCGTTGTAGCAGGCGGTCGTGGCGTCGGCCTCCGCGAGGTCGACCATGGCGAACATGCGCGCCGTCTGCAGCGGGGTCAGGCGCCGCGTGGTGGCGAGCTGGCGCTTGATCTCCCATTCGGCCAGGTGCCGGTCGTGCCACCAGATGGCGGCCTGGGTCTGGTCCGGGGTCCTGACCGTGCTGGTGGCCGAGCCGACGGTCTTGACCTCGTTGAAGTCGCGGGCGTACCGGCTGCCGGTCAGGGCGGGCGGGCCGGCGGTGCGGAACATCGACGCCCTCGCCAGCATGAACGGCTTCAGGTAGGCGACCCAGGCGCCATCCGTGCTCGGCACGGGCGGGGTCGGCCGCCACTGACCCGGCTCGGTGCCGACCGGCCAGGTCTGGCCGCCGAACGCGCCGTCGTTCTCCCGGGCGGCGATCATCGCGGCGGCGGCCTGTCCGCCGACGTCAATACCGCGCCGTTTCGACGTGCCGTCGGGGATCGCGGCGAGCGACGCGTCGTACTGCGTCAGCAGCCTTTCCCGCTGCGCCGGGAAAAGCGAGCGCAGAACATGGAAAGCCGCGGTCGCGACGGCGGCCTCCGTCGATTCACCGCCGTCCGCGCGGGGCGCGCGCAGATAGGGCTGGTACGGCCGGCCGGCGATCGCGTTGACCGCGTCGTAAACGGCGCCGTGCACCATGGCGAAACTACGGGCCTGGACCTGCGGCTGCTGCCGGGCGATTTCCCAGATCGCCGTTTCGGCGTTCTTGTCCCAGACGATGATGGCATTCGGCGGTGAATCCGCGGCGTACGCGGGCGGCGTGCCGAGCGCGACAACTCCCGCGACCACGGCTAACACAACGGGCTTACGCCGGAGGAATGCTGGTGATCTAGGCATGCCTGCAAACTACTATGCGGTTCCTTTTTCGGAGACCGCACTGCCTGAGCCGTCACCCGCCGGATCCGCTCACCGAGCGGGAGATCATGCGGCGCGCGGCCGGTTGACCCATGTCTCCTCGTCCTCCTCCCGCGGAGGGCGAGGAGGCATGTGCGGCTGGTAGAGTGGGCGATCGAGATGGAGAGAGGGGGAGGTGAGTTGATGACCGCGCTGGAGGCCACTGTCGTGCACAGCGTCCGGAGCATCCTCACGTCCCGGACGACGGCCTGATTCGCGCCCTTCTGACCGGCCGGGTGCGTGAGCCCGCCGGAGGACATCGTCAACTCATCACGAAACGGATCTTCATCCATCATGTCTTCACGTTCTGAGTGGATCACGCGCGCCGAGACCACCGCCGACGTCCCCGCTGTCCGGGAGATCGTCCTGGCGGCGTTCGAGACCCCGCTGGAAGCGGATCTCGTCGACGCGCTCCGCACCGACTCCGCCTGGATCGACGGGCTGTCCATCGTCGCGGTCGACGACGACGACCGGCCGGCCGGCCACGCGCTGCTCACCCGGTGCCACATCGGGGACACGCCGGCGCTGTGCCTGGCGCCGGTCTCGGTGCGGCCCGACCGGCAGAAGACCGGCGCCGGGTCGGCCGCCACCCGGGCCGCGCTCCGGGCCGCGGCCGACATGGGCGAGCGGTTCGTCGTCGTCCTCGGGCATCCGGAGTACTACCCGAGGTTCGGGTTCGGGCGCGCGTCCGAGCACGGGATCGGGGTCACGTTCGAGGTGCCCGACGAGGCGCTGATGGCGCTGGCGCTCGTGCCCGGTGAGCGGCTGCCATCCGGAACCATCCGGTACGCGGCGCCGTTCGGGATCTAGCACCGCCGTTCGGGGTCCAGCACTGGCCGTTCGGGGCTGGGCATGACGTCCCGTCCGGAGCGTGAACCGCTCCGGGCGGGGTGTCCTACGGCAGGCTGGTGCGGGTGGGCTCGGCCAGCAGGGCGGTGGTCGCCTCGTCGGCCGGGACGTAGACGATCAGGCGCTGGTCCTCGGTGCCCGCCAGCGTGAGGGTCTCGTAGGCGAGCAGAAGTTCGCCTTCCGGGTGCGCCCATCGTTCGGTGCCGATGCGGGCGGGGAGCATCGCGTTCGCGTAGTGCCGGGTGAAGGTGGTTCCGGCCGTCAGGGACAGTTCGTCGCCCAGGTGCGCCGCGTGCCGGTCGCCCAGCGCGGCCCCGGCGCGCAGGTCGGCGGCGCGCTGCGCGGCCACCTCCGTCCAGCCGGGGAAGGCGTCGCGGGCGCGGGGGTCGGTGAACAGGTAGCGGGACAGATTCGGCGGGTCGTCGTCGAGCAGGCCGAAGGGGCCGAGCAGGCGGGCGTACGCGGGAGTGTGGGCCAGGATCTCGGTGAGCTGGTTGACGACCACGGCGGGGGTGTGGGCCAGGCGGGCCAGCATCGCCTCCACCGTGGGGCGCAGCGTGCGGGACAGCGGCGGGACGCCCGCGCAGACGCCGCCGGCTTCCGCTTTGTGCAGGCGGTGCAGGTGGATGCGTTCGTCGGGCGAGAGCGACAGGGCGTCGGCGAGCGCGGTGAGGATCTCGGTGGACGGGCGCCGGTCGCGGCCCTGCTCCAGACGCGTGAGGTAGTCGACGCTGACGCCCGCGACCGTGGCCAGTTCGGCGCGGCGCAGGCCCGGGGTGCGGCGGCGCGCTCCCGACGGGAACCCGACCGCCTCGGGCGGCACCGCCTCGCGCCGGGCGCGCAGGAACGCGCCCAGCTCGTTGTTACCCATGGCCCGAGTGTAGAGGGTGGCCCTGCGGGAGCCAGGCTCACGGCGGTCTCCCTCTCCCGTGCACGGCCCGGCAGTCTCGTCCCATGAGCGCATTCACACCGGGCGAGATCGCCTACCTGACCAGCCAGCCCCTCGGCCGCCTGGCCACGACCGGAGCCGACGGCAGGCCGTCGGTGCGCCCCGTCGGGGTGATCTACGATCCCGGCTCCGGCGGGCTGATCGTGGGCGGCGTCACGGGCTCCGGCATGGCCCGCAGCAAGAAGTTCCGCGACGCCCGGCGGCACCCGGACGTCGCGTTCGTGGTGGACGATCTGGCTTCGGTCGAGCCGTGGACTCCGCGGGGTATCGAGATCAGGGGTGTGGCGCGGACGTTCGACGAGGGCGGCGTGGAGGTGGGGGAGCGGCTCGCGGCGCCGTTCCCGTTCGAGGAGGCGTGGATGCTGATCCTGCCGCGCCGGATCCTCGCCTGGGGCATCGAGGGCGACTTCGCCGCCAGGGAGGTGGCGGCGTGAGGTACCGGCTGCTGGGGCGTACCGGACTGCGGGTGTCGGAGCTTTTCTTCGGCGCGATGGGCTTCTACGAGGGCGGCGCGGGCAAGGAGCACCGCGCGATGCTCGACGCCTACGAGGGCGCGGGCGGCAACGTGATCGACACGGCCTCCGCCTACGGCGAGAGCGAGAGCGTCCTCGGCGAACTGCTGGCCGGGCGGCGCGAGCGGCTCGTCCTGGCCACCAAGTACTCGATCTCCCGCGACCAGACGGATCCGAACGCGGCGGGCAACCACCGCAAGAACCTCGTGCACTCGCTGGAGCGGAGCCTCCGGCGGCTGCGTACCGACTACGTGGACCTGCTCTGGGTGCATCTGTGGGACCGGCGCACCCCGCTGGAGGAGACGATGCGGGCGCTGGACGACGCGGTGCGCGCGGGGAAGGTGCTGTACGTGGGGATCTCGGATGCGCCCGCGTGGGTGGTGAGCCGGGCCGACACGCTGGCGGAGTGGCGCGGGTGGACGCCGTTCGCGGGGGTGCAGGTGCCGTACAGCCTGCTCAAGAGGGACGTCGAGCGGGAGCTGCTGCCGATGGCGGGTGAGCTCGGGCTGAGCGTGGCGGCGTGGGGGCCGCTGGCCGGGGGCGTACTGTCGGGCAAGTTCAGCGGCGGCGAGGGGGCGGAGGGGCCCACCCGGGTGGATCCGGGGACGCTCGGCGACCGGGATCACGCCGTGGCGCGGGCCGTGCGGGAGGTCGCGGGGGAGGTGGGCGCGAGCCCGTCGCAGGTGGCGATCGCCTGGACGCGGGCGCGGCATCCGTTCGTGCATCCGATCGTCGGGGCCAGGGACGTCCGGCAGCTGGCCGACAACCTCGGGGCGGCCGAGGTCGTGCTGGACGAGGAGGCGGTCAGGAGGCTTGAGGCGGCGGCCGCCTTCGAGGCCGGCTTCCCCGGGGACTTCCTGGCCGAGTGCGAGGCCGATCCCTGGGTGTTCGGGGAGGGCTACCGGCGCCTGGACGCGTCGTAGGCGGCGGCTCGACGCCCACCCAGCCCCTGACGTACCGCGGGGTGAAGTAGCGCCCGACGCCGGCGTCGGTCCAGCTCCGCGTCATGCCGCCCACCCTAGGACACTAGGATCCGGTGCCATGCGTTTCGTGATCTTAGGCGGCGTCGCCGCCATGGTGCTGTCGGCTACGCCCGCGTCGGCCAAGCCGCCGGCCCCGGCCCAGCTCGCCGAGGCCGTCCTCACGCCCGAGGACCTGGGTGACGGCTACACCGACAACCCCAAGCGCCCGCGCGAGGCGCTCGACAAGGACTCCGCGCACACCAAGGCCTGCCGGACGGCGATAGGCAGGCTGAAGCCGCTGCTCAGGAGCAAGGCGGCCGCTTTCATCGACAAGCAGGGCAAGCCGTCCGGGCTGCGGCAGTTCGCGCTCGGCGCCACCCCGGCAGGGCTGGCCTCCTGGCAGGCGGCGGGCAAGGCGATGGCGCGTGACTGCGCCGGGGTGGACAAGAGCACCAAGAAGCGCAAGGAGGGCATCAAGCGGCTGTCCGTCGGGCGCGTGGGCACCTGGGTGTACGCGATCCGCTACAGCGACCATCCCCAGGAGTTCGCCCGCCCGATCCACGCCCAGGACGTCGTGCTCATGCGGGTCGGCCAGGCCGTCACGCTGGTCGTGAGCGACGGCTACTTCGGCACCTTCGACCCGGCGCTGAGCCGGCGCGCGGCCCGCCTGGCCGCGGCCAAGCTCAAGGAGGCTCAGGTCTGATGTACGGCGCGGCGGGACGGGTACCAGCTTTCGCAGACCGGCTCGCCGGCCAGGTTCCAGCTCCAGGAGATCGTGGGCGTGACGCGCAGGTACACGCCGGGCCCGACCATGCCGGTGCGTTCGAAGGGCTGCTCGGCCACGCCGTACACGCGGATTCCGCGCGCGACGAACGGGTCGAAGGACGGCAGGTCATCGACCACCAGCGCGACCTTGGCGCGTCCGGCGGCGACGTTGCGGAACTTGCGGGTGGCCACCACGCTCTGCCCGCCGCCGACCCAGAAGTGCGTGCCGTCGAACTCGTAGGCGACCGGCGTCACGTCGGGCTGGTCACCCGCGTCGAGCGTGGCGAGGCGGGCGAGGGACTGGGAACGCAGGTAGGCGCGCTCCTCGTCGGTGAACGTCATGCCGTGTCTCCCTTTCTGCGGCGGTCCTCTCCCTTTACACGATCGGGCGGCCCGCGTATCGACCGACACGGGTAAACGCGTTGCGGGGTTGTCGCCGCTTTCGCCACGCTGGGCGGATGAACGTGCCCTATCGGCAGATCCGTGCCGTCTACACCGAGGAGACGATCACCGTCTACCAGGCCTACGATCCGGCCATCGCCGCTCCGGCGGTCGCGGCGCAGCGGTTCGTGGCGCCGTTCAAGCGCGAGCGGATGACGTGGATCAAGCCGTCGTTCCTCTGGATGATGTACCGCTGCGGCTATGCCACCAAGCCCGGCCAGGCCCGCGTGCTGGCCGTCGACATCAGCCGCGACGGCTTCGCGTGGGCGCTGGCCAACGCGTCGCTGAGCCACCACGGCGGCGCGGAGGCACGCGGCAGGCCGGTGCGGGTGCAGTGGGATCCGGAGCGCGACCTCCACCACAACCCGCTGCCCCACCGCTCGATCCAGATCGGGCTGTCCGGCGAGGCGGTCACCCGCTACACCGATGAGTGGATCACCGCCATCCGCGACATCACCCCGCAGGTCAAGGCCGTGCACGCGGCGCTGCGGGCCAAGCGGGACGTCGCCGGGCTGCTGCCCGACGAGCGTCCCTACCCGCTCGGCGCCGAGCTGGCCGCCGTCGTCCAGGCCTCCTAGAGCGCGGCCCACAACTCCTCGGGGACCGGGGTACGGAAGTCCGCCACGTTGGCCAGCACCTGGGCCGGAGTGTGGGCACCGATGAGGATCGAGCGCACGGCCGGGTGGCGCAGTGGGAAACGCATCGCGGCACCGGCCACCGGCACCCCGTACGCGGCGCAGGCGTCCAGGATCGGCCGGACCTCCGGCGGCGGATCGGCGGGCGGCTCGGCCAGCAGGCCGCGGTGGAACAGGCCGGCCGCCACCACCGGGACGCCCCGCTCGGCGCACAGCGGCAGAAGCTCGTCGAACGCGGTTCGGCGCAGCAGCGTGCACTGGCCGGCGGCCAGCAGCACGTCGGGATCGGCGTTCCTGACGAAGGCGGCGAGCATCGCGGGCTGGTTCATGCCGACGCCGATCGCCTTGATCACTCCCTGCGCGCGCAGGTCGGCCAGCGTCGCGAACGCCTCGTCGAGGGCCTGGGGCCAGTGGCGGTCGGGGTCGTGGACGAGCAGGATGTCGACATGGCCGGTGCCGAGCCGTTCGAGCGACTCCTCCAGGCTGCGCAGGACGCCGTCGCGGGAGAAGTCGTGGACGGCGTGCCGGTCGTCGTCGACGGCGAAGATCCCCGGGCCGCCGGGTCCCGGCCGGATCAGCCGGCCCACCTTGGTCGACAGCAGGTACTCCGATCGGGGCCGCTCGCGCAGTGCCGCGCCGAGACGGCGCTCGGCCAGCCCGAGCCCGTAGTAGGGGGCGGTGTCGAAGTAGCGGATGCCCGACTCCCAGGCGGCGTCCACGACCTCGCGGGCCTGCCCGTCGCTGATGGGGCGCAGGTAGTTGCCGAGCGGGCCGCCGCCCAGCCCCAGCTCGGGCAGGTGGGGCAGGGTCACGGGGCGGGTTCCAGGTGGAGCCAGGTGGTGACGACCTCGGTGACGGCCTCCAGGTGGTGGTCCTCGCCGGCCTCGACGATGAGCACGTCCCCGGCGGCGAAGCCGGACGCCTCGCCGTCGAGGTGGATGCGGCCCGTGCCGGACAGGATGAGGAAGATCTCGGGGTCGGGATGGGTGTGCGGGCCCCGGTGGTGGCTGATCTGGCCGGGGGGCAGGGTGGAGACGCCGCCGGATTCGACCCGGTAGCCGGGTAACGAGATCCCGTCGCCGTGCTCGGCCAGCGTGCTCCTGCGCATCGGGGCTCCTTTCCGGAGATTCTGAGGAAGAAAGGGTGCGTGCGCGCCCCTGGCACCGGGCGCGCACGCGGTCCGTGGCGGCGCGAACGCCGTCGGCTGAAACGCCGTCGGCCGAAATGCCGTCAGCCGAGGACGCCGCTCTCCTTGGCCGCCCGCTCGATGGCGGCCAGTTCGTCGGCGGTGAAGCCGAGGCGGTCCACGGCGGCGGCGTTGGCCGCGAGCTGCTCGGGGCTGGAGGCGCCGACGAGCACGGAGGTGATCCGCTCGTCGCGCAGCGCCCAGGCCAGGGCCAGCTGCGCCACCGATTGCCCACGATCAGCCGAAATTTCCGACAATTGCCGTACGAAGGACAGCACCTCCTCCGTCACCCGGTCAGCCGTCAGGAACCGCCCCTCGGCCGCCCGCGAGTCCGATGGGATGCCCGCCAGATACCGGTCCGTCAGCAACCCCTGGGCCAGCGGCGAGTACACCACGCAGCCCACGCCCTCCCGCTCCAGCACCCCCAGCAACTCCTCCTCGATGTCGCGCCGCAGCAGCGAGTAGACGGGCTGGTGCACCAGCAGCGGCGTGCCCAGGGAGCGCAGCAGCCCGGCGATGGCCGCCGTGCGGCCGGGCGCGAAGTTCGACACCCCCACGTACAGCGCCCGGCCGGTGCGGACCATGTGGTCCAGGGCCGCGGCCTGCTCCTCCAGCGGCGTGTCCCGGTCGTCGCGGTGCAGGTAGTAGATGTCGACGTGGTCCAGGCCGAGGCGGCCGAGCGACTGGTCCAGGGTGGCCAGCAGGTGCTTGCGGGAGTTGCCCTTGCCGTAGGGGCCGTCCCACATGGGGTTGCCGCCCTTGGTGGTGACCACGATCTCGTCCCGCATGCCGCGCAGGTCGAGCTGGAAGATCGAGCCGAACGTGCGCTCGGCGGCGCCGAGCGGCGGGCCGTACCGGTCGGCGAGGTCGAAATGGGTGATGCCGAGGTCGAGGGCCGCGCGCACGATCGCGCGCCGGCTCTCCGGCGTACGGCCGTCGCCGAAGTTGTGCCAGAGCCCGAGGGAGACAGCGGGCAGCAGCAGACCGCTGCGCCCGCACCGTCGATAGTCCACGTCCTACCTTCCTGCGATTCCGGTCAGAGTGACGCCCCTGATGAAGGTCTTCTGGGCGATGAAGAAGATGATCACGATGGGCATCATGGCGATCAGGGCCACGGCCATCATCTGGTTGTACTGCGTGGCGAACTGGTCGGTGAACAGCCCGAGCCCCATGGGCAGCGTGAACTTCTCGGTCGTCCTGATGTAGATGACCGACTCCAGGTACTGGTTCCAGTTGCCCACGAAGGAGAACAGGCAGATGGCCGCCAGCGCCGGCTTCGACAGCGGCAGCATGATCCGCCACAGGATCCGCAGCTCGGAGGCGCCGTCGATGCGGGCGGCGTCGATGAGCTCCTGCGGGATCGTGGTGAAGAACTGCCGCAGCAGGAAGATGTAGAGCGCGACCCCGAAGAACTCCGGCACGATCAGCGGCAGGTACGTGTCCACCCAGCCGATCTTGGAGAACAGGATGAACTTCGGCACCAGCGTGATCTCGCGCGGGATCATCATGGTGGCCAGCAGTGCCCCGAACATCAGCGTCGCCGCCCGCGCCCGCATCCGCGCGAACGCGTAGGCCGGCAGGACGCACGAGATCAGGTTGCCCGCCATCGACAGCGCGGTGATCAGCACGGTGTTGAGCATGAACCGCGTGTAGTCCAGCGATCCGAACCAGCCGCGCGAGTAGTTCTCCCAGTGGAAGGAGTCGGGCAGCCACTGCGGCGGGAAGGCGAGGTTCTCCGCGTCCGACTTCAGCGACGTCGTGATCATCCACAGGAACGGCAGCACGAACACGACGGTGCTCGCGATGAGCAGCACGTACGCGCCCGCCCGCTGCGCCCGCCGGATCCGCTCGGTCTGCGCCGGGGTGAGGGTCCTCGGCTCCGCTCTCTTCAGCAGCATCGTGACCTCACCTGAACTCGTAGTGCACCCAGCGCCTGGCCAGGGCGAACTGGATGGCGGTGACGGCGATGATGATGGCGAACATGGCCCACGACAGCGCGGCGGCGTACCCCATGTCGAAGTAGACGAAGGCGTGCCGGTAGATGTAGAGGCCGAGCACCATCGTGGCGTTGCCGGGCCCGCCCTCGGTCATGGCCAGGATGAGCACGTAGCCCTGCAGGGCGCCGATGAAGCCGGTGACCACGTTGAAGAAGATGACCGGCGACATCATCGGCACGGTGACGTTCCAGAAACGCCGCCACCAGCCGGCGCCGTCGATCTCGGCCGCCTCGTAGAGCGACTTCGGGATGCCCTGGAGCCCGGCCAGGTAGATGACGATGGTGTTGCCCGCGCCCCACACGGCCATGAGCACCAGCGCCGGGATGGCCCACTCCTGCGAGGCCAGCCAGCCGGGGCCGGAGATGCCGACCGTGGCCAGGACCTTGTTGATCAGGCCGTAGTCGGGGTGCAGGATGTTCAGCCACAGCAGCGCCGTCGCCAGCCCGGAGACCACGGACGGCATGTACATGACGGTGCGGAACAGGCCCTGGAAGCGCAGCGGCTGGTTGAGCAGCAGCGCCATCACGAACGTGAACGTGACGCCGAGCGCGACGTAGCCGACCCCGTACTGGACGGTGTTCTCGATCGACTCCCAGAACTCGGGGTCGCCGAACATGCGCTCGTAGTTGGCCAGGCCCACCCACTGCGGCGCTTTCAGCAGGTTCCACTCCATGAAGCTGATGACGATGGCCGCGAGGATCGGGCCGGCCGTGAACAGGATGAACCCCAGCAGCCACGGCGAGACGAACAGGTGGAAGCGCCGCGCCTCGCGCTGGGCGAGCGTGGCCATCACGCGATCTTGTTCTCGGCGAGCAACGGGCCGACCTTGGCGGCGATCTCGTCCAGCGCCGCCTTGGCGTCGATCTTGCCGAGCATCGCGCGCTCCCAGATGGGCTTGGCCGTGTCGACCGCCTTCTTGGTCGCGGGCAGGCGCAGCACGCCGTCACTGGTGGCGTAGTCGGCGAGGATCTCCTTGACCAGTTCCGCCGTCTCCGCCGGGATGCCGAGCGCCTCGGCGTTGGGCAGCCACGCCGACTGGCGCGCCGGGGCGCTGATGCGGCGGAACTGGTAGCCGGACGACGACAGGTACTCGTAGATGTAGAGCCACGCCGCCTCCTTCTGCCGGGAGGCCTCGGTGATGACCAGGGCGCTGCCGACGGCGGGGGAGAAGCGGCCCTGCGGGCCCTTGGGCACGTGCGTGGCGCCCCACTTGAACGCCTTCTGCTTGGCCAGTTCCGTCATGATCCAGGCGCCGTTGATGTGCATCGCGGCGTGGCCGGACTTCCACGGGTCGACCTTCTCCAGCAGGAGCTCCTCGGCCAGGCTCGGCGTGACGCCGTCCTTGAGCAGCAGGTCGAGCCACATGCCGAGCGTCTTGACCGCCTCGGGGGAGTTGACCTGGACCTGGGTCTCGTCGGGGGAGAGGAAGCGCCCGCCGTACGGCATGAGGAAGACCGTCGACAGGTCGGGGGCGGGCTTCGGGGTCGGCGAGAAACCGAAGATCTTCGTGGCGCCGGAGCCGCTCTTGAGCTTGTGGGCGGTCTCGATCATCTGCTCGAAGGTCCAGGTCTCGTCCGGGTACTTCAGGCCGGCCTTGTCGAAGATGTCCTTGTTGAAGAAGAGCAGCTTGGGGGCCATGTCGGTGGGCAGGCCGTACAGTTTGCCGCCGCGCTCGAAGTAGGCGAGCCCGGCCTTGGGCAGGTCGTCCCTGGCGAAGTCGGGGGACCTGGCGATGAAGTCCTCCAGCGGGGCGACGATGTTGTTGGAGATGAAGTTCTGGGTCCAGGAGTAGTGGTTGTACATGACGTCGGGCAGGGAGCCGCCCGCGGCCTGGGCCATGTACTTGGTGAGGAAGCCGTCGAAGGTCGAGGTCTCGCGCTTGATCTCGATGTTCGGGTGGCGCTTCCTGAAGAAGTAGTCGAACTGCATGTTGCGCACCTCGGCGATGACGTCCGAGGTGGAGGCGATGGTGATCGTCACCTTGGCGGCGGGGTCGGCCACGTCCGACCTCGGCCACCGCAGCGAGTCGTTGAGCTTCTCGGCCTCCTCGAACGGCCAGGTGTCGTTGCCCGGCCGGTTGGGGTCGATGGTCTGGATGCCCGTCTTGACCGGCGCGGCGGCCTGCTTCTGCTGGCGCGTGTCGCCCCCGCAGGCGGCGAGGACGGGCATGGACGCGGCGGCTACGGCGAGGGCCAGCATCCGGCGGCGGTTCATGTCCATGGATGACCTCTTTCCGAGGAAGATCTCGATGGCCGCACCGGCGGTCGCAGGGTGAAGGTGCCGGGCGCACCCAGGCCCGGTTCGGTCAGTCTCGCCATAAAGGTCCGATGACTCAGGGGCATGGCCGTACCGTAGACCTGGTAATTAACTTCGTCAAGAATTGAATTGCAATCGCTTGCAACCTAGGCTCGGGCGCACTGTGAGCTAGCCATGGAGGCTTTCGTGCCCAAATGGACCTGTGCTGCCGACGATCTGGAAGCAGTGATCGAACTCTCGCCCGACGGCGAGCTTTCATGGGAGGTACGGCACGCCGGCCGGGTGGTCGTCTGCCCGTCCCGGCTGGGCCTGAAGGCCGCCCACGCCGACCTGACCCGCGGCCTGGCGTTCGAGGGGATCACCAGCCGGGCCGTCGACGAGAGCTACGAGACCGTGACCGGCAAGAGCCGCGCGCACCGCTACACCGCCACCGAATGGACCCTCTCGTTCACTCCGGGCCTGGAATTCCAGGTGCGGGTGGGTTCGGGCGGGGTCGCGTGCCGGTACAGGGTCAGCTGGACCGGCCCTGTCACGATTTGCGATGAAATTTCGGAGTATGTGGTGCCGGCGGCGGCCCGCGCCATCCTCCTGCCCTACGAGAACGGCCGCTGCGACTACGAGGAGATCCACCACCACACCACCGTCGGGCGCGCCGAGCCGATCCTGTACGGCTACCCGTCGCTGTTCCAGATCGGCGAGAGCTGGATGCTGGTCACCGAGTCGAACCTGGACAGCGGCTATGCCGGCACCCGTCTCGCCTTCGACGGCACCGCCTTCCGCCTCGACCTGCCCGACCCGTACGTCACCGCGGCCTCCCCGCTGGTCACGCCCTGGCGTACGGCGATCGTCGGCGACCTCGCCGCCATCGTCGCGAGCGACCTGGTGACCAGCCTGGCCGAGCCGTCCAAGGTGGCCGACGCCTCCTGGGTCGAACCGGGCGCCGCAGCCTGGTCCTGGTGGTCGGACGGTCCCTCCACCCGCGACCTGGAGGCCCAGAAGGTCTGGGTGGACTTCGCCGCCGGGATGGGCTGGCCGTACGTGCTGGCCGACGCCGGATGGAACAAGGAGTGGATGCCCGAGCTCATCGCCTACGCCCGCGAGCGCGGCGTCGGCATCTGGCTCTGGTCGCACTGGCAGCACGTCGACACCCCGCTGGAGCACCGCGAGAAGCTCGCCCTCTGGAAGGAGTGGGGCGCCGTCGGCGTGAAGATCGACTTCACCGAGTCCGACGGCCAGGACCGCATGCGCTGGTTCGACTCCATCCTGGAGGCCACCGCGCGGCTGGAGCTGATGGTCGTCTTCCACGGCGGCACGATCCCGCGCGGCACCGAGCGCACCTGGCCGCACTTCATGACCGCCGAGGCGGTCAAGGGCGCCGAGTGGATCAAGCCGAAACCCGGCAAGGAACCGCTCTACCCGCCCACGCACTACCTGTCGCTGGCCTGCACCCGCAACGTGCAGGGCCCGATGGACTTCACCCCCGTCACCTTCAGCGCCGTACGGAGCATCTCGGCCGGGTTCGAGCTCGCGCTCGCCGTCCTGTTCGAGTCCGGCGTGCAGCATTTCGCCGACAGCATAGAGGCGTACGGCGCGCGCCCCGAAGCCCGGCGCCTGCTCGCCCGGGTCCCCGTCGCCTGGGACGAGACCCGCCTGCTGTCCGGCGACCCGGCCGACCACCTCGTACTGGCCCGCCGCGACGGCGAGGTCTGGTACGTGGCCTGCGGCACGGCGGGCGAGTCCCGCGTGATCACGGTCGCGCTCGGCTTCCTCGGCGACGGGGAGTGGACGGCCGAGATCTACCAGGACGCCCCCGGCGACGGCCTCGCGGCCGAGGAGGCCGACGTCGCCCCGGGCGCCAAGCTCGACATCCCCGTGGCCGCCAACGGCGGTTTCACCTTACGGCTGGCCCGGCGCCAGCCGTAAAGAGCGGAAAGAGGACCCGTGCACCCCACCCGGATCGGCGCCGCCACGGCGGCGGCCGCCCTCGCTCTCGGTGTCTTCACCAGCGCGCGGGCCGAACCCCAGCACGACAGGGGCGGCACGCTCGTCGCGCAGACCACCGCCACCCACGCCCGCGTCCACAGCGACCGCCGCCCGATGGGCGCGGGCCTGTACGACCGCGAGGCGGACCGGACCTACGTCTCCTGGATGGGCAAGGACTCCGACGCCTACTTCCAGGACTACGACCACCAGGGCGGCCGCTGGAGCACGCCGGTCAAGATCGGCTCCTCCTTCAAGGACAAGCACAACTACCCGGTCATGGTCCAGGCCGACGACGGCAAGCTGCTGGTCTTCCACGGCGCGCACAACTCGCCGCTGCGCCTGGCCACGCGGGCGGCCGACGGCACGTGGAGCGACCGCGGCCTCGGTGACGTCGCGCCCTACTACGCCTCCTACCCGATGGCGCTGAAGGCCCGCAACGGCGACGTCTACGTCTTCTTCCGCGACACGCTCAAGGAGGACGACGGGACGGCCTTCGTCGACGACCGGCCGATGCAGTACCTCATGTCCACCGACGACGGCGTGACCTGGAAGAGCTCGGGCGAGCTGACCGGCCACCCGTACATCCTCGGCTCCGAGCGCGCGGACAACATGGACGAGGTCTACGTCGCCGAGATGACCGAGTACGGCGGCCGCTTCCACATGCTCTGGACGATGGCGGGCGGCGGCAAACCCGACGTCCACGGCCACGGCACCCAGATCCACGACGTGTTCTACGCCGTCTTCGACCCGGCCACCCGGCGCTTCTCGACCGTCGCCGGCGAGGACCTCGGCACCCAGCTCGACCAGGCCGAGATGCTGGACAAGGCGATCGTCTGGCGCAGCAACAGGGAACTGCTGCACGGCACCGGCTTCACCCATTCGGTCCAGGTCATGGCCGATGGCAAGCCGGTGATCGTCTTCTACGACAACCAGACCGGCGGACAGCGCGCCTGGCTGACCGCGGGCCGCTGGAACGGCCGCTCGTGGGACTTCACCCGCCTCACCCAGGAGTACGGCCTGCTCGACAGCGAGAAGACCGGCCCCCACACGCTCCGGGTCTACACCACCAGGGGCAGCGAGTCGGGCATCACCGCCTTCACCCTCGACCGTGGCCGGAACTGGCGGCAGGGGCAGTACGTCTGGACCGACACCAAGCTCCAGAAGGGCAACGTGATCGAGGGCGGCAAGGACCCGGTCCGCATGCTCGCCGAGACCAACACCGGGACCCAGGACCAGACCGTGCAGACCGGAAACGTCTACGCCGTGGGAGAGATTCGATGATCAGGCAGATCGCGGCGGCGCTCGTGCTGGTGGCCGCCTTCACCCCGTCCGCGGCGCAGGCCGCGGGCGATCGCTGGGAACTGCGCTGGAACCCCAGCCCTTCGCGCGACGGCGTCGGCGCCTTCGAGGCGCTGGAGGACGACCGGCGCGGCTCGCACGCCGACGGCCTGCCGCACGTCTCCACCGACAGGAACGCCTGGCGCTTCGACATGCACACCGTGGACCGCGACGGCTCCGACCGCCAGCGCAACGAGGTACGCGGCATGCGCGACGGCCGGGGCCGCGCCCTGGAGATGCGCAAGGACGAGACCTGGCGGATCAGCTGGCAGATGTACATTCCCGACACCCTGGACGCCACCTCCAGTTTCAGCCACATCTGGCAGCTCAAGACCTCCGACATCGGCACCCCGGTCGCCCAGCTCTCCCTGCCGGTCAAGAGCGGCGTGCAGAAGATCGAGGCCCGCTACTGGACGCTGGCCGACAACGCCACGCACGGCTTCGCCTCCTACGACCTGGAGGCGATCCAGAACAAGTGGGTCACCACCACGATCGAGATCAAGTCCAGCGACAAGGGCTACATGCGGTGGGTGCTGAAGGACGGCCACCGCACGCTGGTGGACCAGCGGATCGACGACATCGACTTCTTCTGGACCGAGGAGCAGTACAACCGTCCGAAGTGGGGCATCTACCGCAGCATCCGCAGCACCGGCCTGCAGGACACCCACATGCTGGTCAGGGACCTCAAGGCATGGACGCTGGGGCCGGTCAACCCGCCGGTCCGGCTGCCGGCGCCCGACCCGGCCGCGTACGAGGCCGAGCGCAAGGGCACGATCTTCGAGGGCGCCGCGGAACCCGCCTACTGCGGGATCTGCTCCGGCGGGCTCAAGACCATCCTCATCGGCGGCAACACCTACGACTACACCACGGTCAAGGGCATCCTCTCCGAGACCACCGCGACCAAGGAGATGACCGTCCACGCCGTCGTCGACGGCACCCAGTCCTTCCGCGTCAGCGTGAACGGCGCCGACTCCTTCGAGGTGCCCATGACCGGCACCCTCGGCACGATCACCACGACGACCGTCCAGGTGCCGCTGATCGCCGGCGTCAACAACGTCCGCTTCTTCAACCTCACCGCCAGGACGCCCGAGCTCGACAAGATCGTCATCAGGTAGGAGCGGAGCATGGATCTCACCAGACGCGGGATACTGGCCGCCGGCGGCGCGCTGGCGTTCGCCGCCGCGGGCCCGGCGCCCGCACGGGCGGGCGCCCTCTGGCAGTCCGCCCTCGTGCGCCACGACCGCCGCGACCTCGACCCGCATCACGACTACACGCTCGGCCTGTACAACCGCGGCCGCTACGGCACCTCGCACGGCTGGTCGGCGGCCCATTCCGTCGCCTGGAACTGCGACGTGTCCACCAGCAGGCTGATCGTCCAGAAACCGCCCACGGCCCAGAACTACGCCATCGGCTGCCGCGGGACGATCACCGGCGACGGCCCGTTCGCCCAGCCCGCGGGCTACATCGAGGGCGCCAACCGGCCGGGCCTGCTGCCGCCCTCGCTCTATCAGGCACAGTTCTTCGACCGCCACCGATGAGTTCCGGCTTCCTCCGGGGTCTGTACGGGAAAGCGATCCACGACCCTGGAGGAAGACATGACCAGCCCCGCCCTGGACAGCATGCTGCTGGCCAGCACCGACCCGGTCCGGCTCAGCGACTGGTACGCCGCGGCGCTGGAGCCGGCCGAGAAGGCCGACCTCGGCGACTACCTCTTCCTGCGCTTCGGCACGTTCGGCGTGCTCTTCGACCGGCGTGCCGACGTCAGCGCCAAGAACCCGGAGCCCGCCAGGATGATACTCAACTTCCAGGTGGACGATGCGAGAGAGGTCACCGCCCGCATGGAGGGCCTCGGGGTGACCTGGCTGGCTCCGCTGGAGGAGCGCGACGGCAGCCTGTTCGCCACCGCGATCGACCCCGACGGCAACTACGTCCAGGTCATCCAGCTCAGCCCCGAGCACCGCGCGGAAATGGAGGCGAAGTGATGTTCGGCCAGACCAAGGCGTTCAGCGGGTTCTCCGTCGACGACGTGCCCAGGGCCAAGGCGTTCTACGAGGGCGTGCTCGGCCTGCGGGTCTCGGAGGAGAACGGGATGCTCACCCTGCACCTCGCCGGCGATCGCGACACCCTCGTCTATCCCAAGGGCGAGGCCCACGAGCCCGCCGGCTACACCATCCTGAACTTCCCGGTCGACGACATCGACAAGGCCGTCGAGCGGCTCGGCGAGCGCGGCGTGGAGTTCGTCCGCTATCCGGGCTTCGAGCAGGAGGCCAACGGCGTCATGCGGGCCGGCGGGCCGCCGATCGCGTGGTTCACCGACCCGGCCGGCAACGTGCTGTCGGTCATCCAGATCTGACCAGCTTCAGCAGGCCGCCGGTGGGCACCGTGATCCGGTGCGTGCCGGCGGCCTCGAACGTGTGCGTGCCCCGGCCCACGACCTCGCCGCGGCAGTCGTGGACGGTGGCGCGGGCCGTACCGGCGAGGGCGGAGGTCAGCAGGACGGCGGTGTCGTCGTCGGCGTTGGCCAGCCACAGCGTGCCCGACGAGGGCACCGCAACCGGCACCGGCGCGTAGCGCGCGGCGATCACCACGCCGTCGCCCCGCGCGGTGACCAGCGGATACTGCAGGTCGGGCCGCGACGGGCGCAGCTGCCCGCGCTGCAGCACCTCGGCGTGCTCCTTCACGAACGCCAGCCAGAAGCGCAGCGCCGCCGTCTGCGCGGCGCTCTGCGCGGTGAGGTCCACGGAGATCTGCGGCACCGCGAACAACACGTTGATCAGCTGCACGGCGACGCGCTCGGCGCTCTCCGCCGGGTGCCACATCATCATGTCCGCGTGTACGGCCAGCGGCCCCGCGACCAGGCGCAGGTCGATCGTGCGCTGGCGGTTGTGCAGTGCGCTGAGCGGGCAGTCGGAGGCGCGCACCATCGCGGCGTGCCGCCAGAGCCCCGGGCTGACGTAGGGCTGCCGCAGCTCGATCGGCGCGTCCGCGGGCAGGCGCGCGCCCAGCTCGTCCAGCAGGAGGCGCACGCCCTCGTCGACCGTGGCGCAGTCGGCCTCGGGGCCGGGCTCCGGCGGGTCCTCGACGGCGAACTGGTCGATGAAGTCGATCTTGAGCCCGTCCATGCCCCACTCCTCGACGGCGCGGGCGAGGTTGCCGGTGAGCAGGTCGCGGATGTGGGGGTAGCGGGGGTCGACGACGACGGCGTTCATGTGCGGTTTGTAGGTGAGGCTGTAGTCCTGGACCCGGTCCCAGAGCGGGGTGTGGCGGCCGACGAAGGGGAGCGCGTACCAGAGCAGGTAGGCGAGGCCGTGGGCGCGGACTTTGGCGACGTGCCCGGAAATGTCGGGGAATGCGGTGGGGGAGGGAAGCCACTCGCCGACGTAGCCGTAACCCCGGCCCCGGTCGTCGCTGTGCCAGCCGTCGTCCACGATGATCGCCTCGCAGCCCAGGGCGGCGGCGGCCGCGGCCTGGCGTTCCACGCTTTCGGCGCTCACGTGCTGCTGCATGGCGTACCAGGTGGAGTAGGCGGGCATCCGCGCGGCGCGCGGAACCTCCCGCGCGCCGCGCCCGGCCGACCACCAGGCGGCGACGCCGGCCAGCGTGTCGGCGAAGTGCCTGCCGCCGAGGTCGAGCCGCAGCACGAGGCCGGCCCCCGGGGCGGCCCGATGCTCGGCCCAGAAGCCGAAGTCACCCGTCTCCTCGACCACGCCGGTGCGGATCAGCACCGGCCGCACGACCTCGGCCACCGCGTACGTGCACACCGACACGTCGCCCGCGCCGATCAGCGCGCCCACCGGCGCGCCCTTCTCCAGCGAGGTCCGGCGCGGGCGGCGCCAGAACGGCGGCAGGCCCCGGTGCTCGCCGCTGTCGGGCGCCCAGAAGGCGGTCACGTCCACGCACGGCACGCGCCACGCCACGCGCACCGCCGCCGGCGCCCCGGGCGTCACCCGCACCTCCACCACGCCGTCGCCGGTGGGCACGACCTCCCACGCCAGCTCGACGGGCGCGTCGGCGGCGTCCACGGCCACCGCGCTCGCCTGGGCCACCAGGTCGCCGAGGCCCAGGGGGATCTCCACCACGCCCGAGGCCGCGGCGGTGTCGTGGGGCTGCCAGATGGTCGCGGTCACTCATCTCTCCTGGAGGGTGAAGAGGGTCTGGATGGCCACCGCGGCGGCGCCGCGGGCCCACTGCTCGAACGGCGAGGGCCGCAGGACCAGGCGGCAGTCGGCCGCCGCGCCGAAGGCCTGCTGGGCGAAGGCCGCGCGGAGCTGGTCCTCGAACAGCTCATAGGCCGCCAGCCCCGGCATGTCGCCGCTGACGATGATGCGCTCGGGGCCGATGAGGTTGGCCATGGCCGCCATCGCCCGCCCGATCGTCTCGCCCGCGCGGGCGAAGACCGCCATGGCGGCCGGCGAGCCCGAACGCGCCGCGGCCATGGCGGCGTCGAGCGTCAGCGTGTCGTCGCCCAGCGCCGCGCGGGCCGCCGCGACGACGGCCGGGGTGCCCGCGATGGCCTCCACGCAGCCGTGGCCGCCGCAGTGGCACGGAGGGCTGTCGCCGCCGACCGGCACGTGCCCGATCTCGCCGGCCACGCCGCGCGCCCCCGCCACCAGGCGGTCGTCCACGACGACCGCGCAGCCGATGCCGAGCCCGACCGTGACCAGCGCGAACGACGAGGCGCCCACGCCCTCGCCGAACCAGTGCTCGGCCACGGTGAGCGCCTTGACGTCGTTCTCCACGGTGACGGTCAGGCCGGTCGCGGCCCCGGCCAGCTCGCCGAGCGGCACCTCGCGCCAGCGCAGGAAGGGGGAGTAGCGCACCAGCCCGGTGCTCTTGTCGACGTCGCCGGAGATGGCCAGGCCGAGCGAGTGGCAGCGTTCGCGGTAGCCGGGCGCGCGGCCGAGCAGCTCGCCGGTGAGCGCCTTGAGCTCCGTCACCACGTGCTCGGGCGTGCGCGCGGTCAGCGGCCGGTGGGCCTCCTCGACGACCTGGGCGCGCAGGTCGGTGACGACGCCGATGAGGTCGTCGTCGGTGATCTTCACTCCGGCGAAGAACTCCCGGTCGGGGTGGATGGCCAGAGGGCTGGCCGGGCGCCCCGCGCCGGGGCCGGTACGCTCGGTGGCCGCCATCTCGAAGAGGTATCCCGCGTCGATGAACGGCCTCGCCGCCTTGGTGACGGCCGCCGACGACAGGCCGGTGCGCCTGGCGATCTCCACGCGGGAGACCGGACCCTGCGTCAGGACCATGGTGAAGACGGTGGCGGAGGCCGGGCTCGTGATCGTCGCCGCCCGCCCGCGCGAGGGATCCAGCATGGCCGCATAGTAGCAGTAATTAACTTCGTCAAGAATTGAATTCGCGCGAGGCCGTGCCTAGGCTCCAGATCATGAGCCTCATCGCTTTCGACCCCTCGCGACGCCGCTGGTCGCTCACCACTCCACGCACCAGCTACGTCATCGGGCTCACCGACGACGACGTGCCCGCCTGCCTGCACTGGGGGCCGAGGCTCACACCCGTGCAGGCCGCCGCGCTGCCCGGGGCCGCGCCGTTCAGGGCCAGCAGTTTCGACGAATCCGGCGTGGCCGAGGAACTCCTCACCGAGGCCGGCGCCCGCTACGGCGCCGCCTCCCTGCAGATCCGCTTCGCCAACGGCGACACCGGCGTGGAGTGGCAGCACACCGGGCACGAGATCGAGGACGGCCACCTGACGATCCTCATGCGCGACCGCGCCCATCCGGTGGAGGTGGCGCTGCACTACCGCGTGTACGCGGACGCCGACGTGGTGGAGCGCTGGACGGAGATCCGCTCCGAGGAGCCCGTCACGCTGCTGCGCTGCGACTCGGCCGCCTGGAACCCGCCCCCGCTGCCCGGATACCGGCTCAGCCACGCCAGCGGCGGATGGGCCGCCGAGAACGCGGTGCGCCGCGTGGAGCTGCCCGTCGGCGAGACCGTGCTGACCAGCCGGCGCGGCATCACCAGCCACCAGGCCAACCCCTGGCTCATGGTGGACGCCGGTGACGCGGGCGAGGAGCACGGCGAGGTCTGGAGCGGCGCCCTGGCCTGGAGCGGGAGCTGGCGCGTCACCATCGGCCGCACCCCTTCCGGGCGCACCGGCTGGACCGGCGGGTTCGGCCACGAAGGGGTGTCCTGGCAGGGGACCGAGTGGAGCACGCCGGTCTTCGCCGGGCTCTACTCCGACGGCGGGTTCGGGGGCGCCAGCCGTACCTGGCATCGCTATGTCAACGAGCACGTCCGTCCGGCCGCCGGCGAGCTGCGGCCCCTGCTCTACAACTCGTGGGAGGCCGTCGGCTTCGACGTCGGCGAGGAGAGCCAGAAGCGCATGGCGGCGCTGGCCGCGCGGGTCGGGGCCGAGGTGTTCGTCATGGACGACGCCTGGTTCGGCGGGCGCACCAGCGACCGGGCCGGGCTCGGCGACTGGTGGCCCAACCCCGGGCGCTTCCCGCACGGGCTGACGCCGCTCATCGAGGAGGTCCATGGGCTCGGCATGAAGTTCGGGCTGTGGGTGGAGCCCGAGATGGTCAACCCCGACAGCGACCTCTACCGCGAGCACCCCGACTGGGTCGTGCACATGCCGGGACGGCCGCGCACCGAGCTGCGCCACCAGCTCCTGCTCGACTTCTCCCGCCCCGAGGTGGCCGACTGGGCGCACAAGTGGCTGCACCGGCTGGTCAGCGAGCACGCCATCGACTTCCTCAAGTGGGACTGCAACCGCACCTTCACCCAGGCCGACCCGGGCGACCTGCTGGTCGGCCACGTGCGGGCCGTCTACTCCATCCTCGACCGGCTGCGCGCCGACCACCCGCACCTGCGCGTGGAGGCCTGCTCGGGCGGCGGCGGGCGTACCGACCTCGGCATCATGGCCCGCACCGACCAGGTCTGGACCTCCGACAACACCGACGCCGCCGACCGCCTGTCCATCCAGCACGGCTTCACCCAGATCTACCCCGCCGGCGCGATGGCGGCCTGGGTCACCGACAGCCCCAACCCGATCACCGGCCGGCGCGTCCCGCTCGCCTTCCGCTTCCACGTGGCCATGGCCGGCGTGCTCGGACTCGGCGGCGACCTGCCGAACTGGAGCGAGCGGGAGCTCGACGAGGCCGCCGAACTGGTCGCCGTCTACAAGGACATCCGCCCGGTCGTCCAGCACGGCGAGCTGCACCGGCTGCGCGAGGCCGTGCAGTACACGCTCGGCGAGCGCGTCGTCGTGCTCGCCTTCAGGCGCCGCGCCGCGTTCGGCGCGCCCGGCGTGCCCCTGCGCCTGTCCGGGCTCGACCCCGACGCCCGCTACCGCGACGAGGACACCGGCGCCGTCCACCACGGCGTGCTGCTGACCTCCCGGGGCCTGCTGCCCCCCTTCCCCGGCGACGACTACGCCAGCGCCCTCATCCGCCTGCGCAAGGAGCAGCCGTGACCCGCCGCTACGCCGTCGTCGGACTCGGACACCGCGCCGGGATGTACGTCAACGCCCTGAGAGGCGACTGGAACCACGCCGGGGACCTGGTCGCCTTCTGCGACACCAACGCCTCCCGCATGGCCTCCTACGGCGCCGACGTGCCCGCCTACCGGGACTTCGGCCAGATGCTCGACCGGGCGCGCCCCGACGTCGTCATCGTCACCAGCCCCGACCGCACCCACCACGTCTACGCCGTCGCCGCCCTGGAACGCGGCTGCGCCGTCATCGTCGAGAAGCCCCTCGCCACCACGGCCGAGGGCTGCCGGGCCATCGCCAAGGCCGCGGGAGACGTGACGATCACGTTCAACTACCGCTACTCGCCGCGCAACTCCGCGGTGAAGCGCCTGGTCGCCGAGGGCGCCATCGGCGAGGTCACCTCCGTGCACTTCGAATGGCTGCTCGACACCATGCACGGCGCCGACTACTTCCGCCGCTGGCACCGCGACAAGGCCAACTCCGGCGGCCTGCTCGTGCACAAGTCCGGCCACCACTTCGACCTGGTCAACTGGTGGCTGGCCGCCGCCCCGCGGACCGTCTACGCGCAAGGCGACCTGCGCTTCTACGGCCCCGCCAACGCGCCGGGCCCGCGCCCGCCCCGCAGCCGGGGCTCCGGCCTCATCGGCGCCGACCGCTTCTCCATCGACCTCGCCGCCGACCCCCGCCTCGAAACCCTCTACCTCCAGGCCGAGCACGAGGACGGCTACCACCGCGACCAGGACGTCTTCGCCCCCGGCGTGAACATCGAGGACAACATGGCGGTGCTCGTCCGCTACGACTCCCGGGCCCTGCTGACCTACTCGCTGCACGCGCACGCGCCCTGGGAGGGCTACCGGGTCGCGCTCAACGGCACGCTCGGCCGGATCGAGCTCGACGTCGTCGAACGCGAATGGGCCGACCCCGGCTCCGCCGCCAAGCTCGGCAAGGGCGCCAGGCGGCTCACCGAGGGCCGGGTACGCGGCGAGCGCCTCGTCCTGCAGCGCCACTGGGAACCCGCCGAGGAGATCGAGATCCCGACCGGCTCCGGCGGGCACGGCGGCGGCGACCGGCTCCTGCTCGACGACCTGTTCGGCACGCCGGCCCCCGACCCGCTGGGCCGCCGCGCCGACTACACCGACGGCATCCGCGCCGCCGGGATCGGCATCGCGGCCAACACGTCCATCGAGACGGGCCTGCCGGTGCGGGTCTGAGCCGCATGGACCGCGTCACGCTGACGCCCGCGGCCACCGCCGTCTTCGCCACCGTGCTCACCCGCGGGCCGATCTCCAGGACCGAGGTGTCGCGGGTGACGGGGCTGTCGACGGCGGCGGTCACCAAAGTGGTCCGGCCCATCCTGGCCGCCGGGTACCTGGACGAACTGCCCGTCGGGCCGGCCTCGGCCGGGTCGGGACGGCCGGCGGCGCCGCTGGCCGTACGGGCCGATCGGGAGTTCTTCGCCGGGGTGTGGCTGCGGGCGGGGGAACTGGTCGTGGTGCTGGCGGACCTGCGGGCCGGGGTGCGGGCCGCGCACCAGGTCCCCCTGCCCGGCGCCGACGTGGCCGCCGCGGTGGCCGCCATCGCCCGTGCCGTCGCCGTCGTGGGCGAGCCCGGCGCCCTGGTGCGGCGGGTCGGTGTGGCGGTGCCGGGGGAGGTGGACCGGGGCTCCGGCACGGTGCGGCGCGGGCCGTACCCGGGCTGGCGCGACGTGCCGCTCGCGGCGCTCGTGCGCGAGGCGACCGGCCTGCCGGCCACCGTCGAGAACGACGTCAGGGCGCTGACCGTCGCCGAGCAGTGGTTCGGGGAGGGAGCGGGAACCCGCTCGTTCGCGCTGGTGACGGTGGGCGAGGGGGTCGGCTGCGGGCTCGTGGTCAACGGCACGCTGGTCGAGGGGGGATACGGCGTGGCCGGCGAGATCGGCCACGTCCCGGTGGACGACGCCGGCCCGCGCTGTCACTGCGGAGGCCGGGGCTGTGTCGAGGCGATCGCCGCCGAGCCCGCCGTCGTGGCCCGGATCCGCGCCGCGACCGGCCGGGCCGCCCTGGACCTGCCCGGCGCCATGGCCCTGGCCCAGGCGGGCGAGCGCGCGGCGCTGGAGTCGTTCGCCGCGGCCGGACGGGCGGTGGGGCGGGGCATCGCGGCCATGGTCAACATGTTCGGGCCCGAGAAGGTCGTGGTCACCGGGGACAGTGTGGCCGTACTGGAGAGGGATCTGCGGGCCGCCTACGGCCCGCAGGCGTTCGGGGCGGCGGGCGGCTGCCCGCTGATCGTCGAGCCGTTGCCCCCCGAGTCGTGGGCGCGCGCCGCGGCGGCGGTGACGATCATGACCCTCATCGGCCTGGGTCCCGGCTAGCGCAACCGGCTGATGGTCACGGTGGCGGCGGTGCGGGCGGCCTGCCAGACCACTTCCAGCGAGTCGCCCCGGTCCATGGCCGCCATCACGGTCAGCTTGGCCGCCCCCACCAGGGAGCCGACGATCGTGGCCGCCTCCAGGAGGTCGAGCTCGTCCGGGTAGGCCTCGTGCAGCGCCTTGGCCAGCCGCAACTGGCTGTCGAACAGCAGATGCAGCGCCTTGGCCTGCAGGGCGGGCACGCTCATGATCAGGTTGGCCCGCTCGGGGCTCAGGTCGATCGCGAGGTCCTCCTTGGCCGTCCAGTTCAGGCTGGTCTCGCACACCCGCAGCAGAAGGTCGCCGATCGGCTCGCCGGGCGGGTGCTGCCTGACCATGTCGAGTACGGCCTCCAGCCGCAGGCCGCCGTCATGGAAGAGCACGTCTTCCTTGCTGTCGAAGTAGCTGAAGAACGTGCGTGTCGACACGTCGGCCGCCGCGGCGATCTCGGCCAGTGTGGTCTCCTCGTAGCCCTTCTCGGCGAAGAGCCGGAGCGCCGCCTCGATCAGCGCGTGCCTGGTGCGCACCTTCTTGCGCTCGCGTAGCCCCGTCATGGCGAAACTCTACACTGCCTTATGATTTGCATCCATTGAAAAATTACATCAACTGAGGTTTTCTGGACTCATGACAACCTTTCCCATGCGGCGGCAGCGGCCGCTCGACCCGCCCGACGAGTTCGGCGTCCTGAGGGAGCAGGGCTCCGTGCACCGCATGACCTACCCGGACGGCCACGAGGGCTGGCTCGTCACCGGATACGGCGTCGCCCGCGCCATCCTCGCCGACAACCGCTTCAGCAACCGGATGGAGCTCCAGCACCAGGCCGTCCCGTCGCGGGCGGCGATCGCGGAGAAGTTCAAGAAGCAGATGCCGAACAGCAAGCCGCCGGCGGGGATGTTCCTGCGGATGGACCCGCCCGACCACACCCGCTACCGCAAGCTGCTGACCGGCCAGTTCACGGTCCGGCGGATGAAAGGGCTGGAGCCGCGGATCGCCGAGATCACCGAGGAGCGGCTCGACGCCATGACGGCGCCGGCCGACCTGGTCAAGGACTTCGCGCTGCCGATCCCGTCGCTGGTCATCTGCGAGCTGCTCGGCGTGCCGTACGAGGACAGGGAGACCTTCCAGCGCGACTCGGCCACGCTGCTGTCGTTCGACGGCGAGGCCGACGTGATGATCGCCGCCTACCAGGACCTGGCCGGATACCTGTACGGGCTCATCGCGAAGAAGCGCGCCCAGCCCGACGAGGCGCTGCTCAGCGGGCTGCTCGACCTGGAGGACGACGAACTGCTCGGCGTGGCGTTCCTGCTGCTCATCGCCGGTCACGAGACCACCGCGAACATGCTCGGCCTCGGCACCTACGCCCTGCTCACCAACCCGGACCAGCTCGCGCTCATGCGCGACGACCCCTCGGCGGTGGACAACGGGGTCGAGGAACTGCTCCGCTACCTCACGATCATCCACGCCGGCCCGATCAGGGCGGCGCTGGAGGACGTGGAGATCGAGGGCCACCAGATCAAGGCGGGGGAGTCGGTCACGATCTCGCTGTCCTCGGCCAACCGCGACTCCGCCCACTTCGAGGCGCCCGACCGGCTCGACCTCACCCGTGCCACCAGCGGCCACCTGACCTTCGGGCACGGCATCCACCAGTGCCTCGGCCAGCAACTGGCCAGGATCGAGATGCGCATCGCCTTCCCCGCGCTGCTGCGGCGTTTTCCCGGGCTGCGGCTGGCGTGCGCGCCGTCGGAGGTGCCGATGCGCTCGGACATGGCCATCTATGGCGTGCACCGCCTCCCCGTGACCTGGTAGAGAGGTAGGCATGGAGATCAAAGCGGACACGGACGTCTGCATCGGAGCCGGCATGTGCGCGCTGACCGCGCCCGAGGTGTTCGACCAGAGCGAGGAGGAGGGCACCGTCGTGGTGCTCGTCTCACCCGTTCCGGAAGGGCAGGAGGCTCTGGTACGGCGGGCCGTCCAGCAGTGCCCTTCGGGCGCGATCAGCGTCTGAGCACGGGTCAGGAAGCGGCGTTCACGGCGACGGCGCGGTCCAGGGCGGGCGGGGAGACGGGGCCCTTCGCGAGGAAAGCGCGGAAGGCCTCGTAGTCCCGGCTGCCGCGGACCGCGTCCGTGTACCCGGCGAAGGCGCTGTAGCCGTCGGCGCCGATCAGCGTGTAGGCCAGGGCGGCCAGCCGGTAGCCGCGGGCCGGGTCGAGCGGCCTGCCGTCGATGAGCACGTTCTGGACGCGCTCGCCGACCGGCTTGCTCACGTCATACGAGAAGCGGACATTTCCTGATACGGCCAGCGGGGCGAACCGGATCGTCCCGTCGGGCTGCGTCTGCCACTGCTGCTCGAGCGCCTGGTCGATCTGGCCGCCCTTGACGGTCGCGGTGACCACCGGGTTGGCGTAGCCCCAGGTGTTCCAAGCCTCGCCGAACAGCACCTTGCCGTCGCCGTCGGCCGGGTCGGCGCCCTTGGCGAAGCGCAGGTCGCCGCGCAACGAGTTCGAGCCCTTCGCCGGCGCCACCGCCACCATGGCCAGGTCGGCGTCGGCGCTGTCGGCGCGCTCGGCGTCGGCCAGCACGTTGCCGAGCGTGCTCTCGCCGTCGGCGTCGCGGGTCCTGGTCAGGTCGCCGGTGATCGTACCGACCTGGCGGGCGGAGACGCCCTTCTCGGCCGCCACCCAGTGGTCGACCAGCTTGACCATCGCGGGGTCGGCGGGGACGTCCCTGGTGACCGGGTGGTTCGTGGAGACCGTGGCCGAGCGGATCACCTCGCGGCTGCGGCGGTCGATCTTCAGGTTGATCTCGTTGATCAGCTTGCCGTGGAAGGCGGCCTCGACGACCGGGCGCGGGTTGCCCTCCGGGTCGGGGATCGAGCAGTTGAACGGCGCGTGCCAGTGGCCCGTCACGATCGCGTCGATCTCGGCCGAGGCCTGGCGGGCGAAGTCGATGACCGGGCCGGTGGGGTTGGCGTTGCACCGGTCGTAGACGTCGCCGGCCGTACCGCCTTCGTGGACGTTGGCCACGATCGCCTCGACGCCGCGCCGCTTGAGCTCGGCCACGTACTTGTCGGCCGTCTCCACCAGCGGCAGGTTGTCCAGCGACGGCTGGAACGAGGTCGAGCCGTCCACCGTCGTCGTGGTCGTCAGGTTGATGAACCCGACCGGCACTCCCTGGAAGTACTTGATCACATAGGGCTTGAGCACCGGCCGCGTGCTTCCCTTGCGCGTCACGTTGGCCGCGGAGAAGTCGAAGCGCGCGCCGCGGAATCGGCGCCCGTCGGAGTCGGTGAAACAGCTGTCCACGCCACGCTGCCCGAAGCACTTGCCGCGGCCCATGTGGTCACGCAGGAACTCCAGCGAGATGTCCAGCTCATGGTTGCCCACGGCCGAGAAGTCCACGCCGATCTTGTTCAGGAACTCGATCGTCGGCTCGTCGGCCAGCCTGGCCACCTCCGGCGGCCAGCCGCTGAAACTGTCTCCCGTGGTGAAGGTGACGGTGTTGCGCTTGCCCTGGCGCAGGTTGCCGAGATGCGTCGCGATGTACGGCGCGCCGCCCACCACGATGGTCTTGCCCTGGGCGTCCTTGATGGTGCCGTTGCCGGCGTCGGTGTGGGGACGGATGTAGCCGTGGAAGTCCGTGAGGGACAGCAGCTGCACGTCGACGGACCGGCCGCCGGAGGCCGAGTCCGCGGCGGGGGGTTCGGCGGCTCGCGTGCCGGCGAAGGCGACGGCTTGGGTCCCGCTGAGGACGGCTATGGCCGCGGCGATGACCGCGCCTCGAAGGGGGAATCGCACGCAATGCTCCTATTGTCGGTAATTGCGTGCCAGATCCTCCGCGTCCCACCCCTACGCCCGGTAAAGCGCTCCCCAACCCCGAGCAAACGATCACCAACGCTTCTCGGCGCGATGCTTCGTGTCCGGCCCCTCGTGCCGGGTGGCCAGGGGTTGTGGCGCGGCTCTTCTTCGCGGCGCGTACCCGATGGAGCGTTGCGGCTCCTCGACACCGTGGATGAGGCCCCGGAGGGCGGGTCCCGCCTCCCGGGCAGGGCTGTGAGCCGCCCGGGGCGGGGTGGGGGTGTATCGGGTGGCGTCGGCAGGGGGCGGGGTGCCGGAGCTGGGATGCCTGTCGCTGATCGAACCCGTGTTCGCAGAATTGGTTGACATCCAACGTGATCGAAATTATGTTCGATGCTGGACGCGGGGCTCGCGGCTCGCGTCTGCAGGTCCTGGTCGCGGGCGAACCGCCTCCCCCATGGCGGGGTCCGCGATCAGGGTCCACGGGCGAAGGGCGTGTCCTCGTCGTCGGCGGAGACGAGTGGGCGCGTCCCGGCCGGACGGGGTGAGGGGAAGCTCCTCGTCCGGCCGCCCGGCGGAAATGTCGGTGGGCTCTGAAATTGTTAGCACCACCGGTGGAAACGCCGGAAGCCCTCATAACCCCAAGGAGGCGCGCAAGATGTCCCGACGGCAGACAGACAACACCGGCCCCCGGCTGTCGCCCGCGGTGCGGGCACACCTGGCGGATTCACGTGCCTGCCTGGCTGAGGCGATGACGGCCCGCACCCCGGCGACACGATATGTGGCGGCCCACCTGGCGGCGCTGAGAGCGTCCGCCGCGATCCTGGCCGCCCACCCGAGGCCGATGGAGGGCCGCAGACGCCGCCTGCGCAGCGCCTGGGAGCTCCTGCCCGAAGCCGAACCCGACCTTGCCCCGTGGGCCGCCTACTTCGCGCAGAGCGCCGCCAAGCGCGCGGCTGCCGAGGCGGGCGTGGTCCGCGGCATCACCTCGGCCGACGCCGACGAACTCCTGGCCGAGGCCGAGACCTTCGTCACGACGGCCGAGTCCCTCCTGGGCGTCCCCGCCCAGCCCCAGCTCCCCATGGACATCCCCCTCGCCGGCTAGCACGAGCACCACGGCATGGCCTTCCCCCATGCCGGCTCCCGCTACCGGCGAGGGGGCACCCCAACCACCATCCCAGCGCGCTCCCGGTCCGCCCCGGGCGCCCGCAAAATGCCCCAGGCCACTACGGAGGCCGCTTCCCCCGGCAATCCGGATCACCCAACCGACGACCCACCCACCGACGAGCCGCCCACCGAAGCCGCCAAGGACAACAGCGCCCCGCGCAGGCGGGCAGGCGCATACCCGGGCTGCTAGCGGCCACCCAGCCACCCGCAGCACCGCCCAGCGACAGCACACCATCAGGCGCCCTCCGCTGGCCGACGACAGCTCGCCATCCGGGCTGCGCCGCCTGCCCGGCAACAGCGCTCTATCGGGTCCGCGCCGCCTGCCCAGCGGCAGCACGCCATCGGGCACCTGGCGGCGACAGCAACGGGGTAACAGCCATCGCGAGGGGCGGCAGTGGTGGGCGCAGGCGGCGCGTGCGCAGGCGGCTGGCAGATGTGGCCGAAGCCCGCTGCTCTGAGCAGAGCTTGGTGGTTTCGCTATGGGCCGATCTGGCCTGGGGCGAGCGCCTTCATGCCTGGTCGGTGCGGTCACCGATGTCGTCGACCGCACCGGCCGCCGCGTCTGGGCAGGGCCCAGGGGGAGCGGCCGGGTCTATCGTCGCCGGATGAACGATCGACTCACCGGCGCGATCCAACTGCCGGACGGTGGCTGGGTGCGCGGGCGCGGGCTGCGCAACCCCGCACCCGAGGGACCGAACCCCGGCTACGGCCTGTACCTCGGCACCTCCAAGCTACGACGCAAGCACGAGCACACCTGGCCGCACGACTGGATCGACTGGCCGGACTTTCTGCTGCCACGCGACACGGTCGAAGCGGTCCGCCTGATCCGGGCCCTGCACGAACGGCTCCAGGCGGGCGAACACGCCGAGGTCGCCTGCGGAGGCGGAGTGGGTCGCACCGGCACCGTCCTGTCGTGCCTCGCCGTGCTGTCCGGCCTCGCCCCCGCCGACGCGATCGCCTGGACCCGCGCCCACCACCACCCCCGCGCCGTCGAAACCCCCTGGCAGCGGCGGTGGGTGTCCAGATTTCCCTCCGTTACGGCACAGCCGCCCCCACCCCACCCGCCGTCGTGAGCGGGCGCCGATCGTGGGGATCGCTTCTCACGTCGGACGTGGTGCCCGCTGCAACGGCGCACTGCTGACCGGCCAAGCCCACAACCAGCCCAACCACGCGGCACCCTCCCGGCCCAGAGGCTCCAGGGGGCCGGCGAGCCGGTGCGCCTCGGCCGTTGCGGCCCTCAAGCCCCGGGCGAGGTCGAGCGTCCCGGAGCTCGCGAGCCCGCGTGTTCCTGAGCTCGTGTGTGGCGAGCGCACGGGGTTCCGCTGGATGCCCGGCCTGGAGATCCTGCGGCTCCCCAAGCCCCCGGGAGCCCACATGGCCGCACCCCGGCCACGGCGGACACCGCAAAGCCCCCGGGGAAGCGCGAAAGGCGCGCCTGAGGTGTTCAGGCGCGCCCTCTCACGAACCAGGTCAGAACGACTCGACCGCCCGCCGGGCCTCGGCGTCGAGTACGCCCCAGCTGATCAGTTCCTCGGTCAGCTCACTCGGCGACTTGTCATAGATCACGGCAAGGGAGCGCAGGTCCTCCTGCCGGATCGAGAGCACCTTGCCGTTGTAGTCACCGCGCTGCGACTGGATCGTCGCCGCGTACCGGGCGAGTGCCCCGGCCTTCTCCTTCGGCAGCGTCGCCAGACGCTCGAGGTCGATCACAAGCTTGGGTGTCGGGCCGAGCGGGCTGGGGGCGGCGCCGCCCGGCAGCAGCTCGGACACCGGTACCCCGTAGAAGTCGGCAAGCTCGGCAAGCTTCTGCACCGTGACGGCCCGGTCGCCGCGCTCATAGGAGCCCACGACCACGGCTTTCCAGCGTCCGCGCGACTTCTCCTCCACTCCGTGCAGGGAAAGCCCCTGCTGGGTGCGGATCGCGCGGAGTCGTGCACCCAGCGACTTTGCGTACTCAGACGGCATCGTTGTGGCCCCCCGGCTCGTGTTATGTACTGCTCTCAGTAGATTGTGCGCCTTTGCGACGATTGACCCGGCCACCGGGGGGTCTGGTGCCAAGCTCGGCACCATCGGTAGCCATGGCCCCGGGTTTACCCCAGAACGCCGCGCAAAGTGGTTACGCACAGTGACGGTAAAGGGGGTTAAGCCGAAGGTCAAGCTGATTGGAAAAAAGATGCCGAATCCGGTCCGGTATGGATCGCCTCAAACGCCCCTCTTGTCCCGTTGATAACAGTACTTCGTCATAGTTTGACGAGGGATATCCAGCTATGGCTCTCGAGTCAGGATCATCACGGGGCATGTTGCCGCCTTGACGATTTTGATGGAGGTGTCGCCCAGAAAGACCCGGCGCAGCGGCCCGGAACTACTCGACGCGCAGATGATCAGCTCGCCGTCCAGCCACGTGGCCGCGCCCAGGGCCTGGGCCACGTTCCTGCCCTCCAGGATCTCCACGTCCACCTGCAGCTTGCGGCGCTGCCCTCGCGCGGCCGCCTTCAGGTCCGCCGCCGCCTGCTCGCGCAGCCGTTCGGACATCTCCTGCTCGATCTTCGCCTTCCTGGCGCTGCTGAGGACCAGCGTGACCAGCCGCAGCGGCACGTCCAGGCTCACCGCCGCCCGCGCCGCCTCGGCCACCGCGTGGTCGCAGCCGGGGCCGCGCCGGTAGGCGACCGTGAGGCGCTCGAACTCGGCCGGCGGCTCCTCCGACCAGCTCTTGGGCGCCAGCAGTACCGGAACCGACGAGGAGTGCAGCAGCTGGTCGGCGGTGCTGCCGAGCGAGATGCGGCCCTTGGCGCCCGAGGGCGCCGAGCCGATCACGACCACGTCCGCCTCGCGCTTGCGGGCCAGCTCCACCAGGCCGCGGCCGCTGCCCCTGTTGGTGTGGACGACGTAGTCCGCCTCGTCGCCGGCCAGCTCGCGGGCCTGCTCCAGCGTCGCGTCCGCCTGCTCGCGCAGGTAGGCGCGCCAGGCGCTCTCGTCGGCCTTGGCGGGTCCCGGCGTGTTCCAGGCGGGCGGCTGCACGGTCGCGACCGTCAGTTTCGCCCTGGCCTGCCTGGCCAGGAGTACGGCGAGCGCCAGCCCGTCGCGTCCACGGGGCTCGGCGATGAAGCCGGTCAGCACGTTCTCGATCTTCATCGGGGCACCTCCGTGCGGAGCCTGGAGTGGCGGTAGCCGTACAGGAAATAGCAGATGAAACCGACGGCCATCCACAGCGCGAACGCCAGCCACGTGACGCCCTGCAGGCCCGCCATCACGACCACGCACATGATCACACCGAGGACCGGCGTGATCGGGAACAGCGGTGTCTTGAAGTTGCGCGGCAGGTCGGGCCGGGTACGGCGGAGCACGATCACACCGACGTTGACGATCGCGAAGGCGAACAGGGTGCCGATGCTGGTGGCCTCGGCCAGCTGCCCGAGCGGGATGAGCCCGGCCAGGACGCTGATGAACAACGTCACGATCAGCGTGTTGGCGACCGGGACCTGGCGGCGTGGGTTGACCTTCTGGAACACCTTCGGGATCAGCCCGTCGCGCGACATCGCGAACAGGATGCGGGTCTGGCCGTACATGACGGTGAGGACGACGCTGGCGATGGCGATGACCGCGCCGAAGGAGACGACCAGGCCCGGCCAGGTGGCGCCGGTGGCCATGTCGACGATGACGGCGAGGCTGGCCTCGGTGTTCTCCGGGTCGAAGTCGGTCCACGGCATGGCGCCGATGGCGGCGACCGCGACCAGTACGTAGATCGCCGTCACGATCACCAGGGAGAAGATGATCGCCAGCGGCAGGTCGCGCTTGGGGTTCTTGGCCTCCTCACCGGCGGTGGAGGCGGCGTCGAAGCCGATATAGGAGAAGAAGACCTGCGAGGCGGCGGCGGTGATGCCCAGGACGCCCAGCGGGGCGAACGGGGTGAAGTTCTTCGCCTGGAAGGCGGTGAACGCCACCACGCAGAAGAACGCCAGCACCGCGACCTTGATGAGCACGAAGACCACGTTGGCGGTGGCCGACTCGGAGGAGCCGCCGAGCAGCAGCCAGGTGCACAGCAGCACGATGAGGATGGCGGTCACGTTGACGACGCCGCCCTTGTCGCCGGGGGAGTGGGTGATCTCGGCGGGCAGCTGCCAGCCGAACAGACCCTGCAGGAACGTGTTGAGGTACTCGCCCCAGCCGACGGCCACGGCCGCGACCGACACGGCGTACTCCAGCATGAGACACCAGCCGCAGACCCAGGCCACGATCTCGCCGAGCGTGGCGTAGGCGTAGGAGTAGGACGAGCCGGACACCGGGATGGTCCCGGCCAGCTCGGCGTAGCTCAGCGCGGAGAACAGGGCCGTGATGGCGGCCAGCACGAACGCCAGCACCACCGCCGGGCCCGCCTTCGGCACGGCCTGGCCGAGGATGACGAAGATGCCCGTGCCGAGCGTGGCGCCGACGCTGAAGAGGGTGAGCTGCCACAGGCCCATCGTGCGCCGTAGCTCGCCGCCCTCGCCCCTGCCGGCCTCCGCGACGATCTCGTCCGTCGGCTTGATGCGGAACAACTGTGTCAGTGCCACCGGCACCTCCCCAAAGAAGGGGCCACCGGCCCCGATGTGACTAAAGCGTGCTCGTCAACGGCCAGGTGGCGCTCGGCGTGATGATCGTGCCCGCCTTCCCCTTGAGGATCTCGACGGCCTGGTCGAGTTTGCCGATCGCGGCCATGTCACCCGTGGTCTCCACGAACCTGCACACTGCCTCCACCTTCGGCCCCATCGAGCCGGCGGGGAAGTCGATGGAGCGCAGTTCGTACGGAGTGGTGTGCCCGATCTCGCTCTGCTGCGGCGTGCCGAAGTCCTTCATGACCCTCGGCACGTCGGTGAGGATGAGGAACGCGTCGCAGTCCAGCGCCTCGGCCAGCATCGACGCGGTCAGGTCCTTGTCGATGACGGCCTCGACCCCGGACAGCCGGCCCTGGGCGTCGCGGACGACCGGGATGCCGCCGCCGCCCGCGCAGACCACCACGACGCCGTCGCGTACGGCCTTGCGGATCAGCCGGGTCTCCACCACGCGCTGCGGCGCCGGAGAAGGCACCACGCGGCGCCAGTACGGGCCGTCCTGCCTGACCACCCAGCCGTTCTCCCTGGCCAGCTTCTCGGCCTCGGCCTGCTCGTAGACCTGGCCGACGAACTTGGTCGGGTTGTCGAAGGCCGGGTCGACCGCCGAGACGAGCGTCTGGGTGACCAGCGCCATGACCTGACGGCCGGGCAGGGCGTTCTGCAGGGCCTGCAGCATCCAGTAGCCGATCATGCCCTGGGTCTCGGCGCCGAGCGTGTCGAAGGAGTAGGGCCGCGACAGGCTGGCGTCGGAGGCGCTCTCCAGCGCCAGCATCCCGACCTGGGGACCGTTCCCGTGGGTGATGATCAGCTCGTGCTCTTCCGCCAGCTTGGCCAGCGTCTTCACCGCGATGGTGACGTTGGCGATCTGGGTGTCGGCGTCCGGCCGGTCCCCGCGCTTGAGCAGCGCGTTGCCCCCGAGGGCGACGATGACGCGCATCGCGGTCAGTCCCCGAGGGTGGCCACCATGATGGCCTTGATCGTGTGCAGGCGGTTCTCGGCCTCGTCGAAGACGATCGAGCGCGGCGACTCGAAGACGCTCTCGGTCACCTCCAGCGCGTCCAGGCCGGTCTTCTCGTAGATGTCCTCGCCGACCTTCGTCTCCCGGTTGTGGAAGGCCGGCAGGCAGTGCATGAACTTCACCTTGGAGTTGCCGGTGGCCTTCACCACCTTGTCGTTGATCTGGTACGGCTTCAGCAGCTTGATCCGCTCGTCCCAGACCTCCTTGGGCTCGCCCATCGACACCCACACGTCGGTGTAGAGGTAGTCGACGCCCTTGACGCCCTTGGCCACGTCGTCGGTGATGGTGACCGTGGCCCCGGTCTGCTTGGCGAGATCCTTGGCCGGCTTGACGACCATCTGCCGGTCGGGCTGCAGCGCCTTGGGGGCGACCAGCCGTACGTCCATGCCGAACATCGCGCCGGTGACCAGCAGCGAGTTGCCCATGTTGTTGCGGGCGTCGCCGAGGTAGGCGAAGGAGATGTCGTGCAGCGGTTTGTCGCTGTGCTCCTTCATGGTGAGCATGTCGGCGAGCATCTGCGTGGGATGCCACTCGTCGGTGAGCCCGTTCCACACCGGTACGCCCGAGTACAGGGCGAGCTCCTCCACGTTCGACTGGGCGCTGCCCCGGTACTCGATGCCGTCGAACATCCGGCCGAGCACCCGGGCGGTGTCCTTGACCGACTCCTTGTGCCCCATCTGCGAGCCGGACGGGTCCAGGTAGGTGACGTGCGCGCCCTGGTCGTGGGCGGCCACCTCGAACGCGCACCGGGTGCGGGTCGAGGACTTCTCGAAGATCAGGGCGATGTTCTTGCCCTTGAGCCGCTGCTGTTCGACGCCGGCGTACTTGGCCGCCTTCAGGTCGGCCGCCAGGCGCAGCAGGAACCCGAACTCCTCGGGCGTGAAGTCCAGTTCTTTGAGAAAGCTGCGCCCGCGCAGGTTGAATGCCATGAAGTTCCCCCCGAGAACCTGAAAGGTCAGATGCCGTCGCGTTCCAGCGGGCAGCTCATGCAGCGCGGGCCGCCGCGCCCCCTGCCGAGCTCGCTGCCCCTGATGGTGATCACTTCGATGCCCTCCGAGCGGAGGAAGTTGTTGGTGGTGGTGTTGCGCTCGTAGGCGACGACCACGCCGGGCTCGATGGCCAGCACGTTGCAGCCGTCGTCCCACTGCTCCCGCTCGGCGGCGTAGACGTCCTGGTGGGCGGTCAGGACCTTGATGTCGTCCAGGTCCAGGGCGCGCGCGATCGCCTTGTGCATGTCCTCGGGGCGGTGGTCGGTGACCTTGAGTTCCTTGTCGTTGTCACCGGGCTCGATCGTGTAGGAGGGCAGCATGCCGAGGCCGGCGTACTTGGTGAACACGCCCACGTCCACGTTGGTCATCACCGTGTCGAGGTGCATGAAGGCGCGGGCCTTCGGCATGTTGAGCGCCACGATCTTCTTGGCGCCGTTGTGCTTGAAGAGGTTGCGCGCGAGCATCTCCACCGCCTGCGGCTGGGTGCGCTCGCTCATGCCGATGAGTACGGCCCCGCGCCCGATGACCAGCACGTCCCCGCCTTCCATCGTGGCCGGGGCGACCGCGGTGCCGGGCATCCACACGTTGAAGCCGCCCGCCTCGGGACGGCGGAACCCGGCGGCGAAGACCGGGTGGTAGCGGTAGACGGCCTCCAGGTTGATCGTCTCGGCCTGGCGGGCCTTCTTCTTCATGGCGTTGATCGAGACGCCGTTGTAGATCCAGCAGGAGGTGTCGCGGGTGAACAGGTGGTTGGGCAGCGGCGGCAGCACGAAGTCGGACACCTCCAGCACGTGGTAGGCGACGCTCTTGGGGTCGACCCCGCGCTCCATCAGCTCGCCCTTGGTGATGCCGCCGGTCAGGTACTGCTGGAGTTCGGCCGAGGGCATGGCGTCCAGGACGTTGCGCACGGCGTCCACGGCCAGCGGGCCGATCCAGCGCTCGTCGACCACGTGCTCCAGCACGTGCTTGCGCGCCTCGGGGATGTCGAGGGTCTCGCGCAGGAGGTCGGCCAGCATGTAGACCGTGATGCCGCGGTCGCGCAGGACCTGCTGCCACTCCTCGTGCTCCTCAAGCGCCCGCTGCACCCACAGGACGTCGTCGAAGAGGAACTCGTCCTTGTTGGAGGGTGTGAGGCGCTTCAGGGCCAGCTCGGGCTTGTGCAGCATCACCTGGTGGAGCCTGCCCACCTCGGAATCGACGTGAAAGGTCATTTCTTCTCTATCCCCTCAGGAAACGCGGGCGTCACGCGGGCCGTACTCGCCCCTCTTGGACTTGACCCAGATGTAGACCGGAACACCCACCAGGAGCATGAGCGTCCCGCCGAGTACCGCCTCCGCGCCGGAGCCGAAGGCCATCCAGAACGCGAACAGCAGCGCGATGACCGCGATGACCATGTCCCTGGCCAGGCGGCGCTTGTCGACCAGGCGCCCTCCGGTGGCCAGCCAGAAGATCTGGGCGGCGGCGGAGAAGAAGTACGGGATGACCGTGGTGAAGGAGGCCAGCAGCACGATGGTGTTGAAGGCGTTCTCCGAGGCGTAGCCGACCAGCAGCATCACCGAGGTCAGGATGGTGCCGGCCAGGATGCCCGCGGCAGGCACGCCCCGGCGCGAGACCCTGCCGAAGACCGGCGGGAACATGCCGTCCCTGGCCGCGGCCAGCGGCATCTCGGCCACCAGCATGGTCCAGCCGTTCAGCGCGCCGATGCCGGAGATGATCGCGCAGGCGGCCATGAGGATGCCGCCGGCCGAGCCGCCGAACATGTTGTTGAGCGCGTCGGCGAAGGGCGCCGTGGAGTTGACCAGGCGCTCGTGCGGCACGGTGCCCATGACGGCGACGGTGCTCAGGATGTAGAGCACCGCGCAGGCGAGCACGCCGATGACGCTGGCCCTGCCGATGTTGCGCTCGGGGTTCCTGATCTTCTCGGCGGCGATGGACACGCTCTCGACGCCGGAGTAGATGAACAGGGCGACCGCGCCCGCCATCGAGATGGCGCCGACCCAGTTGCCGTCGGTGGCGTTGAACGCGCCGAAGTTGGCGCCCTGGATGAAGAAGAGCCCGATGACGCCGACGAACAGCAGCGGGGCGAACTTCAGGATCGTGGTGACGAGCTGGAAGGCGGCCATGTTTTTGGCGCCCATCAGGTTGACGACCGCCGGGATCCACAGGCCGACCAGCCCGATGGCGATGGGCACGCCGTTCCAGTCGAGGCCGAAGACCTGCTGGGCGAAGTACTGGACGTAGCCGACCCAGGCGACGGCGATCGCGGCGTTGCCGATCCACGCCGTCAGCCAGAACGACCAGGCGTTCCAGAAGCCGGCGAACTCGCCGAAGGCGCTGCGCGCGTAGGCGTAGGGGCCGCCGCCGGCGGGGATGCGCTCGCCGAGCTTGCCGAAGACCATCGCCATGGCGACGGCGCCGATCGTGACCACGCCCATGGCGATGAGGCTGACGGTGCCGAAGGCGGCCAGCGAGGCGGGCAGCAGGAAGATCCCGGTGCCGACGACGTTGCCGATGATGAGCGCGATGGCCGAGCCGAGCCCGAGTCCGCCGGAGCCGGGAGCGGTCTCGGTGGGAATCGCGGTCGTGACACCGCCCTCGGGCGGTCGTGGTTCCCCCATGCGGTGCCCCCGTGCACGTCGGTCCGTGGAAAGCCGCAGGCGGAACGCGTGCGACTCACGGTGACGTGCCCGGCACTCAGAGCGCTGACACGGGGCCTTGTCCGGAAATTACCTGATCACGGCATGCGGCAGATCGGACGGTGAACCGCTCAGCAGCAGCACGACCGTGAAGACCGCGAGGCACAGCGCGATCAGCGCCACGGGCCAGGCGTCCCAGGCCCGGGGGATGCGCTCGGCGCTCACGACCCCGCTGCCGTGCTCGGAGAGGTCCTTGACCAGCGCCGGGTCCTCGACCGCGATCTGGCGGGCGATCGCGTCCAGGACCGTTTGCTCGCGCGCGGACAGCGCCATGATGAAACCTCCCCCAAGAGACCTTGAAGGAGGTTTTATACTGCATTGTCCGATTGTGCCAAATCCGTCAGGAGTGCTTGAGCGCCTCCGCGCCGCCGACGATCTCGGTGATCTCCGTCGTGATCTCCGCCTGCCGCGCCTCGTTGGCCTCGCGCGTGAGCTTCTCGATGAGCTCCTGCGCGTTCTCGGTCGCCGCCGTCATCGCGGTACGGCGCGCCGCGTGCTCGGCCGCCGCCGACGACAGCAGCATGTACCAGATCCGCGAGCGCACGTACTTCTGCAGCATCTCGTCCAGCACCGCCTCCGCCGAGGGATCGAACTCGTAGGGCGCCTTGGGCGGCCCCGGGGCCGCCTCCGCCTCGCCCTCGACCTCCTCCACCAGCAGCGGCAGGATCCTGGTGACGCGCGGCGTCTGCGTGAGCATCGTGACGAACTCCGTGTAGACCACGTGCACCTCGCCCACGCCGCCGTCCCTGGTCGGCATGTCGAACGCCGAGATGAGCGTCTTGCCGATCTCGGCGGCGGTGTCGTAGCCCGGCCGGCCGCTCATCCCCGACCAGTGCCCGGCCATCTCCCGGCCCCGGAAGCGGAACCAGTCGACCCCCTTGCGGCCGACCACGTAGTAGACCGCCTCCTTGCCCTGCGCCTCGAACATGGCGTGCAGGGCCTGGCCGTTCTTGATGACGTTGTGGTTGTAGCCGCCGGCGAAGCCCCGGTCGCTGGTCAGCACCAGCACCGCCACCCGCGAGGTGTCCGGCCGCTCGTTCAGCAGCGCGTGGTTCATCTTCATGTGGTGGCTGACGAGCGCCGAGACCGCCGCGGAGATCTCCCGCGCGTACGGCTGCGCCGCGTCGGCGCGGTCGCGGGCCTTGCCCACGCGCGACGAGGCGATCAGCTCCTGAGCTCGTGTGATCTTCGCGGTCGACTTCACGGACTTGATCCGCTGCCTGATCAGGCGTAGCTGAGCACCCAATGTGACCCCCCGACTACATGGTGTGCGCGATCAGGCTAGCGCGCCGAGGGGGCGCCGCATCGTGGCTGGTGGCGCCTGGTACTGTGTGTCCCGACCGACACCCTTTTAAGTCCCGTCCCGTGAGGCGGGGAAGGTGGTGATGATTTCCCATGTCCGAATCAAGGGCCGTTCTCGAAGGCCCGGACATCCACCGGGCGCTGACCCGGATCGCGCACGAGATCCTCGAGCGCACCAAGGGCGCCGACGGCGTCGTCCTCCTCGGCATCCCGACCCGCGGCGTGACTCTGGCCCGCCGGCTCGGTGAGCGGATCGAGCAGTTCGAAGGCGTGAAGATCCCCGTCGGCTCGATCGACATCACGATGTACCGCGACGATCTGCGGCTCAAGCCCGCCCGCCCCCTCGGCCACACCGAGCTTCCGCCGGACGGCGTCGACGGCAGGACCGTCGTGCTCGTCGACGACGTGCTCTACTCCGGCCGCACCGTCCGCGCCGCGCTCGACGCGCTCAACGACCTGGGCCGCCCGACGGCCGTGCAGCTCGCCACGCTGGTCGACAGGGGCCACCGCGAGCTCCCCATCCGCGCCGACTACGTCGGGAAGAACCTGCCGACCGCCAAGAGCGAGAAGGTCAAGGTCTTCCTCGACGAAATCGACGGGCGCGACGCAGTGGAGTTGATCAAGTGAACAAGCACCTCATTTCCGCCGCGGACCTGTCCAAGGACGACGCGCTGCTCATCCTCGACACCGCGGAGGAACTGGCGGCCGTCTCGGAACGGTCCATCAAGAAGCTGCCGACACTGCGCGGCCGTACGGTGGTCAACCTGTTCTTCGAGGACTCCACCCGCACCCGCATCAGCTTCGAGGCCGCGGCCAAGCGCCTGTCGGCCGACGTCATCAACTTCTCCGCCAAGGGCTCCAGCGTCTCCAAGGGCGAGTCGCTCAAGGACACCGCGCTGACCCTGGAGGCCATGGGCGCCGACGCGGTCGTCATCCGCCACGGCGCCTCCGGCGCGCCGCACCGCCTGGCCAACTGGGTGCGCGGCAGCGTCGTCAACGCCGGCGACGGCACCCACGAGCACCCCACGCAGGCCCTGCTCGACGCCTTCTCCATGCGCCGCCGCCTCGGCTCGCTGGAAGGCCGCAAGATCACCATCGTGGGCGACGTGCTCCACTCGCGCGTGGCCCGCTCGAACGTGCTGCTGCTGGCCACGCTCGGCGCCGACGTGACGCTGGTCGCCCCGCCCACGCTGCTGCCGGTCTCCGTCGGCACCTGGCCCTGCGAGGTCTCCTACGACCTCGACGCGGTGCTGCCCAAGTCGGACGTGGTCATGATGCTCCGCGTGCAGAAGGAGCGCATGAACGCCGCCTACTTCCCCAGCGAGCGCGAGTACTCCAGGCGCTACGGCCTGGACCGCGACCGCTTCGCCAAGATGCCGGACGACGCCATCGTGATGCACCCCGGCCCGATGAACCGGGGCATGGAGATCGCCGCCGACGTGGCCGACTCCCCGCGCTCGACCATCGTCGAGCAGGTCGCCAACGGCGTGACCACCCGCATGGCCGTCCTGTACCTGCTCCTCGGGGGAGAGTCCGCATGATCATTCGCAATGTCCGCGTCCTGGGCGGCGAGCCCGCCGACATCCGCGTCTCCGGCGGAACCATCACCGAGATCGGCGCGGGGCTGCAGGGCACCGAGGAGATCGTCGACGGCCGCGGCGCGATCGCGCTGCCCGGCCTGGTCGACCTCCACACCCACCTGCGCGAGCCCGGCCGCGAGGACGCCGAGACCGTCCTGACCGGCACCCAGTCGGCCGCCCGCGGCGGCTACACCGCCGTGCACGCCATGGCCAACACCTCGCCCGTCGCCGACACCGCCGGCGTCGTCGAGCAGGTCTACCGGCTCGGCCAGGAGGGCGGCCACTGCGACGTGCAGCCCGTCGGCGCCGTCACCGTCGGCCTGGAGGGCAGGCAACTGGCCGAGCTCGGCGCCATGGCCGACTCCGCCGCCCGCGTGCGCGTCTTCTCCGACGACGGCCACTGCGTCGACGACGCCGTGCTCATGCGCCGCGCGCTGGAGTACGTCAAGGCCTTCGACGGCGTCGTCGCCCAGCACGCCCAGGAGCCCCGCCTCACCTCCGGCGCCCAGATGAACGAGGGCGTCATCTCCGGCCGCCTCGGCCTGGCCGGCTGGCCCGCCGTCGCCGAGGAGGCGATCATCGCCCGCGACTGCCTGCTGGCCGCGCACGTCGGGTCCCGCCTGCACATCTGCCACGTCTCCACCGCCGGCTCCGTGGAGATCATCCGCTGGGCCAAGTCCAAGGGCTGGAACGTCACCGCCGAGGTCACCCCGCACCACCTGCTGCTGACCGATGAACTGGTCGAGGAGTCGCCCAACGGCTCCTACAACCCGATCTACAAGGTCAACCCGCCGCTGCGTACCCGCGCCGACGTCGAGGCGCTGCGCGCGGCCCTGGCCGACGGCACCATCGACGTCGTCGCCACCGACCACGCGCCGCACCCGGTCGAGGACAAGGAGACCGAGTGGGCGGCGGCGGCCATGGGCATGATCGGCCTGGAGACCGCGCTCAGCGTCGTCCAGGAGGCCATGGTCGACACCGGCCTGCTCGACTGGGCGGGCGTGGCCGAGCGCATGTCGCTCAAGCCCGCCGAGATCGGCCGCCTGTCCGGCCACGGCAACCCGATCGAGGCCGGCGCCCCGGCCAACATCACCCTGTACGACCCGGGCGCCCGCACCGAGGTCGACCCGCGCGCCTTCGCCTCCAAGAGCCGCAACACCCCGTACGAGGGGATGACCCTCCCGGGCCGGGTCGTCGCCACCTTCCTCCGGGGCAAGCCGACCGTTCTGGAAGGAAAGCTGGTTTGACACCCGTGCACGACCAGAGGGAGCCACATGTGAACGCGGTGCTTGTCCTGGAAGACGGTCGTGTCTTCCAGGGAACCCCCTACGGCGCCGAGGGTGAGACGTTCGGCGAGATGGTCTTCAACACCGGCATGACCGGCTACCAGGAGACCCTCACCGACCCCTCCTACCACCGGCAGATCGTCGCCATGACCGCCCCGCACATCGGCAACACCGGGGTCAACGACGAGGACCCCGAGTCGTCGAAGGTCTGGGTCGCCGGATACGTCGTGCGCGAGCCGTCCCGCATCGTCTCCAACTGGCGCGCCGACCGCTCCCTCGACGCCTACCTCAAGGAACAGGGCGTGGTCGGGATCGCCCTGCGCGGCACCCGCGCGCTCACCCGCCACCTGCGCGAGCGCGGCGCGATGCGGGCGGGCGTCTTCAGCGCGCCCACCGTCCCGGTCGAGGAGCTCGTCGAGCGCGTACGGCAGGCCCCGCAGATGACCGGAGCCTCCCTGGCCGAGCAGGTCTCCACCGGCGAGACCTACGTGATCCCCGCCCAGGGCGAGAAGCGGTTCACCGTGGCCGCCGTCGACCTGGGCATCAAGGGCATGACGCCCCACCGCATGGCGGAGCGCGGCTGCGAGGTGCACGTGCTGCCCGCGACCGCCACCTTCGAGCAGATCATGGCCGTCGAGCCGGACGGCGTCTTCTTCTCCAACGGGCCGGGCGACCCGGCCACCGCCGACGTCGGCGCGCTGAAGCGGGTACTGGAGGCGCGGGTGCCGTTCTTCGGCATCTGTTTCGGCAACCAGCTGTTCGGCCGCGCGCTCGGGCTCGGCACCTACAAGCTCGCCTACGGTCACCGCGGGGTGAACCAGCCGGTCCAGGACGTGCGTACCGGAAAAGTGGAGATCTCCGCGCACAACCACGGCTTCGCGGTGGAGGCGCCGCTCGACGGCTCCTTCGACACCCCGTACGGCCCGGCCGAGGTCAGTCACGTCAATCTCAACGACCGTTGCGTGGAAGGACTGCGCCTGCTCGACGGGCGCGCCTTCAGCGTGCAGTACCACCCGGAAGCCGCGGCGGGCCCGCATGACGCCGCGTACCTCTTCGACGAGTTCTGCGAGGTCATGCAGCGTGCCTAAGAGAACAGACATCCAATCGGTCCTGGTCATCGGCTCGGGGCCGATCGTGATCGGGCAGGCGTGCGAGTTCGACTACTCCGGCACCCAGGCCTGCCGCGTGCTGCGGGCCGAGGGGTTCCGGGTGATCCTGGTCAACTCCAACCCCGCGACGATCATGACGGACCCGGAGTTCGCCGACGCCACCTACGTCGAGCCGATCACCCCCGAGTTCGTCGAGAAGATCATCGCCAAGGAGCGGCCCGACGCGCTGCTGCCGACGCTCGGCGGGCAGACCGCGCTCAACACCGCGGTCGCCCTGCACGAGGCGGGCGTGCTGGAGCGCTACGAGGTCGAGCTGATCGGCGCCGACTTCGACGCGATCCAGGCGGGGGAGAACCGCGAGCGGTTCAAGGAGATCGTCGCCAAGGTCGCCCGCGAGCAGGGGCTCAACGCCTCCAGCGCCGAGTCGGTGATCTGCCACACCATGGACGACTGCCTGGCCGCCGCCACGACGCTCGGCTACCCGCTGGTCGTGCGGCCCTCCTTCACCATGGGCGGCGTCGGCTCCGGCTTCGCCTACGACGAGTCCGACCTGCGCCGCATCGCCGGAGCCGGCCTCGACGCCTCGCCGACCACCGAGGTGCTCCTGGAGGAGTCCATCCTCGGCTGGAAGGAGTACGAGCTCGAAGTCATGCGCGACAAGCACGACAACGTGGTCATCGTCTGCTCCATCGAGAACATCGACCCGATGGGCGTCCACACCGGCGACAGCGTCACCGTCGCGCCCGCGCTGACCCTCACCGACCGCGAGTACCAGAACATGCGCGACGTGGCCATCGCGGTCATCCGCGAGGTCGGCGTCGACACCGGCGGCTGCAACATCCAGTTCGCCGTCGACCCGGCCACCGGCCGCATGATCGTCATCGAGATGAACCCGCGCGTGTCCCGGTCGAGCGCCCTGGCCTCCAAGGCCACCGGCTTCCCGATCGCGAAGATCGCCGCGAAGCTGGCCATCGGCTACACGCTCGACGAGATCCCCAACGACATCACCCGGGTCACCCCGGCCTCCTTCGAGCCGACGCTCGACTACATCGTGGTCAAGGTGCCGCGCTTCGCCTTCGAGAAGTTCCGCGGGGCCGACCAGACGCTCACCACGCACATGAAGTCCGTGGGCGAGGCCATGGCCATCGGCCGTTCCTTCACCGAGGCGCTGCAGAAGGCGCTGCGGTCGCTGGAGAAGAAGGGCTCGTCGTTCTCCTGGGTCGGGGAGTACACCGGCAAGGCGGAACTGCTGGACGCGTGCCGTACCCCCCATGACGGACGGCTGCGCACGATGCAGCAGGCCATCAGGGCGGGCGCCACCGCGGAGGAGCTTTTCGAGGCCACCCGCGTGGACCCGTGGTTCGTCGACCAGCTCTTCCTGCTGCACGAGGAGGCGATGGCGCTGGCCGCCGCGCCCGAGCTCACCCGCGAGACGCTGGAGCGGGCCAAGGGGCACGGCTTCTCCGACGTCCAGATCGGCGAGATCCGCGGCCTCGACGAGACGCGCGTACGCGACCTGCGCCACGCGCTCGGCCTGCGCCCGGTCTACAACACCGTCGACACCTGCGCGGCCGAGTTCGCGGCGACCACGCCCTACCTCTACTCGACCTACGACGAGGAGAACGAGGTCCCCTACGGCGAGCGGTCCAAGGTCCTCATCCTCGGCTCCGGGCCCAACCGCATCGGCCAGGGCATCGAGTTCGACTACGCCTGCGTGCACGCCAGCTTCGAGCTGTCCAGGGCCGGGTTCGAGACCGTCATGGTCAACTGCAACCCGGAGACCGTCTCGACCGACTACGACACCTCCGACCGGCTCTACTTCGAGCCGCTGACGCTGGAGGACGTCCTGGAGGTCGTCCACGCCGAGCAGCAGACCGGCCCGGTCGCCGGCGTCATCGTGCAGCTCGGCGGGCAGACGCCGCTGGGCCTCGCGCAGGCGCTCAAGGACGCGGGCGTGCCCGTCGTCGGCACCTCTCCCGAGTCGATCCACCTCGCGGAGGAACGCGGCGCGTTCGGGCGCGTGCTGGCCGAGGCGAACCTGCCCGCCCCCAAGCACGGCACCGCCACCACCGTGGCGGAGGCGCTGGCGGTGGCCGAGGAGATCGGCTACCCGGTGCTGGTGCGTCCCTCGTACGTGCTGGGCGGGGCCGGCATGGCGATCGTCTACGACGACGAGACCCTCACCACGTACATGTCGGCCCAGGAGGGCGGGCACCCGGTGCTGGTCGACAAGTTCCTGGACGAGGCCATCGAGATCGACGTGGACGCGCTCTTCGACGGCCACGAGCTCTACCTCGGCGGCGTCATGGAGCACATCGAGGAGGCCGGAATCCATTCCGGCGACTCGGCGTGCGCGCTGCCGCCGATCACGCTCGGCGGGGCCGACATCAAGCGCATCCGCGCCGCCACCGAGGGCATCGCCCGCGGCGTCGGGGTGCGCGGGCTGCTCAACGTCCAGTACGCGATGTCGGCCGGGGTGCTGTACGTCCTGGAGGCCAACCCGCGCGCCAGCCGTACCGTGCCGTTCGTCTCCAAGGCGACGGCGGTGCCGCTGGCGAAGGCGGCGGCCCGCGTCATGCTCGGCGCCACGCTGAAGGAACTGCGCGACGAGGGCATGCTGCCGGCCGAGGGCGACGGGGGCACGCTGCCGCTGGACGCCTCGATCGCGGTCAAGGAGGCGGTGCTGCCGTTCAACCGGTTCAGGGGCGTCGACACCGTGCTCGGCCCGGAGATGCGCTCGACCGGCGAGGTCATGGGCATCGACGAGTTCTTCGGCATCGCCTTCGCCAAGTCGCAGGCCGCCGCGTACGGCGAGCTGCCCGTCAAGGGCCGCGCGTTCGTCTCGGTGGCCAACCGCGACAAGCGGGCGATGATCTTCCCCGTGCGGGCGCTGGCCGATCTCGGATTCGAGATCCTCGCCACGGAGGGCACCGCCGAGGTGCTGCGCCGCAACGGTGTCCATGCCAAGATCGTGCGCAAGCAGAGCGACGGCACGGGACCCGGAGGTGAGCCCACGATCGTCCAGCGCATCCTGGACGGTGAGGTCGACCTGATCGTCAACACCCCGTTCGGCAGTCCGGGCCAGTCCGGGCCGCGCCTGGACGGCTACGACATCCGCACCGCCGCGGTGCTGCGCGGCATCCCGTGCATCACCACGGTCCAGGGACTCGCCGCGGCCGCCGCGGGCATCCAGGCCAAGGTGCGGGGCGATGTTGGCGTACGGTCCCTCCAGGAGCACGCACGAGCGCTTCGGGGGTGAGCCCCCGCGGGAGGTGAGCGACACTGGCCGGCACTCCGGTGCAGGTGACGGGCACGGTGCTGACGACGCGCCGGGTCGACGCCTATCATGCGCTGACCGTGGTGGCGCCCGGCATCGCCGAGCGCTTCCGCCCCGGCCACTTCGTGTCCGTGTCGGTCGGCGGCGCGAACACCGCGATGGTGACGCGCCGCGCCTTCTACGTGCACGACGTCAAGCCGGAGTACGGCGGCACCGTCGAGCTGGTCTTCAGCACCGGCGGGCCGGGCACCGCCTGGCTCGCCGAGCGCCGCGCCCGCGACACGATCGACCTGGTGGGACCGCTCGGGCGGCCGTTCCCGCTGCCGCGCGACCCCGTCCACTGCGTGCTCGTCGGTTCCGAGTACGGCTCCGCCGTGCTGTTCCCGCTCGCCGACGCGCTGGCCGAGCGGGGCTGCCGGGTCGACTTCGTGCTCGGGGCCGCCTCGGCCGACCGGGTGTTCGGCGCGATGCGGGCCAGGCGGATGGCCGAGCGGGCCACGGTCACGCTCACCACCGAGGACGGCTCGCTGGGCGTGCGCGGCACGGTCAGCGACGCGCTGCCGGCGGTCGTGGCCGGCACCCGCGCCGACGTCGTCTACGCCTGCGGGCCGATGCAGACGCTGCGCGCGGTCACCGCCGTCGCCATGGAGGCCGACATCCCGGTGCAGGTGGCGGTGGAGGAGTCGATGGCGTGCGGGATCGGCATCTGCATGACCTGCGTGCTGCCGGTCATCGGCGACGACGGGGTGACGAGGATGACGCGGGCGTGCGCGGAGGGGCCGGTGTTCAGGGGGGAGCGCGTGCGCTTCGAGGACGTGGGAACGATCCCGTTCGACGCGTTGGGCGCGCCCGGAGGTGGAGCCCGACATGTCAGTTGATATGCGGACTTTTCTGGGACATGTCGAGCTAGCGAACCCCATCACCACCGCGGCCGGCTGCGCCGCCTCCGGGCGCGAACTCGCCCAGTTCTTCGACCTCCACCGGCTCGGCGCGCTCGTCACCCGCTCCATCACCATGGCGCCGCGCGCCGGCCGCCCCACGCCCCGCATGGCCGAGACGCCCGCCGGCCTGCTCAACGCCGTCGGCCTCCAAGGGCCGGGCGTCGACGCCTTCCTGGAACGCGAACTGCCCTGGCTCGCCCAGCGCGGCATCAAGACCATCGTCTCCATCGGCGGCGGCACCGTCGCCGAGTACGCCGCCCTGGCCCGCAGGCTCGCCGACGCGCCCGGCGTCACCGCCGTCGAGGTCAACCTGTCCTGCCCCAACATCGAGGACCGCGGGCGCGTCTTCGCCCGCGAAGGCGGAGCGGCGGCCGAGGTCATCGCCTCCGTCCGCTCGGTGATGCGCTACGACGTGCCCGTCATCGCCAAGCTGGCGCCCGACGTGGCCGACATCGCCGCCGTCGCCCGCGCCTGCGTGGACGCCGGGGCCGACGCGCTTTCCATGATCAACAACCCGCTCGGGATGAGCATCGACACCGTCACGCTCAAACCCGCCCTCGCCGCGGTGACCGGCGGGCTGTCGGGCCCGGCCATCCTGCCGCTGGCCGTACGGTGCGTGTGGCAGGTCCACTCCGCCCTGCCCGGCACGCCCATCATCGGCGTAGGCGGCGTCATGACCGGCGCCGACGCCTTCCAGCTCATCCTCGCCGGAGCCTGCGCCGTCGGCGTGGGCACCGCGTTGTTCCACGACCCGTACGCGTGCCTGCGCATCGAGCGCGAACTCGAGGACCTGCTGCGCGCACGCGGCTTCCAGCGACTGGCCGACGCCGTCGGCCTCGCCCACCGCCCGCCCGGCAGCGCCGCCCGGCACCTGCACGAAGAGAGTTCCCTTTGACGCTCGCACCCGCACGAGGAGAGACCACCGTGACGCCCGCCCCGATCGCCGTCGCCCTGGACGCGCCGGACCTCGAGACCGCGGCCCGCTGGGCCGCGATGGTCACCCCTCACGTCAGCACGGTGAAGGTCGGGCTCGAACTCTACCTCCGCTACGGGCCCGACGTGATCGACTCCGTCCGCGGAGGCAGCGGGGTGCAGGTCTTCCTGGACCTCAAACTGCACGACATCCCCAACACCGTCGCGGGGGCCGCAAAGGCCGTTTCCCGGCTCCGGCCCGCCATCCTGACCGTCCACGCCGCCGGAGGCCCGGCGATGATCCAGGCGGCCGTACAGGCCGCTCCACACACCAAGATCGCCGCGGTGACCGTGCTGACGTCGCTGTCGGAGGCCGACCTCGACCGGATCGGACTGTCGGGGCCGGCCGACGACGCCGTGCGGCGGCTGGCCGTACTGTCGGTGGGGGCGGGCGCGACCGCGCTGGTCTGCTCACCGCACGAGGTGGCCGCCGTCCGCTCCGAAGTCGGCCCCGCGATCACACTGATCACTCCTGGTGTACGGCCGGCGGGCGCGGAAACCCAGGACCAGGCCCGCGTGGCCACCCCGGCACAGGCGATGGCCGACGGCGCGGACCTCCTGGTGATCGGCCGCCCGATCACGGGCTCGGCGGACCCGGGAGCCACGGCAGCGGCCTTGGCCGCTTCCCTGCGCCGCACCACCTGAGAGCTCGGGCCTTCGGGCTGTTCTGATCGGGGCTTCGCCCCGAACCCCGGCGAGAGGCCTCCGGCCCCTCGCGCTCCCCGAGCGTTGGCCGGTTGAGAACCGCGTCTTGGCTTTGAGCGGAGAGGCGTCGGCTTCTCTGCCCTTGTCCCCAGTGGCCACGTGGCAGGTCGCGGTGGTCGCCTCATCGAGGATCAGCGTGGAGTCGGCGCATGCGGCCGGGCCCACTCCCAAGCGGACCCACTGACAAGGCGAACAGTGCTCACGCGTCCTCTCCGGAGCGGCCCTTGTGCTCGATCTGCCAGGCATCCTCGGACAGGCCGGTCTTGAGTTCGTCCGGGAGTGCGAGAGCCTGGTCACCGGTGCCTGCGCCGGCGCCGAAAGCCGCCGCGTCGCTGTTCATCCATCTGACCAAGGTCGCCGCCTCCAGGTGCTCCGGCTCGGGCTGATCCTTACCCCGGCCGTAGCGTCATGCGGATGAGCGCCCGTGTCTTCGAAGCCGGGGTGTAGGTGGCGGCGATCCTGTTCCTCGTCGGGGTATGAGCTGTGGGCCGCGACCCGGGCCCGTTTCGGGATCAGGAAGGCGTCGAGGCGCGGTCGGAGTCGCTGCGCAGGACGCAGAACTCATTGCCTTCGGGGTCGGCCAGGATGACCCAGCCCGAGCCGTCGGGGTTCCGGTGGTCGGCGACCGGGGTGGCGCCGAGGCTCAGCAACCGCTCCACCTCCTCTTCCCGGGAGGTCTCCGGACGCAGGCACAGGTGGAACCTGTTCTTGGTCGTCTTCTTCTCCGGCACCTGGTTGAAGTGCAGGACGGGGCCCTCGGGCAGCAGTACCTGGGTCTCGTGGTCACCCGGCCGGTCCTCCGGATGCCGGGGCCCGCCGGTCACCTCGCTCCAGAATCCGGCCAGCTCAAAGGCGTCCGCACAATCGATCGCCACGTTCTGCACGACTGAGACCATGAGCGGGAGCCTGCCCGAGCGCCCTCTCGCGCGCCACCGATTTCCTGAAGTCATCCCACGAAGGTCAGATAATCTGTATATATAGATCACATGAGTCGAAGATCCATGCAGGAACCGACCTTCCTGATCCTGACGGCGCTCGCCGCCGAGCCCCAGCACGGCTACGGCATCATCACGGATGTTCTGCAGATCTCGGGTGATCGGGTACGGCTGCAGGCCGGCACCCTGTACGCCGCGCTCGACCGGCTGCAGGGGGAGGGGCTGGTCGAGACCGATCGCGAGGAAGTCGTCGACGGCCGCGCGCGGCGCTACTACCGGCTCACCTCCGACGGCGAGGCCCGGCTGGCGGTCGAGGCGGAGCGACTGCGTCGCAACGCCGACACCGCCGCCTCCCGTCTGCGCGGCGGCGGGCTGCGCCCGGCGTTCAGCATGAGAGCGGCGCCGCCCGGCCTCGCCGCCTCCTTCGGGAGCGCCACGTGAGCCTGGAGGATCGTTACCGGCGGTTGCTGGCGTGGTATCCGAGAGAGCACCGCGCGTCGCACGAGGAGGAAATGGTCGCGGTTCTCCTGGCGGGGGCCGACGCCGGTCGCGAGCGGCCAAGCGCTCGCGAGACGTTCGACCTGCTGCGGGGAGCCTTCACCATCCGGTTGCGCCGCGCCGTGGGAGCCGCTTCCCGCCGGCACTGGAACGCCGCCTTCCGCCTCGCGGCGCTGCTCGCACCGATCTGGCCGCTCGTCCTCGAAGCCGGCCGGGCCGCCGCCTACGCCGGGGACGCGCCGCCGTACCCGGAAGCGGCCCTGCAAGCCCTCGTTCTCGCCCTGCCGTACGGGGTGATCGCCTTCCTGGCATGGCGGGACGCGCGCAAGGTCGCGGCCTCCGTCGCATGGGGGTGGACCGTGCTCGTCGCCGGCTGGTCGGAGCTCGGCCTTTCGCCCATCTACGTGGTGCGGGACGGCGTGCTCCTCGTCGGAGGGGCCGGATGGCGGCTCGTCCTGCCCGCCTGCCTGGTCGCCGTGATGCTGACGCTCGCCCCGTCGTCCGGCCCCGCGCGCCCGGAAGCCCGGCGGCTGATCGGGTGGGCAGCCGCCCTGCTCGCCGGCGTCGTGGTGAGTACGCGGATTCCCCTGCCTGCGGCCGGGTTCCTGCCCATCCTCGTGCTCGCGGTGGTCGCGGTGCGGTCGCCTGTGGGGCGGCGGGCCGTGCTCATCGTGTCGCCGCTCATGGGCGTCACCCTCGGCTGGATCGACGATCCGGCGAACCTTCCGGCGGCGGCCGCGTGCTCGGTGGCGGTGCTGGCCGTCACGACGTGGGCGGCGAGAACCGCCGCCACCGCCGAACTCCGTTCGTAGCCGCGCGCGGGGTCTTCCGGGAGTTGCCCGGTGGGCCGGCTTCCCGGAAGTACCGCACGACCAAGAACGTGTTCCGGTCGTGCGGTGCTTCCCCCTCGCCTGCCCTCGCCGATCCCCACGTCGATCGCGAGTGAGACTCGCGTGCCGCCAAGCTAACCCGGAGTCAGTACGTGATCACTCCGCCGGCCGTCGGCGGGTGGAAGAACCTTCCACCGGATAGAAGAATCCTCCACCCGCGGGTGTGATCGCGGGGGCGGCGGAGCTGTTCGGGCGCATGGAAGGTCTCGGTTTGATAACGGCTTTTCGGGTCGCGGTAAGAGGGTTTTCGGGTGACGGTCAGTAGTCATGATCGTTATCGCCCCTGGCGGGCGACGATCTTCGAGAACCGGGAAGTGAGCGCGATTTGATCAGCTCATCGTAGTTTTACAAACACGGAGAGTTAAGAACTGGATTTTGTGGTGAGAGAAACCGCTCTTGGCGTTGCTTAGGTGGCGATGACCAGCTAGTTTCCCCTCTCGTCCGAGTACATCGACAGAAATTCGAGGTGACCCGGCGTGGCTCTTCCTCCGTTGACCCCCGAGCAGCGCGCCGCAGCCCTGGAGAAGGCTGCCAAGGCCCGTAAAGAGCGTGCCGAGGTCAAGAACCGGCTCAAGCATGGCGCGGTTTCTCTGGCTGAGGTGCTCAAGGATGGGCAGACCGACGACGTCATCGGCAAGATGAAGGTGTCGGCGCTTTTGGAGTCGCTCCCAGGCGTGGGCAAGGTCCGCGCCAAGCAGCTTATGGAGCGGCTCACCATCGCCGAGTCGCGCCGCGTGCGCGGCCTCGGCGCGAACCAGAGGGCCGCCCTTGAGCGCGAGTTCGGTGGCGGCGAGAGCTAATCTCGTCTTCACACGAAAGCGCAGCTTCAGCGGGGGGTAGGAAGTGACCGACATGTCTTGGTCCGACAGTTTGAGGGCCCACGACACACAGGTCGACCTCCTTCCCTCCAGGCGCCTGACGGTCCTGTCCGGGCCGTCGGGCGTGGGGAAGTCCACGGTCGTCGCCGAGATCCGGCGGTCCCACCCCGAGGTGTGGCTGTCGGTCTCGGTGACCACCAGAAAGCCCCGGCCCGGCGAGTCACACGGCGTGCAGTACTTCTTCGCCGGCGACGACGAGTTCGACCGGCTCATCGAGTCGGGCGAACTGCTCGAATGGGCCGAGTTCGCCGGCAACCGCTACGGTACGCCGCGCCGGCCCGTGCTCGACCGGCTCGCGAGCGGCGTGCCCACCCTCCTGGAGATCGACCTCCAGGGCGCCAGGCAGGTGCGCAAGACGATGCCGGAGGCGCTCCTGGTCTTCCTGGCCCCGCCCACGTGGGAGGAGCTGGAACGCCGGCTGCGCGGCCGCGGCACCGAGCCGGAGGACGTCATCGAACGCCGCCTGGCCGCCGGGCGCGTCGAATGCGCCGCGGAACCCGAGTTCGACATCACACTTGTGAACACGAGTGTCCAGGATGTATGTCATCGGCTGATAGCCTTGATGACGGACCCTCAGGGGGTCACGACATCCACCAACCGAGAGGTCTGACAATCGTGGCAGGCATTGCCCCGGTCGCTGAGGGAATCACCAACCCGTCGATCGACTCTCTGCTCGACATCGTCGACAGCAAGTACTCCTTGGTGATCATGGGCGCCAAGCGCGCCAGGCAGATCAACGCCTACTACTCGCAGCTCGGCGAGGGCCTGCTCGAGTACGTCGGCCCGCTGGTCGAGACCCACGCCCAGGAGAAGCCGCTGTCCATCGCGCTGCGCGAGGTCTCCGAGGGGCTGCTCAACGCCGAGCCCATCGAAGGCGCGGTCTGACCGTTCGACTCCAGCTCTCGACGCCGCCCAGGGCGGAGCCGGGAGCTGCGCCATGTCCGGACCCCGGGCGGAGCCGTACCGGCGCGGAGCTCTAGGGTTGGGGCGGTTCGTGCGGAGGAGAGGGGTGGCGGCGCGCCGATGAGGGTCGTACTGGGCGTCAGCGGCGGCATCGCCGCCTACAAGGCGTGTGAGCTGCTCCGCCTGTTCACCGAGTCCGGGCACGAGGTGCGCGTGGTGCCCACCCGCGACGCGCTCCGGTTCGTGGGCGAACCGACCTGGGCGGCGCTGTCCGGCAACCCGGTGACCACCGAGGTGTGGGAGAACGTCCACGAGGTGCCGCACGTGCGCATCGGGCAGAACGCCGACCTCGTGATCGTCGCCCCGGCCACCGCGGACGTTCTGGCCAAGGCCGCCCAGGGGCTGACCGGCGATCTGCTCACCACCACGCTGCTGACGGCGCGCTGCCCGGTGGTGTTCGCGCCGGCGATGCACACCGAGATGTGGGACCACCCCGCCACCCGCGCCAACGTCGCCACCCTGCGCGAGCGCGGCGCCCTCGTCATCGACCCCGCCTCGGGACGCCTGACCGGCGCCGACACCGGCCCCGGACGGCTGCCCGACCCTGAAGAGATCTTCGAGGTCTGCCGCCGCGTGCTGCGCGGCGCCCCGCGCGACCTGGCCGGCCGCCGCGTGGTCGTCTCCGCGGGCGGCACCCGCGAGGCGATCGATCCGGTCCGCTTCATCGGCAACCGCTCGTCCGGCCTTCAGGGGTACGCGCTGGCGCGCACGGCCGTGGCACGCGGCGCCGAGGTGACCCTGATCGCGGCCAACGTCACGCTGCCCGATCCGGCCGGGGCCGAGATCGTGCGGGTGGAGTCGACGGAGCAGCTGCGCGAGGCGGTGCTGTCGGCCTCGGAGGACGCCGACGCGGTGGTGATGGCCGCCGCCGTGGCCGACTTCCGGCCGGTGGCGCGGGCCACGTCCAAGATCAAGAAGACGTCCGGCGATCCCGAGGCCATTCGGCTGACGAAGAATCCCGACATTCTCGCCGAGCTCGGCGTGCGGCGTACCCAGGCCGGGAACGGCGCCACCCCCGCGGTGATCGTGGGGTTCGCGGCCGAGACCGATGACGTGCTGGCCAACGGCCAGGCCAAGCTGGCCCGCAAGGGGTGCGACCTGCTGGTGGTCAACCAGGTCGGCGAGCACCTCGCCTTCGGCACCCCCGACAACGCGGCCACGATCCTGGTCGCCGGGGGAGACCCGGTCGAGGTCCCGAGGGGCCCGAAGGACGATCTGGCCGACACCCTCTGGTCCCTGGTCGCCCCACGCCTGGCGTGATCGAGCCCCCCGTGACCTGGCTTCCTCACTAATGGGACAAATGTGTACACGCTCCGTAATGTGGGGATGAGACGCCTCAGGGGTCAGTGAAGCTACGACTGGGGGCGGTCGGGGTTGTCAGCATTCAGGCACGTCATACGCGTACTGCTCATCGCCGGCGCCCTCCTGTCCGTCCCCGCGGCGGCCTCCGCCGAGGCGCCCGAGGCCGTCACCCAGACCGTCACCGACCACGCCGGCGCCCTCGGCGACCGGGCGGGCGAGGTCCAGGCCGCCATCAGCCAGCTCGAAGCCGAGCACGGCATCCGCCTCTACGTCGTCTACGTCACCGGCTTCTCCGGCTGGAACGCCACCACCTGGGCCGACCAGACCGCCGGCCTGAGCCGCCTGGGCCGCGACGACCTGCTGATGGCCGTCGCCACGCAGGAACGCCGCTACGCCGTATCGGCCGACGCGAACTTCCCCCTGTCCACCGAGCAGATGAACGCGGTCGCGCAGGACGCCATCGTCCCCGCGCTGCGGGAGGACGACTGGGCGGGCGCGGCCGTCGGCGCCGCCAAGGGGTACGGCACGGCCATGGCGAACCCGGCCAACCCCGAAGGCCGCAGCGCCTGGTGGCTGGCGGGGGCGGGGGTGCTGGCCGCGGCCGGCGGGGGCGTCTACCTGTACTCGCGCCGCCGCACGACCTCCCGCCACGCCGCCGCGGCCAAGGACCTGGAGACCCGGGCGGGACAGGCGCTCGTCCACACCGACGACGCGGTCAAGACCTCCGAGCAGGAGGTGGGCTTCGCGACGGCCCAGTTCGGCGAGGAGGCGGCCCAGCCGTTCGCCGAAGCGCTCGAGTACGCCAAAGGCGAGCTCGACCAGGCCTTCCGGCTCCGCCAGCAGCTCGACGACGAGGTCCCGGAGGACGACGTGACCCGCCAGGCGATGCTGGAGGAGATCGTCAGGCGGTGCGCGGACGCCAACGCCCGGCTCGACGCCGAGTCGGAGGCCTTCGACAAGCTGCGCGACATGGAGCAGCAGACCCCGCGCGTACTGGCCGAGGTCCGGCAGGCGCACGCCGAGCTCACCCCCAAGCTCGCCGAGGTACGGCGGGCCATGGCCGCCACCGCCGAGCGCTTCGCCCACAGCGCCCTGACCCCCGTCGAGGACAACGCGGACGACGCGGCCAACCGCCTGGAGTTCGCCGGTCAGACGCTCGCCGCCGCGCAGGCGTCGCTGGACGCGGGGGAGTCGGGCAAGGCGGTCGCCCAGGTGCTGGCCGCGCAGTCGGCCGTGGACCAGGCCCGGCAGCTCATGGAGGCGGTGACCAGGCGGGCCGACGACATCCACCAGGCGGCGGCCGGGCTCAAGCCCGCCCTGGAGACCGTCGCGGCCAACCTGTCGGCGGCGAAGGCGCTGGCCGCCGACCAGGCGTACGCGGCGGACCTGGCGCCCCAGATCGCGTACGCGGAGAGCACCGCGACCCAGGTGGCCGAGGACGTCGTCGCGACCCGCGTGGACCCGATCGCGCTGCTGCGCCGCGTGGAGGAGGCGCAGGCGACGCTGGACGAGGCGCTGAAGGGCGTACGCGACAAGAAGGCCCGTCAGGAGCAGGCGCGCAGCATGCTCGGCCAGGCGATGCTCACGGCCCGCAGCGAGATCGCGGCCACCAGGGACTTCATCACCACCAACCGCGGCGCGGTCGGCAGCACCGCGCGCACCCGGATCGCCGAGGCGGAACGCCTGCTGGCCGAGGCGCGGGCGCGGGCAGGGGAGGACCCGTCGGCGGCGCTCGCCGCCGCCCAGCGCGCCGACCAGCTCGCCCAGGAGGCCGGGCAGGCGGCGCGGGGCGAGGTGTCGGCGTTCGGCTACGGAAGGACCGGCAACGGCAGGGGCGGCGCCGACGCGATGATGGGCGCGGTCCTGGGCGGCATCCTCATCGACGGGATGATGGGCGGCATGATGTCCGGCCGCGGCGCGGGCCGCGCGGGCGGCCGCCAGACCGCGGGGACGGGCAGGCGCGGCCAGGCGCCGGGCAGCTTCGGCGGCTCGGGTACACGAGGGCGGAGGGGCTCAGGGGGAGCCTTCTGACCCGGAAACGATCACATATCGGGGGAATGAGCAATGTCCAAACAGTCCATCTTCGGCCGTGTCGCCCAGCTGGCCAGGGCCAACATCAACGCGCTGCTGGACTCGGCCGAGGATCCGCAGTTGATGCTCGACCAGATGGTGCGCGACTACACCGACAACATCGCCGAGGCGGAGAAGGCCATCGCGCAGACCATCGGGTCGCTGCGGATGGTCGAGGCCGACTACCGCGAGGACGTCCAGGCGGCGGGGGAGTGGGGCAGGAAGGCCATGGCCGCCAGCCAGCGCGCCGACCAGCTGCGCGCGTCGGGGCAGCGGGCGGAGGGCGACAAGTTCGACGAACTCGCCAAGATCGCCCTGGGCCGCCAGATGTCCGCCGAGCAGGAGGCGAAGGCCGCCGAGCCGGGCATCACGGCGCAGCGGGAGGTCGTCGACAAGCTCAAGGCGGGCCTCCAGCAGATGAAGAACAAGCTCGGCGAGCTCCGGGGCAAGCGCGACGAACTCGTCTCCCGCGCCAAGACCGCCCAGGCCCAGTCGCAGGTCCAGGACGCGATCAAGAGCATCGACATCCTCGACCCGACCAGCGAGGTCAGCCGCTTCGAAGAGAAGATCAAGCGGGAGGAGGCGAAGGTCATCGGACAGCAGGAACTGGCCGCCTCGTCGCTCGACGCGCAGTTCGAGAGCCTGGAGGACGTCAGCGCCCAGGCCGAGATCGAGGCCCGCCTGGCCGCCCTGAAGATGGGCAAGCCCCTCCCCATCCAGTCCCCCAGCCCCAACTGACCCATCCCGGCCGCGCCTGCTCTCCCCGGCGCGGCCGGGCGGCTCTCCAGGGCCCCGTCTTGCTTCGGCGCTGGTCCGTTGGCGCTCGCGTCCGTCACGCCCGCCATCCGTTACGGCTTCCGCCGGCCTGCCCGCCCCGCCGTCGCGGGCGGGCGCCCGTCGAGCGCCGGTCGTGAAGGCCAACGGCTCTCCCGCCGTGACGACTCCGCCCCGGCCCACTGCCGTGGCTCACCCTGGGCTCACCCCTGGGCCCGCCGTGGTGGCCGGCCGCCGGGACGCCTCCGCCCACGCCGCTGTCGCCCTGCGCCTCGCCGTGGTGACCTCGCCTCGGGTCTGCGCCGTGGTCGTCTCCTCGGGCTGGGGTGGGTGGATCGGGATTTGGATGTTGCCGCGTTGCCGTACCCCTGCGGATACTTACACAAAGGGGGAGAACACAGATGCCGGTAGGAACCGCGGTGAGGGACCGCTGCAGGACGCTGCTCGGGCCCGGCGAACAGATCAGATACGTGTTTCCCGCGCTGTCGGTGGGGCCGCCGGGGATGGCCAACTTCCTCATCGTGGTCAGCGACGGGGCGATCTCGGTGCTCGCCACCAGGATGCTCAGGAGCGACCGGCCGGTGTCGGTCTACGCCACGTTCCCGAGGGCGACACGCCTGGGCCCCATCATGACTGGATCGATCATCGAGCTCGGCTCGATGGCCTTCGAGTTCGATGAGGAGTACGCCGCCGTGGTGGGAGCCGCGGACGCGGAGATCTTCGCGCCCGAGACGCTTCCGCCCGACCCCCTGCCGGATCTCTGAATCGGCCCGCGGTTTCGCTACCTGGCCTCCCGTGGGGCTAGACTTCGGCGAGGCCCAGGCTGGTGTCCACCTGTCCGTGCCGCACATACGTCAGCAGCCGCTGCATGAGGAGCCACTGAGTTGTCACGTCGCCTGTTCACCTCCGAGTCGGTCACCGAGGGCCACCCGGACAAGATCGCCGACCAGATCAGTGACGCGATTCTCGACGCCATGCTCAAGGACGACCACAAGAGCAGGGTCGCCGTCGAGACGATGATCACTACCGGCCAGGTCCACGTCGCGGGCGAGGTGACGACCGAGACCTATGTCGACATCCCCGGCGTCATCCGCGAGAAGATCCTTGAGATCGGCTACGACGCCTCGCACAAGGGCTTCGACGGCGCGTCCTGCGGCGTCTCGGTCTCGATCGGCGCGCAGTCGCCCGACATCGCCCAGGGCGTCGACGACGCCTACGAGCACCGCGAGGAGGGCGTCGGCGACGAGCTCGACCGCCAGGGCGCCGGTGACCAGGGCCTGATGTTCGGCTACGCCTGCCGCGAGACCCCCGAGCTGATGCCGCTGCCGATCATGCTCGCGCACCGGCTCGCCCAGCGCCTGTCGGAGGTCCGCAAGTCGGGCACCGTGCCGTACCTGCGCCCCGACGGCAAGACCCAGGTCACGATCGAGTACGACGGCGACACGCCGGTTCGCCTCGACACCGTGGTCGTCTCCACGCAGCACGCGGCCGAGATCGACCTCAAGGAGATGCTCGCCCCCGACATCAAGGAGCACGTGGTCGACCCCGTGCTCGCCGGGCTCGAGATCGACATCGAGGGCTACCGCCTGCTGGTCAACCCGACCGGCCGCTTCGAGATCGGCGGCCCCATGGGCGACGCCGGCCTCACCGGCCGCAAGATCATCATTGACACGTACGGCGGCATGGCCCGTCACGGCGGCGGCGCCTTCTCCGGCAAGGACCCGTCCAAGGTCGACCGCTCGGCCGCCTACGCCATGCGCTGGGTCGCCAAGAACGTCGTCGCGGCCGGCCTGGCCGACCGCTGCGAGGTCCAGGTCGCCTACGCCATCGGCAAGGCCCAGCCGGTCGGCCTGTTCGTGGAGTGCTTCGGCACCGAGAAGGTCGAGATCGAGAAGATCCAGGCCGCCGTGCTGCAGGTCTTCGACCTCCGTCCCGCGGCCATCATCCGCGACCTCGACCTGCTGCGCCCGATCTACTCCGAGACCGCCGCCTACGGCCACTTCGGCCGCGAGGGCTTCTCCTGGGAGTCGACCGACCGCGCCGAGTCCCTCCGCACCGCCGCCGGCCTCTGACCGGCGCCCGTTCCACCGCCTGAGCCCTGAGTTCCGCCACCCGGCGGCCTCAGGGCTCACGCATGCCCGGACAGGACACCGAGGAGCCCCGGACGCGGTCACGGCCGGGGAAGAGCGGTCCGCGGGGCTGACTCCCGTGCGGCCGGGGGCGGCCCGGAAGGGGAGGGCCGTGTCTTGTCCGGTCCAAGATCCATATAACGTGTTCCCAGGGATCTTCCAGAACCGGGCCTGCCACACGGGGCCGCGGGTGCGGCTCGTTGGGGGTGCGGGACCATGCTGTCGCGGGCCGCCCTCCCCACCGCCGTCACCAGCTTCGTGGGCCGCCGTCAGGAGATCGCCGGGGTACGCAGGATGCTCCAGCGCAGCCGCCTGGTCACGGTCACCGGGATAGCGGGCGTGGGCAAGACGCGCGTGGCCGTACGCGCCGCGCAGCTCATGCGGCGCGCCTTCACCGACGGCGTCACCTACGTCGAGCTCTCCGGCGCCACCACGGCGGAAGCGGTGGACGAGGCGATCGCCCAGGCCCTGGGCGTCGGCGCGCCCGCCGAGTCGGCGGCCCACGTGGCCGATCGGCGCATGCTCCTGGTCCTCGACACCTGCGAGCACGTCGCGGAAGCCTGCTCCAGGCTGGCCCAGGCTCTGCTGCGCGCCGCGCCCGGCCTGCACATCCTGGTCACCAGCCGCCAGGCCTTACGCGCACCCGGTGAGCACATCGTGATCGTCCGGCCGCTGGCCGTACCGGGGCCGGAGACCGAGCCGGCGGCGGTCGCGCACGTCGAGTCGGTCGCGTTGTTCCTGGATCGGGTGGCCGCCGTGGACCCGGCGTTCGAACTGGGGCCCGGCAACGCGCCCGTCGTGGCCGAGCTGTGCCGGCGCATCCAGGGCATCCCGCTGGCCATCGAGCTGACCGCGGTGCGCGCCCGGCTGCTGCCCGTCGCCCGGCTCCTGCAGCTCATGGACGCCCACGGCTCGCTGGGCCACACGGGCTCGCGCGCCCGCGGCGGACGCCATTCGACGATGCAGGCGGCCATCGCCTGGAGCCACGACCTGTGCGCCGAGGAGGAACGGCTGCTGTGGGAGCGGCTGACCGTCTTCTCCGGCTCCTTCGACCTGGACGCCGCCGAGCGCGTCTGCTCCGGCGCCGACCTGCCCGGCACCCTCGTCTACCCGACGCTGGCCGCGCTGGTCGAGAAGTCGATCGTGGTCCGCGAGCACGACGGGCGGCGCACCGTGTACCGGATGCTGGACGGCCTGCGCGAGTACGCCATGGGACGCGTCCCGGAGCCCGAGGCGGAGCGGCTGCGGACGCGTCACCGCGAGCACTACTTCGCCGTCGCCCGCCGCTTCGGCGTGGAGCGCGCCGGGCGCGACCGCGTGGAGGAGGTGCTGCGCGCGCGTTCCGACTGGCCGAACCTGCGGGCCGCCCTGGAGTCCTACGCCGCCGACCCCGCCGGGCGCGCCGCCGGTCTGGAGATGGGCCTGCGCCTCGGCTACCTGTGGGTGTTCGGCGGCATGGCCAGGTACGGCCGGCAGTACCTCGACCGCCTGCTCCCCGGCACCGAGGCCCCCGACTGGATCCGCCTGGGCGCCCACCTGGAGCTCGCCCACATCGCCATCGGCCAGGGCGACCTGCCCGCCGCCCGGCGCGCGCTGGCCGGGGCCGGGGAGCCGGCGGCCCGGCTGGGCACGCTCGGCGGCCTGCATCTCACGAAGATGCGCGGCACGCTGCTGTTCTGCGAGGGCGACCTGGAGGCGGCCGAGCGGCTGCTGCGCGAGAGCGTGGACGGACTGGCGGGACACGGCGGCATCCACCTGCTCAACGGCCTGATCGAGCTGGGGTTCACGTTGCTGACGGCGGGCCGTACCGAAGAGGCGGAACGGGTGCTGACGCGGGCGGCGCGGCTGTGCGGGCAGGCGGGTGACGGGTGCGGCGCGGCGTGGGCGGACCTGGCGCTGGCGCTGCTGCTGCGGCGGTGCGGACGGACCGCCGAGGCCGAGGGGCATGCCCGCGCGGCGCTGCGCACGCACGCGCGGGTGGAGACGACGTTCGGGCGGGCGTTCTGCGTGGAGGTGCTGGCGTGGCTGGCGGCCGACCGCGGCGCGCACGCGCGGGCCGCACGGCTGCTGAGCGCCGCGCACCGGCTCTGGGGCGCCGAGGTGCGGCCGCTGCTGGGCTCGCCGCACATGGCCGCCGAGCGCGAGCGCTACCAGGATGAGCTGGCCGAGGCCCTGGGGTCGCAGCTGGAACGCGTCAAGGCCGCCGGGCGGGCGCTGTCGGCTGAGGAGGCGATCGCCGAGGCGCTGTCCGGCGAGCCGGAGGAGAGTGAGCCGCGGGCGGTCCCGGCGTGGGCGCCGCTGACGCCGCGCGAGGCCGATGTCGCCGGCCTGGTCGCCGCCGGGCTCACCAACCGGCTGATCGCCCACCGGCTCGTCGTGGCCCGGCGCACGGTCGACACCCACGTCGAGAACATCCTCGCCAAGCTCGGCTTTTCCGGACGCAGCCAGATCGCCGCGTGGGTGATCAGGCGCCGGCAGAGGGAGGAAGGCTGAGCAGGATAGGCATAGTCCCCGATGTTGCCCTGGGTGAGACGGTGAATACTCATCGTGTCCGTAGCCGGGGGGTGCGGGGGCGGTTCGCGCGCTGACGCGAGCCCGTATGGTCCGCGGCACGGACGGCCCGCCGGGCCTCCCGCCGCCAGGAGGGAGAGTCCATGGTCGAGCGAGGCAGGGGGAATCTCCCCGCCGAGTTCACCAGCATGATCGGCCACGCGGCCGAGGTGGCCGAGGGCCTGCGGGCGCTGGCGCGCACGCGACTGCTCGCGGTCACGGGGCCCGGAGGGGTGGGCAAGAGCCGCGTGGCGGTCAGGGTCGCCCGGCACGCCCGGCGGCGTTTCCCCGGCGGGACCTGGTACGCCGAGCTGTCGGCGGTGACCGGGGAACCGGCGCTGACCGCCCGCGTGGCGGCCGCGATCGGCCGGCCGCAGGCGCGTACTGCCGAGGGGATCGCCGCGGCGCTGCGCGAGCGCAGGGCGCTGGTCGTGCTCGACACCTGCGAGCACCTGACCGGCCCCGTCGCGCGCCTGGCGGAGGTGCTGCTGCGCCGGGCGCCCCACGTCAAGATCGTGGTGACCGGACGGCAGCCGCCCGACCTGGCCGGGCAGCGCGTGCTGTACGTGCGCCCGCTGCAGGAGGCCGACGCCGTCACGCTGTTCGCCGAGCGTGCCGCCGCCGTCGACCCCGACTTCTCCCTGTCCGGCGGCGGCACGCGCGCCGCGGTCGCCGAGATCTGCCGGAGCCTGGACGGCCTGCCGCTGGCCATCGAGCTGGCCGCGGCGTGCCTGCGCTCGCTGACCGCGCCCGAACTGCGCGACCGGCTGCGCGACCGCTGCCCGCTGCCGGCGGCGGGGACCACCAGCACGCTGCCGCGCCAGCGCGACCTGCGCGCCACGGTCGAGTGGAGTCACGCGCTGTGCGGGACGGAGCAGCGCGCGCTGTGGGCGGCGTTGTCGGTGGTGGACGGCGGGTTCGCACGGGACACGGCCGAGGCGATCGGCGTGGAGGCGGGCCTGCCCAGGGTGCGGGTGGCCGCGGTGCTGGGCGATCTCGTCGCCGGTTCGGTGGTGCTGCGGGAGCAGGCCGGCTACCGGCTGCTGCGGCCGTACCGGCAGGTCGGGCTGGAGCTTCTCGAGGCGCGGGCGCGCAGGCGCCTGACGGCCCGCTACGGCGCCGCCACGGCCGCGCCCGTGCCCGCGCCCGGCGGTGGCCCCGAGGCCGGTGACGTGGTTCTGAGCCCCCGCGAGCTGCAGGTCGCCAGGCTCATCACCGAGGGCCTGACGAACCTGGAGATCGCCGGGCGGCTGGTGATCTCGAAGCGGACGGTCGACGCGCACGTCCGCAACATCCTCGCGAAGGGGCACCTCGCCTCCCGCACCCACGTCGCCGCGTGGGTGGCTTCCAGCGATTAATCGGCACTTCTCTGGATGCGGGAGGCCGGGTCCACGGCGAACTGTTGTCATGCCGGCGGGTGACCACCGGCGTCGTCCAGGGGAGGGGTCCCAGGGTCCGGCGCCCCGCGTCCATCCGCCGGCACCACAGCGACGAGGGGAAGCCGATGCCGATCGACCCCGCCCTGGTGCGGGCCAGCCTCGCCCGCGTGGAACCGCACGCCGAGCGGGCGGCCGCGTACTTCTACGGGCGGCTGTTCGCGGAGGACCCCGCGCTGCGGGCGATGTTCCCGCCGGTCATGGACGTGCGCAGGGAACGGCTGTTCGTGTCGCTCGGCCAGATCGTCGCCCTCCTCGACCGGCCGCGGGACCTGCGGGAGTACCTGGGACAGCTCGGGCGCGACCACCGCAAGTACGGCGTGGCCCCCGAGCACTACACCGCCGTCGGCCGGGCCCTGATCGCGGCCGTGCGCCGCTACAGCGGACACTCATGGGACAGCGCCACCGAGTCCGCCTGGGTCAGCGCCTACACCATGGCGGCCAACCACATGATCGGCGCCGCCGCCGAGACCGACGGGCCCGCCTGGACGCGGGCCGAGGTGGTCGCGCACGAGCGCAGGGGCGAGTCCGTCGCCGTGCTCACGCTCCGGCCGGCGGGGCGCGTGCCGTACCGCGCCGGGCAGTACGTGAGCGTCCTGACCTCGCGCCACCCCCGGATCTGGCGCACCTACTCCGTCGCCAACGCGCCCGCGCCCGACGGCCTCATCCGGCTGCACGTACGGGCGGTGCCCGGCGGGCACGTCTCCACCGCCCTGGTCAAGGACACCAGGCCGGGAGAGGAGCTGACCGTCGGGCCCGCGATGGGCACCATGGCCGCGCCGGAGGGGGATCGGGAACTGCTGTTCGCCGCGGGCGGGACCGGCCTCGCGCCGCTGAAGGCGATCATCGAGCAGATCCTCGCCTCGGGCCGGCGGCCCGGCATCCACCTGCTGTTCGGCGCCAGGAGCGCCCAGGACCTCTACGACCTGCCCGACCTGCTCGTCCTGGCCGCCCGCCACCCCCGGCTGCGGCTGGTGCCCGTCGTCTCCCACGGCGGCCCCGCCAGGGGGCTCGCCTCCGGGGAAACGCTGAGCGGCATGCTGCCCGACGCGCTGGAGCGCTTCCGCGCCTGGACCGACCACGAGGCCTACGTCTGCGGGCCGCCGGCCATGGTCGAGGCCACCGTACGCAGGCTGCTGCGCGACGGCGTGCCCCGCGCCCGCATCCACCACGACCTGGCCAGTGACCGACCGGCCTTACCTGAGGCCACGGTCTGGTAGACGTAGTGCGTGACCGAGACCGACCACGCCCTGCTGCCGCTGGATGCGGTACGCCCGGCCGCGCAGAAGGCCAAGGGCTCGGTCGTTCCCGCCCCCGAGGCGCCCGTGGCCAAGGTGGCGGTCGACAACCCGCTGCCGCACCTCGACAGGCCCTTCGACTACCTCGTGCCCGCCGCCCTGCACGACGGCGCGCGGCCGGGGGTGCGGGTCCGGGTGCGGTTCGCGGGCAAGCTCGTGGACGGGTTCCTGCTGGAGCGGACCGAGGAGAGCGAGCACCGGGGGAAGCTGGCCGCGATCGAGCGGGTGGTGTCGGCGGAGCCGGTCCTCACGGCCGAGGTGGCCGCGCTGGCCAGGGCCGTGGCCGACCGCTACGCCGGGACGCTGGCCGACGTGCTGCGGCTGGCCGTACCCCCGCGTCACGCCAAGGTCGAGGCGGAGCCCCGGCAGGCGGCCGCCGCCGGCGGCCCGCCGGAGCCCGGAGACGGCCAGGCCTGGGCCGACTACCCGATGGGGCCGTCGTTCCTGGACGCGCTGGAGCACGGGCGGGCGCCCAGAGCCGTGTGGTCGGCGCTGCCCGGGGCCGGAGGGTGGGCCGAGGCGATCGGCGAGGCGGTGCGCGCCACGCTGGCCGGCGGCCGGGGCGCGCTGGTCGTCGTGCCGGACGGCAAGGACGTGGCGCTCGCCGACGAGGTGCTCGAGCGGCTGCTCGGCGACGGCGCGCACGTGGCGCTCACCGCGGGCCTGGGGCCGGCCGAGCGCTACCGGCGCTGGCTCAGGGTGCTGCGCGGGCAGGCGCGCGCGGTGGTCGGCACCCGTGCGGCCATGTTCGCGCCGGTCGCCGACCTGGGGTTCGTCGCCCTCTGGGACGACGGCGACGACCTCCACGCCGAACGGCTGGCGCCCTACCCGCACGCCCGCGAAGTGCTCGCCCTGCGCGCCCACCGCGGCGGCGCGGCCATGCTCATCGGCGGCTACGCCCGCACCGCCGAGGCCACCCAGCTCATCGCCACCGGCTGGGCCAGGCCGATCGTGGCCGCCCGTGAGACCGTGCGCGCCAAGGCCCCCAGGGTGCGCCCGGCGGGCGAGGACGCCGAGCTGGCCAAGGACCAGGCCGCACGCGCCGCCCGCCTGCCCAGCGTCGCCTGGCGGGCGTTGCGCGAGGGGCTGGAGTCCGGCCCGGTGCTGGTCCAGGTTCCGAGGCGCGGCTACCTGCCCTCGATCGCCTGCCGTCAGTGCCGCCGCCCGGCCCGCTGCGCCCTGCCGCCCACCCGCACCGCCCCCGACCAGGGCAACAGGATCGACGACGGCGTACCGGGGAAGGCCGCCTGCCATGGGCCGCTGGCGCTGCGCAGCGGGCACAGCGCGCCCTACTGCCGCTGGTGCGGCCGGGTGGACGCCGCCTGGCGCTGCGAGCACTGCGGCGGCGCGCACGTGCGCGCGGTCGTCGTCGGCGCCCGCCGCACCGCCGAGGAGCTGGGGCGGGCCTTCCCGTCCGTGCCGGTCAAGACGTCCGGCAGGGACGGGGTCCTGGCGCGCGTCGGCCCCGGCAAGGCGCTGGTGGTGGCCACGCCGGGCGCGGAGCCGGTGGCCGGCGGCGGGTACACGGCGGCCGTGCTCCTGGACGGCTGGGCCCTGCTGGGCCGGGCGGACCTGCGGGCGGCCGAGGAGGGCGTGCGCCGCTGGATGAACGCCGCCGCCCTGCTGCGGCCCGGCGCCGAGCTGGTGGTGCTGGCGGACATGGCGCTGCCGGCCGTACAGGCGCTGCTGCGGTGGGACCCCGTCACCCACGCCGAGCGCGAGCTCGCCGACCGCGCCGAGCTCGGCTTCCCGCCGGCGGTACGGATGGCCACGCTCACCGGTACGGCCGCCGCCGTCCGCCAGATGCTCGACGAGGTCCGCCTGCCGGAGGAAGCCCAGGTCCTCGGCCCGGTCCAGGTCGACGACGAGCGGGAACGCGCCATGATCCGGGTCCCGAGAGCCTCCGGCGGCGTGCTGGCCGCCGCGCTCAAAGGGGCCACCGGGGTGCGTGCGGCGCGTAAGGCGGCTGATGTCGTCCGGGTGAGTGTCGACCCTCTCGACCTGATTTAGCCGCTTTCCCCGATTCGCTCATCTGTTGGCCAGCCGTTAGCGTCTCCCTGTGTCGATCGAATGGGTGAACCGAGCCATCGACGACCTGCGCGCATGGGGGCGGGCGCGGGGCGTCGAGGTGGACGCCGACGAGGTGCGGCTGCTCTGCGACTACGCCAGCGACTATCTGGGCGTGAACGAGCTGGCGGACTTCGCTCCCTCGACCTTCGACGACCTGCTGCTGTCCATCTACCCGCGCAAGGTGATCGCGCCGCCGGAGAGCGCCCCCGAGTCGATCGCCGCGGCCGGCACGCTCGTCGACTACCTGGAGTCCTCCGGCGCCGCCGGCGCCGACCGGGCGCGGGCCATGCGCGCGCGGCTGAGCGAGATCGCCGAGGAGATGCCCGCCGCCCTGGCCGACCCGGCCAATTTCGGCATGGCCAAGAGCCTGTTCAGCTCGATCGGACCGGAATCGCTCGAGCAGGACATCGCGATCCCCTCCGCCGACGCGCCCGGGAGTGAGCTTCCCGAGATCGAGGAGGCGCCCTGCGACTGCCCGGCGTGCACGCCGCTGCCCGCCGTACGGCTGGCCCCCGCGCGGGAGCTGGCGGACGCGCTCGGCGGCGTGGCCCTGCTGGCCGACCGCGACCGGCTGCTGGCCTGGCTGGGCGACCGGGGCAGCACCCCCACGGCCAAGGGCGCGCTGCGCGCCAAGGACGCCGCCGCCGCGCCGGTGCCCGAGCCGAGGCTGCTGTGGGCGCTGGCCGGGCACACGGGTCTCGGCGGCTGGGCGAGCACCGTCGCCTACCTGGTCGAACACGACACCGCCGGCGCGGTCACCGGCCTGCCCGAGCTCGACGACGCCCTCTACGACCTGCTCGACCGCCTCTACCGCATGCAGACGCGGGTGCCGGACGAGGTAATCGCCGACCACGTGGTCGAGCTGGCCGACGCGGACGTGGACGTGGAGGCGGTGCTCGACCGGCTGGCCTGGTGCGGGCTGGTCGAGCGCCGGCATGACGGCGCCGGGCTGAGCCCGCTGGCCGTATGGGGGCTGCGCGAGCTCTACCTCGCCCACGGCCGCGAGGCGCCCGAGGCGCCCGACCTCGCCGTCGCCGACGCGGTCGGCCTCATCGAGGGACTGCTCGACGGCATGCCGACCGAGGCGGCCGAGCACGACATCGAACGCTGGCTGGCCGGGCGCACGCCCGAGCAGGCCGCCACCGAGCTGCTGGCCGCCGCCACCGGCGCCCCGGCCGTCGCCCGCGGCATCGCGGTCACCATCGTCGACCACCTCGGCGCCGCCGCCGAACCGGCGCTGCGCGCGGTGCTCGACGACGAGGAACTGCGCCCGCACGCCATCCACTGGCTGACCTCCAGGGGCATGCCCGCGCCGCCGCTCACCCAGGACGAGCTCCTGTGGGTCAGCGTGGACATGCTCGCGCTGGCGATGCCCGCGGCCCGGGAGGACCCCGAGATCTTCGCCGAGAACATGGCCGCCTCCGGCCCGCCCGCCCACCTCATCGAGGAGATGTGGCGGGTCGACCACCCCGACGTGGTCGAGGTGCTCGAACTGCTCGGGCAGTCGCTGCCGGGCAGCGGAGAGGCCAAGGCGGCGCGCAAGGCGGCGTTCAAAGCGCGCTCACGAGCCATCCGATGAAGTACATCCCTGTGACTCGTGTGCAGTAAGTTTCGTGGGTGGCAAACAACGTCTTCGACCTCGCCGAGCTCCGCAAGCTGATCGAGGAGCCCGCTCCCGTGGAGACGCCCGCGCCCCAGGTCAGGGAGGCGTTGACGTTCCCGCCTGTCGCGCTGGCCGCCGACGCGGAGCTGGCCGCCGCGGTGCCCGGGGTGCCGCTCGTCGCCGACGCCATCAAGCTCACCTCCTGGACCGGCGAGCGCCCGGTCACCGATGAGGGACTGCTGTCCGAGACCGACGCCGGCGCCGCGGCCAAGGAGCTCGGCGTCTCCCGGGCCCGGCTGCAGCTGGCCTGGATCGTGGCGGTCAACACCCGCCTGCTCCAGATCGTGCGCGGCACCGCCTCGCGCGGCGCGCTGCCCCTGCTCCTGCCCGTCGAGGGCACGCTGGAGTTCTGGGACGGCGTCGTCATGGACGTACTCGACCAGGCCGAGTCCTCCCGCCTGACCGGCTCGCGCGTCATCGACGGCCACCTGGCCGAGACCCTCGCCACCATCTACTCCGTGCGCTCCGGCGTCGCCATCGCCAACCTCGCCAAGGGCCTGCTGCAGTCGCACGAGGTGGCCTGCGAGCCGAGCCAGGCCGAGCTGCGCGAGCTCAGCGGCAGCCTGCCGGGCGAACTGCTGGAGGCGCTGTCCCTGCTCACCTACTGCGGCCTGGTGCAGCAGACCGGCACCGGCCGGATCGCGCTGACCCCGCTCGGCGTGTGGGCCGTCCGCCACGACCTGCTGCGCGAGGGCCACGAGGCGCCCACGCTGGCCGAGGTCGAGGTCTTCGCCGGGCTCGACGCGGAAGCGCTGGTGGAGTCCCTGGTCAGTGGCGCGGTCACGCAGAGCGCGGTGACGACCTGGCTGGAACGCCGCCCGCCCGAGCAGGCCGCCCGCGACCTCCTGGCCGTCGCCACGGCCGGCGGCGCCGGCCACCGCGGCGCCGTGGGCGCCATACTCGAAGAGCTCGGCCCCGAGGCCCAGTCGCCGGTACGCGACTCGCTCGCCGACCCCACCCTGTGGCGCTACGCCGCCTCCTGGCTGCACATCCGCGACCTCGACGCGCCGCCGCTCAGCTCCGACGACCACACCTGGATCGCCGTCGACTCCGTGGCCGCCCTGCTCCACATCTCCGGCAGTCCGGAGTCCGTCGGCGAGTTCGGCGCGCTGGAGTCGGGCGAGGACCTGGTCAGGAGCGTGGGGGAGATGGCCGGTTCCAGCCACCCCGACACCGTGGCCGTCCTCGAACTCCTGGCCTCCACCCACAGTGACGCGGCCGTCGCCAAGGCGGCGCGCAAAGCAGCGATGAAAGCCAGGTCTCTCCAGACCACTAAACTGGGCTGATCCCACCCTGCCTTCGCGGAACGGAGTTGGCCTCTTGGCGATCCAGTCGATCCGGCTGTTCGGAGACCCGGTGCTGCGCACCCCGGCGGCCCCGGTCGTCGACTTCGACAAGGAGCTGCGCAAACTGGTCAAAGACCTGACCGACACGATGATGGACGCGCCGGGCGCCGGCCTGGCAGCCCCGCAGATCGGCGTCGGCCTGCGGGTCTTCACCTACTACGTCGACGACCAGCTCGGCCACCTGATCAACCCCGACCTCGACCTGTCGGCCGACCTCGACGAGGAGGGCGAGGAAGGCTGCCTGTCCTTCCCCGGCCTGTCCTTCCCGACGCCCCGCGCCATCCGCGCCGTCGCCAAGGGACTCGACATGCACGGCGAGCCGGTCACCCTCGAAGGCACCGACCTGATGGCCCGCTGCTTCCAGCACGAGACCGACCACCTCGACGGCGTCCTGTTCATCGACCGGATGGACTCCGCGCAGCGCAAGCTCGCGATGAAGGCCATCCGAGAGGCCGAGTGGAGCGGTCTGACCCCGCCGGCGGTCAAGATCTCCCCGCACGCCACCGGCGGGAAGGCTCTCTGACCATGCGCCTGGTCTTCGCCGGCACGCCCGAGACGGCCCTGCCCTCGCTGCGCGCCCTCATCGACTCGCCACGCCACGACGTCGTGGCCGTGGTCACCCGTCCCGACGCCCAGACCGGCCGCGGCCGCAAGGTGCACCCGTCGCCGGTCGCCGAGCTGGCCGAGGAGGCCGGCATCGAGGTGCTGCGCCCGGCCAAGGCCGGCGACCCAGGGTTCCTCGACCGGCTGCGCGCGCTGGAGCCCGACTGCTGCCCGGTCGTCGCCTACGGGGCGCTGCTGCCGCAGTCCGCGCTCGACGTGCCCCGCCGGGGCTGGATCAACCTGCACTTCTCGCTGCTGCCCGCCTGGCGCGGCGCCGCCCCCGTGCAGCACTCGGTGCTCCACGGCGACGAGATCACCGGCGCTGCCACCTTCCAGATCGTCAAGGAGCTCGACGCCGGACCCGTCTACGGTGTCGTCACCGAGGAGATCCGCGCCGGCGACACCAGCGGCGCGCTGCTGGAGCGCCTGTCGATCTCCGGCGCCGGGCTGCTGGCCGCCACCCTCGACGGAATCGAGGACGGCACCCTGGAGCCCCGGCCTCAGCCCGCCGACGGCATCAGCTACGCACCGAAGATCAACGTGGACGACGCCAGGGCCGACTGGCAGGCGCCCGCGATGCGGGTCGACCGGCTCGTGCGCGCCTGCACACCCAACCCCGGCGCGTGGAGTGAGTTCCGCGGTCAGCGGGTCAAGCTCGGCCCGGTCCGGCCGCGGCCCGACGCCGCCCGGCTGGAGCCCGGCGTGATCGCGGCCACCAAGCATGAGGTGCTGGTCGGCACCGCCACCCATCCGGTCGAGCTGACCGAGGTGCAGGCGCAGGGCAAACGGGCGATGAGCGCGGCCGAGTGGGCCCGCGGCTCGCGCCTGGGCGAAGGGGACAAGTTCGCGTGACGGCTTCACGGGGAGACGGCGGCGCACGGGGCCGCGGTCGTGGTGACGGCGGCTACGGCCGGGGCAGGGGCGGCGGGAGCCGTACCGGGAAGGGGCCGGTGCGGGACGAGCCGCGCAACGCGGCCTTCGACGTGCTACGCGCCGTCGACGAGCGGGACGCCTACGCCAACCTGCTGATGCCGCGCCTGCTGCGCGAGCGGCGGCTGGGCGGGCGTGACGCGGCGCTCGCCACCGAACTGGCCTACGGGACGCTGCGCGGGCTCGGCACCTACGACGCGATCATCGAGTACTGCACCGACCGCGCGCCCGACCCCGACGTGCGCGACGCGCTGCGGCTCGGCGCCCACCAGCTGCTCAAGATGCGCGTCCCGCCGCACGCCGCGGTGGGCACGACCGTCGATCTGGTACGGCTGCGCGTCGGCGTCGGCGCCTCCAAGTTCGCCAACGCCGTCCTGCGCAAGGTGGCCGCCAGGCCCCTCGACGACTGGATCCCGATCGTGGCCCCCGAGGACCCGGTCGGTCACATGTCGATCGCCCACAGCCATCCGCGCTGGATCGTGTCCGCCTTCCGCGACGCGCTCGGCGGCGACGACGCGGAGACGGCCGATCTGCTGGCGGCCGACAACGTACGCCCGCTGGTCACGCTCGTGGCCCGTCCCGGCCGTAGCTCGGTGGCCGAGCTGCAGGACTCCGGCGCCGAGGCCGGCCGCTACTCGCCCTATGCCGCGTACCTGCCCGAGGGCGACCCGGGCCAGGTGCGGGCGGTGGCCGAGTATCGCGCCGCCGTGCAGGACGAGGCCAGTCAGCTCGTCGCCCTCGCCCTGGCCAGGGTGCCGGTGGAGGGTCGCGACGAGTTCTGGCTCGACATGTGCGCGGGCCCCGGCGGCAAGGCGGGCCTGCTCGACGCCATCGCCGCCTACGGCGACCCCGACGAGGGCTTCCCCGGCGGCAAGCACCTGCTGGCCGCCGACGTCCAGTACCACCGTGCCCGCCTGGTCTGGCAGACCACCCGTGAGGCCTCGGTGATCACCGCCGACGGCACCGAGCCGGCCTGGCGGTCCGGCGTCTTCGACCGGATCATGCTCGACGCGCCCTGCACCGGCCTGGGCGCGCTGCGCCGCCGTCCCGAGGCGCGGTGGCGGCGCGACCCCGCGGGCGTGCCCGGCCTCGGCGCGCTGCAGCGCGGTCTTCTGGGCACCGCCCTCGACGCGGTACGGCCCGGCGGCGTCGTCGCCTACGTCACCTGCTCGCCCCACCTGGCCGAGACCGGGATCGTGGTCTCCGACGTCCTGCGGGGCCGCGAGGACGTCGAGCAGCTGGACGCGCGCTCGTACCTGACCGAGGTGCCCGACCTGGGCGACGGCCCGCACGCGCAGTTCTGGCCGCACCGGCACGGCATGGACGCCATGTTCCTGGCCCTGCTCCGCAAGCGGTAACAAGCAAGCGTTAGGTCACAATTCGCCTTCTAAGCCTGTCCTTGCCCTGGGCCGGTGTGGTCCCATCGGCCACGTGGACATCCTCGACGGCCTGCGCGGGGCCGAGCTCGGGCCGATCATCGCGCTCCAGGGGCTGCCCGGCTGGCTGGAACCGGTGATGGAGGCGGTGTCGCTGTTCGGCAGCGAGCAGACCTTCCTGTTCCTGCTGCCCGTCCTGTACTGGTGCGTCAGCCCCCGCCTCGGCCTGCGGATGGGCGTGGTCGTGCTGGGCGCGGCGGCCGGCAACGCGGTGCTCAAACTGCTGTTCCACGCGCCGCGTCCCTACTGGGTGGACGCCCGCGTCAGGCCGCTGTCGCTGGAGGGGACGTTCGGGCTGCCGTCCGGTCACGCGCAGATCGCCACGGCCACGTGGGGCGCCCTGGCCGCGGCCGTGCGCCGGCCGTGGGCGTGGTGGGGCGCGGTGGCGGCGGTCGCGCTCATCGGGCTGTCCCGGGTCTACCTGGGGGTGCACTTCATCTCCGACGTGGTGGCGGGGGTGCTGCTGGGCGTGGCCGTACTGGTGCTGGTGGTGAAGCTGGAGCCGCCCGCCGTACGGTGGTGGCGGGGGCTGACGCTGGGCCGGCAGCTGGCCGCGTCGGCGCTGGTCTCGGTACTCCCGCTGGGGGCGGCCGCGCTGGCCGACGTGCCCCATGCCGGGTGGTCGCTGCCGGCGGCGTGGCGGCTGGCCGGGGACGTCGACCCCGCCGCGCTCGACACGCTGGTGGCGATGTGCGGGTCGGTGCTGGGGATGCTGGCGGGGGCGTCGGTGATGTACCGGCTCGGGTGGTTCTCGGTGCGCGGGACGCTGGGCCGGAAGGCAGCGCGGTGGGCGCTCGGGTCGGTGGTGGTGGGGGCGCTGTGGTTCGGGCTGCGGGAACTGCTGCCGGAGCATGATGTGCTGAGATATCTCCGCTATGCGCTGCTGACGTTGTGGGTGCAGCTCGGGGCGCCGCTGACCTTCATCCGGCTGGGCCTGATGAGCGGAGCCGAACGCAAGGTGCCGTAAAGGGCTTCCTGGCGCCGCCGGGCCTTCCCGCATCATGGCCGGTGCCCGTCGCGGGTCCGGGGCTTCCCTAGAATCGGAGCGTGCAGATCTCGCCCAGCATCCTGTCCGCCGACTTCGCCCGGCTCGCCGACGAGGCCGCCGCGGTGCCCAACGCCGACTGGCTCCACGTGGACGTCATGGACAACCACTTCGTGCCCAACCTCACCCTCGGGCTGCCCGTCGTCGAAGCGCTGCTCAAGGCCACGTCCACGCCGATCGACTGCCACCTCATGATCGAGGACCCGGACCGCTGGGCGCCCGCCTACGCCGAGGCCGGGGCGGGCAGCGTGACCATCCACGCGGAGGCGGCCAAGGCGCCGGTACGGACGCTGCGCCAGATCAGGGCTCTGGGGGCGCGGGCCGGTTTCGCCCTCAACCCCGCGACCGACGTCACCCAGTACGAGGACCTGCTGGGCGAGATCGACATGCTGTTGCTGATGACGGTCGAACCCGGCTTCGGCGGACAGCGCTTCCTCGACGTGGTGCTCCCCAAGATCCGCCGCGCCCGTGAGCTGGTGTCCCGGCACGGGGGCCAGATCTGGATCCAGGTGGACGGAGGGGTGGCGGCCGACACGATCGAACGTTGCGCCGAGGCGGGCGCGGACGTGTTCGTGGCGGGCAGCGCCGTCTACGGAGCCACCGACCCACGCGCCGCCATCGACCACCTGCGCGCCCTGGCCGAGAGCGTCCCCCGCCCAGGCGGCGCGATCTAACCCTCCAGAGGCACGCCCCAGGACGACACCCGCCCTTGCGGTGCCCCGCTCTCTCTCGGGAGTTCGTCGCGCCGCGGCCCTGGCCCTGTGTGCGCCCAGAAGCCTCCGGCCTTCCGGCACGGGGGCCGGAGGGCCGTTCTCCGCGCTGGGTGCCCTGGGCTTGTCGCGCGCCCAGAAGCCTCCGGTGCCGGGCATCCGGATCGCGGGTGTCTCCGAGCGCCGGGAACGGGTGGGCGTTCCTTGGCTCGGGGGCGTTCTGGAACGTTTGTCTGGTTGGGGGTTATGGGTAACTGTTTACTTATGACGGACCATGGGCTGTTCGGGCCGGAATCGGTGACGTGGCGGGTGATGGGGGAGCCCATCCTGCTGGTGGGCGGGTTCCGGGCGCTGCTGATGCAGGGGTTGCACCCGAGGGCGATGCGCGGTGTCCTGCAGAACTCCGCGCTCATGCACCCCGACGAGGCCTGGTCGCGGTTCATGCGGACCACCGAGTTCGTCCGGGTCCGGACGTACGGCACGCTGCCCGAGGTCGAGCGGGCGGGCAGGCGGGTACGGAAGATCCACTCCACGCTCCGCGCCGACGACCCCGACACCGGTGAGCGCTTCCGGCTGGACGAGCCCGGCGCCCTGATGTGGGTGCACGTCGGCGAGGTGGACTCCTACCTGTCGGTGGCGCGGCGGGCGGGGGTGCGGCTGTCGGCCGGGGACGCCGATCGGTTCGTGCTGGAATGGCGGCGGGCCGCGGAGGTCGTCGGCCTGAACCCCGGTGACGCCCCGGGCAGTGTCGCCGAGCTGCGCGACTACATCGAGTCCAAGCGGCCGGGCCTGCGCCTGGTGCCCGAGGCGGCGCACCCGCTGCGGCAGTCGCTGACCGCGCCGCTGCCCCTGCGGCTGGCGCCGCTCAAGCCCGTGCTTCCCGCCCTGACGCTGCTGGCGTTCGCGACCCTGCCCCGCTGGGCGCGCCGCCTGTACGGCCTGCCCGCCACCCCCGTCGGCGACCTGTGGGCCACCGCCACCCTGCGGGCGTTGCACGCGGGACTCGGCCTGGTGCCCGCCCAGATGCGCTACGCCCCCGACGCCCGCCGTGCACGGAAGCTCATGGCCGCTTGACCAAGCGAGCGCTTGGTTGAGAATATGGGGGCGGTCGCAGATGCCGATTCGGGCATGGCAGACTGATAGGCGAAAGAAGAGCTAGCGTGCTCCGGGGTCGGTGAAATTCCGAACCGGCGGTTACAGTCCGCGACCCGGCCGATGCCATCGGCCGGTTGACTCGGTGAAATTCCGGGACCGACGGTTAAAGTCCGGATGGGAGGAAGCGCGCAGGCGTCCGGCCGTGGCCGGGCGCCGTTGTGGTGGCGTACGCGCACCACGCACCCCCGGGGTTCGCCGTGGCTTGGAGCTACTGGCGAGTAGGAGGTCCGGGGGTGGACGAACCCTTCCGGGATGACCCCCTTTCCGATGAACGGCGCACCGCGGACGAGCGGGATGCCGGCTACATGGCGCGGGCCGTCGAACTGGCCGCGTTCGGCCTGGGCACGACCAGCCCCAACCCCGTCGTAGGCTGCGTCATCCTCGACGCCCACGGCGAGGTCGCGGGCGAGGGCTTCCACGCCTACGCCGGCGGCCCCCACGCCGAGGTCGTGGCCCTGCGCGCGGCCGGTGAGCGGGCCCGTGGCGGCACCGCGTACGTCACCCTCGAACCCTGCGACCACACCGGAAGCACCGGCCCGTGCACCGAGGCGCTCCTGGCCGCCGGCCTCGCCCGGGTCGTCTACGCCGTCCCCGACCCCAACCCGCTCGCGGCCGGCGGCGGCGAGCGGCTGCGCGCCCACGGCGTCGAGGTCGCGCACGGCCTGCTGGGCGAGGAGGCCGAGCGGGTCAACGCCGCGTGGCTGACCTCGGTGCGGCTGGGCAGGCCGCATGTCACGTGGAAGTTCGCCGCCACCCTGGACGGGCGTTCGGCCGCCGCGGACGGCACCAGCAAGTGGATCACCTCGCCCCAGGCCAGGCAGGACGTCCACCGGCTGCGGGCCACCTCCGACGCGATCGTCGCCGGCATCGGCACCGTCCTGGCCGACGACCCGCTCCTGACCGCCCGGCCGGCGGAAGCCGTACCGGACGACAGGCCGGCGGACGGGCCGGACGGCGGGCCGCAGGACGGGCGGGACGGCGGGCGGGACCGGCGCGACGGCGGGCTGGGCGGGGTGATGCGTGAGCAGCTCGCCGAGGCTCGGCGGCGGGCGCGGCCGCCGTTGCGGGTGGTGGTCGACTCCGGAGCCCGTACGCCCGCCGGGGCGCGGGTGCTCGACGGGGCGGCGCCGACCCTCGTGGCCGTCGCCGACACCACGCGCACCGGGCTGACGGCCGAACTCGTGCGGCTGCCGTACCGGCCGGACGGGCTGGATCTGCACGCGCTGCTCGCGGAGCTGCGCCGGCGCGGCGTGGTCAGCGTCTTTCTGGAGGGCGGGCCGACGCTCGCGGGCTCCTTCGTCAGGCAGGGCCTGGTCGACCGGGTCGTGGCCTACGTCGCGCCCGCGCTGCTCGGCTCGGGGCGGGCGGCGCTGGGGCAGGCGGGCGTGTCCACGATCGCCGGCATCCACTCCTTCGTCTTCGAAGAGGTTTCCATGATCGGCCCGGACCTGCGGCTCACCGCGCGGCCGGGCTCCCCTAAGGAGAAGTGATGTTCACCGGAATCATCGAGGAAATGGGCGAGGTCGTCGCCCTCGAAACGCGCGGGGACTCGGCCGTGCTGTCGGTACGCGGCCCGGTCGTCACCTCCGACGCCCGCCACGGCGACTCCATCGCCGTCAACGGCGTCTGCCTGACCGTCGTGGAGTCGGCGGACGGGGTGTTCACCGTCGACGTGATGAAGGAGTCGCTGGAACGCACCTCGCTCGGCGGGCTCAAGGAGGGTTCGGCGGTCAACCTGGAGCGCGCGGTCCGCGCCGACCAGCGGCTCGGCGGTCACATCGTGCAGGGCCACGTGGACGGCACCGCCGTCCTGCTGTCGAGGGAGCCCGGCGAGGCGTGGGACAACCTGCGCTTCAGCCTGCCCGCCCAGCTCGCCCGGTACGTGGCGGAGAAGGGCTCGATCGCGATCGACGGAATCAGTCTCACGGTCACGACGGTTGACGACGACAGCTTCGGGGTGAGCCTCATCCCGACCACGTTGCGCCTGACCAACCTGGGCGGGCGCGAGGCCGGGGAGCTGGTGAACCTGGAGGTCGACGTGATCGCCAAGTATGTGGAAAGGCTGGTGGCACTGCGGTGAGCTGGGCAGATGCCTCAATCAATGTGTTCGGGTTGCCGGTCAAGTGGACCGATCTGCTCGGCAACGTGTTCGCGGTGGCGACCGTGCTGTTCGCCATGCGCAAGTCCATCTGGACGTGGCCGGTGCAGTTCGTCGGGGCGGTGCTGCTGTTCATCGCCTCGGTCAGCGCGCACGTCACCGGAAACGCCCTGAAGCAGGTCCTGTTCGGCGCGCTGGCGGTCTACGGCTGGTGGAAGTGGCGCCAGGGCACCCAGGACGGTCAGGCCCTCGAGGTGCGCCCGGCCCGGATGGGAGAGCGCGTCGGTCTGGTCACCGCGATGCTGCTCGGCACCGCCTTGGTCGGCACGGTGTTCTACGGGGCGTGGGTGCTGTTCGAGCTGCCGCTGTCCTGGGGCGTGCACGCGCCCGCGCCGGAGGCCTTCTTCCTCGTGGCCGCCGACGCCTACATCTTCGTCGGCGGGGCCGTCGCCACCTGGGCGCAGGGGCGGGCGCTGGTCGACTTCTGGATCGTGTGGATGGCCGTCGACCTGGTCGGCGTGCCGCTGCTGTTCCGTTCCCAGCTCTACGTCTCCGGCGCCGTCTACGGCCTCTTCTTCATCCTCGTCCTCATCGGCTTCGTGAAGTGGCTGCGCGAGTACCGCACACGAACCACCGAGCTCAAGCCCATGGCGGTGGCGACATGACCATGCTGGACCAAGTCGAACGGGCCATCAACGACATCCGCGACGGCAGGCCCGTCATCGTCGTCGACGACGAGAACCGCGAGAACGAGGGCGACATCATCTTCGCCGCCGCGAAGGCCACCCCCGAGCTCCTGACCTTCACCATCCGCCACACCAGCGGCGTCATCTGCGTGCCCATGGAGGGCAAGGAGCTCGACCGGCTCGGCCTGCCGCTCATGGTGTTCCAGAACCGCGAGCGCATGCGGACCGCGTACACCATCAGCGTCGACGCGCGCGACGGCGTCACCACCGGCATCTCGGCCGCCGACCGCGCCAAGACCATCCGCGCGCTCGCCGACTCCGCCACGGAACCCAATGAGCTGGTACGGCCCGGCCACATCTTCCCGCTGCGCTACCACGACGGCGGCGTCCTGATGCGCAGGGGCCACACCGAGGCCGCCGTCGACCTGGCCCGCCTGGCCGGGCTGTCACCCGCGGGCGTCCTGGCCGAGATCGTCAACGACGACGGCACCATGGCCAGGCTGCCCGAGCTGCGCGCCTTCGCCGACGAGCACGACCTCGCCCTCATCTCCATCGAGCAGCTCGTCGAGCACCGGCGGCGCACCGAGAGCATGGTCACCCGGGTCGCCGAAACCCGCCTGCCCAACCGCCACGGCATGTGGCGCGCCTACGGCTACTCCAGCTCGCTGGACGGCGGCGAGCACCTCGCGCTGGTGCTCGGCGAGCTCGGCGACGGCGAGAACGTGCTGGTCCGCGCCCACTCCGAATGCCTGACCGGCGACGTCTTCGGCTCGCTGCGCTGCGACTGCGGCGTCCAGCTCGACCACGCCATGGCCGCCATCGCCGAGGAGGGCAGGGGCGTCGTCGTGTACCTGCGCGGGCACGAGGGGCGCGGCATCGGCCTGCTGGCCAAGCTCAAGGCCTACAGCCTGCAGGACAACGGCAGCGACACGGTCGACGCCAACCTGGAGCTGGGGCTGCCGGTGGACGCCCGCGAGTTCTCCAACGCCGGCCAGATGCTGGCCGATCTGGGGGTCAAGTCGATCCGGCTGCTGACCAACAACCCGGCCAAGCTCAAGGGCATGGACGGCTACGGCATCAAGGTGCTGGGCCGCGAGGCGATGCCGGTGGCCGTGAACCCCCACAACGAGCGCTACCTGACGGCCAAGCGGGAACGCCTCGGCCACTTCGTGGAGGAGACCTCATGAGCGGCGAAGGACGGCCCGGGGCGTCCGTGGTGGACGCATCCGGACTCAAGGTCGGGATCGTCGCGGCGAGCTGGCACGCGGGGATCACCGACCGGCTGGTGGCCAGGGCCGTACAGGCCTGCGACGACAGCGGCGCCCTGGCCACCGTGGTGAGGGTGGCCGGCTCGCTGGAGATCCCCGTGGTGGCGCAGGCGCTGGCCAGGCGCTGCGACGCGGTGGTGGCGCTGGGAGCGGTGATCCGGGGTGAGACCGCCCATTTCGAGTACGTCTGCGACTCGGTGACGGCGGGACTGACCAGGATCTCGCTCGACGAGGAGACCCCGGTCGGCAACGGCGTCCTGACCTGCGAGAACCTCAAGCAGGCCGAGGACCGATCGGGAGGGCCCGGCGCCAAGGAGGACAAGGGTTACGAGTCGGCCATGGCGGCGCTGGAGACGGCGTTGCTGCTCCGCGGGCTGACCGTCTGATCGCCGGGGCGCCGGCGCACGAAGCGGGCGGCGCGGTCGCGGGCGGCCTGCCACGGGCTGTGGCAGGTGGCGGCGGCCGTCCGCTCGCCGGACCGACCCCGACGTGCGGTAAGTTTCCTGCGTGCCCGAGCCCGTCAGCCCGCCGCCGCTGCCCGTGACCTTCCGTCCGCGCCGCGGCAGAATCGTCCCGTACGGCTTCGCCGTGGTCATCCTCATCGGCGCCGTGCTGATGGCCCTGTTCATCGCCGAGCCGTTCCAGCTGGCCGACCGGATCGCCATCGTGCTGTTCGGCTGCGCGGTGGCGTACATCCTGCATCTGCTGGGCCGCGTCCGCGTGGAGGCCGACGACGAGGGCATCACCCTCGTCAACGCCCTGCGCACCCACCGCTACACCTGGCCCGAGGTCCTGGACGTCACGCTGCTGGTCGGCGACCCCTGGCCTAAGATCGACTTCTCCGACGGCCGCACCGTCGGCGCCATGGGCATCCAGGGCTCGGAGAAGGCTCGCGCCAAGCAGGCCACGGCCGAGCTCAGGGCCCTCATCCGCACCCGGGGCGAGGCCGGCGAAGACTGAAGTGGCCTGGGAATTCGGGGGTGAGGTGGACCTTTGCCGGCGACCACCCCGGGGCTACGCTGCACGGACATGAACGTGATCGCGCATCTCAGCGACGTCCACATCGACGCCGATCCGCGCAGTTCCGACCGGACCCGCGCCGTCATGGACTACCTGAACGACCTCCCGCACGACCTCGGCCTCGTCCTGGTCACCGGTGACATCGCCGACCACGGCCTGCCGGAGGAGTACGAGCGGGCCCGCGAGCTGCTGGACTCCCGGCACCCCGTCCTGGTCTGCCCCGGCAACCACGACGACCGCGCCGCCTTCCGCGCGCACCTTCTGGGCGGCGACGCCGGCCGGGGCCCGGTCAACCAGGCGCACCACGGCTCCGGCTTCGTCGTGGCGGCGTGCGACTCCTCGGTGCCGGGCAAGGACGAGGGGCTGCTGGAGGACGAGACGCTCCAGTGGCTGGACCAGATCCTGACCGAGGCGGGGGAGCGGACGGCGCTGGTCGCCTTTCACCACCCTCCCGCGCTGCTGCACGTGCCGTTCATCGACGGCATCCGGCAGTACGGCGAGCGGCGCCTGGCCGACCTCCTGGAGCGCCACCCCCACGTCGCCGCCCTGCTGGCCGGGCACGCCCACACCCCGGCGGCCACCACGTTCGCGGGCCGGCCCCTGCTCGTGGCGCCCGGTGTCGTCTCGACGCTCCGGCTCCCGTGGGAGCTGCCCAAGGGCGTGGTGGACCTCGACCAGCCGCCGTCCCTGGCCTTCCACGTGCTCGACGAGGGCCGCGTGACGACGCACTACCGAACGATCCTCTGAATGTCGGCGTAGCCTGAAGGGGTGCTGAGGCGGACCATCAGGGCGGCGGACATCGAGTCACCGGAAAAGCTGGTCGAGCTGCTCGACCGGCACTCCTACCTGGCCGACGAAGGACTGGCGACGGCGGCGTTCCTGGCGCTGCGGATGGGCCGGCCGCTGTTCCTGGAAGGGGAGGCGGGGGTCGGCAAGACCGAGCTGGCCAAGACGCTGGCCGACCTGCTCAAGGCGCCGCTCATCAGGCTGCAGTGCTACGAGGGCCTCGACGCCGCCCAGGCCCTCTACGACTGGGACTTCGCCCGCCAGCTCCTCCATCTCAAGGCCGCCGAGGCGGCCGGGGTCACCGACGTGGCCCGGCTGGAGAGCGAGATCTACGACCGGCGCTTCCTCATCGCCCGGCCCCTGCTGAAGGCGGTCGAGACGCAGCCCAGCGTGCTGCTGGTGGACGAGATCGACCGGGCCGACGACGAGTTCGAGGCGTTCCTGCTCGAAGTGCTGTCCGACTTCACGATCTCCATCCCCGAGCTGGGCACGATCAGGGCGGCCACGCCGCCGGTCGTGGTCGTCACCTCCAACCGGACGCGGGAGGTGCACGACGCGCTGAAGCGGCGCTGCCTGTACCACTGGCTGGAGCATCCGGGATTCGACCGTGAGGTGGCGATCCTGCTGCGCAGGCTGCCCGGGTGCACGCAGACGCTTGCCCTGCAGGTGGCGGGGGCGGCGGAGCGGCTGCGGGCGGCCGAGCTGATCAAGCCGCCCGGCGTGGCCGAGACCCTCGACTGGACCGAGGCGCTGCTCACGCTCGGCGCGCGCGAGCTCGACCCGGGTCTGGCGGCGGCCACGCTGGGCGCGGCGCTGAAGTACCGGGAGGACGTCGAGGCCGTGCTCGCGAACGGGCTGCTGCGCCATGGATGAGCTCGCCGCGACGATGACCGGGTTCGCCAGGACGCTGCGAGCGGCCGGGGTCGCGGCCGACCACGAGCGCACCCGCAACCTGCTGCTCGCACTGGACCACCTCGACGTGGGCGACCCCGCACGGGTGTACTGGGCCGGGCGGCTGACGCTGTGCGCCGCGCCGGACGACCTGCCCCGGTACGACCGCTGTTTCGCCGCCTACTTCGGCGGGCTGCGGGCGGCCGGCCGTACCGCGGACAAGGTCGTCACGCGGCACGTGGCGGCGGGCGAGGCGCGCGAGGACGGCGAGCAGGAGGACGCGGACGCGGCGCCCGGCACGGCCAGCCGCACCGAGATCCTGCGCCACCGCGACGTGGCCAGGATGACCGAGGCCGAACGCGCAGAAGTGCACCGGATGCTGGCGATGCTGCGCGATCGGCGGGCCCGCCGGCGCTCGCGGCGTTACCATCCCGCCCACCGCGGCGTCCTCGACCCGAGGCGGACGATCCGCGAGGCGCTGCGCAAGGGCGAGGTGGCGCGGCTGCGCAGGAAGGCGCACGCCACGCGCCCGCGTGAAGTGGTGCTGCTGGTCGACGTGAGCGGGTCGATGTCGCCGTACGCGGAGACGCTGCTGCGGTACGCGCACGCGCTGGTGCGCGGCGAACCCAGGGCGACCAGGGTGTTCTCGATCGGGACGCGGCTGACGCACGTCACCGCCGAGTTGCGTCACCGCGATCCGGGCACCGCGCTGAACGCGGCGTCGCGGGTGATACCGGACTGGAGCGGCGGCACCCGGCTGGGGGAGGAGCTCCGGAGTTTCCTGAAAAATCATGACGCGCGTGGCGCGATCGTGGTCCTCGCCTCGGACGGCTGGGAACGCGGCGACCCGGCACTGCTCGGCGCCCAGATGGCCAGGCTCGCCCGGCAGGCGTACCGGGTGATCTGGGTGAACCCGCACAAGGGGTATGAGGGTTATGAGCCGCTCACCGGTGGGATGCGGGCGGCGTTGCCGTACATAGACGACCTCGTGGCCGGGCACAGCCTGGCCGCGTTCGAGGCGCTCAGCGAAAGGCTCGGCCATGCGTGAGGTGCTCCCGGAGATCATGCGGTGGTGGCGCTCCGGGCTGAGGTTCGGGCTGGCGACGGTGGTGAGCACGTTCAGCAGCGCGCCCCGGCCGCCCGGCGCCTCGATGGCCGTGCGCGGGGACGAGGTCGTCGGCAGCGTCTCCGGCGGCTGCGTCGAGGGCGCGGTGTTCGAGCTGGCCGCCGAGACCGAGGTCCCCGTCCTGCGGCGGTACGGCGTGAGCGACGACGACGCCTTCGCGGTCGGGCTCACCTGCGGCGGCATCATCGACATCCTCGTCGAGCCGGTCTCCATCGAGACCTTCCCCGAGCTCGGCGACATCTACGCCTCGGTACGCGCCCACGAGCCCGTGGCCGTCGCCACCATCGTCGGCGGCCCCGGCCGGATGGGGGCCAGAAGGGTGATCTGGCCCGACCGCACCGCAGGGACCCTCGGCCTCGACCGCCTCGACCAGGCCGTCGACGACGACGCCCGCGGCATGCTCGCCCAGGGCCTGACCGGCATCCGCCACTACGGCGGCCACGGCGAGCGCCGCCTGGACGACCTGGCGGTGTTCGTGCACTCCTTCGCGCCGCCGCCGCGCATGCTGGTCTTCGGCGCCATCGACTTCGCCGCCGCCGTCTCCCGGGTCGGCAAGTTCCTCGGCTACCACGTCACCGTCTGCGACGCCCGCCCCGTCTTCGCCACCCCCAAGCGCTTCCCCGAGGCCGACGAGGTCGTGGTCAAGTGGCCGCACGACTACCTGGCCACGCAGAAGGTGGACGAGCGCACGGTCATCGCCGTGCTCACCCACGACCCCAAGTTCGACGTGCCGCTGCTGGAGCTGGCCCTGCGCACCGACGCCGGCTACGTGGGCGCGATGGGCTCGCGCCGTACCCACGAGGACCGGCTGGAACGGCTGCGCGAGGCCGGGCTCACCGCCAAGGAGCTGGGACGGCTGCGCTCGCCCATCGGCCTCGACCTGGGCGCCCGCACCCCGGAGGAGACGGCGGTGTCCATCGCCGCCGAGCTCATCCAGCTGCGGTGGGGCGGTTCCGGACGGCCGCTGAGCGAGACGCGTGGACGCATTCACGGATGGGCAGAAAAGCGGGATGAAGCGATCTAGCGTGGCCGGGCTGCTGCTCGCGGCCGGGCGCGGAGCGCGGCTGGGCACGCCCAAGGCGCTCGTGGAGTACGAGGGCGAGCGGCTGGTCGATCGCGGGGTGCGGCTGCTGGAGACCGGCGGCTGCCATCCCGTCGTGGTGGTGCTCGGGGCGGCGACCGTGCCCGTGCGCGGCGCCGTCGTCGTGCGCAACCCGGACTGGCGCACCGGGATGGGCTCCTCGCTGCGTGTCGGGCTGGCCGCGCTGCCGCCGGACGCCGCCGCCGTCGTGGTCGCGCTGGTGGACCAGCCGTTCGTGACGCCCGCCGCCGTGGCGGCGCTGATCGCCAGCGGGGGCGAGGTGGCCGTGGCCACGTACGGCGGCGCCCGGCGCAACCCGGTGCTGTTCGGCCGGGACCACTTCGCCGAGGTGGCCGGGCTGGCCGTGGGGGACGTGGGGGCCAGGCCGTTCCTGAAGGCGTACCCGGAGCTGATCACCGACGTGCCGTGCGACGGGCTGGGCAGCCCGGCCGACATCGACACGCCCGAGGACCTGGAGCTTCTGAAAGGCCTCTAGCCGAGTCTCGGCCGTCGCCGCCACCGCCCGTCAAGGGCTCCTATGACAGGCGCAGCGACGCCAGGGCGGCGCGGTGGTCGCTGCCGACGGCCGGGGCGACGCCCGCCTTGGTCGCGGTCATGCCCTTGTACAGGATGTGGTCGGGCCGGGTGATCGGGAACGACGACGGCCAGGTGAACCCGAACCCGTCGCCCGCCTCGCGCTGCGCGTCCCGCAGCGGCGGCGTCAGCCCGGACATGCCGCGGTCGGTCGTGGCGGTGTTGAGGTCGCCCATGAGCAGGATGCGCTTGCTGGAGTCCTTGTCGACCAGCGAGCGCGCGTGGGCCAGCGACTTGTCGCGGAAGGCGGTGTGCCCGGGGCGGGCCGAGGCCAGGTGCATCACGTACACCGTCACTTTGCCCTTCGGCGTGTCGGCCACCGCCCGCAGCGCCCTGGGCCAGCCCATGCCGACGTCGAGCTTCTGCTGCTTGCTCAGCGGGTAGCGGCTCCACAGCCCGACCGTGCCGACCGGGTACTTGTGCGGGAACATCCGGTCGAGCTGCTTGGCGGCCGGTCCGCCCGGGGTGAGTTCCTGGGCCGCGACCAGGTCGAGCCCTTCGGCGATCTTGCGCATGGCCTCGCCGGAGGCGCTGTTGGTGACGCCGACGTTGACCGTGGCCACCTTCAGGTCGCTCGCGCCGCCGGGCGGCGACTGCAGCATGGTCGAGCCGAACATCAGCGCCCACACCAGGCCGGGCACCAGAGCCGCGATCGCGGCGCCCTTCGAGCGCGACAGCGCCGCGCCGAGCAGAAGCACGGGCACCATGAGCCCCACCCAGGGCAGCATGCTCTCCCAGATAGGTGTGAATCCACCCATGGCCGGAAAGAGCTGATGACCCGCCAAGGCCACGGCGACCAGGGCGGACACGACGATGACGACCCGACTCAGCACCTGTCCCAGGCTAGCCGGTGCGGGCTCGGGATGCGGACAGGCTAACCTGGTGCCGAATATAGTTCGGTTACTACTCGGTTCGAGGGAGCCCGGCATGCGGATCGGTATGGCGCTCAACTATTCAGGCGGCTTCAAAGAGACGGTCGCCGAACTGGCCGACTACGAGCGGGCCGGGCTCGACATCGTCTTCGTGGCCGAGGCCTACAGCTTCGACGCGGTCAGCCAGATGGGCTACATCGCCGCCAAGACCGACCGCCTGGAGATCGCCTCCGGCATCCTGCCGATCTACTCCCGCACCCCGACCCTGCTCGCGATGACCGCCGCCGGGCTCGACTACGTCTCCGACGGCCGCTTCACCCTGGGCCTCGGCGCCTCGGGCCCGCAGGTGATCGAAGGCTTCCACGGCGTGCCCTACACGGCGCCGCTGGGCCGTACCCGCGAGGTCATCGACATCTGCCGCCAGGTGTGGCGCCGCGAGAAGCTCACCTACTCCGGCAAGCACTACACCCTGCCGCTCCCTCCCGAGCAGGGCACCGGACTCGGCAAAGCCCTCAAGATCATCAATCATCCGGTACGGCCGCGCATCCCGATCGTGGTCGCCGCCATCGGCCCCAAGAACGTCGAGCTGACCGCCGAGGTCGCCGAGGGCTGGGAGCCGATCTTCTACGTACCGGAGAAGGCGGCCGACGTCTGGGGGCCGTCGCTGGCCGCCGGGGCCGCCCGCCGCGACCCGTCCCTCGGCCCGCTGGACACGATCGCGCAGGCCGCCCTGGCGATCGGGGACGACGTGCAGGGGCTGCTGGAACTGGGGCGTGGCATGGCGGCCCTGTACATCGGCGGGATGGGGGCAAAGGGGCGCAACTTCTACAACGAGCTCGCCCGGCGTTACGGCTACGAGAAGGAGGCCGAGCAGATCCAGGACCTGTACCTGGAGGGGAAGAAGCAGGAGGCGGCGGCGTTGGTGCCGCAGGAGTTGCTGGAGAAGATGTCGCTGATCGGGTCGGAGGGCTTCGTCCGAGACCGGATCCAGGCTCTGCGCGAGTCGGGGGTGACGACGCTGAACGTGACGCCTCTGGCCAACACCCACGAGGAGCGCCTGCGCCTGGTGGAAAAGATGAAAGAACTGACCACCTGACCACCTGACACCCCGGCGTCCTGGCGCCCCGCACTCCAGCGCTCTGGGTCCGCCCGCCTCCGCGCCGGTCGCTCGTGCCCAGGGTCCGGCCTGCCCTGGACTTGCTTCGGTCTTGGGGTGTCTTGGTTTCTGGGGTTTTGTGCGCCGCGCGGACGGAAGGGTTGCGGCGGGGCTCGGCGCACCCGGTGCGGTGCCCGGCGTGGGCCACGGCGCCTGGCCGGCGGATGGCTGTCGCGGCGCCCAGCCGAAGTGCGGTGGGGAGCATCGGCCGGGCTGGCGCGCCGGGGCGGCGGGCGGTGGTTCGGGGGCGGAGCCGTAAGGGACAGTGACCTGGATCACGCAGGGCGGCGGGAATAGCCAGAGATAAGAGCGGTGTTGTGACGATTCGTGAGGTTTTCGGTAGTCATCGTGTGGCTCGTTGAGCGGCTGCACATCGACCTGTGCCGCGTGACGGGGACGAGCTGTCGCTGATCGCGCCATGACGCGCTAGATCGCCACTCACCCCTTTTCTCCTTTCCGGTGCGCCTTCGGCATGCCGTCATCTCCGGAGCCTTCCTCTCGTGAAGAGATTCAGCTTTTCGCTGCAACTGCTCGCCGGCCTCGTGGCCGGCATCGCCCTCGGATTCGTCGCCAAAATTTGGGACGTCTCCTGGCTCGCAGAGACCCTGACCCAAGTCGGCAAGATCTTCGTCCAGCTGCTGAAGCTGGCCGTCCCGCCGCTGGTGTTCACCGCGGTGCTGGTCAGCGTCGCCAACCTGCGCAACGTCAACGGCGCCGCCAGGCTGGCCTCCAAGACCCTGTTCTGGTTCCTCGCGACCGCCTTGATCTCGGTCGCCTTCGCCATCGGCCTCGGCCTCATCATCAACCCCGGCCAGGGCGTCACCCTCGACACCAGCACCGCCAAGCCCGTCGACACCGAGGGCGCCGGCACCTGGCTCGACTTCGTGACCGGCATCATCCCCACGAACATCGTCACCGCCTTCACCGAGCTCAACGTCCTCCAGATCGTCTTCCTCGGCGTCGTCCTCGGCGCCGCGGCCCTGGCGATCGGCGACAAGGCCGAGCCGTTCCTGAACCTGAGCCGCTCGGTCCTCGAACTCGTCCAGAAGGCCCTGTGGTGGGTCATCCGCCTGGCCCCCATCGGCACCGCGGGCCTGATCGGCAAGGCCGTGGCCACCTACGGCTGGGACCTGCTGGCCCCGCTGGCCAAGTTCTCGGCCGGCGTCTACATCGGCTGCTTCATCGTCCTGCTGGCGATCTACCCGACGCTGCTGGCCGTCTTCGGCAAGGTCAACCCGCTGAAGTTCTACCGCAACGCCTGGCCCGCCATCGAGCTCGCCTTCGTCTCCCGCTCCTCCGTGGGCACCCTGCCCCTGACCCAGCGCGTGACGGTGGAGCGCAACGGCGTCGACCGCGACTACGCCTCCTTCGCCGTCCCGTTCGGCGCCACCACCAAGATGGACGGCTGCGCCTCGGTCTATCCCGCGCTGGCCGCCATCTTCGTGGCCCAGGTCTTCAACGTCCCGCTCGGCGTGGGCGACTACCTGCTGATCGCCTTCGTCTCGGTCGTGGGCTCGGCCGCGACGGCCGGCCTGACCGGCGCCATCGTCATGCTCACCCTGACCCTGAGCACCCTGGGCCTGCCCCTGGAGGGCGTCGGTCTCCTCCTGGCCATCGACCCCATCCTGGACATGATCCGCACCGCCACCAACGTCGCGGGCCAGGCAGTGGTCCCGGTCCTGGTCGCCCGCTCCGAGGGCCGCCTGGACGAGGCCGTCTTCAACGCCCCGCCCCAGGCCCTCGACGACGACGCCCCCGCCGCCAAGTCCCCCGCCAGGGAACCGGCGCTGGCATAACCGCAAGACGGCGAAAGGGCGAGAGGCTTCCTGCCTCTCGCCCTTTCGTCGTGCCGAAGGACTTAGGTGTGCCCCAGCGGAGCCCTCGGTCCGCTGTGAAAGTCACGCGCCAGGGTGCGGATTTCGCGGAAGCTGTCGACCACTCCGGCCGCTCGGGCCTGCACGAGGATGTTGCCCAAGGCGGTGGCCTCTACGGGGCCGGCCAGCACAGGCAGGCCGGTGGCTTCGGCGGTCAGGTGGCACAGGAGACGGTTGCGGGCGCCGCCGCCCAGCAAATGGATGACCTCCACCGGGTGGCCGGACAACGCTGTCGCGTCGGTCACCGCGTTTCGGTGGGCCAGGGCCAGGCTTTCCAGGATGCAGCGGACTGTCTCGGCCTGCGTTCTCGGGGCGGGCTGGTTCGCTCTTCGGCAGGCTTCGGCTATGCGGGCGGGCATGTCGCCGGGGGCCAGGAAGGACGGGTCGGCGGCGTCGATCAGGGAGCGGTGGGGTTCGGCTTCCGCGGCTGACCGCAGCAACGTGGGGAGGTCGGGCGTGCCCCAGGTGGTCAGGCATTCCTGGAGAAGCCACAGGCCCATGACGTTGCGGAGGTAGCGGGTCGTGCCGTCCAGACCGGTCTCGTTCGTGAAATGTCCGGTACGGCTGGCCTCTGACAGCACCGGCGACGACAGCTCCACGCCCACCAGCGACCACGTGCCGCAGGAGATGTAGGCGAAGGCGTCCGTGGCGGCCGGGGTGGCGATCACGGCGGAGGCGGTGTCGTGGGAGGCCACGGTCACGACCGGGGCCGACCAGTCCGGGAAGGCGGCTCGGCAGCACGACGTCGGCGCGTGGGCGGGGGCCATGACGCCGATGGGGGTGCCGGGGTGGCGGATCGGTGGGAAGAGGTGGGTGGGGATGCCTGCTTTGCCCGCCAGGTCGTACGACCAGGTCCGGGAGTGGATGTCCAGGAGGCCGGTGGTGGAGGCGTTGGTGACCTCCGCGCCCACTTCGCCGGTCAGCCAGTACGCGATCAGGTCCGGGATCAGGAGCATGGTCGCGGCGTCGGTCAGGTCGTCGGCCAGCAACTGGAAGATGGTGTTGATGGGGTGGGGCTGGATGCCGGTGGCCTCGTAGAGAGCCGCGGCGCCGAGCCGGTCGATCGTGGCGGACACCACGCCTTCGGTACGGCTGTCGCGGTAGCTCACCGGGTCCCCGAGCAAGGCGCCGTCGTGGCCCAGGAGGCCGTAGTCGACGCCCCACGAGTCGATGCCGATCGAGTCGACCGGTCCCGCCTTGGCCAGGCCGTACAGGATCTCGTGAAAAATGCGGTGGATGTCCCAGCGCAGGGCGCCCTCGCGCCGGGTGGCGCCGTTCGGGAAGCGGTGGATCTCGGTCAGCGTCAGGGACTCGTCGCTGACGATGACGCGGCCGCTGGAGGCGCCGAGGTCGATGGCGGCGAAGCGGGTCATCGGGTGGACTCTCTCACGACCAGTTCGGGCTGGAAGACGATCTGCTGGTGGGCGTGGGTGCCGGGGCGGTCGCACTCGTCGAGCAGCAGTTCCGTGGCCACCTTGCCCAACTGGTAGGTCGGCTGGCGGATGGAGGTCAGCGAGACGGCCGAGGCCGACGCGAAGTCGATGTCGTCGTAGCCCATCAGAGCCACGTCGTCGGGGACGCGGACGCCGAGTTGCGTGAGGCCGCGCAGGACGCCCAGCGCCAGCAGGTCGTTGGCGCAGAAGACGGCGTCCGGGATGCCGGAGTCCAGAAGGAGCTGAGCGGCTCTTTCGCCGGCGCGGGCGGTCATGGCGGGCATTTGGATCAGGCGCATGGTGCCGGGGAACGTCTGAGAGGCGCCGTCGAAGCGATCCTGGCACTGGCGGATGGTCAGGGGGCCGCTGACGTAGGCGACGGAGGTGGCGCCGCCGGCCAGGAGGTGCTCCAGGGCCAGCTTGCCGCCGACCACGTCGTTCACCGCCACCGAGCACTGGTCGGCGCGGTGCGGCGGGTGGTCGACGAGGACGACGTTGATGTTGTGGGCGCGCAGGCGGTCCAGGCGCGCGGGGTCCTCGTCGGACGGGGTGATGAGGACGCCGCGTACCCGCTGCTCGGCCAGGACGCGCAGGTTGCGTTCCTCCTTGGTACGCGAGCCCGCCGAGTTGCCCAGGATGACCGCGTACCCCAGGGCGCTGGCGGTCTCCTCCACTCCGGCGGCCACGTCGGTGAAGAACGGGTTGCCGATGTCGATCACCGACAGGCCGATCGTCCGGCTGTGGCCCGCGCGCAGCGTCGAGGCCGAGGCGTGCCGGACGAAGCCGAGGTCCTCGATGGCCGCCTCCACCCGCCGGCGGGTCGTGGGAGAGACCTTCTCCGGGCGGTTCAGGACGTTCGAGACCGTGCCGGGGCTTACTCCGGCCAGTTCGGCGACCTCCTTGATGTTCACCACAAGACCTGATTAAAACGTAACAACCACGAAACGGCAATTGACGGCAGCGAGATCGCTGTCTAGCGTCGCACACGTCGTTAAAACGATTCAAAGGATTGCCTCCATGGACATCAGACCGCGGCTCAGGGAGCAACGGATCGAGACCCCCTCGTGGGCGTACGGGAACTCGGGCACGCGCTTCAAGGTCTTCGCCCAGCCCGGCGTCCCCCGCGACCCCTACGAGAAGCTGGCCGACGCCGCCCAGGTGCACCGCTTCACCGGGATCGCCCCGAGCGTCGCCCTGCACATCCCCTGGGACAAGGTGGACGACTACGCCGGCCTGCGCCGCCACGCGGACGGCCTCGGGCTGAGCATCGGGGCGATCAACGCCAACGTCTTCCAGGACGACGACTACAAGCTGGGCAGCGTCACCAACCCCGACCCGCGCGTCCGCCGCAAGGCCCTGGACCACCTGCTGGAATGCGTCGACATCATGGACGCCACCGGGTCGGACACGCTCAAGCTCTGGTTCTCCGACGGCACCAACTACCCGGGCCAGGACGACATCCGTGCCCGCCAGGACCGCCTGGCCGAGGCTCTTGAATCGGTTTACGCACGGCTGGGGGAGGGGCAGCGGTTCCTGCTGGAGTACAAGTTGTTCGAGCCCGCCTTCTACACGACCGACGTGCCCGACTGGGGCACCGCCTACGCCCACTGCGTCAAGCTGGGCCCGAAGGCGCAGGTCGTCGTGGACACCGGCCACCACGCGCCGGGCACCAACATCGAGTTCATCGTGGCCTTCCTGCTCAGGGAGGGGAAGCTCGGCGGCTTCGACTTCAACTCGCGCTTCTACGCCGACGACGACCTGATGGTGGGGGCGGCCGACCCGTTCCAGCTGTTCCGGATCATGTACGAGGTGGCGGAGGAGCCCGGGATCGCGTTCATGCTCGACCAGTGCCACAACCTCGAGCCCAAGATCCCCGGCCAGATCCGCTCGGTGATGAACGTTCAGGAGGCGACCGCGAAGGCCCTCCTCGTCGACAAGAATGCGCTTAAGTCCGCGCAGGCCGTGGGCGACATCCTCGCCGCCCACGCCGTCCTCATGGACGCCTACAACACCGACGTACGCCTCCTGCTGGCCGACCTCCGCCAGGAGGCGGGCCTCGACCCGGACCCCATGGCCGCCTACGCCAGGTCCGGATACTTCCAGGAGATCAGCGCCGCCCGCGTCGGCGGCGCCCAGGCAGGTTGGGGAGCCTGATGAGCAGCACGCGCCACGACACTCCCGCGCAGGTCAGGGAACTGCTCGACCGCGCCCACGCCCTGGGCGGCGACCCCCGCAACACCAACTACGCGGGCGGCAACGCCTCGGTCAAGGCCGCCGGCCACGACCCCGTCACCGGCCAGGACGTCGATCTCCTGTGGGTCAAGGGCTCCGGCGGCGACCTGGGCACGCTGAAGGAGAGCGGCCTGGCCGTCCTGCGGCTCGACCGCGTCCGCGCGCTTAAAACGATCTATCCCGGCGTTGAACGCGAAGACGAGATGGTGGCCGCGTTCGACTACTGCCTGCACGGCAAGGGCGGTGCCGCGCCGTCCATCGACACCGCGATGCACGCCCTGGTCGAGGCGGCGCACGTCGACCACCTGCACCCCGACGCCGGCATCGCGATCGCCGCCGCCCAGGACGGCCCCGCCCTGACCGAGCGGATCTTCGCCGGCCGCGTGGTGTGGGTGCCCTGGCGCCGTCCGGGCTTCCAGCTCGGCCTGGACATCGCCGCCATCCAGGCCGCGAACCCGCGGGCCATCGGCGTCATCCTCGGCGGCCACGGCATCACCGCCTGGGGCGCCACCTCGGAGGAGTGCCGCGCCAACTCGCTGGAGATCATCCGCACCGCCGAGCGGTACATCGCCGCCCACGGCCGCCCCGACCCCTTCGGCCCGATCGTGCACGAGACCCCCGGCGAAGAAGTACGGCTGGCCGCGGCGGCCCGGCTCTTCCCCCTGCTGCGCGGCCTGGCCTCGACCGACGCGCCCATGGCCGGCCACTACACCGCCACCCCCGAGGTCCTCGACTTCCTCGCCCGCGCCGAACACCCCCGCCTGGCCGCCCTCGGCACCTCCTGCCCCGACCACTTCCTGCGCACCAAGGTCGCCCCCCTCGTCCTGCCCCCGGACCCCGACGAGGAACGGATCAGGCGGCTCCACGCCGCCTACCGCGCGGAGTACGCCGCGTATTACGCCCGCCACGCCGTACCGGAATCACCCCCCATGCGCGGCGCGGACCCCGCGATCGTGCTGGTGCCCGGCGTCGGCATGTTCTCCTTCGGCAAGGACAAGCAGACCGCCCGCGTCGCCGGCGAGTTCTACCTCAACGCGATCAACGTCATGCGCGGCGCCGAAGCGTTGTCCGCCTATGCGCCGATCGAGGAGAGTGAGAAGTTCCGCATCGAGTACTGGGACCTGGAGGAGGCCAAGCTCCGCCGCCTGCCGCCGCCCAAGCCGCTGGCCACGAGGATCGCGCTGGTCACCGGCGGCGGTTCCGGCATCGGCGCGGCGACCGCGCGCCGCCTGGCCGCCGAGGGGGCCCTCGTGGTGGTCGCCGACCGCGACCTCGCCGCCGCGGAGAAGGTGGCCGCGCGGATCGGCACAGCGGACGCGGCGGTGGCGGTCCGCGCGGACGTGACCGACGAAGCGCAGGTCCAGGACATGGTACGGCGGGCCGTGCTGGCCTTCGGCGGCCTCGACCTGGTCGTCAACAACGCGGGACTGTCCCTGTCGCGCCCCCTGCTGGAGACCACGGCGGACGACTGGGACATCCAGCACGACGTCATGGCGAAGGGCTCGTTCCTGGTCTCCCGCGAAGCCGCCCGAGTCCTGATAAATCAGGGCATGGGGGGAGATGTCATCTACATCTCCTCCAAGAACTCGATCTTCGCCGGCCCCAACAACGTCGCCTACGGCGCCGCCAAAGCCGACCAGGCCCACCAGGTCCGCCTGCTCGCCGCGGAACTGGGCGAACACGGCATCCGCGTCAACGGCGTCAACCCGGACGGCGTCGTCCGTGGCTCCGGCATCTTCGCCTCCGGGTGGGGCGCCAACCGCGCGGCCGTCTACGGGGTGCCCGAGGAGCAACTCGGCGCGTTCTACGCCCGGCGCACGTTGCTGAAGCGCGAGGTCCTGCCGGAACACGTGGCGGCCGCGGTGTTCGCCCTGACCGCCGGCGACCTGGCCCTCACAACGGGCCTGCACATCCCGGTCGACGCCGGCGTCCCCGCCGCCTTCCTCCGCTGACCCCACCCCACCACCCCCGTTTGGCGGGACGCGCGGACAGGGAGTCCCTGGCTTCCGCTCGCGTGGCCCGCGTCCGGGCTCTTCGCCCGGTCGCAGCCTGACGCGGGGATCTGGCGGACGGCCTGCGGTGGGAGTGCGGAGGTCCGGGCGGGTGTGGGTGCGGCGGCCCGCGCGGGTGGGGTGTGGCGGATGGCCGGCGGTGGGGACGTGGCGGCGGGCTGTGGGGGTGCGGTCGGGGCGGTCTGCGCGGTGTGTGGGGGAATGGGGAGGTTGCGGCGTGGTCCGGTGCCGGGTGGGTGATCTCCGTGGGCCTGGGGGCCGGGTGGTGGAGTTCGGGGGCTTGAGGGCGGTTGAAGCCCCTAAGGTTGGGGGCAAATTGCCAACCTTGAGTGCATTGGCGGGGATATGTCCGAGGAGACGCTGGTCGCCGGCCGCTACCGGCTGGACGAGCTCATCGGCCGAGGGCAGGCCGGTGAGGTGTGGCGGGCGCACGACGAGAACGCCGACTGGACCGTGGCGGTCAAGATGCTCACCGCGGGCTCCAGCGAACTGGCTCACAAACATGCCCAGACCGTGGCCAAGGTCGTGCATCCCCATGTGGCCATGGTTCTGGACATCGGTGGCCACAACGGCGTGCCGTACCTGGTGATGGAGTTCTTGACGGGGGCGAGCCTCGGTGAGGAGCGCGTCGCGCACGGGCCGCTGGGGATCGTCGAGGCGTGCGACCTGTTCGGACAGGCGGCGGCCGGGCTTGACGCGGCGCACCGGGCGGGGGTGGTGCACGGGCAGATCGACCCGAACTCCTTCCGCCGGGCGGGCAGCGGGGTGCTCAAGGTGGTCGGGTTCGGGATTCAGGGGGCGGATCCGGGGCCGGTGACGCCGTACCGCGCGCCTGAGCAGCTTGACGGGCAGGGCGGGCCCGCCGCCGATCTCTATGCGCTGGCTGCGGTTTGTTATGAGATGTTGTGCGGGCGGCCGCCGTTCGAGGGCGAGGGGGAGGAGCTCGCCGAGCGCATCCGCACCGCCGAGCCCGAGCCGCCAACGCGCCACCGTCCCGCCGTTCCGGCCGAGCTGGAGCAGCTGTTGCTGGCGTTGCTGACCAAGGATCCCGCCGCACGTCCCGCGGGGGGTGACACGGTACGGCGCCGCCTGGCGAGCATCGCCCGCCCCGGCGCCACCCAGCGCACCGGCCCCCTCCCCAACCTCCCGGACGCCCAGACCCCCTTCAACGCCCCCGGAACCACCGACGGCCGGCCACCCGCCTACGCCGGACCGGGCTCGCAACCAGGCCACAGCGCCCCAGGTCACGAAGGACCGCAAGCGGCCCACGGCGCGCCGGGCATCGGGGGCCCACAAACGGGTCACGGGGGCCAAAGCCACGGGGGCCCGGGTCTCGGGGACACACAGGTGGGTTACGGCGCCTCAGGTCTGGGCGGTCCGCAAACAGGCCAATACAGCCCACAACCAGGCCAATACAGCTCACAACCAGGCCCGCGAACCGGTCCGCACACAGCCCCGGGCGGTCAGCCGCCCTTCAAGGACGGCCACACCCAGATCTTCGAAGGCCCCATCCAGGACCCGCCCAACCAGAACCGCCGCCTGATCATCCAGATGGTCGCGGCCCTGGCCGTCATCGCTCTGGTCACGATCGGCTTCATCGTCCTGTCCGGCCGTGACCAGCCGGCCGCGACGCCCGTACCCAGCGCGACCTTCACCCCGCAACAGCCAGACCCGACACCGACGGCCACCCGGGAGGAGCCGGACCCGACGTTCACCCCGGAAGAGCCGACACCAGAACCCACAGGACTGGTCGACACGCTGGGCCCGGCGAACCCTCTGGACACCCTCACCCCCCAGCCGCGCGACACCACCGGCCTGCGGCAGACCCCGCCGGGCGGCTGGCAGAACTGGCTGGGCCGCTTCGACGAGGCGGTGCGGCTCCAGCAGCAGCTGAACGGCATCGACGGCGGGGTGGCCGCCGACGCCCGCAAGAAGATCGCCAAAGCGATGGACCGGATGAGGAAGGGCCGCGAGGACCAGGCCCGCCGCCACGCGCTGGAGGCGGCGGCGGACCTGCGCGAAGCGGCCGGCGACGGCGACATGGCCGCCACCGGCCCCCTCGCGAACTTCCTCGCCGACTGGGGTCTCAACCGCCCCGGGACCTCCGCGTGAGCGGGGGGATCTACCCGCCCCGTGACATCAGCGTGAGCGCGTAGAGCGCCACCGCGGCGAAGTCGTCGGCGGGTTCGGACGCCTGCCACGACCGGACGTCGTCGACGAAGCGGCTGCCGCGCCCGGTGAACGGGGCGTAGCGGTCGACTCCGTCGGCGGGGCAGGGGCTCATGCGGTCCATGTGACCCCCCAGCCCGTCGTCGAACAGGGAAGCGCTGTTCGGGCCGTTGACCACGGCGCCGGTCGGCGGCCTGCCGGTGATGTTGGACATCTGATAGTGCGGGCAGGTGATCGCGTTGTCGCCGACCCCGGAGACGAACGACACGCCCCACGCGTTGGCCCCGAGGGCCCAGCCGCGCTGACGGGTGCCGAAGGAGTCGTAGGAGCGGTCGCCGCTCACCGACCGGTAGAGGCGCGAGGTGGCCGCCAGCCCGAACGCGTGCGGCACCGAGTCGAACTGGTCATAGCTCGCACCCGCCTGGAACGGGTCCTGGCCGGCCCGCGCGGCGCCGATCTCCAGTTGCGCCTTCAGGTCGCCGACGAGCTGCCGTTCGGTGACCGGCAGCGTGCCGCCCCGAGCCTGGCGGATGGCCTTGACGAGGTCGGTGTGGCCGAGCGCGCTGACGTCGTACAGGTTGAAGGTGTCGCCGCCGGCGTCGTGCTTCAGGTACTCGCCGGCCCAGTGGGCCGCCTGCCGCAGCCACTCGCCGGCGCGCGGGTCACGCAGGCGCTGGGCGGCCAGGGCCAGTTCGGCGCCGCCCAGCTCCATGTCGTCGCGCCAGACGCTCTCCGGGTAGAAGGCGTGGGGGAGCGAGGTGACGAGCCGGCCGACGTTCTCGGTCTTGGCCATGGCGTAGACGGAGGCGCCCTTCTCCAGCAGTTCGCGGGCGCGCCCGCGGTCGGGCTCCACCTGCGCGGCCAGGGCGAAGGCGGCGGCGGTACGGCCGGCCAGGTTGGGACTGATCGGCTGGCCGGGCGCGGCGGCGCGGAAGACGGGCCGGTCGCGGATGTACTTCTCGGTGGAGTGGTCGTCCTCCTCCGGCATGCGCCAGATGTCGTGGTCGCCGGCGAAGGTGCCCTCGGCGTTGCCGGCTCCGATGCCGACCTGGATGTAGAGGGTCTTCGACGTCTCGTCCCACATCTTGTCGAGGAACCTCAGGCCGTGGTCGGCCTCGCCGCGCAGGCGGGGGTCGATGGCGCCGTCGCGCTTGGCCGCCCACAGGAGGGTGTCGACATAGGCGAGGATGTGGGTGAACTTCAGGTAGTCGCCGGCGTCGAACCAGCCGCCCGACACGTCCACCGGGCCGCCGACCTTGGTGAGGTCGCCCTTGATCTGGTCGGTGTCCGGGCCGGTGAACTCGGGCCAGTCATAGACGGAGGCGGCCTTGTCGCTCTTGTGCCAGCGGTCGCGCTGGCCGCCGAAGAACGTCACGATCTTGGCCGCGGGCAGCGACAGGGCGATCGAGGGGGCCACGGCGAACTCGGCGGAGGTCTGCCCGCCCGCCTTGACCCGGTAGCTGCCGGGGGTACGGAGCCTGGAAAGGTCCAGGTGGTAGACATGACGGTAGGTGTCGTTCCACTTGCCGAGGTCGCGGCCCGCCGTACCGCGCAGGACCACCCGCCCCCGGCGATCGACGACGGTGAAGGGGAGGGGACGATCCGCCATGAGGTAGGCCTCTTTGGCCTCCTCCGGCGCGAAGCCCACCTGGTCGACCCTGATGAACGACGCGCTCTCGGCCATCGCTGGGCTCCCTGCGATCAGGACGGATAACGCGGTCAACGCCGCTGCCAGCTTCATGCACGCTCCTTGAAGGTTAGGAAACCTTACTAACCTTGCTGCGCACGGTAGCCGCGGAGCGTGAGGAAGGTCAATACGCGTACATTGACGAAATGACCGACACTCACGCGCGGCGCCGAGCCGCCCTGGCCGCGCTGCTGCCCGAGCGCGCGGTCCCCGCGGTGCTCGTCACCTCCCTGGTCAACGTGAGGTACCTGACCGGACTCGACAGTTCCAACGCCGCGGTTCTGGTGCGCGAGGACGGTAGCGCCACGCTCGCGACCGACTCCCGCTACATCGAGATGACCCGCGACCTGGGCGTCGAGGTCGTCGAGGCGCCGGACACCGCGGGCGCCCTGGCCGCGCCGGGCACGGGGATCGAGGCCGCGCACATGTCGGTCGCGACGTACCGGCGGCTGGGAGAGGGCCTGGTCCCGCTGGAGCCGCTGGTGGAGCTCCTGCGGACGGTCAAGGACGAAGAAGAGATCGAGCTCCTGCGTACGGCCTGCGCCATCTCCGACCAGGCATTCAGCGATATTTCCCAAGAAATCCGCCCAGGCGCCACCGAACGCCACGTAGCCCGCATCCTTGAGCACCGGATGATCGAACTCGGGGCCGACAAGATCGCCTTCGAGTCCATCGTCGCCGCGGGCGAGAACGGGGCCGTACCGCACCACACCCCCACCGATCGCGAGCTGCGCGCAGGCGACCTGGTCACCCTCGACTTCGGCGCCAACTACCGCGGCTACCACGCCGACATGACCCGCACCGTCAGCCTGGGCGAGCCCGCCGCCTGGCAGCGCGAGATCCACGACCTCGTCGCCGCCGCGCAGAAGGCCGGTCGCGACGCCCTCACGCCCGGCGCCACGGCCAAGGAGGTCGACTCCGCCGCGCGCGGCGTGATCGCCGAAGCGGGCCACGCCGGGCACTTCCGGCACGGCCTCGGACACGGCGTCGGCCTGGAGATCCACGAGGAGCCGTTCCTGGGCCCCGCCAGGACCGGTAGACTAGAGGATCGAGTTCCCATCACCGTCGAGCCGGGGGTCTACCTCCCGGGACAGGGCGGTGTCCGCATCGAGGACACGCTGGTCACGCGTGCGGGCGGGCCGGAACTCCTCACGAAGACGACCAAAGAGCTGCTCGTCCTTTAAGAGCGGCAACACGCGGGAGAAAACGAGTGGCGACGACCAACGACCTCAAGAACGGCATGGTGCTGAAGCTCGACGGCGGTGAGCTGTGGGCCGTTGTGGAGTTCCAGCACGTCAAGCCGGGCAAGGGCGGCGCGTTCGTGCGCACCAAACTCAAGAACGTGCTCTCCGGCAAGGTCGTCGACAAGACCTTCAACGCTGGGGTGAAAGTCGACGTGGCCAACGTCGACAAGCGCGAGATGCAGTACTCCTACAAGGACGGCGACGACTTCGTCTTCATGGACACCGAGACCTACGACATGGTCAACGTGCCCGCCAAGACCGTCGGCGACGCGGCCAGCTACATGCTCGAGAACACCATGGCCACGATCGCCTTCAACGAGGGCGCCGCGCTCTACGTCGACCTGCCGGCCGCGGTCGAGCTGCTGATCTCCAACACCGAGCCGGGCCTGCAGGGCGACCGCTCCACCGGCGGCACCAAGCCCGCCACGCTGGAGACCGGCGCCGAGATCAAGGTCCCGCTGTTCATCACCACCGGCGAGAAGGTCAAGGTCGACACCCGCAGCGGCGAATACCTCGGCCGGGCCTGAGGTGTCGGCACGCGGCAAAGCACGCAGGCGCGCCCTCGACATCCTCTTCGAGGCGGAGGCCAGGGAAGAGGACCCGCTGAAGATCCTCGCCGAGCGGGTGGAGCGGAGTGAGCCGCCGGTCAACGAGTACACCTCGGCGATCGTGGAGGGCGTGGCCCGCCACCGGGCCCGCATCGACGAGCTCATCACCACCTACTCCGAGGGCTGGACGCTGGAGCGCATGCCCGCCGTCGACCGCAACCTGCTGCGCGGCGGCACCTACGAGCTGCTGTGGATGCCCGACGTCCCCGAGGGCGTGGTCATCAGCGAGTGGGTGCACCTGGCGGGCGAGCTCTCCACCGACGAGTCGCCCAGCTTCATCAACGGCCTCCTGGCCCGTTTCAAGCAGCTCAAGCCGAGTCTGTCGCTCTGAAGGGGGCGCCGTGATCATCACGGCGCACTCGGGGGAGGGCGCGCCGTGATCTTCATGGCGCGCTCTTTTCCGTTACGGCTCCCGCCACCCCACCCGCACCGCCGCTCGTGAGGGCTCACGGGTCCCCGCCGCGACGACTCCGCCGTTGACCCGGTCAAGACCAAAGGACCCCGGTCAAGACCGAACGGTGTGCCACCCGGATGCCGTCAGGGCTCAAGGGTCGCCGACTGGGTTCGCAGGTGGTCGAGCATGACCTTCGCCGCCGGAGTCAGGGCCCGCGACCCCGGCAGCGTGACGCCGACCGAGCGTTTCACCGAGGCCAGCGGCACCGGCAGGCACACGAGCTGCGGGTCGGACCGGACCAGCAGCGCCGGCAGCGCGGCCACCATGTCGGTCTGCAGCAGCAGTGACCGGATCGTCAGGATCGACGTGCACTCCACACGGTCCTCGGGCAACGGCAGGTCCTGGTTCTTGAAGACCTGTTCCAGCTCCTGCCGCAGCGACGTCTGCTCCAGCGGCAGGATCCACGGGTAGCCGAGCAGCCCGGCCAGCGTCGAGGCGGCCGAGGCGGGGTGGCCGGAGCGGGCGACCAGGAGGATGGGCTCGTCGTAGAGCGGGATCTGGCGCAGGCCGTGCCGGTCGTCGATGGGGTTGAGACGGCCGAGGACCAGGTCGGTGTCGCCGTCGATGAGCCGGGGGACCAGCGAGTCGAACGTGCCCTCGCGCACGATGACCGTGATGCCGGGCCGTTCGGCCTTGAGCGCGGCGATCGAGCGGGGCAGCAGGACGTTCGTGGCGGCCAGCAGGGTGCCGACGGTGACGGTGCCGGTCTCGCCGTTGGCCAGGCCCGTGATGCGGTCGCCGGCCCGGCGCAGCTCGGCCTGGACGGCGCGGGCGTGGTCGACGAAGGCGGTGCCGAACACGGTCGGGGTGACACCGCGCGGCCCCCGGGTGAACAGCTCGACGCCGAGGATCTGCTCCACCTCGCGCAGGCCGCGTGTGGCGGCGGGCTGGGCGAGGCGGAGGTGTTCGGCGGCGCGCAGCACGCTGCCGTGGTCGGCGATGGCGGTGACCAGCACGAGGTGGCGGAGCTTGAGGCGGCCGGCGAGCAGGTCCAGAGCGCGGGTCATCACCATTTCAGCATAGCTTTCAGCCCTGGACGACCCGATTGGGTATGGCTTCGGGGACGTCGCCGAAGCGTTCGGCGTCGTTGCGGGGCAGGACCAGCGCGGCCACGAGGCTGATCGCGGTCACGACCGCCAGGTACGCGGTGATCGACCACGACGAGCCGGTCGAGGCCAGCAGGGAGGCTGCCACCAGCGGGGTGATGCCGCCGCCGAGCAGCGCGGCGAGCTGATAGGCGGCCGAGGTGCCCGAGTAGCGGATCGCGACGGGGAAGAAGCTGGCCGTCAGCGTGCCCTGCGCGGCGTGGGTCATCGCCAGCACGGCGCCCATCGCCACCATGAAGACCGCGATCAGCACGTTGCTGCCGGTGTTGACGACGGGCAGGATGGCGACGGCTCCGGCCAGCAGGACCCACGAGCCGTGGGAGAACAGGGCCCGGAGCCCGAACCGGTCGCCCAGGTGGGCCCAGAGCGGCGCGGTCGCCAGCCAGACCGTCGCGCCGCCGATCACGCAGGTCAGCAGGAAGGTGCGGGACAGGCCGATCGCGGGGGCCTGGCCGTACTGGAGGATGTAGACCATGAAGACGTAGGCGACGGCGCTGTTGCCGATGATGACCGCGATGCTGTGCACGACCCCGCGCCAGTGGCCGCGCAGGACCTCGGCGATCGGCAGCTTGACCGGCTTGCGCTGGACGACGAAGTCGGGGCTCTCCTCGATACGCAGCCGCAGGTAGATGCCGACCACCACGAGCACGACGCTCAGCAGGAACGGCACCCGCCAGCCCCACGACATGAAGGCCTCCTCGCTCAGGGCCGAGGAGGTGCCCAGGAAGACGAGGTTGGCGCAGAGCATCCCGGCGGGCGTGCCCATCATCGGGAAGGCGCCGAACAGGCCGCGACGGCCCTTCGGCGCGTGTTCCATGGTCAGCACCACGGCCCCGCCGAGTTCGCCGCCGAGGCCGATGCCCTGGGCGATGCGCATGACGACCAGCAGCACCGCGGCCCAGATGCCGATGCTGGAGTAGGTGGGCAGCACGCCGATGAGCGTGGTCCCGATCCCCATGATCAGCAGCGAGACGACCAGCGTGTTGCGGCGGCCGAGCCGGTCGCCGAAGTGGCCGAAGACGATGCCGCCCAGCGGTCGGGCCAGGAATCCCACGGTCATGGTGCCGAAGGCGGCGATCGATCCGGCGACGGGGTCCATGGCGGGGAAGAACTGCTTGTTGAAGACGAGCGCGGCGGCCGTGCCGTACAGGAAGAAGTCGTACCACTCGATGGTCGTGCCGATGAAGGCCGCCCACGAGACGCGGCGCGCCGCCCTGCGGCGGTCAGTGTCCATTTTCGTCTGTACCTTCCGATCAGGGGGTACGGACGAGGATGCACGCAGGTGCTATGTCACGGCGAATACTGTTCTGGCCGTCACGTATGTAAAAAGCGTTATATATCGGAATTGTCATAGCTGGGCCGCGATCAGGTATTGGCCTGATATGGCGATGCGGCCGGACAATGGCGCCATGAAGCATTACGTCAACGGGGTCTTCGAGACCACGGGGACCCCCTTCCCGCTGATCTCGCCCGTCGACGGGCGCCGGACGGGGACCGTGCCCGAGGCCCCGCGCGAGGTCGTCGACGCCGCGGTCGCCGCGGCCAGGGCGGCGCTGGCCGGTCCCTGGGGCGCCACGAGCACCGAGGAGCGCTGCGCCTGGATGCGGCGGATCGCCGACGGCATCGAGGCCCGGTTCGACGAGTTCGTCGCCGCCGAGGTCGCCGACACCGGCAAGCCGCGCGAACTGGCCGCCACCGTGGACGTCCCCCGCGCGATCGGCAACTTCCGCGCCTACGCCGACCTGTCCTACGGCCGCCCGGAACGCGCCTACCACACCCGCGTCCCCGGCTGGAGCGGCACCGGCGAAGCGCTCAACTACACCGTGCGCCGCCCGCTCGGCGTCGTCGCCGTCATCTCCCCGTGGAACCTCCCTCTGCTGCTTCTCACCTGGAAGGTCGCGCCCGCCCTGGCGGCGGGCAACGCCGTGGTGGCCAAGCCCTCGGAGGAGACGCCCTCCACCGCGACGCTGCTGGCCGAGGTCATCGACGAGGTACGGCTGCCGCCAGGCGCCTTCAACCTGATCCACGGCCACGGCGCCGCGGCGGCGGGCGAGTTCCTGACCTCCCACCCCGGCGTGGACGCCATCGCGTTCACCGGCGAGTCGGCCACCGGCTCGGCCATCATGCGCGCCGCCGCCGACCACGTCACCCCGGTCTCCTTCGAGCTCGGCGGCAAGAACCCGGCCCTGGTCTTCGCCGACGCCGACCTGGACGAGGCGGTCGAGGGCACGATCCGGTCGAGCTTCACCCACTCCGGCCAGATCTGCCTGTGCACCGAGCGCGTCTACGTCCAGCGCCCGATCTTCGACGCGTTCACCGCGAAGCTCGCCGAACGGGCAAGGAACCTGAAGGACTACGGCCCGATGATCTCGGCCGAGCACCGCGACAAGGTGCTGTCCTACTTCCGCCTGGCCGTCGAGGAGGGCGCCACGGTCCTCGCCGGGGGCGGCGCCCCGAGCTTCGGCGACGAGCGCGACGGCGGCTTCTACGTCGAGCCCACCGTCGTCACCGGCCTGCCCGAGAGCGCCAGGACCGTCCGCGAGGAGGTCTTCGGCCCGATCTGCCACCTCGCGCCCTTCGACGACGAGGCCGAGGCGATCCGGCTGGCCAACGACAGCCCGTACGGCCTGGCCGCCACCGTCTGGACCGGCGACCTGTCGCGCGCCCACCGGGTCGCGCCCAGGATCGAGGCCGGGATCGTCTGGGTGAACTGCTGGAACCTGCGCGACCTGCGCACCCCGTTCGGTGGGGTGAAGGCGTCGGGCATCGGCCGGGAGGGCGGCGAGTACTCGCTCGACTTCTTCTCCGAGCCGGTCAACGTGTGCGTGAAGATATGAGGTCATCGGTGACGAATGTTCAACAGGCCGCCGAGCGGCTGCTGGGGGCGCACGCCTCCGGCGTGCCCTGCGAGCCCGTGCGCGATCTGGTCGGCGGGGTCGAGGAGGCGTACGCCGTACAGGATTGGCTGACCGGCAGGTGGCTGGGTGAGGGACGGCGGCTGACCGGCCGCAAGATCGGCCTGACCAGCGCGGCCGTGCAGAAGCAGCTCGGCGTGGACCAGCCGGACTTCGGGGCGTTGTTCGCCGACATGGCGGTTCCCGACGGCGCCGAGATCCCGGCGGGGACCGTGCTGCAGCCGCGCGCCGAGGCCGAGGTGGCGCTGGTGCTGGAGCACGACCTGCCGCACGAGCGCCACACGGTGGCCGACGTGATCGGGGCGACCGCGTTCGCGCTGCCCGCGATCGAGGTGGTCGGCAGCCGGATCCGCGGCTGGGACATCACGCTGGCCGACACCGTCGCCGACAACGCCTCCTCCGGCCTGTACGTGCTGGGCAACCGGCCCGTCCCGCTGAAGGACCTGGACCTGCGCCTGGCCGGGATGGTCATGGAGCGCCGCGGCGAGCAGGTCTCGACCGGGATCGGCGCCGCGTGCCTGGGTCACCCGCTGCACGCCGCCGTCTGGCTGGCCGACACCCTGGCCCGCCTCGGCCGCCCGCTCCGGGCGGGCGACACCGTGCTGACCGGCGCGCTCGGGCCCGTGGTGCCGGTCGTGCCCGGCGACGTGCTGGAGGCCAGGATCGACGGGCTCGGCGACGTCCGGGCCGCCTTCGCGAAGGAGACCTTGTGAACCGCCTGGCGCAGCGCCTGGACGAGGCGGCGCTGAGCCGTACGGCCATCGCGAAGCTGACCGAGGAGACGGCGCTCGACGTGCCCGCGGCCTACCGGGTGCAACGCGAGGTCATCGCCCGCCGCGAGGCCCGCGGCGAGAAGCTCATCGGCGTCAAGATGGGCTTCACGAGCCGGGCCAAGATGATCCAGATGGGCGTGGACGACGTCATCTGGGGCCTGCTGACCGACGCCATGCTGATCGAGTCGCATCTGGACACGGGCACGCTCATCCACCCGCGCGTCGAGCCCGAGATCGCCTTCCTGCTGGAGCGCCCGGTCCGCTCGCCCGCCGACGTGGGCGCGGCCGTCGGCGGCGTGGCGGTCGGCTACGAGGTGCTCGACTCCCGCTTCGCCGACTTCTCCTTCACGCTGGAGGACGTCATCGCCGACAACGCCTCCGCCAGCGGCTTCGGCCTCGGTCCCTGGCACACGCCGCGCGCGGTCGCCAACGTCGGCCTGACCCTGGAGATCGACGGGCGGACCGTCGCCTCGGGGTCGTCGGCGGCCATCCTCGGCGACCCGATGCGCTCCCTGCACGCCGCCGCCCGCCTGGCCCAGGCCGCCGGGATCGAGCTGGAGGCGGGCTGGATCGTCCTGGCGGGCGCGGCCACCGCCGCCGTCCCGCTGCCGCCGGGCGCCCACGTGCGCGTCAGCGGACAGGGCCTCGGCCACGCGGAGGTGACCACGTGAGCGAAGAATCGATGCTGGTGCCGGGCAAGGCGCGCCCGCGCGGGCGCTTCCCGCACTTCAGGCGGGCCGGCGACCTGGTCTTCGTCTCCGGTACGAGCTCCCGCCGCCCCGACGGCACCTTCGCCGGGGCGAGCGCCGACGAGATGGGCACCACCAGCCTCGACATCCGCGAGCAGACCCGCGCCGTCATCGGCAACCTCGCCGACATCCTCAAGGCCGCCGGAGGCGGTCTGGCCGACGTCGTCAACGTCACCACCTACCTGGTCTCCATGAACGACTTCGGCGGCTACAACGAGGTCTACGGCGCCTACTTCGACGAGCACGGCCCCGCTCGCACCACCGTCGCCGTCCACCAGCTGCCCCACCCGCACCTGCTGATCGAGATCTCCTGCACCGCCCACATCCCGACGAGGAGCACCCCATGATCCCGCCGTTCAATCTCGCCACGTGGATCGACGAGCACGCCGACCAGCTCAAGCCGCCCGTGGGCAACGTGCAGATCTGGAAGGAGGCCGACCTGATGGTGACCGTCGTCGGCGGCCCCAACCAGCGCACCGACTTCCACGACGACCCGATCGAGGAGTTCTTCTACCAGCTCAAGGGCGGCATGGTGCTGCGCGTCATGGAGGAGGAGGGCAAGCCGCCGGTCGACATCCAGATCCGCGAGGGCGACGTCTTCCTGCTGCCGCCGCACGTGCGCCACTCCCCGCAGCGGCCGGTGCCCGGCTCCATCGGCCTGGTCGTCGAGTACGCCCGCCCGCAGGGCGACCTGGACGCCTTCGAGTGGTACTGCGTCAACTGCCACCGCCTCGTGCACCGCGCCGAGGTGCAGCTGGAGTCGATCGTGGACGACCTGCCGCCGGTCTTCAACGCCTTCTACGGCAGCGACCGCACCTGCCCGCACTGCGGCGCCGTCCACCCGGGCAAGGACTGGCCCGACGCGCTCCGCCCGGTGGTCCAGTGATCGACATCCACGCCCACGTCTTCCCGCGGATCTCCCGCGAGGAGGCGCGCACCCTGGCGGGCGCCGGCGAGCCGTGGCTGCGCGAGGGCATGATGATGAGCGGCGACGAGGACTACCGCCCCGTCACCCCCGAGCTGTGGGACGCCGGGGCGCGCCTGGCCGCCATGGACCGCACCGGCGTGGCGGTGCAGGCCGTCTCCTCCACGCCGCTGCTGTTCGGCTACGAGGCCGATCCCGGCCGCGCCGCCGACTGGTGCGACATGGTCAACGACCGGATCCTCGCGTACTGCTCGGAGGACCCCGCCCGGCTCGTCCCGCTGTGCCAGGTGCCGCTGCAGGACCTGGGCCACGCCATCGAGACCCTGGCCAGGGCGAAGGCCGCCGGGCACCGGGGCGTGCACATCGGCAACCACGTCGGCCCGCGCAACCTCGACGACGCCGACCTGCTCGCCTTCCTGGAGCACTGCGCCCACCAGGACATGCCGGTCCTCGTGCACCCGTGGGACATGATGGCCGCCGAGCGCATGCGCGGCTACATGCTGCCCTGGCTGGTCGGCATGGCCGCCGAGACCCAGCTCGGCATCCTGACGATGATCCTTTCCGGCGCCTTCGAGAAGCTGCCCGGCAACCTGCGGCTGTGCTTCTGCCACGGCGGCGGCAGCTTCGCGTTCCTGCTCGGCCGGGCCGACAACGCCTGGCATCGGCGCGACCTGGTCCGCCGCGACTCGCCCAAGCCGCCCTCCGCCTACACCGGCCGCTTCTCCGTGGACTCCGCCGTCTTCGACCCCCGGGCGCTGCGCCTGCTCGTCGACGTCATGGGCGCGGAACGGGTCATGCTCGGCACCGACTTCCCCTTCCCCCTGGGCGAGGAGGACCCGGGCTCGGTCGTGCGCGCCTGCCCGGGGCTGACGGACTCCGAACGCGAGGCGATCCTCGGCGGCAACGCCGCCCGCTTCCTGGGCCTGACCGAGAGCGCGCCACGCGCATGACGCTCGCCCACACCCCGCAGGGCACGCTGCGGGGGCTCGGACTCGGGGGAGCGCTGGCGTTCAAGGGCATCAGGTACGCCGCCCCCGCCCGCCGCTTCACCGCCCCCGAGCCGCCCCGGCCCTGGGAGGGGGTACGCGACGCGCTCGCCCCCGGCCCGCCGGCCCCGCAGCGGCCGGGCCGGATGGCGTGGGTGCCCGGCCTGGAGATCGACCCGGCCGCGGGCCGCGAGGACTGCCTGTTCCTCAACGTCTGGACCTCGGGGACCGAGGGCCGCCGCCCCGTGCTGGTGTTCCTGCACGGGGGCGCGTTCGTGTTCGGCTCGGGCGCGCAGGCCATGTACGACGGGACCGTGCTCGCGCGTGAGCACGGCCTGGTGGTGGTGACCGTCAACTACCGCTTCGGGGCCACCGGCCTGTGGTACGGCGGCGCCGTACCGGCCAACCTCGCCCTGCGCGACCAGATCGCCGCCCTGGAGTGGGTCAGGAACGCCATCGACGCCTTCGGCGGCGACCCGGGCGACGTGACGCTCGCCGGGCACTCGGCGGGCGGCACCAGCGTCCTGGCCCTGCTGGCCTGCGCCCCCGGCCTGTACGCGCGGGCGGCGGCCATGAGCCCCGTCCCCTACGGCTTCGCCACCCCCGGCCAGGCGGAGGCCTGGACCAGGGCGGCCGCCGTCCCCGAGCCCGCCACGGCGCCGATCGAGACGCTGCTGGCGGGGGAGGAACGGGCCGCCCGCGCCCGGCCCCCGGCGGGAGGACTGCTGCCCGTCGCCCCGGTGCTGGACGGCGACCTGCTGAAGGAACACCCCATGTCAGGAAATCTCGCGAAAGTGCCGCTGCTGGTGACCACCACCGCGCAGGAGGGGCGGCTGTTCACCGCGGCCGGCATGGGCCGGCCGTCCACCCGCGAGATCTTCACCGAGCCCGCGCGGGAACTGGTGCGCATCCACCCCGGCCCCGCCCGCCATCTCGTCAGCGACGCGCGTTCACCCATGACGCGCGACGGCGCCGAACTCGGCGCCTGCCACCTCGCCGACGTGCCGCTGTACTTCGGCAACCACGGCACCCCGTTCACCGGCCACAAGCCGGTGCCGGAGATGACCCAGGAGTTCGCCCGGTTCTGCCGCGGCGAGGAGGACACATGAGCAAGATCGCCATCATCGGGTCCGGCAACATCGGCACCGACCTGATGATCAAGGTGAAGCGCACGTCCGCGTCGCTGGAGGTCGCCGCGATGGCCGGGATCGACCCCGGCTCCGACGGCCTGGCCAGAGCTCGGCGGATGGGCGTGGCCACCACCCACGAGGGCGTCGAGGGCCTGCTCGCGCTGCCCTGCTTCGAGGAGGTCGCGGTGGTGCTCGACGCCACCTCGGCCGGGGCCCACCGGCACAACGCGGCGGCGCTGGCGCCGTACGGGAAGAAGGTCGTGGACCTGACGCCCGCCGCCATCGGCCCCTACGTCGTGCCCGCCGTGAACCTCGGCGACCACCTCGGCGAGGACAACGTCAACATGGTCACCTGCGGCGGCCAGGCCACGGTGCCGATCGTCGCGGCCGTCTCCCGCGTCGCGCCCGTCCGCTACGCCGAGATCGTCGCCTCGATCGCCTCCCGCTCGGCCGGTCCCGGCACCCGCGCCAACATCGACGAGTTCACCGAGACCACCGCGCGCGCACTGGAGAGCGTCGGCGGCGCCGGGCGCGGCAAGGCGATCATCGTGCTCAACCCCGCGGAACCACCGGTGATCATGCGCGACACCGTCTACTGCCTCGTGCCCGGCTGCGACGAGGCCGAGGTCGCCGCCTCGGTCAAGGAGATGGTGGCCGCCGTGGCCGCCTACGTGCCCGGTTACCGGCTCAAGCAGGACGTGCAGTTCCGCCCGGCCGACGGCGGCACGCTCGTCTCGGTCTTCCTGGAGGTCGAGGGCGCCGCCCACTACCTGCCCGCCTACGCCGGCAACCTGGACATCATGACGTCGGCGGCGCTGCGCGTCGCGGAGAGGATGGCGGCCCGATGAAGCTCTACATCCAGGATGTGACGCTGCGCGACGGCATGCACGCCATCCGCCACCAGTACACCGCCGGCCAGGTCGCGGCCATCGCCCGCGCCCTCGACGCCGCCGGCGTGGCCGCCGTCGAGATCGCCCACGGCGACGGGCTGGCCGGAAGCAGCGTCAACTACGGCTTCGGCGCCTGCCCCGACGAGGAGTGGATCGAGGCCGCCGCCTCCGCCATGGACCGCGCGGTCCTCACCACGCTGCTGCTGCCCGGCATCGGCACCATCGCCGACCTGCGCCGCGCCCACGCGCTCGGCGTCCGCTCGGTACGCGTGGCCACCCACTGCACCGAGGCCGACATCTCCGCCCAGCACATCGGCGTCGCCCGCGAGCTCGGCATGGACGTCTCCGGCTTCCTCATGATGTCCCACCTCGCCCCGCCCGCCGAGCTCGCCCGCCAGGCCGGGCTCATGGAGTCGTACGGCGCGCACTGCGTCTACGTCACCGACTCCGGCGGCCGGCTGACCATGGACGGCGTGAAGGAGCGCGTGCGCGCCTACCGCGAGGTCCTCGACCCCGGCACCGAGCTCGGCATCCACGCCCACCACAACCTCGGGCTCGGCGTCGCCAACTCCGTCGTCGCCGTCGAGAACGGCGTCACCCGCGTCGACGCCTCCCTGGCCGGCATGGGCGCGGGAGCGGGCAACTGCCCGCTGGAGGCGTTCGTGGCCGTCGCCGACCTGATGGGCTGGGAGCACGGCTGCGACCTGTTCGCGCTCATGGACGCCGCCGACGACCTCGTCCGCCCCCTGCAGACCCGCCCCGTCCAGGTGGACCGCGAGACCCTCACGCTCGGCTACGCGGGCGTCTACTCCAGCTTCCTGCGCCACGCCGAGGACGCCGCCGCCCGCTACGGGCTCGACACCCGCGCCATCCTCGTGGAGGTCGGCCGCCGCGGCATGGTCGGCGGCCAGGAGGACATGATCGTGGACATCGCGCTCGATCTCGCCGGCCGCCGGGGGTGACAATCGGTTTATGGTGACCGAGGAAGACGTCCGCCGGCTGGCCCTGGCCCTGCCGGAGACCGGCGAGAAGCCCATGTACGGCACGCCCGCCTTCTACGTGAAGGCCAGGTGGTTCGCCCGTATCCGCGAGGAGGGCGACGTGCTGGCGCTGCCGCTGGCCGCGGAGGAGGACAAGCACGAGCTGATCGCCGCCGACCCGGACGTCTTCTTCACCCTGCCTCACTACGACGGTCACGCCGTCGTCCTGGTCCGCATGCCGGTGGTCGGGGAGCAGGAGATGGCCGAACTGCTCACCGACGCCTGGCGGCTGCGCGCGCCCAAGAGGCTGCGACCCCTCGTCCCCTGAGCCCGCTACCCTGAACGTTCATGCAGGTAGCCGCCTTCACGCAGTTCATGAGCGCCGACCGGATCGCCTCCTACGTCTACGGCGGCGCCGACCCGGGCGAGGACCCGCTGTGGCGGCGGTCGGGCGCGCGCACCCGCGAGGAGTACTCCCGCTGGTGCCGCCACGCGTGCGGGATGGCCTGCCTGCGCATGCTCCTGCACCACCGCGACGGCCACGCGCCACCCCTGCTCGACCTCGTGTACGGCTGCCGCGCCTACGGCGGCTACCGCGAGGAGCCCGAGGGCATCAAGGGCCTCTACTACGCCCCCTTCGCCGACTACGCGCGGGCCGAGCACGGCCTCACCGCCGAGGTCCACCCCCTGATGGAGCTGGGCGAGCTCGAAGAGCTGCTGGCCGCGGGCCGGATGGTGATCGCCTCCGTCCACCCGGAGATCCGCCGCCCCGAGCGCCCCGCGCCCGGCCGGGGCGGGCACCTGGTCCTGGTCACCGGGGCCGCGGACGGGACGGTGCTCTTCAACAACCCCTCCGGCCACACCGAGGACAGCAGGCGGGCCAGGCTGCCGCTGGCCCGCTTCGGCGACTTCTTCGCCGGGCGGGGCATCAGCGTTCTCGCCCCGGACACCAGGGTGCCGCCGGAGAGCGTAGGCTGACACCGGCTGGCTCGAGTGGGAGGGGAACACGTGACGAGGAGCCCGGTGCGCACTGCCGTGGTCTGGGACGCTCTGCGGGCAGTGCTGGCCGAACGGGCCGGATCCGCCGGGCGCGGCGTGCTCGACATCGTGGACGCCGGAGGGGGCACGGGCGGCTTCGCCGTACCGCTGGCCGAGCTCGGGCACAACGTCACGGTCGTCGACCCCAGCCCCGACTCGCTGGCCGCGCTGGAGCGGCGGGCCAAGGAGAAGGGCGTCGGGGTCAGGGCGATCCAGGGCGACGCCGCCGACCTCGGCGAGCTGCTGCCCAAGGACAGCGCCGACCTGGTGCTGTGCCACAGCGTCCTGGAGTACGTCGAGGACCCCATCAGCGCGCTGACCGCCGTCTCCGGGCTGCTGCGCCACGGGGGAGCCGTCAGCGTGCTGGCCGCCAACCCGCTCGCCAGCGCCCTGCACCGGGCGCTCACCGGCCATTTCGACGAGGCGCTCGCCGTACTGGACGATCCTCGGGGGCGCTGGGGCGATCGCGACCCCACGCCGCGCCGCTTCACGCCCGCCGCGCTGTCGGAGCTGCTGGCGGTGACCGGGCTCGCGGTCGGGCCGGCGCTCGGGGTGCGGGTCTTCGCCGACCTGGTGCCCAGCAGGCTGGTCGACGGCGAGCCGGGGGCCGTGGAGGCGCTGGTGGCGCTGGAGCAGGCCGCCGCCGCCCATCCGGTCCTGCGGGAGATCGCCGCCCAGGTCCACATCCTCGCCCACAAGCCGTAGAACGTCTGTTCGGATAGAATCACGGAGTGGCACGCAAGCAGATCACCGGCATCGGCCCCGCTCCCACCACCGGGGCCGACGACACCGGCTGCCCGATCCTCCACGTCGACATGGACGCCTTCTTCGCCAGCGTCGAACTGCTGGAGCGGCCCGAGCTCAGGGGCCGCCCGGTCATCGTGGGCTCGCCCGCGGGTCGCGGCGTGGTGCTCAGCGCGACCTATGAGGCCAGGGCGTTCGGCGTGCACTCGGCGATGCCCATGAGCAGGGCGCGCCGCGTGTGCCCGCAGGCCGTGATCATCCCGCCCGGCCACGGGAAGTACTCCGAGGTCTCCAAGGGCGTCATGGAGATCTTCCACTCGATCACCCCGCTGGTCGAGCCGATCGCCTCCGACGAGGCCTTCCTCGACGTCGGCGGGGCGCGGCGCCGGCTGGGCTCGCCCGCGGAGATCGCGGTGCTGATCCGGGAACAGGTTCGGGAAAGATACGGCATCACCTGCTCCGTGGGCGTGGCGGCGAGCAAGTTCATCGCCAAGCTCGCCTCAAAACAGTGCAAGCCCAACGGGTTGCTGGTGGTGCCGGCCGACGAGATCGTCGACTTCCTCCACCCGCTGCCGGTCTCGGCGCTGTGGGGGGTGGGGGAGCGCACCGAGCAGGCCCTGGTCCGCCTCGGCATCCGTACCGTGGGCGATCTGGCCAGAGTGCCGCCCGCGACGCTCCAGCGCGAGCTGGGCCCCGCCGCGGGCGGTCACCTCGCGGCGCTGGCCTGGGGGCGCGACGAGCGCGCCGTGACCGTCCACACGCCCGACAAGAGCATCGGCAACGAAGAGACATTCGCCACAGATGTGGACGATCCCGAGATGATCAAGCGTGAGCTGCTCCGCCTGTCGGAGAAGGTCGCCGCCAGGATGCGTAAGAGCGGGCACGTGGGCAGGACGGTGAGTGTGAAGCTGCGCCGGGCCGACTTCTCCACGATCAGCCGCTCCCGCACGCTCAGGGAGCCGACCGACGTGGCCCAGGAGATTTACGCCACGGCCTGCGACCTGTTCGACGCGGCGGGCCTGGAGCGCGTGCGGCTGCGCCTGGTGGGCGTCCGGATGGAGAACCTCGGGCCGGCGCAGGCGGCCTCTCGCCAGCTCAGCCTGGGTGCGCGGGAGACCGGCTGGCGCGAGGCCGAACAGGCGATGGACAAGGCGATCCGGCGCTTCGGGCCGGATGCGGTACTCCCGGCTTCGCTTGTTCGGGGCAGACTTGATGAAATGGAGGCATGACGCCCATGTCGCGAATAGCCCAAAATGGAGGTATGACGTCACCTCCGGTTTGGTCTGCGTTGGACGTTTCCTTTCGCCTACGTCTACAGGCTCGTATTCTGGGGATAACCGACCGCGAGGTTCGGACACCCCGTGTCGTCCGTTGCCGTCTTCCCCGTCCTGGGGCCGTCCTTGGGAGGCGCCGTGCCGCTCTCTGAGCACGAGCAGCGCTTGCTCGACCAGATCGAGCAGGCCCTCTACGCCGAGGACCCGAAGTGGGCCAACACCGTAAGGATCAGTGACCCGCGCAGCCATTACAAGCGTCGCCTGATCAAAGCCTCCATCGGCTTTGCTCTGGGCGTCGTCATCATGATGGTTGGCGTCGTCATCCAGATGATCCCGCTCGGCGTCGGCGGTTTCGTGGTCATGCTCGCCGCGTGTCTGTGGGGTCTGTCCAGCTGGAAACGTATGAACGGGTTCGGTGACTCCGGCTCTGCCCAAGGCGCTCCGGTGCCCGGCAGCGGCAAGGGAGCCAGGAAGAGCCGTGGCACGTTCATGGAACGTATGGAGGAGCGCTGGCGGCGTCGTCACGACGACCGCTGACCTTTCTCCATCCGTTACGGCGGTGCCGCCCCACCGCCACCCGCCGATGAGGGCTGGCCTCGATCGGGGGATCGCCTCTCACGCCGGACGTGGTCCCCGCCGAAACGGCCGGCCTCGACCGGCCGACGGGGACGAGCCGACCAGGGCGACAGACGAAGGTGGCCTGCCCAGAACCGGGCAAGCCACCTTCCTTCATCTGATCTACCTGGTCGCGCCTCTCCTGAACCTGAGGTTCTCCAGGCGGTCGAAGCCGTCCAGCACGCCCTCGCCCATGGACCGCAGCCTGCGCAGCGTCGACGGGGGCAGCAGCGCCGCCCTGATCCGCCGTCCCCGCGAGAGCGTGGACGCCAGGGCCCGCCGTACCTTGCGCAGGTCCTTGCCCATCGGCCCGACCACGCCGGGGTCGCGCGCGAACAGCACCCGCTCGACCGTCGCGGCGATCGAGGTCATGGCCGCCGCCGACTCGGCGTCGAACTCGTAGCGCTGCGTCAGCCGCCGGGCCAGCGCCCGTGGCGTCTCGCTGGGCTCGCGGGCCATGCCGTAGTCGTACAGGATGTCGTCCAGCTCCGCCCACGCGGCGGCCACCGACGGATGGCTGCCTGCGATCACGCGCGCGGTGAGCTCGTCGGAGGGCGCGGAGACCTTCCAGCCGAGCGCGCGCACCCGGCGGCTGCGGGTGATCTGCCGGATCGCCGCCGGGATGAGCAGGATCAGCAGCAGGATCGCGACCCCGATGCCGATCTTGGCGATCAGCGGCGTCGGCTCCTCCGCCGGCAGGCCGTTGCCGCCGAGCCTGGCCTCGCGGTCGTCGATTTCGCGCGGGTTGCGGCCGGGCTGCTGACCGGGCGGCAGTTCCTCGCCCTGGGCGGTGGAGCCGGGCGTCGGGCTGGAGGAGGTCGCGGCCGGAGTCGGCTGCGGGCGGGCGTACTCCGGGACCCGCGCGCTGCCCTGACCGGCGGAACCCGCCGGGGTCGGCTCGAACGGCAGCCAGCCGACGCCCTCGAAGTAGAGCTCCGGCCAGGAGTGGGAGTCGTCGGTGCCGACCGTCCACTGGTCGCCGGTCTTGTCGCCGCCGGTGTAGCCGATCGCGACCCGGGCGGGGATGCCGATCGCCCTGGCGAGCACCGCCATCGCGCTGGCGAACTGCTCGCAGTACCCGACCTTGCTGCTCAGCAGGAAGTCGCGCAGCGCCGAGGTGCTGCTGCCCTGCGTGCGCAGGTCGTAGGTGAAGTTGCCGGTCTTGGTGAAGAACTCCTGCAGCTTCAGCGCCGCGTCGTACTGCGTCTCGGCGCCCTTGGTCTGCTCGTAGGCCAGGTCGCGCAGGTCGGAGGGGAAGTCTTCCGGCAGCCGCAGGTAGCGCGCCTCGACGTTGGGCTGCTGCGGGCGCTGGAGCGCGCGCAACTGGTCGGGCGTCGGCCGCGGCTCGCTCGTCGCCACCTGGTACTCCAGGCCGGAGGCGCTGTCGCGGGTGGAGAAGACCATGAGCGTGCTCACGTCCGCCCGCCAGTCCCCGTCCGCCCGCACCTCGCGCGGCGGGTACGGCAGCGGCAGGAACGCCAGGTTCTCGACCTCTTCGCTGATCTTGATGTCGGTCACCGCGTTCACGGTCTCGACGCCGCCGCCCAGCCCAGGAGGAGGCGGCAGCGGGCCGGCGTCGGTGCGGTTCTCCGGCGCGCCCTTCGGCTTGGTCAGGCCGAACTGATCGCCGTCGAAGACGTCCAGCGAGTAGATCCGCAGATAACGCGGCACGTCGTCGTTGTTGGTATAGGTCAGCACGGTCCGCTTCTCCGGAAGCGTCAGCTGGCCCTTCATGTTCGTGACCGGGTTGGGGATCTGGATCATGTTCCCCTTGCCGCCGGTGCCCTGGCCGCCCACGCCGAAGCTGAAGAACGACACCGGCTCCAGCGGCGGCAGGAACGCCGGCACCACCACGGCGATCGCGATCGCGGCGAACCCGATCCGCTTGCCGGACAGTCGCAGCCCCCGCGTGTCCGCGCTCTCGCCCGGCGACGGAGTGGTGGCCGCGCGGGTCCTGCGTACCAGGACGGCCCGGCCCCAGTGCCCGACCCGCTCGCGGCCGTCGGCGATCAGCAGGCCGGTGAAGCCGAGCGCGGCGATGATGAACGCCCACCAGGCGATTGGCTCCAGCAGGATCGTCGCGGGAACGGTCGCCAGCGCCAGCATCGGCAGCCCGGCCAGCGCCGCCCGCCGCATCCGGGCGGCCAGCAGGTCCACCGCGATCGCGATGATCCCCACGCCGCCCGTGGTCAGCAGCGCGATCCCCGGGTTGTCGCCGGGCACCGGCGCGGCGAAGCGCTGGATGTCGTCCCAGCCGGTGGCCAGCAGCTTCAGCAGCTCGGCCGCCGAGCCCTTCGTGGGCACGAGCAGCGCCCACGCCTTGTCACCGGCGAACGAGGCGGTCAGGTAGACGCCGAGCGCGGCCAGGCTGACCAGCGCCGCCGCCCACGTGGGCAGCGAAAGCCGGCCGCTGATCGCGCTGGCGACCAGGATGGTCAGGACCGCGCCCAGGGAGCCCCAGAACCAGGCGCCGCCCTCGAACAACGGGTGCAGCAGGATGGCCGCGCAGAACGTGGCGACGGCCGCGGCGACGGACAGCCTCATGCCGCACCTCCGGGATGGACGGCGAAGCGGCCCCGGCTGGCGGCGTCCTGCCACACCGAGGCGATGGACGTGCCGGCCGGGAGCCTGACCGTGCGCCAGCCGTACCCGGCGAGGACGGTCTGGACGGCCAGGTAGCTTTCCGAGGTGTTCGGCTGGGCGGCGTCCCAGGTGTCGACGTCGAGCAGGACGGCCACGCCGGTGATGCCGCTGTGCCTGATCCTGGCCAGGTCGCGGGCCTCCTCCGGGTCCATGGCGCCGAGCACGGCGACGACCAGGCCGTCGCCGCTGCCCTGCCGCAGCGCCGAGACGCCGATCTCCAGCGAGCGCGCCGGGCTGTTGCGGACCATCGCGAGCGTGTCGAGCAGCGACCAGCTCAGCCCGCCGTCGGTCAGGTGCTCGGCGCCCTGGTCGGTGACCAGCCGCAGGCCGAGCCCCTCGTGCGCCAGGTGCACGCCGATGGAGGCCGCGGCCGAGACCGCCACCTCGAACGACGAGCGCGGGCCCTCGCCGCGGTGCGCGGAGCGCCGGGTGTCGAGCAGGAGCGCGCCGCGGCTCTGCCACTGCTGCTCCTCGCGCCGCACCATCAGCTCGCCGTGGCGGGCGGTGGAGCGCCAGTGCACGCGCCGCAGGTCGTCGCCCTGCCGGTACTCGCGCGGCGCCACGTCGTCGTCGCCCGCCGCGGCCACACTCCTGGTACGGCTGTCGCCGCCGCCGGTCCACTCGCCCGACAGGCGTACGTGGGGCAGCGCCACGACCTGCGGCGTCACCACGAGCGTGTCGCTGATGGTGAACGCGCGGGCCAGCTCCACCAGCCCGAACGGGTCGGCGATGCGCACCGACAGCGGCCCGATGGTGAACCGGCCGCGCAGGTCGGAGCGGACCCGGTAGTCGATCTCCCTGATGCCCTTGGCCTCCACCCGGTCCAGGACGAAGCGCGGGCGCACACCCAGGGCGTACGGGACGGTGTCCTCGATCAGCAGCAGGCCGGTGGGCAGCCGGGTGACGTTCTCCAGCCGCAGCGTCACGGTGGCCTCGCCGCCGACCTCGGCCCGCGAGGGCGACAGGCGGCGGGCGCAGCTGAGCCGGTACCGGGTGCGCGCCACCACCATCGCGGCCAGCAGCGGCAGCGCCGTCACCAGCACGCCGATGCGCAGCAGGTCGTGTTCACCGAGCAACAGGGCCATGAGCAGCGCCGCCAGCCCCGCGGCGAGGAACGACCTGCCGCGCGCGGTCAGTGCGCGCAGTCCCGTTCTCACGCCCGTGTCTCCGGTACGGGCACCCTCCTGACCAGATCGCCCACGACCTGCTCAGGCAGGCGGCGCTGGCCCTGCGCCTCGACGCTGGGCAGCAGCCGGTGGGCCAGGACCGGCACGGCCAGGTCCTGGAGGTCGTCGGGGATGACGTAGTCGCGTCCGGACAGGGCCGCGTGGGCGCGGGCGGCGCGCACGAGCTGCAGCGTGGAGCGCGGGGAGGCGCCCAGTCGCAGGTCGGGCGAGTGGCGGGTGGCGACCGCCAGGTCGATGGCGTACTTCTTGACCGGCTGCGAGACGTACACGCCGCGCACGGCCTCGATCAGCGCCCGCACCTCGGCGGTGGTGGCCACGGGCTCCAGCTTGTCCAGCGGAGGGGTGCCGCCGTGCACGTCGAGCATCTCCAGCTCGGCGGCCGGCTCCGGGTAGCCCATCGCCACGCGGGCGGTGAAGCGGTCGCGCTGTGCCTCGGGGAGGGGGTAGGTGCCCTCCATCTCGATCGGGTTCTGCGTGGCGATGACCATGAAGGGCGACTCGAGGTGGTACGTCACGCCGTCGACCGTCACCTGGTGCTCCTCCATGCACTCGAGGAGGGCGCTCTGCGTCTTGGGGGAGGCGCGGTTGATCTCGTCGCCGACCACGATGTTGGCGAAGACGGGACCCGGCTTGAACTCGAACTCGCGCGTCTGCTGGTTGTAGGCGCTGACGCCGGTGATGTCGCTGGGCAGCAGGTCGGGCGTGAACTGCACGCGGCGCACCGGGCAGTCGATGGAGCGCGCCAAGGCCTTGGCGAGCATGGTCTTGCCGACTCCGGGCACGTCCTCGATGAGCAGGTGCCCCTCGGCGAGCAGCACCGTCAGGGTGAGGCGGACGGCGTCGCTCTTGCCCTCGATCACCGACTCGATAGCCTGCCGAATACGGTGCGCGGTGGACACGAGCTCTTCCAGCCGCTGAGGGACGTCATGGGTTACTGCCACCAGGCCTCCATGAGAAGTGCGACGGCTGTCCCGCTGGAGCGTGCCTTGGCGGGAGCCATGCCATTCCTTTTCCATTGTGTGTACCGACCCTACGACGCTGGGGGTTCTTGAGCGACATTTGTCGGTATTCCTCCAGCCCTGAGAGCGTTCGATCAGTGTCCGAAGGAACCTTCGTGTTCTTGTCCCGTCGCGGTGCGAATCCCGTGACAGTCGGTGGCGCGAAGCGCTCCACTTTCCTCCACCACTGCCCCCGCGGGGCCCCTCCAGGCCCTATTCCGTGGGGCGTTTCAACTCTCGACACGCCCATGAGGGTTGACCGGCCGCCCAGCCCGCTCCACCGAGCGCCATCGCTCTGACCTGGGGTTTTGCAAGACGCATAGGCGGCGACCTGGGTTGTAATCAGTTGACGGTGGGGAGAAGTGGAGTATGGTGGTGCGCAGTGGAGGGCCGGTGCACCAGCGCTAGGCGCTTCATGAGGCACGGGAGGTGGGGCCGATGTTCCTCGGCACCCATCAGCCGCGTCTCGACGACAAGGGACGGCTGTTCCTGCCGGCTAAGTACCGTGAGGAGCTGGCGGAGGGTCTTGTGATTACCAAAGGCCAGGAGCGATGCCTCTACGTCTTTCCGGTGGAGGAGTTCCAGCGCATTACCGAGGCTCTCAGCACCGCCCCGGTCACCGCCAAGGCGGTGCGTGACTACAGCCGTGTCTTCTTCGCCAGTGCGTCCGACGAGACTCCGGACAAGCAGGGACGCATCACGATCCCGCAGGGCCTGCGCACGTACGCGGGCCTGGAACGTGACTGCGTGGTCATCGGGGCCAACACCCGCCTGGAGATCTGGGACGCGCAGGCCTGGGAGACCTATCTCAACGCACAGGAGCAGGCCTTCGCCGATCTCTCGGAGGAGGTGCTGCCAGGGATTCTGTAATCGTCACGGTCGATTCGACGGTGTGGTCGTTCGGCGAGGTCTCCACCCGCAACCACTGTCCGGCAGCTGATGCACCTTCCCCGGTGTCAGATGTACCGGTATCTCGAAGAGGATGCGGATGGGGACCTGGCCGGACGGGCACCGGGTGGGGACCTTTGGAAGGATCGGCCGTCGCGTCATCCGCGAGCAAGGACGCGAGAGGGGGGTTGGAGAGATGGCAGAGAGCGCTCACGTTCCGGTGATGCTCGAGCGCGTTCTGGAGTTGCTGGCGCCGGCGCTGACCGGTGCGCGCCCAGTCGTCGTCGACGCCAACCTCGGCCTCGGTGGCCATACGGAAGCCCTGCTCGCCGCCCACCCTTCACTGCACGTGATCGGGATCGACCGCGACCCGTTCGCGATCGAGTTCTCCACGCGGCGGCTCGTGCCGTACGCCGAGCGGACCTCGCTCGTCCACGCGACGTCGGACGAGCTGGCCTCCGTGCTCGCGCGGCTGGGCCGTGAGAAGGTCGACGGAGTGCTGTTCGACCTGGGCGTCTCCTCGCCTCAGCTCGACGAGGCCGAGCGCGGGTTCGCCTATTCCTACGACGCTCCGCTCGACATGCGGATGGACACGAGCCAGGACCTCACGGCGGAGAAGGTGGTCAATACCTACTCGGCTGGGGAGCTAACGCGCATCCTTCGTGATTACGGAGAGGAACGGTTCGCACCGCGTGTCGCGGGCCTAATTATCAAGGAAAGGGCCAAGGAGGCCATAACGTCGACTAAGCGGCTTGCCGACATCGTCCGAGAGGCGATTCCTGCCGCGACCCGGCGCACAGGGGGAAACCCCGCCAAGAGGACTTTTCAAGCGCTGCGCATCGAGGTGAACGCGGAACTCGCCGCCCTGGAGGCGGCGCTGCCCGCCGCCCTCGACGCGCTGGTGCTGGGTGGGCGAGTCGTCGTGCTCGCCTACCACTCCCTGGAGGACCGGCTGGCCAAGCAGGTCCTCACGGCGCGAACCAGGGACACCAGCCCGCACGGGCTGCCCGTCCCGCTCCCGGCACACCAGCCGAGGTTCCGCCTGCTGACGAGGGGAGCGGAGCTCCCAAGTGAAGAAGAGGTCACCCGCAACCCGCGGGCGACATCGGCCCGGCTGAGGGCGGCAGAGAGGATCCGTGTTGACGACGAGGACTGAGCAGGAGATCAGGAGGAGCGCGCCCGCACGCGGCGCCGGCACGCCGAAGAGTGGCGCCGGCAGGTCCGGTTCGGCGAACAAGCCCGTCCCGCCCCCGCGTCCCGCCGCCTCCACCCCTGACCACGCCGACGAGGCCCGCGACGAGCGCACCGGCTCGGTACGGCCCCGCCAGGGCGAGCCCCGCGACGAGCGCACCGCCACCACCCGCGCCCGCCGCGGCCCGACCGGCCGCGCCCGCCGCGCCGAGGACACCGACGACCGCGCCTCGACGCGCGGCGCCGAGCGTGTCGGCGCGCGGCGTGCCGACGGCGAGGAGCGTGTGACGACCCGGCGTGCCGACGGTGGCGAGCATGTCAGTGCGCGGCGTGCGGAGGAGATGGCCGACGAGCGTGCCGGTGCGCTGCGGACGCGTCAGGGTGACGAGCTTCGCGACGGGCGGTCCGCCGGTTCGCCCCAGGCCGAGGGTGAGCCCGGCGTCGCTCCGCGGACGCGCGGCGGGCGGCCGGTGCGGCCCCAGGGGGCGCGGCGGCCGGCGAGCGCGCGGCGCGGTCCGGCGCGGCGGCAGCGCGGTCCGTTCATCGTGCTGGTGCTCGGGCTGCTCGGCGGCGGGCTGGTCAGCCTGCTGCTGCTCAACACCGTGCTGGCGCAGGACTCCATCCGCGCGGGCAACCTGAAGTCCGAGATCGCCCAGCTCGAGCTCGGCAACCAGCAGCTCGGGGTGGACAACGAGCGCCGCAAGCAGCCGGGCGAGATCGCCGAGGCCGGCAAGCGGCAGCACCTCCAGCCCGACTGGAAGGACCCCAACGTCATCACTCCCGCCAGCGAGGACTCCAGCAAGGTGGGCGGCGCGAACCGGTGAGGGACTCAGGCGGCCGAGGGCAGGGACCCGGCCGCGGACCAGGCGGCGCCGGCGCTCAAGGAGGGCCCGGCGCCGCTCGGCGTACGCCCCGGGGCACGGGCGGCACCGGGCGGACCGGCAGGACCGGGCGACCGGCGCCGGGCGACGACCCGTTCGACCTGCCTTTCACCGACGACCGCCGCCGCCCCGAGACCGGCGACGGGCAGCAGGACGAGCGTCCACGCGGCCGCGCCTCCCAGGAGGGCGGGCGCTCGCCCCAGGAGCCGCGGGGCCGCACGTCTCAAGAAGGCCGTGCGTCTCAGGAGGGCCGCACGTCTCAAGAAGGGCGCGCTTCCCGCGAACGGCGGGGCGCTCAGGACGGTGCGCGCGAGTCCAGGCAGCGGCCGGCCAGGCCCGACGGGCGGGACGAGCGCGAGGCGCGTGACCCGCGGACACGGCCCGGCAGGCCCGGCGCCGACGGAGGACGGCCCAGGAGCGAGGTGCCGCGACCGCGTGGCGGGGCGCCGCGCGGGCCCGGAGACCCGGAGCGCGGCGCGCGCAGGGGCGGCGTGCCGCCGCGCAGGCCACCGATTCCGCCGCGCCCGCCCAGGCCGCCGCTGGTGCTCAGGCTGGGCAACCCGCGCCGCCGCATCAACATCGGCATGATCGTCATGACGTTCATCCTGTCGATCTTCGCCGGCCGCCTGATCCAGATGCAGGGGCTCGACTCCAAGATCTACGAGGCCAAGGCCGTGGGCCAGCGCATGATCACCGAGGTCATCCCGGCCAAGCGCGGCTCGATCACCGACGTCAACGGCCACGCCCTGGCCATGACCGTCGAGGCCCGCGAGGTGGCGATCGACCCGTCGAAGGTGCATCCGAGCGTACGCGCCAAGGTGGCCAACGTCCTGGCGGCCGAGCTCGGCAAGTCGCAGCAGGAGATCGCCGGCAAGCTCGCCAAGGACACCACCCGGTACCAGCTCCTGGCCAAGGACGTCGACCCGGTCGTGGCCAGTCGCCTGCTCAAGGCGCAGATCCCGGCGTTGACCGCGAAGAAGCAGTACAAGCGCATCTACCCGGCCGGCGACCTGGCCGGCACGCTGGTGGGCTTCGTGGGCGTGGACGGCACCGGCCTGGGCGGTCTGGAGGAGGCCAAGAACTCGCTCCTGGCCGGCCGCGACGGCAAGCAGCGGGTGGAGCAGGGCCGTGACGGCCAGCGCATCCCGATGACGCACAGCCAGCGCCAGGCGCCCCTGGAGGGCAGCGACGTGCGGCTGACGATCGACCGCGACATCCAGTGGGCGGCCCAGAAGTCGATCGCCGAGCAGGTGCAGGCGGTGGGCGCGGAGAGCGGCACGGTCATCGTCATGGACGTGAAGACCGCGCAGATCGTCGCCATGGCCAACGCCCCCGAGCTCGACCTGAACAACTGGCGTCAGGCCCCCCAGGAGAACTACATCAACCGGGCGGCGGCCGACGTGTTCGAGCCGGGCAGCACCAACAAGGTGATCACCGCGGCGGCGGCGCTGGAGAGCGGCGCGGTCAGGCCGACGACGAGCTTCCGCGTCAAGGACAACATCCGCTGCTACGACCGCACGCTGCGCGACGCCGAGCCGCACCCGACGGAGACGATGACGTTCCAGACGGCGATCGCCAAGTCCAGCAACGTCGCCACGATCATGGCCGCCCGCAAGGTGGGCTCGCAGCGGCTGCACGGCATGCTGAAGTCCTTCGGGTTCGGCGCCAAGCCGGGCGGCGGCGTGCCGGGCGAGGAGGCCGGACTGCTGCCCGACTACAAGACCTGGTCGGGCAGCCAGAGCTGCACGATCGCCTACGGCCAGGGCGTCTCGGTCACGGCGCTGCAGATGGCCAGCGTGTACCAGACGATCGCCAACGGCGGCGTCAGGGTGCCTCCGCAGATCGTCGCCGGCACCACCGGCGAGGACGGCAGGTTCACAGCGGCCGGCGCCGGCAAGCAGACCAGGGTGGTCAGCGAGCGGACGGCCACGGAGATCACCGCGATGCTGGAGAGCGCGGCGAGCGAGGAGGGCACCGGCGGCCTGGCGGCCATCCCCGGATACCGCGTGGCCGGCAAGACCGGTACCGCGAACCGCTACGATCCGAAGCTGGGCCGTTACGACGGCTACACCGCATCCTTCGTGGGCTTCGCGCCCGCCGACGCGCCCCGCCTGGTGGTCCTGTCGGTGCTGCAGAACCCGCAGAAGGGCCACTTCGGCGGGCAGCTCGCGGCCCCCGTGTTCAAGCAGGTGATGACGTTCGCCATCAAGAGCAGGAAGATTCCGCCCACAAGCTCGACCGCGCCTCCGGTGCGGTTGAGCGCCGGACAGTGACCGGGGAAGGTACGCTCTCGCCGTGCGTCCCCCGTCGTCTATGCGTCCCACGACCAGCCCGCCGCGCCCGCTGACCGGCCTGGCCACCATGCTCGACGCCGATTCCGGCACGGCGCGTTCGCCGCATGCCGCGATCACCGGCGTCACCATCGACTCCCGCCAGGTGCGGCGCGGAGACCTCTACGTCGCGCTTCCCGGCAGCCACGCCCACGGGGCGAGCTTCGCCGCCGAGGCCATGGCCCGCGGCGCGGTCGCCGTCCTCACCGATCCGGCCGGCCGCGACGCCGCGGTCGCGACCGGGTTGCCGGTGCTGGTCGTGCCGGAACCTCGCGGCCTGCTCGGGCAGCTCTCCTCCTGGGTGTACGGCCAGCCGTCCCACGACCTGTCGGTCATCGGCGTGACCGGCACGAGCGGCAAGTCCACGACCACGTTCCTGCTGGAGGCCGGGCTGCGCGCCGCGGGCCACACGACGGGCCTGATCGGCGGCGTGGAGATCCGGGCGGGCGAGGTGCGCTTCGAGTCGCGGCTGACCACGCCGGAGGCCTCGGAGCTGCACGGGCTGTTCGCCTTCATGCGCGAGCAGGGCGTCTCCTCGGCGGTGATGGAGGTCTCCAGCCACGCGCTGGCGCTGGGCCGCATCGACGGCATCTTCTACGACGTGGCCCTGTTCACGAACCTGTCGCAGGACCATCTCGACTTCCACCGCGACCTGGACGACTACTTCGCCACCAAGGTCAGGCTGTTCCAGCCGGAGCTGAGCCGGGCCGGCGTGACGAACCTGGACGACCCCCACGGGCGCGAGCTCCTGACGGTGGCCAAGATCCCGATGACGACGTTCTCACCCACGGGTGACCCGGAGGCCGACTGGCGGGCGCTCGACGTACGGCTGGGCGCCGACGGCAGCTCCTTCCGCGTCGTGGGCCCCGGCGGCGTCGAGGCCGACGCCCAGGTGGCGCTGCCGGGCTCGTTCAACGTCGCCAACGCGCTGGGCGCGATCGTGACGCTCGTGGAGGCGGGCGTGCCGCTCCAGGCCGCGGTGCACGGCGTGGGCACGCTGAAGGGCGTTCCCGGCCGCATGGAGCGGGTGACGACGTCCGAGGACGACTTCCAGGCCGTGGTCGACTACTCCCACAAGCCCGGTGCCGTCGAGTCGGTGCTCCATTCGCTGCGCCAGGTGACTTCTGGCAGGCTCACCATCGTGCTCGGCTGCGGCGGCGACCGCGATAGGGGCAAAAGGCCCATGATGGGAGAAGCTGCGGCGCGCCTCGCGGATGTGGCCATTTTCACCAGCGACAATCCACGCACAGAGGATCCTCTCCATATTCTTGCCGCGATGATGGAGGGGGCGCTCGGCGTTCCCCAGCATGAGCGCGCTCATGTGATCATTGAGCCCGACCGCGCGGCGGCGATCGACCTGGCAGTGCGCCGGGCCGGGCGCGGCGACGTGATCGTCGTGGCGGGCAAGGGCCACGAGCAGGGCCAGTACGTCTCAGGCGAAGTGATCCCCTTCGACGACCGCGAGGTGGTCGCCGAAGCGATCCACAGGAAGGTTTACCAATGATCCCGTTGCCACTGGCCAGGATCGCCGAGCTCACCTCGGGCGCTCTGTCGGGCATGGCCGACCCTCGGGCCGTGGTGCGCGGCCCCGTCGTGATCGACTCGCGGCAGGTCGAGCCGGGATCGTTGTTCGCCGCCTTCCGGGGCGCCAACGTCGACGGGCACGAGTACGCCGTCCAGGCGGTGCGCGCGGGCGCGGTGGCCGTGCTGGCCAGCCGTCCGGTCGAGGCGCCCACGGTGATCGTCCCCGACGTGGCCGCGGCTCTGGCGGCCCTGGCCACCGCGGTGGCCGGCTCGCTGCCGCAGGCGACCGTGCTCGGTGTGACCGGCTCGGCCGGCAAGACCACCACCAAGGACCTGCTGGCCCGCCTGACCGGCCGCATCGGGCCCACGATCGCGCCGGTCGGCTCGTTCAACAACGAGATCGGCCACCCGCTGACCGTCCTGAAGGCCGACCTCGACACCCGCTTCCTGGTGCTGGAGCTGAGCGCCCGCGACGCCGGGCACATCGCCCACCTGGCCGCCATCGCGCCGCCCAGCATCGGCGTGGTGCTCAACGTCGGCACCGCCCACCTCGGCGTCTTCGGCGGCAAGGACGCCATCGCCAAGGCCAAGGGCGAACTCGTCGAGGCGCTGCCCGCCACCGGCGTGGCCGTGCTCAACTCCGACGACCCGCTGGTGCGCGACATGGCCGGGCGCACCGACGCCCGCGTCACGTTCTTCGGCCGCGGCGAGGAAGCCGCCATCCGCGCCGAGGAGGTGACCGTCGACGAGCGTGGCCGCGCCTCCTTCCGGCTGCGCACGCCGTCCGGCGTCGCCTACGTGCGGCTGCGGCTGTACGGCGGGCACGCCGTCGACAACGCGCTGGCCGCGGCGGCGGCGGGCTACGAGCTCGGGCTGCCGGTGGCCACGATCGCCGAGGAACTGTCGGAGGCCGAGCCCCGCAGCCGCTGGCGCATGGAGGTCACCGACCGCCACGACGGCGTGACCGTGATCAACGACGCCTACAACGCCAACCCCGACTCCATGCGGGCCGCCTTCGAGGCGCTCGGCGTGGTCGGCGGCGGGCGGCGCCGCTTCGCCGTCATCGCCGCGCTGCGCGAGCTCGGCGAGGACAGCGCCACGCTCAACGAGGAACTGGGCCGCCTGGCGGGAAGCGCCGGCCTGGCCGGGCTGATCGTGGCTGGGCCCGACGCCGGGCCGGTGCTGGAGGGCGCGTTCGCCGCCTCCAGCCAGGTGGCGGCGGTCCAGGGGGCGCCGCCACCGGGCGCGCCGCCGGCGGGGCCGTACCCACAGCAGGGCACGCGGATCGTGCACGTGGCCGATGCGGAGGCGGCGGCGCAGGAGCTCGCTTCGTGGCTGTTGCCCGGTGACGCGGTGCTGGTCAAGGGCCCGCGGGCGATGGGGCTCGAACGCACGGCCGAGCGTGTACTCGGGAGTGCGCGGTGACCAACATCATCATCGCCGGCGCGGTGGGATTGATCCTGTCGATGCTCGGCACCCCCCTCGCCATCCGCCTGTTCGCCAGGCGGGGCTACGGACAGGAGGTCCGCGAGGACGGCGTCCAGGCGCACCTGAGCAAGAAGGGCACGCCCACGATGGGCGGCGTGGTGTTCGTGCTGGCCTCCCTGCTGGCCTACGGCGCCTCGCACCTGGTCACGTTCGAGTCGCCGACGATCTCGGGCCTGCTGGTGCTGTTCCTGATGACCGGGCTCGGCGCGGTCGGCTTCCTCGACGACTTCATCAAGATCTACAAGCAGCGCAGCCTCGGCCTGCGCTCGGGCGCCAAGGCGCTGGGCCAGCTGATCGTCGGCGCCGTCTTCGCGGTGCTGGTGACCCAGCAGGCCAACGTGTACGGCATCACGCCCGCCGAGACCCGGCTGTCGTTCCTGCGGGACTTCGGGCCGTCGATCGGCCTGGTCGGGTTCACCATCTGGGTGCTCATCATGATCGTCGGGTTCTCCAACGCGGTGAACCTCACCGACGGCCTCGACGGCCTGGCCAGCGGCGCGACCGCCGTGGTGCTGGGCGCGTACGTGCTGATCGGCAACTGGCAGCTGCGCAACAACTGCATCGACCAGCTCGGGCCCAACTGCTACTGGGTGCGCGACCCGCTCGACCTGGCGGTGGTGGCGGCGGCGGTGCTGGGCTCGCTGATCGGGTTCCTGTGGTGGAACGCCCCGCCGGCCAAGATCTTCATGGGCGACACCGGGTCGCTGGCGCTGGGCGGCGTGCTGGCCGGGCTGGCGATCGCCACCCGCACCCAGCTCCTGCTGATCATCCTGGCCGGCCTCTGCGTGATCATCACGATGTCGGTGATCATCCAGGTCGGGTTCTTCAAGATGACCGGTAAACGGGTCTTCCGCATGGCGCCGCTGCAGCACCACTTCGAGCTGAAGGGCTGGGCGGAGACCACGATCGTGGTCCGCTTCTGGCTGATCGCCGGGTTGTGCGCGGCCGTGGGACTCGGCCTGTTCTACGTGGAGTGGATGCCGCGCCCATGACGTTGACGTGTGTCGCGGGGCTCGGAGTCTCCGGTACGGCCGCCGCCCGGGTGCTGGCCGAGCGGGGCGAGCGGGTCGTCGTCCTGGAGGCGGCCGAGGGGGAGCGCCAGCGGCTGGCCGCCGCCGAGCTGGCCCGCCTGGGCGTCGAGGTGCGCTTCGGCCCCATGGAACTGCCCGGGGAGGCCACCCGGCTGGTCACCACCGGCTGGGCGCCCCACCACCCGCTGATCGCCGCCGCGCTCGCGGCCGGCGTCGAGGTCGTGGGCGAGGTCGAGCTGGCCTGGCGGCTGCGCCCGGAGCGGGCGGCCCCCTGGCTGGCCCTGACCGGCACCAACGGCAAGACCACCGCCGTGCGCATGCTCACCTCGATGCTGCTGGCGGCGGGGGAGAAGGCGCTGGCCGTCGGGAACGTCGGCGTGCCGGTCGTGGAGGCCGTCGCCGAGCCGTACGACGTGCTGGCCGTGGAATTGTCCAGCTTCCAGCTGCACTGGTCGGGATCGCTGGCGCCCAAGGCGGCCGCGCTGCTCAACGTGGCCCCCGACCACCTCGACTGGCACGGCTCGCTGGAGGAGTACGCCGCCGCCAAGGCCAGGATCTTCGAGCGGGCGGCGACCGTGGTCTACAACGCCGACGACCCGATCGCGGCGGAGCTGGCGGCGCCGTACCCGGGCGCGGTGGGGTTCACGCTGCGGGTGCCGAGGGCGGGCGAGATCGGCGTGGTGGAGGACCTCATCGTCGACCGGGCCTTCTGCCCCGACCCCGTGCACGCCGCCGAGGAGCTCGCGAACCTGGCCGACGTGCACCCGTTCGCGCCGCACAACGTGGCCAACGCCCTGGCCGCCGCCGCTCTGGCCCGCGCGCACGGCGTACCGGCCGGGGCGGTACGGCAGGGCCTGCGGGACTTCGTGCCCGACCCGCACCGCGTGGCGTTCGTCGAGCGGGTCGCCGAGGTCGACTACGTGGACGACTCCAAGGCCACCAACCCGCACGCCGCCGCCGCGGCCCTGGCCGCCTACCCGTCGGTCGTCTGGGTGGCCGGCGGCCAGCTCAAGGGCGCCGACGTCGAGGACCTCGTCCGCAAGGCCGCGCCGAGGCTGCGCGGAGCCGTGCTGATCGGCGTGGACCGCGCCAGGATCGCCGAAGCGATGTCGCGACACGCGCCGAATGTCCCCGTGGTGGACATCGCCGACCAAGACACTGGGGTGATGGACCGCGTCGTCACCGAAGCCGCAGCGCTCGCCTCCCCCGGAGACACCGTGTTGCTGGCGCCCGCGGGCGCCTCGCTCGACATGTTCGCCAACTACCCGGCGCGGGGGGAGGCCTTCGCGCGAGCCGTACACGAGCACGGCCTGCGCCGGGAGCCGCGGACGTGAGCGCGACCACGGACGAGCGGCCCCGCAAGAGCGGCGCCGTCGAGGGGCCGTCGGTGTGGGCGCGCGAGCAGATGGGCGCGCTGCGCGAGCTGCTCGGCAAGCCGCTGACCACCTACTACCTGATCATCGGCTGCAGCGCGCTGCTGCTGATCCTCGGGCTCATGATGGTGCTGTCGGCCTCCAGCATCGAGGCGCTGAACAAGACCGGCAGCCCCTTCTCGTGGTTCATCAAGCAGTCGCTGTCGGCGGCGATCGGCGTGCCGGTCATGTACGTGTGCTCGCGGCTGCCGCACAAGTTCTTCCGCTGGGCGGGCTACCCGCTCATGGTGCTGTCGATCATCGCGCTGGTCATGGTGCTGTTCATCGGCTCCTCCGAGCTGGGCGCGCAGCGGTGGATCTACATCGGGCCGCTGACCGTCCAGCCGTCGGAGCCGGCCAAGCTCGGCCTGGCGCTGTGGGGCGCCGACATGCTGGCCCGCCGGGCGCGCGCCGGGCGGATCGAGTGGCGGCAGATGCTCATCCCGCTGATGCCGGGCACCGCGATCCTGGCCGTCATGGTCATGCTCGGGCGCGACCTCGGCACCACGCTCGTGCTCATGATGATCTTCCTGTCGCTGCTGTGGGTGGTGGGGGCGCCGCTGAAGTTGTTCGGCGGCATCCTCGGCGTGGCGGTGCTGGCCGCGGTCATCATGATCAAGGTCGAGCCGTACCGCATGGCCCGCATCGGCGCCTTCCTCGACCCGTGGGCCGAGGCGCAGGGCGCCGGGTACCAGGCCGTCCAGGGGCAGATCGCGATGGGCTCCGGCGGCTGGTTCGGGCTGGGGCTCGGGTCCAGCCGGCAGAAGTGGAGCTGGCTGCCGCACGGCGAGAGCGACTTCATCTTCGCCATCCTCGGCGAGGAGCTCGGCCTCATGGGCACGCTCGTCGTCGTCGCGCTGTTCGGCCTGCTCGGGTACGCCGGGCTGCGGGTGGCGGGACGGGTCAAGGACCCGTTCATCAGGCTCGCCGCCGCCGCGGTCGTGGCCTGGATCTGCGGCCAGGCCATCGTCAACATGGGCGCGGTGATCGGCGTGCTGCCGATCACCGGCATCCCGTTGCCGCTGGTCTCCTACGGCGGCTCGGCCCTGCTGCCGACGCTGGCCGCGCTCGGGATGCTCCTGTCGTTCGCCAAACAGGAACCCGGCGCGCGCGAGGCGCTGGCCGCTCGTGGCCCCGGACCGGCCGCTCGGGCTCTAAGCTGGCTTGGCCTGGGGGGAAGAACGAGCAGGGGCCGAGCGAGACGTTAGGGAGTGACCGATCATGAGGGTGGTCCTCGCCGGTGGCGGGACGGCCGGGCACATCGAGCCCGCTCTCGCCCTAGCGGACACGCTGCGCGGGCTGGACCCGGGCATCGGCATCACCTGCATGGGCACCGACCGCGGCCTGGAGACCCGGCTGGTGCCCGGCCGGGGGTATGAGCTGGAGCTCGTGCCCGCCGTACCCCTGCCCAGGGCGATCACCCCGCAGCTGCTGACCATGCCGGGCCGTCTGGCCGGAGCGGTCAACGCCGCGGCCGCGGTCCTCGACCGGGTGCGGGCCGACGTGCTCGTGGGCTTCGGCGGGTACGTGGCCACGCCCGCGTACCTGGCGGCCAAGCGGCGCGGCGTGCCCATCGTCGTGCACGAGGCGAACCCGCGCCCCGGCCTGGCCAACCGGCTGGGCGCCAAGCTCACCGACCACGTCTTCACCGGGCACCCCGACTGCGTGCTGGCCAAGGCCGAGTACATCGGCACGCCGCTGCGGCGCGAGATCGTCCAGCTCGACCGGCTGTCGATGGGCGACAAGGCGCGCTCCTGGTTCGGCCTGCAGACCGACCGGCCGACGCTGCTCGTCTTCGGCGGCTCCCAGGGCGCCCGCTCGATCAACCAGGCCGCACTGGCCGCCTCGCCGGCCCTGCGCTCGGCGGGGGTGCAGGTGCTGCACGTCGTCGGCCCCAAGAACACCGTCGAGCGCGAGCCTCCGCCGGGCGACCCGCAGTACGTGCTGCTGCCCTACCTCGACCGCATGGACCTCGCCTACGCCGCCGCCGACCTGGCCCTGTGCCGCAGCGGCGCGCTCACCTGCGCGGAGCTGACCGCGGTCGGCCTGCCCGCGGCGTACGTGCCGCTGCCCCACGGCAACGGCGAGCAGCGGATCAACGCCGAACGCATCGCCGGCGGCGGCGGGGGGCTGCTCATCGACGATGCCGATTTGTCACCTGATTGGATCATCCGGAACGTGCTGCCCATCCTGCGGGACCCCGAACGCGTCGCCGTCATGTCCGAGGCCGCGGTCAGACTGGGGCGCAAGGACGCGGACATCACGCTGGCCAGGAAAGTGTTGGAGATAGCCCAATGAGTCTCGTGAAGCTGGTCGATCCGGTCGCCGCCGAGGACCTGGGGAGGGTCCACTTCATCGGCATCGGCGGCGCCGGGATGTCGGGCATCGCCCGCATCCTGCTCAAGCGCGGCGTACGCGTGACCGGCAGCGACGCCCGCGGCTCCGACCTGGTGAACGAGCTGCGCGAGCTCGGCGCGACCGTGCACATCGGGCACGCCGCCTCTCATGTCAAGGACGCCGACACCGTCGTGGTCTCCACCGCCATCCGCGACTCCAACCCCGAGCTGGGGGAGGCGCTCAAGCGCGGGGTGCGGGTCATCCCGCGGGCCGCCGCGCTCGCCTCGGTGATGGCCGGGCGCACCGCCGTGGCCATCGCCGGCACCCACGGCAAGACCACCACGACCTCGATGCTGACCGTGGCGCTGCAGAAGAGCGGGGCCGACCCGTCCTACTGCGTGGGCGGGCAGCTGGTCACCACCGGGCTCGGCGCGGACGAGGGCAACGGCGACGTGTTCGTGGCCGAGGCCGACGAGAGCGACGGGTCGTTCCTGATGCTGGCGCCGGACATCGCGCTGGTGACGAACGTCGAGGCGGATCATCTCGACAACTACGGGGACCCGCGGGCCGTGTACGACAGCTTCAACCGCTTCGTGGAACGGGTCGGCTCGCTGCTGGTCATCTGCGCCGACGACCCGGGGTCGGCGGCGCTGGCCGAGGTGGCCGCCAGGCGCGGGCTGCGGGTCAGGACCTACGGCACCGAGTCCGACGACTACCGCGTCACCGGGGTGCGGCCCGACGGGTTCGGCACGCGCTTCACGATCGAGGGGCGCGGCGAGGTCAGGCTGGCCGTTCCCGGGGCGCACAACGCGCTCAACGCCACCGCGGTGGTGGCCGTGGCCGATGCCCTGGGCCTGCCGTTCGAGGAGATCAGGGACGGTCTGGCGGCCTTCACGGGGGCCAAGCGGCGCTTCGAGGCCAAGGGCGAGGCGGGCGGCGTGGCGGTCTTCGACAGCTACGCCCACCACCCCACCGAGCTGGCCGCCGACCTGCGGGCCGCCCGCGACGTGGTCGCCTCCTACTCGGGTGACGGCCGGGTCATCGCGGTCTTCCAGCCGCACCTGTACTCGCGTACCCGGTTCTTCGCCGACGAGTTCGGCGCGGCGCTCGGCCTGGCCGACCGCGCGATCGTCCTGGACGTCTACGGCGCCCGCGAGGATCCCGAGCCCGGGGTGTCCGGGGCCATGGTCGCCGAGCGGGTCGACCTGCCCGAATCCCACGTCGACTACGCGCCCGACAAGGCCGCCGTGCCCGCGCTGGTGGCGGACAAGGCGCGGCAGGGCGACATCGTCCTGACCATGGGCGCGGGCGACGTCACCGAGCTCGGGCCGCAGATCGTCGCGGAGCTGTCCACCCGGTGAGGGCACGGACCGCCTTCATCGGGCTGCTGACCGCCGGGGTCGTGGGCACGGCGGTATGGCTGGTTTTCTACTCACCTGTCCTCGGCGTGCGAAATGTCGAGATCGTGGGGAATCTCACAGTTCCCGCCGACCAGATCGAGCAGCAGGCCGCGATCGCAGCCCTGCACCCGCTGGCCACCGTCGACCTGGCCTCGGTCGAGAGCCGCGTGCTGGGCATCCGGCAGCTCGCGACCGTGAAGGCCGCGCGGGTGTGGCCGTCCACGCTGGAGATCACCGTCGCCGAACGCGAGCCGGTCGCCGTGCTGCCCGTGGGCGGGAAGGCGGCGCTCGTCGACAAGCAGGGCGTCGTGACCGAGATCCGCGCCGTCGGGCCGCCTGACCTGCCGGTGCTGCACATGGCCCGGCCCAGCCCGACCGACCCCGTGACGCTGGCGGCGCTCAAGGTCGTCAGCACCCTGCCGGACACGTTGTCGGGGAAGGTGAGGACGGTGCGGGCGTCGTCGGCCGAGGGGATCACGTTCGGTCTCAACGACGGGCGGACCGTGGTGTGGGGCGGCACCGACCGTGGCGAGGACAAGGCGGCCGTGCTGCTCTCCCTCCTGTCCCGCAAGGCGGACGTGTACGACGTCAGCTCGCCGGACGTGGTCACTCTCAAGTGATGCGTCCTCGTTGCGTCGTGCTTGTTCTCCGTTACGGCAAGCCGGGCTGACGCCACCCGCCGACGTGCCCTGGCGCAGGTCGGCGGGATCGCTTCTCACGTCGGACGTGGCCCCCGCCGTCACGGCCCCGGTCATGGGGCCGACGGCTTGCCAGGAGCTACCCTCCCGCCTGGCACCCGCCCTCCCGCCGCGCCGGCCGCCCCGGCGCACCCTTCCCCGCTCTCCGCCACTTGCCTTGCCTGTCTCGCCTGGTGGCGTCTTCCGGGTGGCCCGGAGCCCTTGCCTCGGTGGTGGCTGTGCGGTTCGCCGGATGGCCCTTGGCGGGTGTCCCCCGCGGGGGTGGCCCAAGGGGCTGCCCTGCCCCTTGATGAGGGGCGTGAGCTGGGGTGGGAGTGGGTTAACACATGTATTGCCCGGTGCGTGGTAGTTCCAGGGCAGGCCGCGGTGGCTTGGGGTGGTGAGGGTTTGGGAGGAGAATGGGTGGAGCCTGTCCGATCCGGGGGGTGGAGCGTGAGAGTCTGTATCCCGGACGGGAGCCCGGCCAGGCATGACACGGGAACGAATCGGACAGCCCGCGACACGCCGGACGTGCTTGCGGCGCGGTTAGTTGACCCGCCCGGAGCGTAACTCCTACTGTCCGTATCAATCCTCAGGTTGACATAAATCTAAATCTCAACCTGAGGTTGAGAGTTACCCGAAGTGAGAAATGGCGGAGAACAATCCGCACCGAAATGGCAAGTCAACGAGCGGAAAGGCCCCTCGTCGTGGCAGCACCGCAGAACTACCTCGCGGTCATCAAGGTCGTCGGCATCGGCGGCGGCGGAGTCAACGCCGTCAACCGGATGATCGAAGAGGGACTCAAGGGCGTCGAGTTCATCGCGATAAACACCGACGCCCAGGCGCTGCTGATGAGTGACGCCGACGTGAAACTGGACGTGGGCCGTGAGCTCACGCGCGGACTTGGCGCGGGCGCCAACCCCGATGTGGGGCGCAAGGCGGCCGAAGACCACCGTGAAGAGATCGAAGAGGTGCTCAAGGGCGCCGACATGGTCTTCGTCACGGCGGGCGAAGGCGGCGGCACCGGCACCGGTGGCGCGCCCGTGGTGGCCAACATCGCCAGGTCACTTGGCGCGCTGACGATAGGTGTGGTGACCAGGCCGTTCAGCTTCGAAGGGCGGCGCAGGGCCTCGCAGGCCGAAGCCGGCATCGAGACGCTGCGCGACGAGGTCGACACCCTGATCGTGATCCCGAACGACCGCCTGCTGTCGATCTCCGACCGCCAGGTCAGTGTTCTGGACGCCTTCAAGGCGGCCGACCAGGTGCTGCTGTCCGGTGTCCAGGGCATCACGGATCTGATCACCACGCCCGGTCTGATCAACCTGGACTTCGCAGATGTGAAATCCGTCATGTCCGGCGCCGGCTCGGCCCTCATGGGGATAGGGCATGCGCGCGGTGACGACCGTTCCGTGGCGGCGGCCGAGATGGCGGTATCCAGCCCGCTGCTCGAGGCGTCGATCGACGGCGCCCACGGGGTGCTGCTGTCCATCGCGGGCGGCTCCGACCTGGGCCTGTTCGAGATCAACGAGGCCGCTCAGCTGGTGTCCATGGCCGCCGCGCCGGACGCCAACATCATCTTCGGCACGGTCATCGACGACGCGCTCGGCGACGAGGTGCGGGTCACCGTCATCGCCGCCGGCTTCGACGAGGTGCCCAAGCTGCCTCCGGCCGCCGTACGGCCGGCCGCCTCGTCGGCCACCGCCGCCCAGGCCTCGGCCCCGGTGCGCCCGAGCGGCGTCCAGGCGCCGAGCGTGAAGGCCGAGCCGGTGGCGCCGCCGCGCGCGGAGCCCGCCCGTCCCGAGCCCGTACGCGCGGATTCGGTCCCCTACTCGCAGCTGCGCGCCGAGCCGATGCGCCCCGACCAGCGGCCCGAGCCCAGGCCCGAGCCCGTCCGCGCGGCCGAGCATCACACGCCGGAACCGGCGCCCGCGCAGTCCGCGCCCGCCGCCGCCCAGGTGGCACCCGCGGTGGAGCCGGTCGCGGAGGAGCCGCCCGCCCCGGTCTCCATCCCCCGCCCGGCCCCCGAGCCCCCGAACCCGCCGACACCGATCAACTCCCGGATGTCGGAGCCGGCCAAGCGCCGTCCGGTGGTCTTCGAGGAGCAGGAAGAGGAACTGGACGTCCCGGACTTCCTCAAGTAGCCGCAGCTTCACTGTGCGCCCGCGCCGCAACCGGCGCGGGCGCTCTGCTGTCCACCGCCCCGCCGGCCCACGGCGGGAGACGTCTTTGTGCCGGTTCCCGCCGGCCTGCGGCGAGGATGCTCTGCCGCCGGACCCGGTGACCCAGGGCGGGGATGCCCTGCTGCCGGGTTCCGCCCACATCCGGACCGGTGCTCTTCCGCCGGCGACATGCCGCCGTGGGCGCAGAGTGATCGAACTCACGTGCGAGGCCCCACCCTGCCCTGGAGTAGCGTTCTTACCGCAGGCCTCCTGGTGACGGCGGCCTGCCGTACAGGGAGAAAGGTGTGCAGTGACGCGCAAGGCGGAGATCGGCGAGCGGCTGGGCGAGGTGGAGGAGCGGATCGCGCGGGCGTGCCGCGCCGCCGGCAGGGACCGGGCGGAGGTGACGCTGATCGCGATCACCAAGACCTACCCCGCCGACGACGTGCGGATCCTCGCCGAGCTGGGTGTCCACGACGTCGGCGAGAACCGCGACCAGGAAGCCGCGGGCAAGGCCGCCGCATGCGCCGATCTGCCGTTGACCTGGCACTTCGTGGGGCAGTTGCAGACGAACAAGGTCAGGTCGGTGGTCGGGTACGCGGACGTGATCCACTCCGTCGACCGCGAGCGGCTGGCCAGGGCCATCTCGAAGGAGGCCGTCCGGGCGGGGCGTGAGGTGACGTGCCTGGTCCAGGTGGCGCTCGACGACGACCCGGAACGCGGCGGCGCGCTGCCCGCCGACGTGCCCGCGCTGGCCGACGTGATCGCGGCGGCCGACAGTCTGCGGCTGGGCGGGGTGATGGCGGTGGCGCCGCTGGGGGAGGATCCGGGCAAGGCGTTCGGCAGGCTGCGGGAGATCGCGCTCGCGCTTCAGTCGCGCCATCCGGGCGCGGCCATGGTGTCCGCGGGGATGAGTGGGGATTTGTCCGAGGCTGTCGCTCACGGCGCGACACACGTGCGGGTCGGTACGGCGTTGCTCGGTCGCCGCAAGCCCTTCGTCAGGTAATGTCCCCTCAAGTGGGTCTTAGTAGAGGTCGATCCGCGGTGAGCTCCAAGGGGGTACGGCTACCGCCTCGGGTCCCCGCCCGAGCGAGTGCGACCATGAGCAGGAGGACGACGTAGTATGGCCGGCGCGATGCGCAAGATGGCGGTCTACCTCGGTCTCGTGGAGGACGACCGTTACGAGAGGTACGAGGCCTACGCGGACTACGACCCTCCGTACGAGGAGGAGTCGCCGCGGACCGGTGAGGAGCGGGCCGTCACGGTCCAGGACCGCGACGACGAGACCGACCCCGGCGTACCCGCGCCGAGGCCCTCGACGACGGTTCTGGAGCGGCGTACCACCGACCTCGCGAGGATCACCACACTCCATCCGCGCACGTACAACGAGGCGCGTACGATCGGAGAGCACTTCCGGGACGGTACCCCGGTCATCATGAACTTGACTGAAATGGTTGACAGCGACGCCAAGCGGCTAGTGGATTTCGCGGCAGGTCTGGTCTTTGGCCTACATGGCAGCATTGAACGTGTTACCAACAAGGTGTTCCTGTTGTCCCCTGCCAATGTCGAGGTGACCGCCGAGGACAAGGCTCGAATCGCGGAACGCGGATTCTTCAACCAGAGTTAGAGTCTCTGTATGTCTATCGGACCCAACCTGGTCTCACCGAGACCGACGGGAGGGCTCATCAGAAGTGGAGGCGCGGCCACGCCGTGGGGATCGTAGGTCAGATCTTGGTGGTTGTCCTGTCCCTCTACCTGGTGTTGCTCATCGGAAGAATGATCTTTGAGACGGTGCAGGCGTTCGCCCGCCAGTGGCGGCCCTCCGGCGTCGTGCTGGTCCTCGCAGAGGCCACATACACCGCAACCGACCCACCTCTCAAGTTTCTCCGCCGTTTCATTCCTCCCCTCCGGTTGGGTACGGTGGCCTTTGACCTAAGCTTCACAGTCCTGTTCATCGTGGTGCTGATCCTGATCCAGATCGCTGGGTCACTCGCCAGGTGACGGGCCTGCGAGGTCCGGTCGAGAACCGACTCGTGTCCGCGCTGAAGTGATTCGGGTCTGCCCCCTCCGGACAGACTCCAAGCGCGCCAAGGAGACCAAAAAATGCCGCTGACGCCCGCTGACGTGCGGAACAAGCAGTTCAGTACCACCCGGCTACGGCCGGGCTACGACGAGGAAGAAGTAGACGCCTTCCTCGACGAGGTGGAAGCTGAGCTTGACCGCCTGATCCAAGAGAACGAGGAGCTTCGCGCCAAACTGGCCGAGTGCCTGCGTGGGAAGGTGCCCGGCGGCATGAACATGCCCATGGCCTCCGCCCCGGTGCAGGAGCCGAAGGCCGAGATGCAGCTGCCCCCGCAGCCGGAGCCCATGCGGGCCCCCGAGCCGCAGCCGATGCAGCCCATGCAGCCCATGCAGCCGCAGCCCCAGCCCGTCGCCATGAACATGCCTCCCGCCGAGGACAACATGGACACCGCGGCCCGCGTGCTCGCCCTCGCCCAGCAGACGGCCGACCAGGCCATCGCCGACGCCCGCCGCGAGGCGGACGAGACCGTCACCCGCGCCCGCCGCGAGGCCGACGACATCCTGACCAAGGCTCGCCGCCAGGCCGAGCAGGTCATCGGTGACGCCCGTGCCCGCGCCGAGACGCTGGAGCGCGACGCGCAGGAGCGCCACCGCCAGGCCATGGGCTCCCTCGTCCAGACCCGTGACGAGCTGGAGCGCAAGGTCGAGGAGCTGCGCAGCTTCGAGCGCGAGTACCGCAGCCGCCTCAAGCTCTACCTGGAGAACCAGCTCGCCGAGCTGAACGTCTCCGCGGAGGGCAGCGGCGGGTTCCCGGTTCTGCCGAACCCCGGCGCTCCGGCCATGACGCACGCCGTACCCCAGGGTGGTCAGCAGCCGCTTCCCGGCGGTCCCAGCCCGTTCGGCGGCGAGGCTCCCCAGGGCGCCTTCCCCGGCGCCGACGGCCCGCACAACGACCGCCGGTAAAGTAGCGGGTCAACACAAGGACCCGTCACTCGAGAGAGCCCCCTAGTGATCCTTATCAGTGCTGGTTTGGTGCTCGCGGCGGTTGTACTACTGATCGCGGGCTTCGTGCTGGCAAAGCCGTTCCTGATCATGTGGTCCATCGTGGTGAGCGTGCTTTCCGCGTTGTTCCTGGTGATCGGGGCGCTGCTGCGGCGTCATGAGCTGTTCCCCGGCGGGCGTGCCGGGGCCACGGCCACCCCTCCCGAACCCGCGAAGTTCGGGTACCCGCAGCCGCCGCACTCCGACCAGGCTCCCGCGGGAGCGCCGCCGTCTCCTCCGCGTCCCCAGACGTTCCAGCAGACGGCGACCGTCCCCTCACCGGCTCCCCGCCGGCCCGCGGCACGCGGGATCTCCCCCGACGCTCTCGTCCTGGTGATCCCCGGGCGCAAGCGTTACCACGTACCGGGATGCCGTCAGCTGATCGGACGGGATCACGAGGAGCTCACCTTCGAGGAGGCGCGCGAGGAGGGCTTCACGCCCTGCACGAGCTGCCTGCCCGACGCGGCGCTCGGTGGACGGCAGCTGCCGCCTGCCGCCGACCCCGAGCCCGTCACGCCCCACCCCGCTGCCTCGCCGGAGACCAGGACCGTCTCCGCCGAGCTTCCGGCGGAACCCTCCGAGGCGACCCGCGACATCCGGCCTCCGGGCCCCGTCGCAGCGCCGAAGCCGGCCCCCGCCGCTTCCACCCCCACTCCGGAGTCCGGGCCCGGCCAGCCTGGCGGCTGGTTCGCCCCCAAAGCCTCTTCCTCCGGTACGGCGAAGCCCTCCGCGGCCGGTGACGACACCCCGCCCGCCCCGGGACCGGACGACGAGTCCGACGCCGAGACGACCAACCCGCACCTCCGGCTTCCCGCCATGGAGTCCCCGTCCAAGCCGCCGGCGGGCGGTCCCACGAGCATGACGGGCAAGCCCGCGAGTGCGGACGCCGGGCCCGCGAGCCCCGCGGACGACAAGGCCCGGAAGGACGAGAAGCCCGCGACGGACAAGAGGCCCGGGACGGACGACATGCCCGGGACGGACGAGCCCGAGCGGCCGGTCACGGCCGGGCATCCGGTCACCGGCGACAACGGCGCGGGCCGGCGGCCCGAGGCGCCGGTCGCCGACGAGGGCAGGGCCACCGGCAAAAGCCCGTCAGGACCTCGTGTGGCGCCCTATGTCGCCCCCACGGCCGCCAACGGCGAGGCCAAGCCCGCGACCCCGGAGAAGAAGCCTGAGCCCGGCTCACGGCCCACGCCCGCCGAGTCCTCGGCGGAGGGCAAGCCGGAGGCGCCGTCCCCGAAGCCGGAGCCGAAGTCACGACCGGCCGAGGACGACGCCGGTGACGACGCGTCCGCCAAGGACACGCGGCCGGGCACGGTGAAGGTCATCGTCGGCACGCGCCGCTACCACAGCACCGCCTGCCCGCTGATCCGCGGCGCCGGCGACACGGGCGTGGAGACCATGACGCTGGCCCAGGCCGAAGCCGCCGGGCTGACGAGCTGCTCGGTCTGCCAGAACGACCGCGAATCGGTCGGCTGACCGCCCCGCGCTCCAGGACGAAGCGGCCCGCACACGAAGAGACGCGGCCCCCGGGCATCGGGGACCGCGTCTTGTCCCATCTAGGCGCGGCGCAGCTGGAAGGTCAGCCCCAGGTCGGCGTCGGTGAACACCGGCAGCTCGGACGAGCCCTCCGTGACCGACAGGGCCAGGACCTCGTCGGCCACCAGCCCGCCGTCGGCCCGCAGCGCCTCGGCGAGGTCGGACGAGGCGGCCGTCCACCACAGGTCGATCCGGTCGGTGATGGCCAGGCCGCTCGACTTGCGGGCGTCCTGCACCAGGCGGATGACCTCGCGGATGAGCCCGGCCCTGCGCAGTTCGCCGGTCATGGCCAGGTCGAGGGCGACGGTCTCGCCGGTGCCGGTGTCGACGGCGCCGGTCTCCACCGCCCAGCCGGAGCGCGGCTGCTCGGTGACGATCACGTCGTCGGGGCCCACCTCGACCGTGCCGAGCTCGGCCGCCTCCAGCGAAGCCGTACCCCCGGAGCGCAGTGTGCGCGCCAGGGAGGTGGCGTCGGCGGCGGAGACGGCGGCGGCGACCAGCTTGGTCTGGGAGCCGAACCGCTTGCCCAGCGCGCGGAAGTTGGGCTTGACCGTGTAGGAGACGAGGTCGGCGCTGTAGCCGGACATGTCCTCCAGAGTCTGCACGTTCAGTTCGTCGGCGATGAGCTCGCGCAGTTCGGTGGGCAGGGCGGGCCAGTCGTGGGCGCCGACCAGCGCGCGGCCGAGCGGCTGGCGGGTCTTCACCCCCGACGAGGCGCGCGCGGAGCGGCCCAGTTCGACCAGCCGCCGCACCAGGGCCATCTGCTGGGACAACGCGGGGTCGAGCAGGTCCTCGCGTACGGCCGGCCACGAGGTCAGGTGCACCGAGGCGGGGTCGCCCTCCCGGCGCAGCACGTCCCACAGGTAGTCGGTGACGAACGGGGTGATCGGCGCCATGAGCCGCGTGACGGTCCCCAGGCACTCGTACAGGGTGGCGAAGGCGTCCTGCGAGCCCTGCCAGAACCGGCGGCGCGAGCGGCGCACGTACCAGTTGGACAGGTCGTCGAGGAACTCCGCCAGCCGGCGCCCGGCCCGCACGGTGTCGTACTCGTCGAGCGCCGCGCTCACCTCGGCGACGGTGCGGTGGAGCTCGGCCAGCGCCCAGCGGTCGATGAGCGGCCGCTCGGCGCCGGGGGAGGCGTCCTGCGGCGTCCAGGACGAGGCGTTGGCGTAGAGGGTGAAGAAGGAGGCGGTGTTCCAGTAGGTCAGCAGGACCTTCCTGACGATCTCCTCCAGCGTGCCGTGGCCGACCCGGCGCGCCGCCCAGGGCGAGCCCGAGCAGGCCATGAACCAGCGCAGGGCGTCGGCGCCGTGCTGGTCCATGAGCGGGATGGGCTGCAGCACGTTGCCCAGGTGCTTGCTCATCTTGCGGCCGTCCTCGGCCAGGATGAGGCCGAGGCAGAGCACGTTCTCGTAGGAGGACTGGCCGAAGGTCAGCGTGCCGACGGCCATGAGCGAGTAGAACCAGCCGCGGGTCTGGTCGGTGGCCTCGCAGATGAACTGCGCCGGGTAGACGCCCTCGGGCTTGCCGCGGGCGCCCCACTGGGCGAACGGCATCGAGCCGGAGTCGTACCAGGCGTCGATGACGTCGGGCACGCGCCGCGCCTCGGCCGAGCAGGACGGGCAGGGGAAGGACACGTCGTCCACGAACGGGCGGTGGGGGTCGAGCGCGGACAGTTCCCGCCCGGCCAGCTCGCCCAGCTCCTCCAGGGAGCCGACGCAGGTGACGTGGCTCTCGTCGGCGGTGCACACCCACAGCGGCAGCGGCGTGCCCCAGTAGCGCGAGCGCGACAGCGACCAGTCGACGTTGTTGCGCAGCCACTCGCCGAAGCGGCCCCACTTGATCGTGTCGGGGAACCAGTTGGTCTTCTCGTTCTCGGCGAGCATCTGGTCCTTGACCGCGGTGGTGCGGATGTACCAGGAGGGCAGCGCGTAGTAGAGCAGCGCGGTGTGGCAGCGCCAGCAGTGGGGGTAGCTGTGCTCGAAGTGGCCGCCGCGGAACAGCAGGCCGCGGGCGCGCAGGTCCTCGGTGAGGCCCTCGTCGGCGTCCTTGAAGAACTGGCCGCCGACCATGGGCACGTCGTCGAGGAAGCGGCCGTCGGGGCCGATCGGGTTGACGACCGGCATGCCGTACTTCTTGCAGACCGTGAGGTCGTCGGCGCCGAACGCGGGCGCCTGGTGGACCAGGCCGGTGCCGTCCTCGACGGTGACGTAGTCGCCGAGCACGACGTAGTGCGCGCCCGGGATGTCGACGAGGTCGAAGGGGCGCGCGTAGGAGGTGTGCTCCAGCTCGCGGCCGGTGAAGCGGGCCACCTCGGTGGCGCCGTCGCCCAGCACGCCCAGCAGCGGCTCGGCGACCACGAGCACCTCGCCGTCGGCGGTGCGCGCGGCGACGTAGGTGACGTCGGGGTGTACGGCGACCGCGGTGTTGGACACCAGCGTCCACGGCGTCGTCGTCCAGACCAGCAGCGAGGCGCCGAGCTCCTGGAGGCGGCCCGAGGTGGCCGGCATGCGCACGTACACCGAGGGCGACGACACGGTCTCGTAGCCGCCCGGCTGGCCCAGCTCGTGGTCGGACAGGCCGGTGCCGCAGCGCGGGCAGTACGGGGTGATGCGGAAGTCGCGGAACAGCAGGCCCTTGTCGAAGATGACCTTCAGCGACCACCAGACCGACTCGACATAGGACGGGTCCATGGTCCGGTAGGCGGTGGACAGGTCGATCCAGTAGCCCATCCGCTCGGTGAGCTCTTCGAAGGCGTCGACGTGGCGCAGCACGGACTCGCGGCACTTGGCGTTGAACTCGGCGATGCCGTACGCCTCGATGTCCTTCTTGCCGGACAGGCCGAGTTCTTTCTCGATGCCGACCTCGACGGGCAGGCCGTGGCAGTCCCAGCCGGCCTTGCGGGGGACGCTGAAGCCCCGCATGGTCTTGTAGCGCGGGAACAGGTCCTTGAAGACGCGCGCCTCGACGTGGTGGACGCCGGGCAGGCCGTTGGCGGTGGGCGGGCCCTCGTAGAAGACCCACGACGGGTTGCCTTCGTTCTGCTCCACCGAGCGCTCGAAGATCTTCCCGTCGCGCCAGCGGTCGAGGACCTCGCGCTCGAGCGCGGGCAGGTCGACCTGCGCGGGAAGAGAGCGGAAAGAGTGGGAAGACATCTCGGGCGGGACCTCCACGCTGGTCACAAGCTGACAGGTGCGTGAAGGGACGAAGCCGGAGGGCTCCGCGGTACCACCCTTCTTGGCCCCGGAAAGGGCCCTCTTCGTTCAGGGCTGCGGCCGGTTCTAGTGAGCTCGGTGACGAGCCGTTCTTCCGGCGGCTCCGGGGTGATATCCCTCACAGTCGGGCCCCATCAACGCCTTGCAGGCTCAAACCATAACGCAGAGTGGAGCGAAAGACTTCCCCGTTTTCCGCGGGCCGCGTCCGTGGCGGGCAAAGCGGTGGGAATGGACTCTCCAGCGGAGGAGTTGAATGCGCGGGGCGGGATAGTACGGGAGGGGTAAACCGCACGGCGGGTCGTTTGCCGATCCGTTATCGGGCACCTAAGCTGCCCGCACCATTCACCGGCCTTGATCAGCATGGAGGCAGCCATGGCGGCAGTCACGCAGACCGCAACACCGTCGATGTGGTCGGAGCAGGAGCTGGCCGAGGTACGCGAGTCCCTGCAAAGGGAGATAGACGAGCTCAACGCGGACATTCGCCGCCACGAGTCGGAGATCGCCTCGGGCGACGTGACGCAGGGCGCCGGCGACGACCAGGCGGACGCCGGAGCCAAGACCTATGAGCGCGAACGCGAGATCGCCCTTACCCTGAATGCGCGCGACCTGGTCGCGCAGAACGAACGTGCGATCGCCAGGATCGACGCAGGGACCTATGGAGTGTGCGAATCGTGCCAGAAGCCGATCGGCAAGGAGCGCCTGCAGGCGTTCCCGAGGGCGACGCTGTGCGTGACGTGCAAGCAGCGGGAGGAGCGCAGGTAAAGCGCAAGCTCCTCCTCCTGCTGGGCGCGCTCGCCTTCGTGATCTACGTGGCGGACCTGGTCACCAAGACCGTGGTGCTGCGGACGCTCGAAGGCGAGCCGCCCAACGTGATCATCCCGGGCGTGCTCCAGTTCCGGGTGATCTTCAACTCCGGCGCCGCGTTCAGCATCGGGACCGGGATGACGTTCGTGTTCACCATCATCGCCACGGGCGTGGTGGTGGCGATCATCCGCACCGCCCGCAAGCTGCGCAGCCTGCCGTGGGCGATCACACTGGGCCTGCTGCTGGGCGGCGCGCTGGGCAACCTCACCGACCGGTTGCTGCGCTGGCCGTCCGGCTTCGGCCGGTCGACCCAGCTGCAGGGGCACGTGGTCGACTTCATCGAGGTGCTGCCGGGCAACTTCCCGATCATCGACTACTTCCCGGTCTTCAACATCGCCGACTCCGCGATCGTGTGCGGCGGCATCCTGGCGGTCATCCTGGCCTGGCGCGGCCTGCAGATCGACGGCACCCGCGAGGTGAAGAAGTGAGCGAACAGCGCAGCCTGCCCGTCCCGGACGGGCTGGAGGGAGAGCGGCTGGACGCCGCCCTCTCGCGGCTGTTCGGCTTCTCCCGTACGCGCGCCGCCGAGCTGATCGGCGCCGGTGAGGTGCTGGTCGACGGCAACGAGGCGGCCAAGTCCGACCGGGTGCACGCGGGCGCCTGGCTGGAGGTGACGATGCCGCCCCCGGTCACCACCCCGATGCCGGTCGCCGAGCCGGTGCCCGGCATGACGATCGTGTACGAGGACGACGACATCGTCGTGGTCAACAAGCCGATCGGCGTGGCCGCCCACCCGACCGTCGGCTGGACCGGCCCCACCGTGATCGGCGGCCTGCTCGGCGCCGGGCACACCATCGCCACCAGCGGCGCGGCCGAGCGCCAGGGCATCGTGCACCGGCTCGACGCCAACACCACCGGGGCGATGGTCGTGGCCAAGAGCGAGCACGCGTACTCCCACCTCAAGCGCGCCTTCAAGGAGCGTACGGTGGACAAGCGCTACAACGCCCTCGTCCAGGGACATCCCGACCCGTTCCGCGGCACCGTGGACGCGCCGATCGACCGGCATCCGGCCGGGGACGGGCGCTGGGCGGTGGTGGCGGGCGGCAAGCCGTCGGTGACGCACTACGACACGATCGAGGCGTTCCGGGCGGCGTCGTTGCTGGACATCAAACTGGAGACGGGCCGCACGCACCAGATCCGGGTGCACATGTCCGCCCTGCGGCACCCGTGCGTGGGCGACCTGCTCTACGGCGCCGACCCGACGCTGGCGGCCCGGCTGGGCGTGACGCGGCAGTGGCTGCACGCGGTCTCCCTGGGCTTCGAGCACCCCGCCTCGGGCGAGTGGATCTCCTTCACCACCGACTACCCCGAAGACCTCCAGAAAGCCCTCGACCTGGTGCGCGCCGAGTCGTAGCTCTCCGTCGCCGCGGGGCTTTCCGGCGCTCTCTCCGTTACGGCGAGCCGCCCCCACGCCACCCGCCGCCGCGCGCGGGCGCCGATCGTGGGGGTCGCTTCTCACGCCGGACAGACGCACCGCCGTCACGGCCACCCTTGACCACCCGGACCGGCCCCATGGGTTCCTTGACCGTCTGGGCCGAGCCCAGACGGTCGTTGACCGCCTGGGCCCGGCCCGCTCGCGAAAAGGGCCGGGATCGCGTTATCCGGTGGGGACCGGGGTTCGGGAGAGGAAGTCGGTGACGAAGGCGGTCGTGTGGGTGCCGGCGGCGAACTCGGGCTGGGCCAGCAGCGCGCGCAGCAGCGGGACGGTGGTGGCCACGCCGGGACCCTCGACGGCGAACTCGGCCAGCGCCCGGTCGGCCCTGGCGATCGCCTGTGCCCGCGTCGGCGCCCACACGACCAGCTTGGCGACGAGCGAGTCGTAGTCGGGCGGCACCCGGTCGCCCTGCGCGAACCCCGAGTCGACGCGGACGCCCGGCCCGCCCGGCGGGCGGAACACCGTGAGCAGCCCCGGCGTGGGACGGAAGCCGGCGGCCGGGTCCTCGGCGTTGACGCGGCACTCGATGGCCGCCCCGGTCGGCGTGACCTGCTCCTGCGTGAGCGAGAGCCGTTCCCCGGAGGCGGCCCTGATCTGCTCGGCGACCAGGTCCACGCCGGTGAGCAGTTCGGTAACCGGGTGCTCGACCTGGATCCTGGCGTTGATCTCCATGAAGGTGGCGTTGCCGCCGGCGTCGACCAGGAACTCCATCGTGCCGGCGCCGGTGTAGCCGACGTGCCGGGCCCCGGCCACCGCGTACGCGCCGAGCCGGCGGCGCAGCTCGTCCGGCAGCAGCGGGGAGGGCGCCTCCTCGACCAGCTTCTGGTTGCGGCGCTGCAGCGAGCAGTCGCGCTCGCCCAGGTGGATGACGCTGCCCGAGGCGTCGCCGAGCAGCTGCACCTCGACGTGCCGGGCCGCGGGGACGAACCGTTCGACGTACACCGACCCGTCGCCGAAGACCTGCTGGGCCAGCGCGGTGGTGGCGCGGTAGACCTCGCGCAGCTCGCCGGCGTCGCGGGCGACCGCGATGCCGCGGCCGCCGCCGCCCGCCGCGGCCTTGACGATCACCGGGTAGCCGATCTCGGCCCCGACCTTCTCCGCGTCGGCCAGTGAGGGCACCGCGCCGTCGCTGCCGGGCAGTACCGGCAACCCGGCCTCCGCCATCAGCGCGCGCACCCGCGCCTTGTCGCCGACCAGGTCCATGACCTCGGGGCGCGGGCCGATGAACGTGATGCCGTGGGCGGCGCAGATCCGGGCGAAGTCGGCATCCTCCGACAGGAACCCGTAGCCCGGGTGGATCGCGTCCGCCCCGGTCCGCAGCGCCGCCTCGATGATCGCCGGCACGTAGAGGTAGTTGCGGCGGGCCGGGGGCGGGCACCGCCAGCAGCGGCCAGTTGTCGATCAAGCACCAGCTCAAGGGCGCCTGCGGCGTCCTGGTCGCCGACGCGGCCGGGGCGATCGACGCGCTGGCCGAGGCCGCGCGGCTCGTACGGGGCGGGACCGAGGCGGTCGTCACCGGCGGCACCGAGGCGCCGCTGTCCCCCTACGCGCTGGCCTGCCAGTCGAGCGAGACGGCCCTGTCCGGCGGCGCCGACCCGGACCTGGCCTACCGGCCCTTCTCGCCGGACGCCGCCGGGTACGTCCCAGCGGAAGGAGGCGCGATCCTGCTGGTCGAGGAGAGAGACTCGGCCTACGGCAGGGGCGCGCCCACGGTCTACGCCGAGATCGCCGGGACCGCCTCCACCCACGACGCCCACCACGTCACCGACCCCAGCCCCGACCACCGCCAGTACGCGCGGGCCATGCGCGAGGCGATCGCCAGAGCCGGGCTGACCCCCGCCGACGTCGGCGTCGTCTTCGCCGACGGCGCGGGCAGCCGGGAGCGGGACGCGGCCGAGGTGGCCGCGCTCCGGGAGGTCTTCGGGGGGCGCCGGGTACCGGTGACCGTCCCGAAGACCATGACCGGCCGCCTGTGCTCGGGCGGCGCCGCGCTCGACCTCGCGTGGGCCGCGCTGGCCCTGGCCGACGGGGTCATCCCGCCCACCATCAACACCACCTCCACCGACCTGGACCTGGTCATCGAGCCGCGCCTGGTGCGCGGGCTGTCGGCCGCCCTCGTCACCGCCCGCGGCGCCGGGGGCTTCAACTCCGCCGCCGTCCTCACCCGCCCCTGACCACCCGTCCCGACCAGCCCGCCTCCCGTCCGGGGGCGGGCTTTTCGGCGCCCGCACAGCCCTTGCGCTCCGACAGGCCCTGCGCTCCGCACCGGCCTTTGGACCTGTGCGGGGCCTACGATCCGTGCGGGGCTTTGGGTCTGTGCGGGGCTTTGGGTCTGTGCGGGGCTTTGGGTCTGTGCGGGGCTTTGGTCCGGGAGGGGGCTTTGGTCCGGGAGGGGCCGCCGCCCCGGGTGGGGCGGCGGCCCGGTCGGGGGTCAGCCCACGGGTTCCGGTACGGCCGGCGCCACCCGATCCTCGTGCCGCAGCGGCGAGGGCCGCACGAACAGCACGCGTGCCGCCCACCCCGGCAGCCACCAGTTCCAGCGCCCCATCATCGCCACCGCCGCCGGCACGAGCACGGCCCGGATGAGTGTGGCGTCCAGGGCGATCCCGAGCGCGAGCCCGCTGGCGAACACCTTGACGTCCAGCTCCGGCGTCATCGCCAGCACCGCGAAGGAGATGAACAGGATCAGCGCCGCCGAGGTCACCAGCCGCCCGGTCCGCCCGACCCCCTCCACGACCGCCTGCGCCGTGTTTCCGGACTTGTCGTACTCCTCCCGCATCCTGGCCAGGAGGAACACCTCGTAGTCCATGCTCAGCCCGTACAGGAACGCGAAGATGGTCAGCGGGACGAACTCCCCGATGGCCCCGGTCGGCTGGATGTCCAGGATCTCCCTGGTGCCCCAGCCGTACTGCCAGATGAGCACCATCGCGCCGATCACCGCGCCCAGCGACAGCAGGTTGAGCAGAACGGCCTTCAGCGGCAGCAGCAGCGAGCGGAACGCGCGGGCGAGCATCACGAACGTCACCAGCGCGATCATCGCGAACATCCACGGGAAGGCGCCGTAGGTGTGCTCACGGAAGTCCATGCTCTGCGCCGCGTTGCCGCCGACCAGCACGCCGTCCGGCACCGCGGCGCGCACGCGGGCGATGGTCGCCTCGCCGGCGTCGGTGCCGTTCTCGGCCGAGGGCAGCACGGCCAGGACGGCGGTGCCCTCGCGGCGCCAGCCGGGCGTGTCAGGCGACAGCACCGCCGAGACGCCCTCCACCCCGGCGATCATGGCGGTGGCCGTCGCCGGGTCACCCTTCACCAGCACGTCGAACGGGGTGATGGAGCCGGTCGGCACACCCGCCTGCCGCAGCGCGGTCAGCCCGGCGTACCCCGAACCGGAGGTGCGCAGGTGCGCGCTCTCCGGCAGGCCGAGGTTGACGCCCAGGGCGGTGTAGCAGAGCGCGGCCAGCAGCCCGCCGGCCACGATCGCGGCCGGCCAGCGCCGGCGCACCACCGCGTGCGCCCACGCCGACCAGGCCCGGCCCGCGCGCGCCTCGCGGGCGAAGCGTACGCCGCCGTCCTGCGAGCCGCTCCTCCTGCGGTCCAGGCGCCGGCCGGCGCGGGCGAGCAGGACCGGCAGCACGGTCAGCGTCACCAGCACGCTCACCGCCGCGATGATCATCCCGGCGACGCCCAGGCTGCGCAGGAACGGCACCGGCAGCACCACCATGGTCACCAGCCCGATCGCGACGGCCACGCCGCTGAACAGCACCGCCCGCCCGGCCCCCGCCATGGCCCGGTGGACCGCCTCGTCGCCCCGGTGGCCGTTGGCCTGCTCCTCCCGCCAGCGCGCCACGATCAGCAACGAGTAGTCCACCGCGATGCCGAGCCCGAGCAGCGGCATCGTGGTCAGCGCCACGTCGTGCACGGTCATCACGAACGTCAGCAGCAGGATCGCGATGAACGACACGAACACCGCCAGCACCGAGATCAGCACCGGCACCAGGGCCAGCGCCGAGCGGAAGACCAGCAGCAGCACGAGCACGGCGGCCAGCACGCCGATGCCGATCTTCGTGGGCACGTCCACGCCGCCGGCGTCTACGCTGGGCGCCAGCGCGTCCAGGCCGGTCACCTCGACCCGGCTGCCCTGGGGAAGGTGCGGGCTCATCGCCGCCCTGATCACCGGGCCCTCGTCGGGCGTCTCGCCGAGGCCGCCGCCCGGTGGGCTGCCGTCGGAGTAGGTGCCGGGGTAGACCAGGCCGAAGGTGGTACGGCCGTCCGAGCCGACCAGCTTCGTGTCCCCGGTACCGGCGAACGACACGACACGTGCCTGGGGCATCGCCGCGGACACCGCGTCGTACGCGCGGGCGAGCGCCGCCCGCTGGCTGGTCGCGGTCGTGCCCTCGGGCAGCACCACGACCGGTACGAACGGACGCTGGTAGCCGCCGTTGCCGTAGAGACGGACGATCTCCTGGTTGGCGTCGAAGGCGGGCATGCCGGCGTGGGAGTACTCCTCCGACAGCCGCTGGATCGCGATCGGGGTGGCGCCCATGCCGATCAGGAAGGCAAGGACGGCCAGCAGCGTGACGAGGCCCTTGCGGCCGAGTACGAAGGCCGAGATTCTCTCCATGCGAACAGTCGAGCAGCGCCGCCGGTGCCCGCTCTGTGGGCGTTCTGAGGAAAGCATGTGAGTGCGGTTTCACAGAGATCTTTATGGGCTTTCACAGAACGGACGGGAAAGACTGGTCCCGTGAGCCGAATCCTGGTCGTCGACGACGAACCGTACCTGGCCGACCTGGTCTCCACCGCCCTGCGCTACGAGGGGTTCGAGACCCGGATCGCCGGCAGCGGGGCGTCCGCGGTCGCGCTGGCCCAGAGCTTCGACCCCGACCTGATCGTGCTGGACGTGCTGCTGCCCGACATCCTCGGCACCGAGGTCTGCCACCGGATCAGGACGGCCGGCTCCCAGGTGCCCGTCGTCTTCCTCACCGCGCGCGACGCCACCGAGGACAAGATCACCGGGCTGACCGTCGGCGGCGACGACTACGTCACCAAGCCGTTCAGCCTGGAGGAGCTGATCCTGCGCATCCACGCCGTGCTGCGCAGGACCAGCGGGGCCGCGCAGAGCCCGGCCCGCGCCGGGTTCGCCGACCTGGTCGTGGACGACGACACCTACGAGGTCTGGCGGGCCGGCCGGCGCATCGACCTGACCCCGACCGAGTTCAAGCTGCTGCGCTTCCTGGTCGCCAACGCGGGCAAGGTCATGTCCAAACGCCAGATCCTCGACCACGTCTGGGACTACGACTTCGGCGGCAACGACGGCGTCGTCCAGACCTACATCAGCTACCTGCGCCGCAAGGTCGACGCCTTCGAGCCCCCGCTGATCCACACCATGCCCAGGATCGGCTACGTGCTGCGCCTGCCCAGGGAGGACCGATGACCCTGCGCACCCGGCTGGTGCTCACCACGGTCGGGCTGGTCACGCTGGCGCTGGGGCTCGTGGCCGGGGCCACGTTCGGCGCGCTGCAGGACTGGCGCGGATCCGGCGGCAGCAGGCTGCTGGCCATGAACACGCCGGAGGCGCTCGTGGCCGCCTCCGACGAGCTGACCTCGCGAGTGGCCTGGGTCCTTGCCGGCACCTCGGCGGCGGCGCTGGTCCTGCTGACGTTCCTGGCCGCCCACCTGATCCGCAAGGGGCTGCGCCCGCTGGACCGCATGGTCGAGGCCGCCGCCGACATCGGCGCGGGCAACCTGGAGCGCCGCGTCGAGGCCGCCCGCCCGGTCGGCGAGGTGGGCCGCCTGGCCCACGCGCTCAACGCGATGCTCGGCCAGCTGGAGGGGGCGTTCCGCCAGCGGGAGTCCTCGGAGGAACGGCTGCGCAGGTTCGTCGCCGACGCCTCCCACGAACTGCGCACCCCGATCGCCACCATCCGCGGCTACGCCGAGTTGTTCCGCCGCGGCGCCGACGGCCGCCCGGAGGACCTGGCGCGGGCCATGCACCGCATCGAGGCCGAGGCGGGGCGCATGGGCTCGATGGTCGACGAGATGCTGCTCCTGGCCCGCCTCGACCAGGGCCGCCCCCTGGAGCGCACGCCCGTCGACCTCATGGCGCTGGCCGCCGACGCCGTCTCCGACGCCCACGCCATGGACCCCGGGCGCGTGATCGGACTGGAGTGCGCCACCCCCGTCACCGTGACCGGCGACCCGCTCAGGCTCCGCCAGGTCGTCGGCAACCTGCTCAAGAACGTCCTGGACCACACGCCGCCCGGCACCCCCGCCGTCGTCCGCCTGGACAGGGAGGGCGGGCACGCGGTGCTGGAGGTCGCCGACGAGGGACCGGGCCTGAGCGAGGAGCAGACCGAGCGGGTGTTCGAGCGCTTCTGGCGCGGCGAGCACCGGCAGGCCGACGGGCGCCGGCTCGGGGGGTCGGGGCTGGGGCTGTCGATCGTGGCCGCCGTCGTGGCGTCCCATGGCGGCGAGGTGGGGGCCGCGTCCACCCCCGGCACAGGCACCACCTTCACGGTACGGCTACCGCTCTGACCTGACCCCCACGCCTTTGTGGCCTTCGCGAGCCCAGGGCGTCTTCGGGCCCGGGTGCTTCAGCCCTTTGCGCCGGACCGGCCCATCGCGACGCCGGAACCGGGGTCCTCGTTCTGCTGGTCCTCGTTCTTGCCCTCGTCCTGCTTGTTCTCGCCGCCCTTCCCGTCGCCGTTCTCCGACGGGTCGACCTCGCCGGGCTTGTCGTCGTCGCCCTTCTCGGTGGCCGAGCGGGTGGGGGTGGGCTTCCTGGACGGGGTGGGATCGGGGTCCGGGGATCGCGTGGTGGGCCGGGCGGTGGGGCTCTGCCGTACCGGGGACTCGGTGGGCGGGGCGGAGGACGGCGGGGGAGTGCCGGACGGCGAGGAGCCGCGCGTGGGGGTGCTCTTCACCACGGGCGTCGAGGGCGTCGGGGTGGCCACGTCGCGCTCCGACCACCACGCCACCCCGCCCGTCACCAGGCCCGCCGCCAGCACGAGCCCGCTCAGCGCGGCCACTCGCCCCGCCCGCCCCTTGCCCCGCCCATGCCGTCCGGACCCACGCCCGCCACGGCCACCGCTCCCGCCACCAGCCCCCGGCCCGCCATACCCACCCGCGACACCCGCGCCCGCACCCGCAACGCCCGCGCCCGCTCCCGCGACGCCCGCGCCCGCTCCCGCGACGCCCGCGCCATGCGAGCCCGAGCCGCCCGCTCCCACGCCGCCCGTGCTTGCGGCTCCGGTCCCCGGGATGGGGGCGGTGGGTTCGGGGGCGAGGCCGGTGGTGATGGCGTGCAGGTGGCGCTCGGTGTCCTCGGCGGTCAGGCGGTCGGCGGGGTTCTTCTCCAGCAGTCCCAGGATGACCGGGCCCAGCGGCCCCGCCTTGGACAGCGGCCCCGGGGGATCGTGCATGACGGCGCCCAGCGTGGCCAGCGCGTGCCCGCGCTGGAAGGGGGAGTGGCCCTCGACGGCCATGTACAGGGTGACGCCGAGCGACCACAGGTCGGCGGCGGGACGCGCGGTGGTGCCCGCGGCGCGCTCCGGGGCGATGAAGGCGGGGGTGCCGACCAGGACGCCGGTCCTGGTGAGGGAGGCGTCGTCCTCGGTGGTGGCGATGCCGAAGTCGGTCAGCACCGCCCGGCCGTCGTCGGTGAGCAGCACGTTGTCCGGTTTGACGTCGCGGTGCAGGACCCCGGCCGCGTGCGCCGCCCGCAACGCCCGCATGAGCTGCAGGCCGATCGCCGCCGCCTGGACCGGCGGCAGCGCGCCCTCCTCCCGCACCAGCTCACCCAGCGTGCGCGAGGGCACGAGCTGCATGATGATCCAGGGGTGCCCGTGTTCCTCCAGCACGTCGTAGACGGTGGCCACGCCCGGGTGGGCGACCCGTCCTGCGGCCCGCGCCTCGCGGAAGGTCCGTACGGTGAACACCTCGCGCTCGGGGCCGCTGAGGCCGGGTGGCGGCTGGATCTCCTTGACCGCCACGTCCCGGCCGAGCACCTCGTCATGGGCCTGCCAGACGGTGCCCATGCCACCCTTGCCGATGGTCCTGAGCAGACGGTAGCGGCCGCCGACGATCCCCGCAGATTCGGACATGCGGGGCGTCTACCCGGTAAAGAGCCTGACAAGCGCGGTGACGACGGCCGCCGACGCCAGCACGGCCAGGAAGGGCGCGCGCAACAGCAGCGCGACCACGGCGGCGCCCAGCCCGGCGGTCCTGGCCAGGTCGAAGTCCAGGCGGCCCTGCGCGGTGAACATCTGCACCGCGATCAGCGCGGCCAGCAGCGCCACGGGCACCAGTTCGGAGAAGCGGTGCACGAGCGGGTGGTCCAGCACCTTGCGCGGAGCGGCCAGGCCCGCCAGCTTCAGCGCGTAGCAGCCCGCGCAGACGATCGCGATCGCCCACCAGAGCGTCATCGGACCATCACCACCAGCACGGCCGCCGCCGCCACCAGCACGGGCACGCCCGGCGGCAGGAACGGCGTGGCGGCCAGCGCGATGAGCGCGCCGGTCAGCGCGAGTGTGCGCAGCTCGGAACGTTCCCGCAGCCGCGGCCACAGGATGGCCAGGAACGTGGCCGGGCCGACGACGTCCAGGCCCAGCATGCCCGGGTCGCCCAGGAAGGAGGTGCCGAGCGCGCCGGCGAGCGTGGTGAGGTTCCACATGACGTAGAGCGTGACGAACGTGGTGGTGAACCCGGCCCTGGCCGCCGCCGGGTTCGGCTGGGCGAGGGCGACGGCGGTGCTCTCGTCGATGACGCCGTGCGCCGTCACCGCCCTGCGCCCGCCGCGGACCTGGAGGAGGTCGGCCAGGCGCAGGCCGTACAGGGTGTTGCGGGTGCCGAGCAGCAGGGCCCCGGCGGTGGCCGAGACCAGGTCGCCGCCCGCGCCGACGGCGCCGGTCAGGGCGAACTGCGAGGCGCCCGTGAAGGTCAGCAGGCTCAGCACGCACGCCTGCGCCACGTCCAGTCCCGCGGTGACGGCCGCGGCTCCGAAGGCGACGCCGGACAGGCCCACCGCCAGTCCGACGCCCAAACCGTCCCGGATCGCGGCGGAACGGGTTGTTGTCTGTTCCATGAGGGTAAGGCTAGGAAGCTGGGCCTTCCTCCGTCTTGTACGTTCCTGCGGAGCGCCGGTACGCCGCCGGTGGCACGCCCACGATGCGCTTGAAGTGCCGGTTCAGGTGGGCCTGGTCGGTGAAGCCCACCTCGGCCGCCACCAGGGCCGGCGGGGTGCCCGTCTCCAGGAGCGAGCGGGCCTGCCGTACCCGCAAAGAGGTGAGGTAGGCGTGCGGCGGCAGGCCCGTCGCCGCCTTGAACGCCCGCAGCAGCGGGAACGGCCGCGCGCCCACCGCCGCCGCCAGTTCCTCCAGCGTCGGCGGGTCCACCATGCGCGCGCGCAGCATTTCCAGCGCCGCCTCCACTTCACGCCCGCCCGCCCGCGGACCGTCCGGCGGAGCGTGCGGCGGCGTCGAGTGGCGCGACATCAGCTGGGCGAAGAAGGTCCGCATCAGCGTCGAGGCCGTCAGGTCGTCGCCGCGCTCGGCCGCCAGATGCGTGCGCCCCAGCAGCCCCGCCAGCGCCGGATCGCTCACCACCTGCTCGGGGAAGAACGGCCGCGCGTACGGCAGGCCCAGCTCGGCCGCCACCTCCGCCATGGCCTCGGCCGACGGGTACAGCATCCGGTAGGCCCACCCGTCAGGCGTCCCCGCGTGACCGGTGTGCACCGAGTCGGCGTTGACCAGCACGATCTCGCCGGAGCCCGCCCGGTGGGTGGAGCCGCGGTTCTGGAACTCCTCGACGCCGTCGAGTATCAGCCCGATCGCGTACTCGGCGTGGGTGTGGCGGGTGAAGCGGTGGGTGACGTAGCGGGCTTTGAGCAGGTTGACCTCGGGCACCGCCGGGTGCCGCCAGAAGTTCGCCTGCTCCTTCACAACACCCGAAAATACTCCACGAAGGTGTTGAAGTAGTTCACGTGGTCCTCCCAGCGGCTGTCGGGCAGCTCCCAGTAGACGGCGTAGGGGCGGCCGTCGGCGGCGCGGAAGCCGCGCGTGATGACGTGCACCCTCGTCGTGCCCTTCACCCGGGTGAACTCCCAGTCGGCGGCGGGCCGGCCCAGGTACGTCAGCCGCCTGATCGCGATCCGCTTGTAGTCGCGGAACTCGTTCCTGCGCAGGATGTCGCCTTCGACGTTCTTCCAGTGCTGGACGGGGTCGCTCCAGACGTCGTCGGTCCATTCGACGATGAGCTGGCCGCCGGTGCCGGGGCCGGTCCAGGAGATGCTGTCGCGGTCGGGGCTCTTGCTGCCCTTCCAGTTCTCGGGCACGGCCACGGAGAAGGCGCCGGTCTTGCTGGTGACCGTGCGCCAGCCGTCGGGCGGCGCCGGGGACGGCGTGGCGGTCGTTGAAGGGGTGGGGGGGACGGTGACGCCGGTGGCGGGCGGCGTGGGGGTGGACTTGGGCGCGGCGGTGCCGGCCAGCCGGCCCGACAGCAGGAAACCGGCCGTGGCCAGGCCGCCCACGGCGAGGAGCGCGGTGGAGGCGACGACCCAGCGTGGGCGGCGTCCGGTCCGCGACGCGCCCGTGGGGTGGCCGTCGTTGTGGAGGGTGGGTTCGTGGCCGGCGACGCCGGGTGGCCCGCCGTGGCCGTGGGGCGGCGGGGCCGTACCGGATGCCGTCTGGAGCAGTGCGGCGGCCTGGGCGGCGGGGATGCGGGCGGCCGGGTCGCGGCGCAGCAGACCCTCGATGACCGGCGCGAGCGCGCCCGCGCGCGCCGACGGGGCGGGCGGGTCGCGCAGGACGGCGGCCACCGTGGCGGCCCACGAGTCGCCGCGGTAGGGCGGCCTGCCCTCGACCGCGGTGTACAGGGTCGCGCCCAGCGACCAGAGGTCGGACTCCGGCCCGGCGGGCAGGCCGTTGAGGCGCTCGGGCGGCATGTACGCGGGCGTGCCGACCAGGTGGCCCGTCGCGGTCAGGCCCTGCTCGGCCTCCAGCGTGGCGATGCCGAAGTCGGTCAGCACCACGCGGCCGTCGTCGGCCAGCAGCACGTTCTCCGGCTTCACGTCGCGATGCAGCACGCCCGCGGCGTGCGCGGTGCGCAGCGCGTCCAGCAGCGCCGCGCCGATCGCCGCCACCGTGCCGGGCGGCAGCGGGCCGCCGTCGCCGACCACCTTGGCCAGCGAGCGCGAGCGCACGAGGTTCATGACGATCCAGGGGCGGCCGTCCTCCTCGACCACGTCGTACACCACGACCACCGACGGGTGCTCCAGTCGCCCGGCGGCCCTCGCCTCCCGGATCGTGCGCCGGTTGAGCTCGCTCCGCTTGGCCTCGCCGACGCCGGAGTAGCGGACCTCCTTGACGGCCACGGGACGGTCGAGCAGCTCGTCGTGGGCGCGCCACACCACGCCCATGCCGCCTTCGCCGATCGGCTCGATGAGGCGATAGCGGTTGCTGACCAGCCGTTCCACGCGGTGCAGCCTACTTGGCGGGTTTGAAGGTGGCGGCGAAGGTGTCGAAGAAGTGCAGGTCCTTCTTCCATCGGCTGGCCAGGTTGTGCCAGTAGATGGAGTAGCCCATGCCGCCTTCGGTGACGAAGCCCCGGTTGCGGACCCGGGTCTCACCGGTGTTGGTGTTCCAGGTGAACTCCCAGTCCGCCGCCGCCACCATGTAGTCGACCTTCTTGATGTGGATCTTCTTGTAGCCGCCGAAGATGTTCTTGGCCGACTTCTCCTGCCGCTTCCAGTCGCCGACCGGGTCGTCGCCGGCTTTGTCGATCTGGTCGATCGCCACGAAGGCGTTGGATCCGGCGCCGGGTCCGCGGTAGAAGATCTGGCTGCCCTCGCGCTTGAACTCCTTCCAGCCCTTGGGCAGGGCCAGGGAGAAGCCCGACTTGTCCTTGTGCATCTTCCAGCCGTCGGGCAGCACGCCCTCCGCCTTGGACGCCTCCGGGGTGGGGGAGGGGTCGGCCTGCTCCGGCGGGCTCTTCTCCGGGCTGGAGGTCACCGCGGCGCTCTGCGGGGAGCGCCCCGGATCCTCTGTCTTGTCTCCCTTGTCCAGGGCCGAGTTCAGGCCGAGGTAGCCGCCGATCCCGGCGACCAGGATCACGGCCGCGCCGACCGCGAGGAGCGGGCCGTAACGGCGGCGGCCGCCCTCGCCTGAGGGATGGGTGAGCTCGGCCGCCGGGGCGGGCGGGACCAGGTCCCAGGAGTCCGGATCGTCGGCGTCGGCGGGCGCTTCGGCCGCGAGCGCCGCCCGCTGCCTGGCCGCTTCCCGCTCGCGCTCCCTGGCGGCCTCCCGCTCCCTCGCCCTTTCCCGCTCACGGGCCCGCTCGCGTTCCGCGGCCTTCTCGCGCTCGCGGGCTCGCGCCCGTTCGCGCTCCAGTTCCCGCTTGCGGATCTGCTCCCGTTCGCGTTCCGCGGCGGCGCGCTCGCGCTCGGCCGTGCGCGCCTGCTCCACGGCCGCGCTCTCCAGCGCGGAGGTGTCGATCCGCGTCGGCCGGGCGATCTTGGTCCCGGTCTCCGGTACGGCGGCCGCCACGGGCTTGAGGTTGGGGTCGGTGGGCATGTCGTCCACGGCCACCACGGCCTCGGAGTGCGACTGCATGACGATCCGGCGCAGCATGCGCGCCGTCTCCTCGTACGTCAGCCGCTGCACCGGCTCCTTGACCAGCAGTCCGTCGATGATGGGCTTGAGCGGCCCGGCGTTGTGCGAGGCGTCGGGCTCGTCGGTCAGCACCGCGTGCATGGTCGCCAGCGCCATGCCGCGCTCGTGCGGCGACTTGCCCTCCACCGCCGTGTAGAGGGTGGCGCCCAGCGACCACAGGTCCGACTCACGCCGCGCGGGCAGGCCCTTGAGCCGCTCCGGCGCGATGAACGCGGGCGTTCCGGCCAGGCCGGTCATGGTCAGCTGCGTCTCGGTCTCCAGCGTGGCGATGCCGAAGTCGGTCAGCACCACGCGGCCGTCGTCGGCCAGCAGCACGTTCTCGGGCTTGACGTCGCGATGCAGGACGCCCGCCTCGTGGGCCCGGTGCAGCGCGTCGAGGACGGCGACCCCGATCTCGGCCACGCGGGCGGGCTGCAGCGGCCCGTCCTGCTTGATCACCGCGCCGAGGGAGCGTGAGGGCACGAGCTGCATGACGATCCAGGGGCGGTCGTCCTCTTCGATCACGTCGTGCACGATGATCACGTTGGGATGCTCGAACCTGGCCGCCGCCCTGGCCTCGCGCATGGTACGCCGGTTGAGCAACTGGACCTCGTCGCCCAGGGCGGCCGCGTAACGGACCTCCTTGACCGCGACGGTGCGATCGAGCAGTTCGTCATGGGCCCGCCAGACGATCCCCATGCCGCCCCTGCCGATGGGCTCCTGCAGTTGGTAGCGGCCGGCGATGCGGCGACCACGCTGCGTACGATCCGACGTCAACGGCCTCAAACCCTCCTCTAGGCCAAGAAATACTCCCATAGCGGGGGATCAACGGCGACTCACGTAAGAGTCAGTCCGTTCTGCGGGTAGCAAGCTATGGCAGGTAGACGCCAGATGTAATCTTTTCGACATCATTTGTCGCCACGCGTTCACCGGACCGGCGGTCTACGGCATGGGCGGAGGACCCGCACGGTGGGCGCGCCGCCGCGCGGCGGTGATCTTCCAGCCGATCGCGATCCCGGCGGCGAGCAGCGGCAGCAGGAAGAACGCCACCCGCTGGTCGTCGTCGGCGAACGGCATGAGCAGCACCACCAGCGCCAGGAACGCCAGCGTCGCCCAGTTCGTGTACGGCGTGCCCGGCATCCTGAAGGGCGAGACGTGCCCGCGCCGGCGCAGCCGGAGCTGGCAGTAGACCAGCGTCCCCCAGGTGGTGATCACGCCGAGCGAGGCCACCGCGGTGGCGATGTTGAACGCGCGCTCGGGCACGTAGTAGAACAACGCCACCCCGGCCAGGAAGACGGCGGCCGTCAGCAGGATGCCCCCGATGGGGACGTGCCGCCCGCTGAGCCGCGCGGCGAACGCGGGCGCCTCGCCCTTCGTCGCCATCGAGCGCAGGATACGGCCCGTGGAGTAGAGGCCGGAGTTGCACGACGACATGGCGGCGGTGATCACGATCAGGTTCATGGCGTCGGCCGCCCACGGCACGCCGAGGCTGGCGAAGAACGTGACGAACGGCGAGTTGTCGGCGCTGTAGGCGGTCCAGGGCAGCACCATCGCCAGCAGGATGACCGAGCCGACGTAGAAGACGGCGATGCGCCAGATGACGCCGTTGATGGCCTTGGGCATGACCTGGCGGGGGTTGGCGGTCTCCCCGGCCGTGATGCCGACCAGCTCGATGGAGGCGTACGCGAAGACCACGGCCTGCAGGCTCATCAGCACGACGCCGAAGCCGTTGGGGAAGAAACCGCCGTGCGCGACGAGGTTGGCCGGGGTGGCCGCGCCCACGGAGAACAGCACCGCGCAGAGTCCGACCACGAGGAAGGTGATGATCGCCAGCACCTTCAGCAGCGCGAACCAGAACTCCAGCTCGCCGAAGAGCCGCACCGACAGCAGGTTGACCACCAGCACCAGGCCCAGGGCGAGCAGCGCGGTGGCCCAGGTGGGGAAGTGGGGCGCCCAGCGGTGGACGTAGGTGGCGATCGCCGTCAGTTCGGCGATGCCGGTGAAGGCCCAGTTGATCCAGTACATCCAGCCGCTGGCGAAGGCGGCCCACGGGCCGACGAACTCGTCGGCGTAGTCGACGAACGAGCCGGACGTGGGCCGGTAGAGCACCAGTTCGCCCAATGCCCGCATGACGAAGAAGGCCGCCAGGCCGGCGGCGGCGTAGGACAGCACCAGCGCGGGCCCGGCCGCGGCCAGCCTGCCGCCCGCGCCCAGGAACAGGCCGACCCCGATCGCGCCGCCGATCGCGATCATCTGGACGTGCCGGTTGCCCAGCGCGTGGGTGTAGCCTTCGTCCGTCTGCACTGTGTGAGCCTTCCGTCGCACTCCGTCATGGCGACGATATCCACGCCGGTGGCCGCGGCCAGAGGGGCGCGCCGTCGTGCGGCTCCGGTGGCCGCCCCCGAACTGTCGGTGCGGACTACTAGAGTCGGAGCGCACGCCACGTCCGTCCGGGAGGCGCCGCTCCATGTCGTCCAGCGACTCGTTCGTCCATCTGCACGTGCACACCGAGTACTCCATGCTCGACGGGGCCGCGCGGCTCAAGCAGATGTTCGGACAGGTCGGGGAGCTGGGCATGCCCGCGATAGCCATCACCGATCACGGCAACATGCACGGCGCCTACGACTTCTACCGGCAGGCCACGGCGGCCGGCGTGAAGCCGATCATCGGCATCGAGGCCTACGTCGCCCCCGAGATGAGGCAGAACAAACGGCCCGTGCTGTGGGGCGAGCCCCACCAGAAGAGGGACGACGTCTCCGCGGGCGGCTACTACACCCACATGACGATCTGGGCGCGCGACAAGACCGGCCTGCACAACCTGATGCGGCTGTCCTCACGCGCCTACACCGAGGGCTTCCACCGCAAGTGGGCCCGCATGGACGCCGAGATCCTGGCCGAGCACGCCGGCGGCCTCATGGCCACGACCGGCTGCCCGTCCGGCGAGGTGCAGACCAGGCTCAGGCTCGGGCAGTACGACGAGGCCGTGAAGGCGGCGGCGAAGTTCCAGGAGATCTTCGGCAGGGAGCACTACTTCCTGGAGATCATGGACCACGGCCTGGAGATCGAGCGCCGCGTCCGCGACGGCCTCGCCAGGATCGGCCAGGAGCTGAACATCCCGCCGCTGGTGACCAACGACTCCCACTACACCTACGAGTCCGACGCCGCCTCCCACGACGCCCTGCTCTGCGTCCAGACCGGCAAGCAGCTGTCCGACCCCGACCGCTTCCGCTTCGACGGCTCCGGCTACTTCATCAAGTCCGCCGACGAGATGCGCGCGGTCGACTCCTCCGAGCTGTGGGCGGAGGGCTGCCGCAACACGCTGGTGGTGGCCGAGAAGGTCGACGCGAGCGGGTTCTTCGAGCACAAGAACCTCATGCCGGCCTTCCCCGTCCCCGAGGGGATGACCGAGGAGCGATACTTCCGCCAGGAGGTCTGGAAGGGCCTGGAGCGCCGCTTCCCCGGCGGCGTCGACGAGGAGCACCGCTCCTGGGCCGAGAACGAGCTGGGCGTCATCGTCCAGATGGGCTTCCCGAGCTACTTCCTCGTGGTCGCCGACTTCATCATGTGGGCCAAGAACAACGGCATCCGCGTGGGGCCCGGCCGGGGCTCGGCCGCCGGATCCCTGGTCGCGTACGCCCTGGGCATCACCGACCTCGACCCGATCCCGCACGGCCTGATCTTCGAGCGCTTCCTCAACCCCGAGCGTGTCTCCATGCCCGACGTCGACATCGACTTCGACGAGCGCCGGCGCGCCGACGTGATCCGCTACGTGACCGAGAAGTGGGGCGCCGACAAGGTCGCCATGATCGCCACGTTCGGCACCATCAAGGCGAAGGCCGCCATCAAGGACGCCGGCCGCGTCCTGGGCTACCCCTACGCGCTGGGCGACCGGGTCACCAAGGCCTTCCCGCCCGCCGTCATGGGCAAGGACATCCCGCTGTCGGGCATCTTCGACAAGGACCACCCGCGCTACCCGGAGGCCGGCGAGCTGCGCAGGCTCTACGGCGAGGACGCCGACGTCAAGGCGACGATGGACCTCGGCAAGGGCCTGGAGGGGCTGATCCGGCAGACCGGCGTGCACGCCGCCGGCGTCATCATGTCGTCGGAGGTCCTGACCGACTACGTCCCGATCATGCGCCGCGACTCCGACGGCGTGATCATCACGCAGTTCGACTACCCGACCTGCGAGACGCTCGGCCTGCTGAAGATGGACTTCCTGGGCCTGCGCAACCTGACGATCATCGACGACTGCCTCAAGGCCATCGAGTCGGCGACCGGCGAGGCGATCGAGCTGCTCGACCTGCCGCTCGACGACGTCAGGACGTACGAGCTGCTGGCGCGCGGCGACACCCTCGGCATCTTCCAGCTCGACGGCGGCGGCATGCGCTCGCTGCTGCGCCTGATGCGCCCCGACAGCTTCGAGGACATCTCCGCCGCCCTCGCGCTCTACCGCCCCGGCCCGATGGGCGCCAACTCCCACACCAACTACGCGCTGCGCAAGAACGGCCAGCAGGAGATCACCCCGATCCACGAGGCGCTCGAAGAGCCCCTGCGCGACATCCTCGACACGACCCACGGCCTGATCGTCTATCAGGAGCAGGTCATGGCCATCGCGCAGAAGGTCGCCGGCTACTCGCTCGGCGGCGCCGACCTGCTGCGGCGCGCGATGGGCAAGAAGAAGAAGTCCGAGCTGGACAAGCAGTACGAGTTCTTCGACAAGGGCATGAAGGACAACGGCTACCCGGCCGCCGCCGTCAAGGCTCTGTGGGACATCCTGCTGCCCTTCTCCGACTACGCCTTCAACAAGGCCCACACCGCCGGCTACGGCCTGGTCTCCTACTGGACCGCCTACCTCAAGGCCAACTACCCGGCCGCGTACATGGCCGCCCTGCTCACCTCGGTCAAGGACGACAAGGACAAGTCGGCGCTCTACCTCAACGAGTGCCGCCGGATGGGCATCAAGGTCTTCCCGCCGGACGTCAACGACTCCGACTTCGACTTCACCCCGCGCGGCACCGACATCCGCTTCGGTCTGTCGGCCATCCGCAACGTCGGGGGCAACGTCGTCGACGGCATCATCGGCGCGCGCAGGCAGAAGGGGCGCTTCGCCGACTTCAAGGAGTTCCTGCGCAAGGTCCCGGCGGTCGTCTGCAACAAGCGCGTCATCGAGTCGCTGATCAAGGCGGGCTCCTTCGACTCGCTCGGCCACGTCCGCAAGGGCCTGGTCATGGTGCACGAGCAGGCCGTCGACGCGATCATCGACATCAAGAAGAACGAGGCCATCGGCCAGGACTCCCTGTTCGGCGCCATCGAGGGCGGCGAGGACCAGACCTTCGACGTGCAGATCCCGGTGGGGGAGTGGGACAAGAACACGCTGCTGCAGTTCGAGCGGGAGATGCTGGGCCTGTACGTCTCCGACCACCCGCTGTTCGGCGTCGAGCACGTCCTGGCCTCCGGCGCCGACTGCTCGATCGCGGCCCTGCAGGACGACGGCCGCGCCGACGGCCAGGTCGTCACCGTCGGCGGCATCCTGTCGGGCGTGCAGCGCAAGGTCACCAAGAAGGGCGACACCTGGGTCCTCACCCAGCTGGAGGACCTCGAAGGCGCCATCGAGGTCATGATCTTCCCGTCGGCGTACCTGCTGTGCTCGACGATCCTGGCCGAGGACGCGATCGTCTTCGTCAAGGGCCGCATCGACAAGCGCGAGGACGTCGCGAAGATCGTCGCGATGGAGGTGACCGCGCCCGACCTGACCCGGGAGGCGGGCGGGCCGCTGACGGTCAGCCTGCCGCTCGGCCGCTGCACGCCGCCGGTCGTCGCCCGCTTGAAGGAGATCCTGATCGCCCACCCCGGCACCTCCGAGGTGCGCCTCCAGGTGCATCACGGGCCGAAGACGACGGTCCTGCGGGTCGAGGACCGGTTGCGGGTCACGCCGTCGCCGTCTCTGGTGGGCGATCTCAGGGAGTTGCTCGGTCGGGCGTGCATCGGAGGTTAAGAAACCTTCCTAACTAACTTGACACGCTCGTTGCCGCTTGCCACGATCACCGGTAAGCGGCTCGGCGCGGCCCCGCCAGGGGTGACGCGCTCAGCGAGGAAACCACCCGCTGTCCCGGCTGCTCAACGGATCATGCCCAGATCTCGCCCCCCAGGAGATTCGCCATGTCCAGAGCACGCTGGTCTCTGCTCTCCGTCCTCGTCCTGATGGCCGGGTTGTTAACCCCGGCCACCGCCACCGCCACTACCGCCTCCGCCGTCGTCGAGACCCTGCTGTCGCAGGGCAAGCCCGCCTCGTCCTCCTCCAAGGAGGGCACCTCCTACAGTTCGGGCAAGGCCGTCGACGGCAACTTCACCTCCACCCGCTGGGCCTCCCTGGAAGGCAGCGATCCCCAGTGGATCCGCGTCGACCTGGGCAGCGTCCAGCAGATCTCGCGGGTCAAGCTGTTCTGGGAGGTCGCCTACGGCAAGGCGTACCAGATCCAGGTCTCGCCCGACGCCGCCACCTGGAGCACCGTCTACTCCACGACCTCGGGCGACGGCGGTCTCGACGACCTGACCCTCACCGCCTCCGGCCGCTATGTGCGCATGTACGGCACCGCCCGCGGCACCTCCTACGGCTACTCGCTGTGGGAGATGCAGGTGTTCGGCGGCACCCCCGACCCCGGCGGCCCCTCCTTCACCGTCGCCGCCGCCGGCGACATCGCCGAGCAGTGCACCTCCGGTTCCTCCTGCATCCACCCCAAGACCGCAGCCCTGGTCGAGTCCATGAACCCCGAGTTCGTGCTCACCATGGGCGACAACCAGTACGACGACGCGCTGCTGTCGGACTTCCGGAACTACTACGACAAGACGTGGGGCCGGTTCAAGTCCAAGACGCGCCCCTCGCCGGGCAACCACGAGACCTACGACCCGGCGGGCCCGCTGGCCGGCTACAAGTCGTACTTCGGGTCCATCGCCTATCCGCAGGGCAAGCCGTACTACAGCTTCGATCGCGGCGAATGGCACTTCATCTCCCTCGACTCCAACTCCTTCGACAGCCAGACCCAGCTCGACTGGCTCAGCGCGGACCTGGCCGCCAACACCAAGCGGTGCGTGGCCGCCTACTGGCACCACCCGTTGTTCAGCTCCGGTTCGCACGGCAACGACCCGGTCAGCCGTCCGGTCTGGCAGCGCCTGTACGCCGCCGGCGCCGAACTCGTCCTCAACGGGCACGACCACCACTACGAGCGATTCGGGCCCCAGAGCCCGACCGCGCAGGCCGACCCCAACGGCATCGTCGAGATCCTCGGCGGGATGGGCGGGGCCTCGCCGTACAACATCGAGAACGTCCAGCCGAACAGCCAGAAGCGGCTCACCAACACCTTCGGCGTCCTGAAGCTGAACTTCACCGACACCACGTTCGCCTGGCAGCTCATCGGCGTCGACGGTTCGGTCAAGGACACCAGCCCGACCTACACCTGCCACTAGATGTACGTGTCGATCCGCGGCACCATGCTCACCCGCGCCGTGCCCGCCAACGTGGTGGCGCTCGGCGCGGTGAGCCTGGTGACCGACATCTCCTCAGAAATGATCACAGCGGTGCTTCCGCTGTACCTCGTGGGGACGCTCGGGCTCAGCCTCGTGCAGTTCGGCGTCCTCGACGGCCTCTACTTCGGCATCACCGCCGCCGTACGCCTGGCCGGCGGCCACGCCGCCGACCGCTGGCGGCGCCGCAAACTGGTGGCGGGCGTGGGCTACGCCCTGTCCGCCGCCGCCAAGGTGGGACTGCTCGCGGCCGGCGCCTCCGTGGCGGCGCTGGGCGCGGCCATCGCCGCCGACCGCACCGGCAAAGGCCTGCGCACCGCGCCCCGGGACGCGCTGATCACGTTGAGCGCGCCGCCGGAGGGGCTCGGCTCCGCCTTCGGCGTCCACCGCGCGATGGACACCGCCGGCGCCTTCCTCGGACCGCTGGCCGCCTTCGGCGTACTGGCGGCGACCGGCGGCGCCCACGACGCCGTGTTCGTGACCAGCTTCTGCGTCGCGATGCTCGGGGTCGTCCTGCTCGCCGCCCTGGTCCGCGACCGCCGCGGCCCCCTGGCCCCCCGGCCGTCGCTGCGGGCGGCGGTACTGCGCGACCGCGCGTTCCTGCGGGTCTGCGCGGCCGCGTGCCTGCTCGGGCTGGTCACCGTGAGCGACGCGTTCGTCTACCTCATGCTGCAGCGGCGGCTGGGATTCGCCCCAGAACTCTTCCCCCTGCTGCCGTTGGGGACGGCCGGGGTCTATCTGCTGCTGGCCGTCCCGTTCGGCCGCCTTTCCGACCGGTACGGCAGGGCCGTCGTCTTCCTGGGCGGGCACCTGGCGTTGCTGGGGGCGTACCTGGTGCTGATGGGGCCGGGCTGGCTCGTGCCCGTCCTGGTGCTGCACGGGGCGTTCTACGCGGCGACGGACGGGGTGCTGATGGCCCTGGCCGGCCCGATGCTCCCGGAAACCCTGCGAACCAGCGGCCTCGCCGTACTCCAGACGGGGCAGGCGGCGGCCCGAATGGTCTCCTCGATCGGGTTCGGCGTGTTGTGGACCGGGTTGGGCGCGGGACAAGGCCTGCTGGTGATGGCAGCCGGACTCGTCATATCGATCATCATCGCCTGGAGAGTCCTATGACCCCCAACCACCCCACACCCCTCACCCCCACCCCACCCACCCCAACCCCCACCCCACCCACTCCCACCCCAGCCCCCACCGCATCCGTCCCCGCCTCTCCCACCCCCACCTCCACCGCACCCACTCCCACCCCAGCCCCCACCGCATCCGTCCCCGCCTCTCCCACCCCCGCTTCTCCCGCCTTCGTACCTCCTGCCTCCGGGGCGATCACTCCCACCCCATCCGCTTCCGCACCTCCCGCCTCCGGGTCCCGCGCCTCTGCCCCCTCGGCCCCCACCCCTCCCGCCTCCACGCCTTCTGCCTCCACCCCATCCGCCTCCGGCTCTCCCGACCTCACCTCTTTGGCCTCCGCCACAGATGCCTCCGCCACCCTCGACCGCTCCACCCCCGGCCGGGCCACGCCCTCTGGCCCGATAGCGACCTCTAGCTCCACCCCTGGCCCGACCACCACCCCTGGCCCGACCACCACCCCTGGCCCGACCACCACCCCTGGCCCGACCACCACCCCTGGCCCGACCACCACCCCTGGCCAGGCAGCCACCCTCGGCTCGACTACCACCGACGGCTCGGCGTCCACCGATGGCCTGGTGACCACCTCGGGCCCGGTGAGCACCTCAAGCCCGGCAGGTTCCGGCGGACCGGTGGTTGCGCGGGGAGAGGGTGGGGCTGCTGAGGCAGGGTTTGGTGGGCAGGTGGGAGCGGACGCCTACCTGGTGGTTGGTAGGGGGGAGGTGGCTACCGACCAGGTGGTAGGGGGTTCTGGGGGGAAGGGTGGGGTCCGGCGGGTGGCGGCGGTTGTTCTGGCGGTCGTGGTGCTGGCCGGGGTGGCTGTGGGGTACGCGAGCTGGGCGGCGGCGAAGAAGGAGGGGCCGGCGGCCTCGGCCGTGGATCCGGGGAGGGCTGGGCAACTGGTGGTCCGGAGTTCGGGGCGGGTCGCGGCGGTGCCGATCGGGGATCCCGCGGCGGCGCCGGCCGTGAGCGCCACCAAGTGCGACCGGAACTACACGGCTGCCGGGACGACCATCTGCCTGGTCACTCGCCCCGGTGCGCCTCCCACCACGGACGCGATCATTCTTGACCGTTCGATGCGTGAGGTCCGCAAGGTACGGCTGGCCGGAATCCCCAGCCGGGCCAGGATCTCGGCCAGCGGGCGGATGGCGTCGTGGACGGTGTTCGTGACCGGTGACTCCTACAACAGCGGCGGCTTCTCCACCTGGAGCGGCATCCTGGACATCAAGACCGGCTACGTGGTCACCAACATCGAGGAGATCCCGCTACGCATCGACGGCCGGCGCTATTACTCCGCCGACGTCAACTACTGGGGCATCACCTTCGCCGCCGACGACTCCCGCTTCTACGCCACGCTGTCGACGAAGGGCAAGACGTACCTGGTGGAGGGCGACTTCACGAACTGGCGCGCACGTACGCTCCGCGAGAACGCCGAATGCCCCTCCCTCTCCCCGGACGGCTCCACCCTGGTCTACAAGAAGCGCGTCAAACCCGGCCCGTGGCGCCTGCACGCCCTCCACCTCGCCACCGGCCGCGAAACGCCACTGGCCGAGACCGCCTCCATCGACGACCAGGCGGCGTGGCTGGACGAGCGCACCGTGATGTACGCCAAGGGCAAGGACATCTGGTCCGTCCCCGCCGACGGCACCGGCACCCCCCACCTCCTCACCCCCAACGCCTCCTCCCCCTCCGCCATCCACTAACCACCCCGCCCCTCGGCCCCTCCCCGGCCTCTCCGGCCCCCCGTTCTCGCCTCCGCCTCTGGCCGGCCCACCCCGCGTCCGCGTCTCCGGCTCACCCTCGCGTCCCGCCGCGCCATCCCGCGCCGCCCATGGGAGCCCATTTCGCGTTGTGCGGGGTGCCTGCGGTAGCCGTGAGGTTCTGTCGTGCTGCGCCTGCTCGCGCGTGCCGTCGTGCTGTGGACGGCGAATGTCTCGGAGCGCGCCTCGGGCAGGTTGCGGTCCGTCGGCGATGGTGGCCGCGTTGGGCTGGGCCGCGTGGCGATGATGCGCGGGTCGCGGTTGCGCCGTGCGTGAGTCATGGGTGCGGCGCCATGGGCCGCGGTCGGTTGGCGGCGGGCCGGGCGCGGGGTGGGGGCGCGGCGTCAAGCTGAGCGGCGGGGCGGCCGCGGACCCGAGGCGCGGATGGCCGCTAACGCGGGCCAAGGCATGGGTGGGGTGTGTGCCGGGGCGGGGTGCGCGTGGGCGGGGGTTCTTACAGGTGGGCGCGTAAAGCGGTGGTTAACGTAATTTCCGTACGTATACCGATATCGATACGGATATCCCGTCAAGCTGTCCAGTCTTAGTGTCAAGCCGCCACACCCCCCATCCTCCACGCCGGCCCGCCCACACCGGCGGGCCAGCGTGGACGGACCCCTGAAAGGACTGGCGAGTGAGACGCAGATCCGTCCTCGCGGCAGTCGCCGGGCTGGCCGTCACGGCCGCCATGGTGATCAATCCGGCCGCCGCAGCGGCGCCCCCCGGCGTCAACCCCCAAAAGAGCCTGACCGCCTCAGACCCGAAGAGCCTCGCCGCCACCGCGGCCGATCGGGCCGTTGCCAGCGGGCTGGACGAATTACGCAAGGGCCCTGATGAGACGTACTGGCGCCGGGCGGTCACGCCTGGCGCCAGTGGCATGTTCTACGTGTCCTACGACCGCACCTACAAGGGCCTGCCGGTGGTCGGCGGCGACGCCGTCGTCGTGACCGACTCGCAGGGCCGGGTGCGTGACACCACCGCGGCCTCCGGCGCGGCGCCGGCCGATCTCGCGGTTCAGCCCGTGGTCAGCGCCGAGCGCGCGGCCCGGGTGTCGAAGAGCCGCCTGTCGCGGGTGGACGTCACCGGTACGCCCCGCCTGGTCGTGCTGGCCTGGGGCGAGCGGCCGACGCTGGCCTGGGAGACCGTGGTGGAGGGCGTCGCCGCCCGTAAGCCGAGCAAGCAGCACGTCTTCGTGGACGCCCGCACCGGCAAGGTGGCCGACCACTACGACGAGGTCAAGGCCGGCACCGGCAACGGCTACTACTACCCGAACGTGACCATCGACACGAGCCAGTCCGCCGGCACGTACCGGATGGTCGACACCACTCGTCCCGGCATCCAGTGCGGCGGTCAGAACGGCCAGCCGTACACCGGACCGGACGACGTCTGGGGCAACGGCTCCGGAACGAACCTGGAGACCGCCTGCGTGGACGCCCTCTACGGCGCCCAGCGCGAGTGGGACATGCTGCGTGACTGGCTCGGCCGCAACGGCATCGACGGCGCCGGCCGCGGCTTCCCGGCCCGTGTCGGCCTGGCCGACGTCAACGCGTACTGGAACGGCAGCTACACCAACTTCGGCCGCTCCCAGGACAACCAGCGCCAGGTCACCCCGATCGACGTGGTCGGCCACGAGTACGGCCACGCCATCTTCCAGACCACGCCCGGCGGCGCCGGTTCCGGCAACGAGAACGGCGGCATCAACGAGGGCACCGGCGACATCTTCGGCGCTCTGACCGAGCACTACGCCAACCACCCGAACGACCCGCCGGACTACGAGGTGGGCGAAGAGGTGAACCTGGTGGGCGACGGCCCGATCAGGTACATGTTCGACCCGTCGCGCGTCGGCGACCCGAACTGCTGGTCGACCGCGATCCCGAACACCGAGGTGCACGCGGCGGCCGGTCCGCTGAACCACTGGTTCTACCTGCTGGCCGAGGGCAGCGCGCCCGGCGGCGGCAAGCCGAACAGCCCGATCTGCTCCGGCGGACCGAGCTCGGTGACCGGCATCGGCATCCAGAAGGCCGGCAAGATCTTCATGGGCGCCCTGGCCCGCAAGACCTCGTCCTGGCGTTACGCCGGCGTCCGTTCGGCCTCGCTGGCCGCGGTGGTCGAGCTGTACGGCGCCAGCAGCGTCGAGTGCGCCACGACGAAGGCGGCGTGGAACGCGGTGAGCGTGCCGGTGCAGAGCGGTGAGCCCACCTGCCAGCAGCCCGGCCAGGACTTCTCCATCTCCACCAACCCGGCGACGGGGACGGTCCAGCCGGGTCAGACGGCCACGACGACGGTCGGCACCCAGACCACGTCGGGCGCCGCGCAGACGGTCAACCTGACCGCCTCCGGCGTGCCGGCCGGCGCCAGCGCCTCGTTCAACCCGGCGTCGGTGACCAGCGGAGGCAACAGCACGCTGACGATCACGACCAGCGCGTCGACGCCGCAGGGCGCCCACACCATCACGGTGACGGGCACCGGCCAGACCGCCACGCACACGGCCACCTACCGGCTGACCGTGGGCACCCCGACGGTGGACCCGCCGGACATCAGCCTGACGAACGTCAAGGCGCACCTCTCGCAGTTCCAGACGATCGCCACCAACAACGGCGGCAACCGCAGGTCGACCGGCGCCGGCTACACCGCCTCGGTCTCCTACGTGGAGCAGAAGCTCCAGGCGGCCGGCTTCGAGGTACGCCGCGTGGCGTGCGGTTCGACCTGTACCTCCGGGGCGGGCCCGAACCTGATCGCCGACTGGCCGGGCGGCGACGCCAACCAGGTCATCATGGCCGGCGCGCACCTCGACGGTGTCTCGGCGGGACCGGGCATCAACGACAACGCCTCCGGCTCGTCGGCGCTGCTCGAGGTCGCCCTGACGCTGGCGGCGACGCGTCCGAACATGCTCAAGCACGTCAGGTTCGGCTGGTGGAGCGACGAGGAGCAGGGTCTCAACGGCTCCGAGGGCTACGTGGCCACGCTGAACCAGACCGAGCGGACCAAGATCCAGGTCTACCACAACTACGACATGGTGGGTTCGCCCAACGGCGGCTACTTCATCAACAACATCAACACCACCGCCGCCCAGCACCTGAAGGCGTTCTACGACCGGCTGAACCTGCAGCCGGAGGAGAACACCGAGGGCGCCAACCGCTCCGACGACGCCTCCTTCCGCAACGCGGGCATCGCGACGTCGGGTGTGGCGGCGGGCGCCAGCTACACCAAGACCCAGGCGCAGGCGGCCAAGTGGGGCGGCACGGCCGGACAGGCCTATGACCGCTGCTACCACGCCGCGTGCGACACTTCCGCCAACATCAACGACACGGTCCTCGACCGCGCCTCCGACGCGTCGGCCTGGGCCATCTGGAAGCTCGCGGTAGGCACCGACAACCCGAACCCGCGCGACTTCTCGATCGCGGCCAACCCGTCGTCCGGCACCGTTCTGGCCGGCAACTCGGCGACGACCACGATCAACACGCAGACGACGGCCGGCACCGCGCAGACGGTCAACCTGACCGCCTCCGGCCTGCCCGCCGGCGCCAACGCCACCTTCAACCCCGCCTCGGTCACCTCCGGCGCCAGCTCCACGCTGACGATCACCACCAGCACGTCGACCCCGACGGGCAACCACACGGTGACGATCACCGGCGCCGGTGAGACCGCGACCCGCACCACGGCGTTCACGCTGAACGTGACGGGCGACACGGGCGGCCGCACGTTCCGCAACGACACCGACTACCAGATCCGTGACTTCACCTACATCCAGAGCCCGATCACCTCGACGGCGACGGGCACGGCGCAGTCCCCGGTGACGGTCACGGCCACCAGCACCCACACCTGCCTGGAGGACCTGGACATCTGGCTGCGTGGCCCCAACGGCACGTGGCGTCAGATCAGGGCCGCCGGCGGCACGTCCTGCTCGGCCTTCGGCACCCGGACCTGGTCCGTGCCGGTGACCCAGCAGGCGAGCGGTCAGTGGGTGCTCTACATCGAGGACGTCTACGCCCAGGACCAGGGCGTTCTCGACTGGTGGAGCATCAAGGTCTGATCACCCGGGTCCCGGCCGCTCGGCGGCCGGGACCCCTTCAGCCGCGAGCGCGGACACGACCTCCGTCCGCGAGCGCACTCCGAGTTTGCGCAGGAGGGTCGCCACGTGAGTCTCGACCGTCCTGCGCGACAGGAACAGCACCTCCGCGATCTCCTTGTTGGTACGGCCCAGCGCCACCAGCCTGGCCACCTCCCGCTCCCGCGGCGACAGGACGCCGTCGCTCTTGCGCCGCACGGTCGGGATGGCGACGCCGCACTCGCGCAGCGCGTGCCGGCAGCGGGCGGCGTCCCGGGTGGCCCCCAGGGCGGCGAAGCGTTCCGCGGCCTCGGCCAGCGCGGTGGCGGCGGCCGTACGGTCGCCCAGGGCGAGGTTGGAACCCGCTTCGGCCTCTCCGGCGCGTGCGGCGGCGTAGGGCTGCGGCATGGCGGCGTAGCCGGCGCGGGCCAGCGCGAACCTGGCGGCGGCGGCCTCGTGCCGGCCGGCGGCGGCTTCGAGCGTGCCGCGGGCCAGGTCGAGCGCGGCGGCGCTGGAGGGCGCGTGCCTGCCCACGACTCCTTCGGCGAAGCCCGCGGCCAGGTCCGCGGCCTCCTCGGCCATCCCGCCGCGCAGCAGGGCGTTGACCGCGGGGACCAGCAACTGGTCACCCCAGACCCACAGGCCCTTGCCGCGCAGCCGTTCCACCGCGCGCACCGCCTCCACCACGGCCGGGGCCTCCTCGCCGCGGGCCAGGTGCAGCTCGATGAGGCCGCCGCTGGCGGCCAGCGCGAGCGGCAGGTAGCCGGCGTGCGGTTCGTCGAGGCCGGCGGCGTGCAGGTGGGCGGCGGCCTCGGACCACTCGCCCGAGGCGAGCGCGAGGCGGCCGATGACGAAGTGGGCGTCCAGGGTCGCGACCGGGGTCTCCTCGAACTGCTCGATCGCGGTCGCCGCCCTGGCGCCCAGGCCCTCCCAGCGTCCGGTCAGCCAGGCCAGGCGCAGGTCCACCCCTTCGGCCAGATTGGCGTGGAAGAAGGCGCCGGTCTCCTGGGCGAGCATGCGGCCGCGGCGGCCGAGGTCGTCGGCCTCGCCGTACAGGCCGAGGGTGGCGGCCAGGTCGTAGAGGTTGCAGTAGGCGCGGGCGACCTGCCTGCGCACGGCGGCCGAGGGGTCGGAGGCCGGCAGGCGGGCGATGAGCTTACTCGCATCGGGGGTGCCCATCGCCATGGCCAGCGCCGCCCTGTTGCCGAGCACGGCCGCGCTCACCTCGGGGTCGTCGGTGGTCGCGACCAGTTCCTCGGCGCGGACCATCCACTTCTCGTGCACGGCCAGGGGTTCGGTGCCCCACCAGGGCATGGCCAGCCCGGCCAGGCCCCTGGCCGCCAGCGCGGGGCGGTCGTCCAGTTCCTCCACGGCGGTCAGGATCACCGGCGGCCCGGTGACCATGTCGCCCATCTGGGCGAACAGGATGAGGCCGAGGGCCAGCCTGGCCTGGCCGCGCAGGTCGCGGGAGAGCGTGTTGTCCGTGAGCACCTGCTTGAGCAGCCGGGTCACGCGGGGCACCGACAGCCCGGCCACGGCCAGGCGGCCCATGGTCAGCACCAGCGCGACGCGTTCCGAGCCGGGCAGTCCCGGGTCGGCGACCATCTCCTCCAGGAGCTGGATCGCCAGCGCCACGTCACCGAGGGCGGCGGCCCGCTCGGCGGCGGCGGTGCCGTAGCGCAGCCAGGCGCGGGTGTCTCCGGACCTGCGGGCGTGGAAGGTGAGCTGGACGAGCGAGGGCGGGTCCTCGCCGGACAGGGCCCGCACCGCGCGCTCGTGGGCCATCCTGCGGTCGGGGCCGGGGATGGTGTCGTAGACGGCCTCCTGGGCGAGGGCGTGGCGGAAGCCGTACCGGTTGCCGGGGTATTCGTGCAGGACGCCGAGGGCGAGCGCCTCCAGGAGGCCGCCCCCGTCGCCGGCGACGGCGGCGAGCTGCGGCTCGCCCGAGGGCAGGCGGAGGACGGCGGCCGCCCGGACGGTGCCGAGCGCGGCGGGGGAGAGCCTGGCCAGCTGCTCGGTCATGGACTCGCGCAGCAGCAACGGCACCCCGGCGTGTTCCAGGGCCTCGGGGCTGCGGTCGTCGCCGAGCGAGCGCACGACCTCCTCGACCAGGAAGGGGATGCCCGAGGTGCGTTCGTGCAGGCGGGAGGCGAAGGCGGAGGGCAGGTCGTCGCGGCCCAGCAGGCCCGCGGCCAGCGTGCCGACGTCGCGCGCGTCGAGCGGGCCGAGCGGGATGACGACGGTGGTGGCCTCGGGGGCGTGGCGGTAGGCGGAGCCGAGCGGCAGCCCGGCGGCGGGCAGGTCGCGCCTGCGGTAGGTCATGACTAGCGACAGTCCGTCCGGCGGCCGGCGGCGCAGGAAGCGCAGCAGATCCTGGGTGCCGTCGTCGGCCCAGTGCAGGTCCTCGACGACCAGGACGGTCGGCCCGGCGGCGTCCAGCAGGCCGTGCACGGCGCGGAAGAGGCGGTGGCGCTCGGCGTCCGGGTCGGTGAGGGGCGCCGGCGCCACGGGTAACACGTCGCTCAGCTCGGGCAGATGGCCGCGCAGCGCACCGGTGACGGGATTGAGCTTGTCCGGGTACGGCAGGCGGCCCATCAGGTCGCGTAACGCCTCGAAGACCGGCCCGTAGGGGAACGGCTCGCGCAGCTGATGGCAGTGCCCGAGCAGCAGGCTGCGCCCGGACGCACGGGCGTGGACGGCCGCCGCGTGCACCAGCGTGGTCTTGCCGATGCCCGGCTCACCCTCCACCAACGCCACGGACGGGGGAGCCGTCATCGCCTCGCGCAGCGAGTGAAGTGCGGCGTCCCGTCCGACTAAACCTGGCCAATCGCGCATGAATGACTCCGAACGGCTAGGTGAATCCTCCCGGACGTTATCCACCGCAGACACGTGGTTCAATCCCGGAACATAACTCCCGGGTTGCGATGCGATGTCAAGTGCCTCCTTCAGCGGTGGCGGCGCTTCCAGCGCACCTTGTGCGGCTTGCGGTGGTTGCCGCCGCCGCGGTTCCAGCGCACCCGCTGGTGGCGGGCCTTGCGGTCGCGGCCCGCCTTGCGCTCGGCTGCCTGGGCCTCCTTCAGGCCCGGAGTGAATCCACCGCCGAAGCGTGACATATCCGGATAGACGAAGCCATGGCTTCGCACGTCCCGCAACGCCGACTCCATCGACCGCACCCAGATCGGGCCCGGCAGCGAGGCGCCCTGGACCGAGCCGTAGTACTCATCGCCGATCTGGACGCCGCGCAGCGGGTAGCGGTAGGAGCCCCGGATGTCGCCGACGCTGACCGCCGCCGCCAGGTCCGGGGTGTAGCCGGCGAACCACGCCGAGGTGTAGCCGTTGTTGGTGCCGGTCTTGCCGGCGGCCGGGCGGCCGATGCTCTGGCCCTTCATCGTGCCCTTGCTGAACACCCCGCTGAGCACGTGGTTGACCGCGTCGGCCACGCGCCGGTCGAGCGCCTGCTCGCAGGAGGGTGGCACCGCGGTCCTGCCGATGTCGCCGCCGGAGATCTCCAGGATGGCCTGTGGCTCGCAGTAGCGGCCCCTGGCGCCGAAGGCGGCGAACGAGGCCGCCACCGTCACCGGGTCCATCTCGTTGACGCCGAGCGTGAACGTCGGCACCTCGCGCAGCGCCGTCCCGTCGGCGCGGCTGACGCCGAGCGCCTGCGCGGTCTTGACCACGTTGCAGAGGCCGACCTTCTCCTCCAGCATCATGTAGAAGATGTTGACCGACTGCCAGGTGCCGGTCTCCAGGCTGTGCGGGCCGCCCTTGCCCTCGCCGCTGGCGTTGTAGACGCGGGCGCCACGGTCGTTGACCGCGTTGCCCCGGCAGTCGCGGTAGCCGCTCGCGGGCACCAGCGCGCCGGGCGTCTGGAAGCCCTGGCCGAAGCGCCAGCCCTGCTGCAGGGCGGTGGCCAGCGTGAACGCCTTGAACGTCGAGCCCGCCTGGAAGCCCTGCCCGCCGCCGTGCATGACGTCGGCGGCCAGGTTGAAGGTGGTGTTCGGGCCGTTCTTGCGGTTGCCCGGGTTGTTGCCGAAGCGCTTGCTGGCCGCCATCGCCCTGATGCGGCCGTTGCCGGGCTCGACCATGGCCTCGGCGGCCACCTCGGTGTCCTCCGGCCGTACCTGCGCGGAGATGGCGCGCTCGGCGGCGCGCTGCGCCTTCGGGTCGAGCGCGGTGCGGATCGTCAGCCCGCCGCGGGCCATGCGCCGCTGCCGCTCGGCGGGCGTGTTGCCGAAGACCGGGCTGGAAAGCAGTTCCCGCTGCACGTACACGCAGTAGAACGGATAGGCGCTCTGGGCGCAGCCGCCCGGCTGCGGCGCCAGCTTGATGCCGAGCCTGGTGCCTTTGGCCGCGGCGGCCTGCGGCCCGGTCACCAGCCCGAGCGCGGCCATGCGGTCCAGGACGAGGTCGCGCCGCGCCTTCAGCCGCGCCTGCTGCCTGCGTCCGAGCGAGGGGTCGTTGGCGTACGGCGAGCGCACCGCCCCGGCCAGTGTGGCGGCCTGGGTGAGCGTCAGCTTGGCCGAGGAGGTGGAGAAGAAGCGCCGGGCGGCGGCCTCGACGCCGTAGGCGCCGGCGCCGAAGTAGGCGATGTTGAGGTAGCGCTCCAGGATCTCGTCCTTGCGGTACTTCTCCTCCAGCGCCAGCGCGTACCGCAGCTCGGTGATCTTCCTGGCCATGCTGGGCGCCCGTGCCCGGTCGCGCTCGACCTCGCTCTGCGCGTTCTCCACCAGGATGTTCTTCACGAGCTGCTGGGTGAGTGAGGAGCCGCCCTGCCGGATGCCGCCCGCCTGGCTGTTGGTGATCAGGGCCCGGATCGTGCCCTTGACGTCGAGGCCGCCGTGCTCGTAGAAGCGGGCGTCCTCGATGGCCACGATGGCCTGGCGCATGACCGGCGCGACCCCGGCCAGCGGCACCTCGGTCCTGTTGGCGGTGTAGAACTGCGCGAAGACCTCACCGTGCCGGTCGAGGAGCCGCGTCACCTGGGAGAGCGGCTCTTCGCGGGGGGCGGGCGGCAGGTCGGTGAAGGTCGCGGCGAGGTTCTTGGCCGTGAGCCCCGCGCCGCTGACGGCGGGCACGGCCAAGGCGGCCGTGAGCACCCCCCCGAGAGCCCCCACCACCCCGAGAGCGCCGACGGATTTGAGGACAGTCACGAAGGATGATGTACGACCTGGTGATCAGCGGCAAACGCCCGCTTCCAACTCTTTACCGGCGCCTTTGGATGTTCAATCCGAGCATCTTGAACTGCTCGAAAGGCCGGTGATATCCGCGTTCGATGTGGTGCACCCCGCGCAGCGTGGACTGCCCGTCGGCCACCGCCGCCGCCAGCACCGCGGAGAAGCCGGCGCGGATGTCGGGCAGCCGCACGTCGGCGCCCTTGAGCTGCGACACGCCCCGCACGACCGCCGAGTGCTTGGCGTTGGTGTCGTGGTAGCGGCAGGCCGGTCCGCCCAGGCACTGGTCGAACACCTCGATCTCGCAGCCCATCTCCTGCAGCGCGGGCACGTAGACCAGACGGTTCTCGAAGACGGTCTCGTGGAGCACCGACATGCCCTGGCTCTGCGTGAACAGCACCATGAGCGGCGTCTGCCAGTCGGTCATGAACCCCGGGTGGGTGTCGGTCTGCACCGCCGCCGAGCGCAGGCCCTCGGGCGGCGCGGTCGCGCACAGGTACTCGTCGTTGATCTGGAACTGGGCGCCCATCCTGGCCAGCGTGGTGATCGCGGTGACCAGGCGGTCCTGCGGGCAGCCGTGCACGCGTACCTCGCCGCCGGTCACCAGCCCGGCCGCCAGGTAGGAGAAGGCCTCGATGCGGTCGCCGGCCAGCCACGTCTGGGCGCCGTGCAGGCGCTCGACGCCCTCGATGACGATCCTGCGGTCGGGCGAGAGCTCGATCCTGGCGCCCATCCGCTGCAGGAACAGCGCCAGCTCCACGACCTCCGGCTCCATGGCCGCGTTCTTCAGCACGGTCTTGCCCTCGGCCAGCACCGCCGACATCAGCACCGTCTCGGTGGCGCCGACGCTCGGGTAGGGCAGCACGAGGCGGGTGCCGTTGAGCCGCTTGGCCTTGGCGTAGACGCCGCCCTCCTGGATGTCGACCTCGGCGCCCATCTGGCGCAGCGCGTCGACGTGGAAGTCGATGGGCCGCCGGCCGATCGGGTCGCCGCCGACCAGCGGCACGAACGCCTCGCCTGCCAGGTGCAGCAGCGGGCCCAGCATCAGGATGGGGATGCGGTTGAGCCCGGTGTACTCCTCCGGCACCCTCGGCCGGATCTCCGGCCCCTGCTCGATGCGGATCTCGCCGTCGTCGATCTCCACGTTGATGCCGAGGGCGCGCAGCATGGCGGCGGTGATGCCGACCTCGCCGACCTCGGGCGCGTTGCCGATCGTGCTCTCCCCGGTGCCCAGCATGGCGGCCACCATGTGCTTGGAGACGCCGTTCTTGGATCCCCTGACGACGACGTCCCCCCGCAGCGGTCCGGAGGGATCGATCAGCCAGACCTCTTCATCGCTCATCCGGACATTGTCCCGCGTTACCGGACGCGCTGGTGCGATGTCCGCCTCGGCGTGTTCGGGTAGGTACCGGGATACCATCGAGCGGTTCGGGCATAGTTGCGAGGGAGAGTGGCGTGGTACGGCATGTGCGGTCTTTCGCGGTGACCGTGCTCGTCATGGCGGTCCTGGGGGTTCTGGCCGGTCTGGCCTGGTCGTACGCGGCTCCGCGCGCGGCGATGGCGGTCACCGAGAAGGGCCCCATCCTGGCCGACCCGTCCACGCAGGCGCTCATCGCCGCCGACGGGTGGTTCGCGGCGATCACCGGCGGACTCGGCCTGCTGTGCGGGGCCGCGGCGTGGTTCCGCAACCGGCGCGAGCAGTTGCCCGTGCTCGCCGGGCTCTGCGCCGGCGGCGTGCTGGCCTCCTTTCTCACGCTCTGGGTCGGCTCCGCCGTCACCATCGGCGTGGTCACCGTGGAGGCGGCGGCGCCCGGCCTGAAGGTGGTGCCGGGGTCGCTGGAACTCACCGCGCGCGGGGTGCTCGTGGCCTGGCCGCTGCTGGCCGTGGCGCTGTTCGGCCTGCTCGAAGGCATGCACGGCTACCGCGACTCGGCGTTGCGCAAGCCGTACGGGATCTAGGGGGCCTAGAGGGCGGGGCGGCGGGAGCCGTACCCGGTGGCCTGCTCGAAGGCGCGCGCCACGCGCAGGACGCGCGCGTCGGCGAAGGGGCGGCCGACGATCTGCACGCCGACCGGCAGCCCGTCCGGCGTGAAGCCCGCCGGGACGCTGGCGGCGGGCGCGTGCAGGACGCTGATCCAGTACGCCGAGCGCATCCACGACAGGTAGTCGGGCAGCTGGATCCCGTTGATCTCGCTGACGTGCGGGTCCTCGACCGGGAAGGGCGGCACCTGGCTGACCGGGGCCAGCAGGACGTCGTACCGGTCCCAGAAAGCGGTCATCCGATGGTAGAGGCCGGTGCGCAGGCGTTCGGCGCGGGCCAGGTCGGCGCCGGTGAGCAGGCGGCCCTGCTCGGCGTTCCAGCGGGTGTTGGGGCCGAGGATGTCCAGGTCGGGGAAGGCCAGCGCGTAGTACCAGGCCCGGTAGACGCGGAAGGCGTCGTCGGCGTCGGACAGGTCGAGGTCGACCCGCTCGACGCGGGCGCCGAGTTCTTCCAGGACGCGCGGCGCGTTCGCGGTGACCTCGGCGGTGCGCGGGTCGACGGGCAGCCCGCCCAGGTCGGGGCTCCAGGCGACCCGCATGTGTTCCACGGACTCGATGGGATCGGTGCGGAAGGGCTCGGTGACGGCGAACGGCGAGCCCGGGTGGAACCCGGAGACGACCTGCAGCATCAGCACGAGATCGTCGACGGTCCTGGCCATGGGGCCGGGGACGGCGAGGGTGTACCAGGCCGCCTTGTCGGAGATCGCCGGCACCCGGCCGGGCGTCGGCCGCAGCCCCACCACGTTGCAGAACGAGGCCGGATTGCGCAGCGAACCGCCCATGTCCGAGCCGTCGGCCAGCGGGATCATCCCGGCGGCCAGCGCCGCGGCCGCGCCCCCGCTGGAGCCGCCCGCCGACCTGGTCAGGTCGTAGGGGTTGCGGGTGGCGCCGAACACCTCGTTGACGGTGTGGGAGCCGGTGCCGTACTCGGGCGTGTTGGTCTTGCCGATCGTGATCGCTCCGGCCGCCTTGAGCCGCTGCACGATCAGGTCGTCCTTCTCCGGCACGTGGTCGGCGAAGGCGGGCGAGCCGTACGTGGTGCGCAGGCCCGCGGTGTCCACGAGGTCCTTGTGCGCGACGGGCAGCCCGTGCAGCGGCCCGGCGGGCGCGACGGAGTCCAGCGCCCGCGCGGTGTCCATGGCCTGCTCGGCGGCGAGCGTCACGATCGCGTTGACGCGGGGATTGACCTGTTCGATGCGGTCGAGGTGGGCCTGGAGCAGCTCCACGGCGCCGATGTCGCGGGCGCGCAGCAGCCGGGACATCTCGGTGGCCGTCAGATAGTGCAGATCCGTCACAGGGCGATCCTACGAATCCTCCCCCGGGGGGAGGCGCACCCGCCCGCCCGCTGGCATCGTCGGACCATGGTCAAGGCGCCCCTGAAACCCCGCCTCGTCGCGCTGGGCCTCGACTACCTCGTCATCCTGGGCTGGCTCGCCGTGCTGAGCAGGTTGTTCGGCGCGTCCCTGCTCGCCGACGACCTGCTCATCACCGGCCTGACCCGTCGTGCCGGTCCGGCTCTACCTGAGCGTGGGCGAGGCGCCGGCCGGGCAGCCCACTCTCGGTAAGCGGCGCGCCGGCCTGGTCGTGACCACCGCGGGCGGCGGGCGGCCGCGCCACCCTGCACGACCTGGCCGCCGGTACGCGCGTGGTCAGCCGGTCTTAGCGATCGGGGCCATCGTGGCCCGCGTCAGCCCGACGAGGTTGCCCGGCGCCGTCTCGATCTGCAGCCCGCGCCGCCCGGCCGAGAAGTAGATCGTCGCGAAGCCGAGCGCCGACTCGTCCACCACGGTCGGCAGCCGCCTGCGCTGCCCGAGCGGGCTGATGCCGCCCACCACGTAGCCGGTGACCCGCTCGACCTTCGCCGCGTCGGCCATGGCCGCCCGCTTGCTCTTGAGCGCCGCCGCGAACGCCTTCAGGTCCAGCTTGCCCGCCACCGGCACCACCGCCACCGCCAGCCCGCTCTCCACCTCGGCCACGAGCGTCTTGAAGATCTGCTCGTACGGCAGGCCGAGCGCGTCGGCCGCCTCCTCGCCATAGGCCTGCGCGTTCGCGTCGTGCTCGTACGGATGGAGGGTGAAGTCCGCCCCCGCCGTGGCCAGCGCCACGGTGGCCGGAGTGCCCTGACCGCCGCCTTTGCTCTTCTTGCTCACAGCACTTCATCGTACTCAGGATCTACAATGTAAAGGCGTCAGGGACGGAACGCGCGACCAGGAGTGTGGCCGAAAGCGTGCCGGAAGGCGTCGATGAACGCGCTGGCCGACGACCAGCCGCACCGGTGGGCCACGGTGGTGACCTGGAGGCCCTCCGCCAGCAGGATCAGGGCGTGGTGCAGCCGCGCCTGGGTGCGCCACTGCGGGAAGGTCATGCCGAGTTCCGCGCGGCAGAGCCTGGCCAGCGTGCGGTCGCTGGTGCCCGCCGCCCCGGCCAGCTCCGGCAGCGTACGGTCGCCGGCCGGATCGGCGCGGACCGTCGCGCAGACCGCGGCCAGGCGGGGGTCGCGCGGCGCGGGCAGGTGCACCGGGTGCTCGGGGGCGGGGGAGCGGCGCAGCCGGTCGAGCAGGACGGCGCGCAGCAGCGGGTCCCCCGGCTCCTCGGAGCAGGCCACGATCAGCTCGCGCAGCAGCGGCGTCACGGCCAGGACGGCGGGTCGCTCCAGGCCCAGCGGGTTCTCGGTGAAGCCGATCAGGCGCAGGTCGGTACGTCCGTAGGCACGGTGCTCGTGGACGGTGCCCGCCGGGATCCACAGCGCCCTGTTGCCCGGCGCCACCCAGGTGCCCGCGCCGGTGCTGATGGAGATGACGCCCTCGTAGGGGTAGGCGATCTGGTGGTCGTCGTGCCGGTGCGCGTCGATCTCGCCGCCGCCGGGCAGGGGACGGGTCCCGGTGGGCGCCTCAGGCATGTGCCGCACCATCCGGTCGCCGCCTCCTTCCGGCTGTTTGGCGATTTTCCGGCATATGTTGGCACTTTATCGGAAGCGCGCCACTTGGCGCGGCGGCGACGATCGAGGGGTGCGGATCAACAGGATGGGCGTGCTGGCCGCCGGCCACGCCAGTGTCGACTTCTACCAGGGCGTCGTCCCGGCCATGGTGCCGTTCCTGGTGGCCGAGCGGCACTACGGCTACGTGGCCGCCTCCGGGATCGTGCTGGCCGCCACCCTTCTGTCGTCGGTCGTGCAGCCCGTGTTCGGCGCCATCGCCGACCGGTGGCGGCTGGGCTGGCTGATCCCGGTGAGCATGCTGGTGACCGGGCTCGGGGCGGGGCTGGCCGGCCCGGCCGGTTCGTACCCGCTGACGTGGCTGGCGATCGCCCTGTCCGGGCTGGGCGTGGCGGCCTACCATCCCGAGTCGGCGCGGCTGGCCAGAGCGGCCAGCCAGGGCAGCCATGTGGCGATGAGCTGGTTCTCGCTGGGCGGCAACCTCGGGTTCGCGGTGGCGCCGCTGCTGGTCACGCCGTTGCTGGCCTGGGGCGGGCTGGCCGCCTCGCCCCTATTGGTGGTGCCGGCGGTGCTGGGATGCCTGGTCACGGTGGTGGCCATGCGGTCGGTCGGGCGGGGTGGCGGCGGGAGCCGTACCCGGGAGGGGGCGCGCGACGACTGGGCGGCCTTCGTGCGGCTGGCGCTGGTCATGGGGCTGCGGTCGGTGGGCTACATCGGGCTGAGCACGTTCGTGGCGCTGTACGTGGGCGGGGGAGCGGCGGGCGCGGTCGCCCTGTTCGTGCAGTTCGCCGGTGGTGCGGCGGGGACGATCCTGGGCGGACGCCTGGCCACCCGCCATGGGCGCGTGCGGACGCTGCGGCTCGCCTACGCGGCCGCGGTGCCCGCCGTGGCCGGGGTGGTGCTGGTGCCGGGCCCGGCCGTGTTCCTGTTCGTGGCGGCGACGGGCCTCGCCCTTTACGTCCCGTTCTCACTGCACGTCACGCTCGGGCAGGACTACCTGCCCCGCCACGCCGGTACGGCCAGCGGCGTCACCCTCGGCCTGGCGGTCAGCGTGGGCGGCGTCGCCAGCCCGCTGATCGGCGCCCTGGCCGAGGCCACCTCGTTGCGTCTGGCGCTGGCCACGCTCATCGCGATGCCGTTGCTGGCCTGGTTCCTGTCCCGCCCGCTGAAGGAACCGGCGATCGCCCTGCCGTGAGGCGTTTCGTGACCATGGCCGACGGTGCCCGGCTGTCCACCGAGACCACCGGGCGGCGCGCGCCGGTCGTCCTGCCGCACGGCGGTCTCGGCCTGCTGGCCTGCTGGCCTGCTGGCCCGCCTGCTCGCTGACGGCGCGCACCGCTTCGACCGGCCCGGCCGCGCCCGGTCCTGCTCCACGGCCGCACGCGCCGCCCGGCCGTGGGGCAGGGCGGCGTGCGCGGCCGGTCGACCTGGGTGCGCTGTCCGTGGGGAGCCCTGGAGGCGGGCCTCCGGCGGGTCGCCGTGTCGATGTCCACGGCGTGGGTGACCTTTGGTCTGTCGGCTCCGTGGTGGCGCTGCCGGATGGTCGTCTGCGCGTGGTGGGGGTCTTGCCCGGCGGGAGCAGGCCGGTGGGATGGTGCGGGAGGTTGGGATCCCAGCCCAGGGGAAAAGCTGGGATCCCAGGCCCCCGAGAGGTCCCAGCCCCGGAGGGTGACGGGCTGGGGCCCCGGGTTCGGCGGGGCGTCAGGCTCTGACCGGGCGGCCGGGGAAGGCCGTCGTGACGATCTCCGCGTCCCTGACCACGAAGTCGCCGGCGACGACGACGTGGACGAAACCGGATGAGCCCCGGGCGGTGTCGGTGTAGGTGGCGCGGTCGGTGACGGTCTCCGGGTCGAAGACGGTGAGGTCGGCGTCGCAGCCCACCTGCACGCGCCCCTTGCGGCGCATCGCCGGCACACCGGAGCCGACGACGTCGGCGGGCACCAGCGTGCAACGCCTGATGGCCTCCTGCAGGCCGAGGACGGCGTTCTCGCGCACGAGGCGGCGCAGCGTGCGCCCGTAGGTGCCGGCCGTACGCGGGTGGGTGACGGCGTCGGGGGCCAGCGGCCAGGCGAGGGGGTCGGGCGCGCCCGAGCGCCACAGCAGCGGCACGGCGTCGGTGGCGACGGCGGCGTCGGCGAAGGCGAGCGCCCGCTGGATGTAGTCGAAGGCGGCCGGGTCGTCCTCGTCGAGGAGGTGGACGAACGCGGCGGCTCCCGGGGTGTCGCGGCGGGCGGCGCGCAGGGCCTCCTCGTCGGCCAGGCGGCCCTCGGCGCCGAGCAGGCCGATGGAGTGGGCGGTCAGCCCGCGCCGGTGCAGGATCTCGGGGGCGAGGAAGGCGGCGCCGACGCCGGTCATGCCGGCGCCGTAGGGGTAGGCCTCGGTGGTGACGCGCGAGCCCTCGGCGCGTACCTTCTCCACGAGGCCGAGCACCCGGTCCACGTGCCGGATGGAGGTGCTGTTGACGTGGCAGTAGTGCATGTGGGCGCCGGTCTCGGCGGCGGCGCGCACCACTTCCTCGGCGCCGTCGATGGGCGTGGTGGGGTCCTGCTCGACGAGTTCGCGGGCGTGGGTGTAGGTCGGAAGGTTGTGGCGGGCGGCCAGCGCGGCCACGGCGAGGTATTCGGAGGGGTCGACGCGCGGGGCGTAGCCGACGAGGACGCCGATGCCGAGCGCGCCGTCGGCGAGGTCGCCTTCCAGCATGGCGAGGATGCGGTCCACGACGGGGCGGGCCGCGGGGCGCTGCCAGTCCTCGTGGCCGATGTAGGCGAGGAACTCCTCGATGTCGCCACCGGCCTCCAGCCCGAGGAGTACGGCCATGCGGGCGATGCCCCAGGAGGTGGCGAAGCCGTAGTTGAGCGGCCGGCCCTGCTGGGCGGCCTTGTGGTAGGCGGCGCCGACGGGGTAGGCGCCGGCTTCGAGTTCGAGCACGGTGGTGACGCCGTCGAGGGCCTGCAGGCGGTGGCCGGCGACGTCCATGGTGTGGCTGTGCAGGTCGATGAAGCCGGGGCAGACGACCAGGCCGCCGAGGTCGACGCGGGTCGTGCCGGTCAGCGGCGTCTGGGAGACGGCGCGGATGACGCCGCCGGTGATGCCGATGTCGCGCACGGCGTCGAGGCCGGTCTCGGGGTCGATGGCCCGGCCGTTGGCGAGGACGAGGTCGTACGCGGTCACGCGGTCTCCTTGGTGCCGAAGGTGAACTGTTCCGGGCGTTGCGGGACGATGACGGCGATCAGCGCGGCCAGCACCGTGGTGGCGATGAGCAGGCCGAAGGCGGCGGTGTAGGAGAACTTGTCGACGAGCAGGCCCATGAGGACGGGGGCCAGCACGCCGGCGACCTGGCCGCCGACGTTGACGACGCCCATGCCGGAGCCGACGACGGAGGGCGGCAGCGCGCGGAACGGCATGCCGAGCACGCCCATGGTGGACAGGCCCGCCACGCCCAGGGCGAGCGTCTGGTAGACGGTGAAGCCGATGGCCGTCTCGGCCTGGAGCATGACCACCAGCAGGAGCGCGGTGAGCAGCAGCAGCGGGATGACGAAGAGCCGGGCGCGGTTGTGGAAGTAGCGGTCGAACAGCCAGCCGCCGACGAACGTGGTCGCGCACATGACCAGGCTGGGGACGGCGCTCATGAAACCGGTGCTGATGAGCGAGATGCCGCGTTCCTCCAGCAGGTAGCTGGGAACCCAGGTCATCATCCCGTAGCCGAGCATGTTGGCGGCGCAGAACAGCGCGGCGAACTTCCACACCGACGCCGAGCGCAGCACGAGGGACAGGGGCACGCCCTGCCGCTCGGCGCGGTCGGAGCCGTTGAGGTGGGACGGCAGCGCGGGCGGCAGCATCTTCCACAGCATGAAGCCGATGATCACTCCGGCGACGGCGGTGACCCAGAAGGTGTGCCGCCAGCCGAGCAGGAGGATGAGCGGCGCCACGATGAGCGGGGCCACGCCGGCGCCGAGCTGGTTGGCGGCCAGCATCGACCCGGCGGCGGTGGCGCGGCTCTCGGGGGTGGTGCGTTCCGCCATGGCCTTGAACGAGGCGCCGGGGAACAGTCCCTGGCCGACGCCGAACAGCGCCCTGATGACCAGGAGCGCCGCCAGGCCCCAGGCCAGGCCGGTGAGCGCGGTGAAGATCGACCACAGGACGAGGGAGACCATGAGCTGGCGGCGGGCGCCGAAGCGGTCGGCGAGGATGCCGCCGGGCACCTGGCACAGCAGGTACACCAGGGAGAAGACGGTGATGAGCCAGCCTTGCTCGGTCTTGCTGAGGTCGTATTCGGCACCGATGAACGGCAGGGCGACCGCCATCATGACGCGGTCGATGTAGTCGATCACCCACACGCCCATGAGCAGGCCGACGGTGAGCGCGGCGGTCTTGCGCACCTGCGTCGACGTCATGGTGGGGGTGGTCTCGGCGAGTCCCATGCCGTTGGTTCCTCCCGGGCCTCGAAATCGCTTTCCGTCACCCTCCGCCTCCCGCGTGCGTTTGTGCTTCGTGCTGAACCACCAAGTCGTCGGCCACGCGCTGTGCTGGCGTACAAACCGTCCGCATCGTGGACGATACGGGGATGGGCTGCTGGACTCCGTAGACTAGGGAGGGTGATTTCCCGTATCGACATGCGCGGTTCCCTGCCGGAGAACCTGCGCGACGTGCTGCCCCGCGCCGAGCTCGACGTCGAGGCCGCCCTGGAGAAGGTGCGGCCCATCTGCGAGGACGTGCGCCATCGTGGGGCGGCGGCCGTACGGGAGCTGACCGCCAGGTTCGACGGTGTCGAGATCGCCTCCACGCGCGTGGCGAAGGAGGAGATCGACCGGGCCCTCGCCGAGCTCGACCCGAGGGTGCGGGCGGCGCTGGAGGAGTCGATCAGGCGGGCCAGGAAGGTCCACCGCGACCAGCGGCGCACCGACACGACCACCGAGGTGGTCCCGGGCGGCACGGTCACCGAGCGCTGGGTGCCGGTCGACCGGGTGGGGCTGTACGTGCCGGGCGGCCGGGCGGTCTATCCGTCGAGCGTGGTCATGAACGTGGTTCCCGCGCAGGAGGCAGGGGTGGCCTCGCTGGCGGTCACCAGCCCGGCGCAGCGTGACTTCGGCGGGCTGCCGCACCCGACGATCCTGGCGGCCTGCGCGCTGCTGGGCGTCGACGAGGTCTACAACGTGGGCGGCGCGCAGGCGGTGGCGATGTTCGCCTACGGCACCGAGGAGTGCGCGCCCGCGACGATGGTGACCGGTCCCGGCAACATCTGGGTGGCGGCGGCCAAGCGGCTGCTGAAGGGCCGCATCGGCATCGACTCCGAGGCGGGCCCGACCGAGATCGCGATCCTGGCCGACTCCACGGCCGACCCGGTGCACGTGGCCGCCGACCTGATCAGCCAGGCCGAGCACGACGTGATCGCCGCGGCCGTGCTGGTCACCGACAGCGTGGAGCTGGCCGAGGCGGTGGAGAAGGAGCTGCCTGGCCAGGTCGAGGCGACCAAGCACAGCGAGCGCATCGCCGAGGCGCTGGGCGGCCGGCAGTCGGGCATCGTGCTGGTGTCGGACGTCGAGGCCGGGCTGAAGGTGGTCGACGCCTACGCGGCCGAGCACCTGGAGATCCACACCGCCGACGCCGCCGCCGTGGCGGCGCGGGTGCGCAACGCGGGGGCCGTCTTCGTGGGCACGTACGCGCCGGTCTCGCTGGGCGACTACCTCGCCGGGTCCAACCACGTGCTGCCGACCGGCGGCTGCGCCTGTCACTCCAGTGGGCTGTCGGTGCAGTCGTTCCTGCGCGGCATCCACGTGGTCGACTACACCAGGCAGGCGCTGGCGGGCGCCGCCGCGCACGTGTCGGTGCTGGCCGACGCCGAAGACCTGCCCGCACACGGCGCGGCGATCCGCGCCCGTTTCGACTGGGAAGTGCCTAACCCGTGAGGCTGGAAGACCTGCCGCTGCGTGACGACCTCCGGGGCAAGACGCCGTACGGCGCGCCCCAGATCGACGTCCCGATCCGGCTCAACACCAACGAGAACCCCTATCCGCCCTCCAAGGCCCTGGTCGACGACCTGGCCGAGGAGGTGCGCAGGAGCGCCTCGACCCTCAACCGCTACCCGGACCGCGACGCCGTGGAGCTGCGCGCGGAGCTGGCCGGATATCTCGGCCACGGGCTGAGCGGCGAGCACGTGTGGGCGGCCAACGGCTCCAACGAGGTGCTCCAGCAGATCCTGCAGGCGTTCGGCGGCCACGGCCGCAGCGCGCTGGGCTTCGAGCCGTCCTACTCGATGCACCCGATCATCACCTCGGGCACGAGCACCGAGTGGGTCGACGGGACACGCGAGGAGGACTTCACGCTCGATCCGGGCAAGGCGGTGGCCGCGATCGAGGAGCACCGCCCCGACATCGTGTTCCTGACCTCGCCGAACAACCCGACGGGCACCTCGCTGCCGCTGTCGGCGATCCGGGCGGTGCTGGAGGCGGCGCCGGGCATGGTGGTCGTGGACGAGGCCTACGCCGAGTTCGCCCGCGAGGGCACGGCGTCGGCGCTGACGCTGCTGCCGGAGTTTCCCCGGCTGATCGTGACGCGGACGATGTCGAAGGCGTTCGCGATGGCCGGGACGCGGGTCGGGTATCTGGCCGCGCATCCGGTGGTGGTGCAGGCCTTGCTGCTGGTCCGCCTGCCGTACCACCTGTCGACGCTGACGCAGGCGGCGGCGCGTACGGCGCTGCGCCACCGCGAGGAGTTGCTCGGCGGGGTGGCGGCGCTGCGGCGCGAGCGTGATGCCACGGTGGCATGGCTGCGCGGTCAGGGGTTGACGGTCGCCGATTCGGACGCCAATTTCGTGTTGTTCGGACGGTTCGCAAATCGTGAGGCGGTGTGGCGGGGGCTCCTGGAGCGGGGAGTGCTCATCCGCGAGGTCGGGCCACCGGAGTGGCTGCGGGTCTCGATCGGCACCGGCGAGGAGATGGCGGCGTTCCGCGCCGCTCTGGAGGGAGTTCTGTGAGCCGTATCGGCCGCGTGGAGAGGGCCACCAAGGAGACGACGGTGCTGGTCGAGGTGGACCTCGACGGCACGGGTCAGGTCGAGGTGTCCACCGGGGTGGGTTTCTACGACCACATGCTCAACCAGCTGGGCAAGCACGGGTTGTTCGACCTGACCGTCAAGACCGAGGGAGACCTCCACATCGACTCCCACCACACGATCGAGGACACGGCGCTGGCTCTGGGCGCGGCGTTCCGGCAGGCGTTGGGCGACAAGTCGGGCATCCGGCGGTTCGGCAGTGCGTCGTGCCCGCTGGACGAGTCGCTGGCCAACGTCACGGTCGATCTGTCCGGCCGGCCGTACCTGGTGCACTCCGAGCCGGAGGGCATGGCGCCGATGATCGGCCCCGAGTACGACACGACGATGACCCGGCACATCCTGGAGTCGTTCGTGGCGCAGGCGGCGATCTGCCTGCACGTGCACGTCCCCTACGGCCGCAACGCCCACCACATCGTGGAGGCGCAGTTCAAGGCGCTGGCCCGCGCGCTGCGCGAGGCGAGCGAGCGTGACCCGCGCGCCAGCGGGGTGCCGTCCACCAAGGGTGTCCTATGAGCGAGAACATGATCGCTTATGCGATGGTGTTCATCGGGCTGTTCCTGTTCGGCGGGGTGTTCTCGCTGGTCAAGCAGGGGCTGAAGCTCGGTGCGGTGTTCTGCGCCCTCGGCGGCGTCATGGCGATCACGGCGGGGGTGCTGTGGTGGTGAGCAGGAACGTCGTGGTGCTCGACTACGGCTCCGGCAACCTGCGCTCCGCCGAGCGCGCGCTGGCCAGGACCGGTGCCCAGGTGACGGTGACCGCCGACTACGACACGGCGCTGAACGCCGAAGGGCTGGTCGTGCCCGGCGTGGGCGCGTTCGCGGCGTGCATGGCCGGGCTCAAGGGCGTGCGCGGTGACGAGATCGTCGGGCGCAGGCTCGCCGGCGGCCGTCCGGTGCTGGGCATCTGCGTCGGCATGCAGGTGCTGTTCGCGCGGGGTGTCGAGCACGGCGTGGAGACCGAGGGCTGCGGCGAGTGGCCGGGCACGGTCGAGCGGCTGGAGGCGCCGGTTCTGCCGCACATGGGCTGGAACACCGTCAAGGTGCCCGACGGCAGCGTGCTGTTCGCCGGGGTCGAGGAGGAGCGCTTCTACTTCGTGCACTCCTACGGCGTGCGCGAGTGGGAACTGGTGCCCGGAGACGGCTTCGGCCACCCGCTGGTCACCTGGGCCGAGCACGGCGTGCCGTTCGTGGCCGCCGTGGAGAACGGGCCGCTCATGGCCGCCCAGTTCCACCCGGAGAAGTCCGGGGACGCGGGAGCCGCCCTGCTGAAGAACTGGGTCGGCACCCTGTGAACACGCGGTGAGCAAGGAACGTGCGCGGCGGCGCGCCGTGCGCGAGGCCGAGCGCGCGCAGGCGATGCGGCGCAACGAGGTGCGGCAGGCGCGTGCGGCGCGCCGCCGTGCCCGCCTGCTGCGGCTGGTTCCCCGGCCGGTGCGCTTCGCCCGCCAGGGCGGGCTGCTGGCCCGCCGCCACCGCGTCCAGAACGCCGTCGTGGCCGGCGTCTTCCTGCTCGTGCAGCTGCTGGTGTGGCTGATCTGGCGGGCGCCGGCGGTGAGTTTCGGGGTGCTCGTCTTCTCGGTGTTGTTCGTCCCTGTCTTCGTGACCCTTGCCTTCAACCGGAGGATCTGAATGTCGCTTGTGTTGCTCCCGGCCGTGGACGTGGTGGACGGCCAGGCCGTACGCCTGGTCCAGGGTGAGGCGGGAACCGAAACCGGCTACGGCGACCCGCTCGCCGCCGCGCTGGCCTGGCAGGAGGCGGGCGCGGAGTGGATCCACCTGGTGGATCTCGACGCCGCCTTCGGCCGGGGCAGCAACCACGCGCAGATCGCCGAGGTCATCGCCCGGCTGGAGGTGAACGTGGAGCTGTCCGGCGGCATCCGCGACGACGACTCGCTGACGGCTGCGCTGGCCACCGGCTGCCGCCGGGTCAACATCGGCACCGCGGCGCTGGAGAACCCGGAGTGGTGCCGGAAGATCATCGCCGAGCACGGCGACAAGATCGCGGTCGGCCTTGACGTGCGCGGCACCACGATCGCCACCCGGGGCTGGACGCACGAGGCCGGCGACCTGTGGCAGACGCTCGAACGGCTGGAGGCCGACGGCTGCCCGCGTTACGTGGTCACCGACGTGACCAAGGACGGCACGCTGCGCGGCCCGAACCTGGAGCTGCTGCGCGAGTTCTGCTCGCGCACCGAGCGGCCGGTCGTGGCCAGCGGCGGCGTCTCCAGCCTCGATGACCTGGTGGCGTTGTCCGGCCTGGTGGCGCAGGGTCTGGAGGGCGCCATCGTGGGCAGGGCGCTCTACGCTCGGGCGTTCACGCTGGAGAACGCGCTGGATGCGGTCCGCGTTTAGTTCGTTGGGAGGGGGCGTGATGGGCAGCGTGAGCATGGAAAGAACCGGGACGAGGGTGTTCTCGGGCGGAGTCTGGGAGGAGCGCTACGGCTACGCGAGAGCCGTCGTCGTAGGCGACCGGGTGGTCGTCTCCGGCTGCACGGCCACCGTCGACGGCGAGGTCCAGCACGTCGGCGATCCCTACTGGCAGAGCATGACGGCGATGGGCATCGCCCTGGAGGCGGTCGAGGCGGGCGGGCTGACCCGCGACGACGTCGTCATGGTCCGGTACTACGTCGTCGAGCATCGCCACTTCGACCAGGTCGGATCCGCGATCGCCGAGGTGTTCGGCCGGGTGCGGCCGGCGTGCACGGGCGTGCGGGTGGCCGGTCTGGTCGACCCGCGGATGCTGATCGAGATCGAGATCGAGGCGCAGAGAGCATGACGGTCGCGGTACGAGTCATCCCGTGTCTGGACGTGGACGCGGGACGCGTGGTCAAGGGCGTCAACTTCGAGAACCTGCGCGACGCGGGCGACCCTGTCGAGCTGGCGCGGCGCTACGACGCGGAGGGCGCCGACGAGCTCACCTTCCTCGACATCACCGCCTCCTCGGGTGAGCGGGAGACGATGCTCGACGTGGTCCGCAGGACCGCCGAGCAGGTGTTCATCCCGCTGACCGTGGGTGGCGGCATCCGCGCGGTCGAGGACGTCAACCGGCTGCTGCGGGCGGGCGCGGACAAGGTGTCGCTGAACACCGCCGCCATCGCCCGTCCCGAACTGCTGACGGAGTGCTCGCGCCGCTTCGGCGCGCAGTGCGTGGTGCTGTCGGTGGACGCGCGGCGTGCTCCCGGTACGGCCAGCGGCTTCGAGGTCACCACCCACGGCGGCCGCAAGGGCACCGGGATCGACGCCGTCGAGTGGGCGGCCCGCGGCGAGGAACTGGGCGTGGGCGAGATCCTGCTCAACTCGATGGACGGCGACGGCACCCTGGACGGCTACGACCTGGAGATGATCCGGGCCGTGCGAGCCGCGGTCCGGGTCCCGGTGATCGCCAGCGGCGGCGCGGGCCGGCTGGAGCACTTCCCTCCGGCGGTCGCGGAGGGCGCCGACGCGGTGCTGGCGGCCTCGGTGTTCCACTTCGGCACGCTGAAGATCTCCGAGGTCAAGGACACTCTCCGGGCGGCGGGATACCCCGTCCGGGGATAAAGGGCGGTATGACCGCTAACAATCCGGTGGTGGCGGCGTTCGTCGCCGCCATCAACGAAGGCGACAGGGCGGCGTTCGAGGCCCTTCTGGCCCCGGACGCCACCATGTCCGACGACGGCTCCGAGCGCGACCTCGGCCAGTGGACCGAGCGGGAGATCTTCTCGGCCGCGGGCCGTTTCACCGTCGAGTCGCAGGAGCCGGACGGGCTGTCGATGCTCGCCCGGTTCCGCAACGACACGTGGGGCGAGATGAAGACCCGCTGGCGCTTCGTCCTCACCCCGGACGGCTCGAAGATCCAGCGCTTCGAGACCGGACAGGCCTAGAGAGCACGCGCGGGTCCGGAGGACCCGCTTGTGGCGCGAAGGTACATGCGGGGCCGAAACCCGCTTGAAGGCGTGCGGGTCTAGAAGGCTCGCATGTGGTTGTAGAGCTCGAAGGCGGCGTCGTGTTCGCCGAACGCCGCCGCCTCCGAGCGCTTGACCGTCAGGTACGCGCGGGCGCGCAGTTCGCCCAGGGCGGTCATCAGCACCTGGTCGGCCTCCAGCGCGTCCAGCGCCTCGGTCAGCGAGGCGGGCAGGCGCGGGTAGCGGCCCGGCTCGGTGTCGGGGTCGACGGTGACCGGCTCGCCCGGGTCGAGCTTGCGGCGGATGCCGTCCAGTCCGGCGTGGATGACCGCGCCCAGCGACAGGTACGGATTGGCCGAGGAGTCCGAGGGCTTCAGCTCCAGGTTGGTCTCGCCGCCGGCGCCCAGCGGGGAGCACACGCGGACCGCCGCCTCGCGGTTGTCCGGGCCGTGGACGGCGTAGCCGCTCGACCACATGCGCGGGCCCAGGCGGCGGAAGCTGTTGACGCTGCCGCAGGTGAGCGCGGTCAGGGCGGGCAGGTGGGCGAGCAGGCCGCCGACGAACCAGCCGCGCACGTCGTCGTCGGCGAAGAGGTTGCGGCCCTCGCGCCACAGCGACAGGTGCAGGTGGGCGCCGTTTCCGGCCTGTTCGGCCAGGGGTTTCGGGGCCAGGGAGGCCCACATGCCCATGCGGACGGCCACGCCGCGCACGGTCTCGCGGTAGATGACGTGGTTGTCGGCCGCGCGCAGGGCGGGAGCGTGGCGGACGGACAGTTCTTGCTGGCCGGGGCCGAGCTCCGGGTGGTAGTGCTCGACCTGGAGCCCCTGCTTCTCGAGGGCGTGGATCAGGCGCATCGTGTAGTCGTGGGCGGTGTCGAAGCCGGTGGCGGCGTAGCAGAGCGTGTCGTCGAGGGGGACGAGCCGGTCGGGTCCGCCGCCGGGGCCGGGCTGGCGGTGGCCGAGCGTGAACTCCGGCTCGAAGGCGGCCACCAGCGTGTAGCCCGCACGGTCGAGGGTGGCCACGGCGTCCTTGAGAAAGGTGCGCGGGCAGGCGTCCCACGGACTGCCGTCGGCCTGGCGCTGGTCCGCCATCATCGCGGCGGCGCCGGGCGCGTAAGGCAGCGGCACGAAGGTCGCGGGGTCAGGCACGAGCCTGACCTCGCCGACGGGTCCCAGCTGCTCGACCTCCTGGAGCTGGTCGAGCATGTTCATCGCCATCATGGCCACCGTGTGCCCGATTCCCGTTTCCAGCCGCTCGGCCAGCAGTGACCGCGACGCCGCCTTGCCACGGATGACGCCTCCATGGTCGGCGTAGAGGAACCGGATCAGCTCGATCCCATCGATCTCCGCGCGTTCCAGAATGCGGTTGACGGCGGGATCAGGCTGATGGACCCTGGTGACGCTCTGACGATCTTCCATCCTGTCTGCGTAGCACGAACCGGCAGCTCAAGGAAGCGACTTCCGCAGACGAAGACGTTTCTCAGTTCAGAACGTTGGTGAAGAACACGGCCAGTTGGTTCGCTCCATTGACGATTCCGTCGAACACGCCGTTCACGGCGGCGGCGGCTTGGGCCGGCCGGGTGAACAAGTAGAAGATCACGAACGCCACCGCGACGTATGTGACCACCTTCTTGACCTGCATGGGGGGCCTCCTGCAGTCCATTCCCAGCCGTATATACCCGGATCTGGGCGATCACTGGCATCTTCTGTGAAGATGTTCTTGATCATAACCGGGGGGCGTCTTTCCTACGTCATGGTACGGGCTTTGTCGCCCCGGGGTGCGCCTGCCACGCCGTAATTCCGAGTCGTGAGACGGAGTCCCAGGTAGAGGGGCAGGGCGATGGGGGAGAGCAGGATCGTGAGGAACAGCACCGGGGCCATCAGCAGGGGGTGCAGGCCCCGTTCGCGGCTGTCGAGATAGATCCAGCGGCCCACGAAAAGATCCCAGGCGATGATCTGGGCCCACAGCGCGGCCAGCGCCTCCGGCGAGGCGACCAGGGCCTGGAGCCCGGCCAGGGTGGGCCGTGTCACCACGGGCCAGAACGCGCCCAGCAGGGGCAGCAGCAGGACCAGGTTGACCGCCACCGCGGGCAGGACGATCAGGGGCGAGGCCGCCACCGCCCGGGTCACCCGCCACGCCGGCGCCACGATCATCAGGGCCCAGAACGGCGCGGCCGCCACGAAGCTGAGCGTGAACAGGGTCTCGGTCATCGGGAGTTCTCCAGGGTGGGCAGGCGCAGCGAGGCGAGGGCGGCGGACAGGACGGCCACGGCCAGGGCGGCGGCGACGGCCAGGGTGAGGGCGTCGGGGCTGACGATCGACTGGCCGCGCAGCGCCTGCCAGGTCAGCAGCGCCAGCAGGGCCGTGTAGCCGGCGCCGCCGACGGCGATCAGGCGCAGCCGTACCGTGTCGTGGAGTTTGCGGGTCAGGGGCGCGAGCAGGGGGAGGATCTGCAGGGCGTGCATGCCGACGAAATGGGGCACGCGCAGGTCGCCGGCCAGGGTGTTCCAGCCGAGCACGGGCAGGCCGGCGCCGCCGTCGGCCATGCCGACGCTGTGGGCGCCCATGAGGTTGCCCTCCTGGTCCTCGCCGGGGAACGCCATCAGGCCGCCCAGTGCCAGGCCGATCGTGGAGACGATCAGGCCGGCGCCGATCGCCCAGGCCAGCGGCCGGTCGGAGGGGCGATCGAGCAGGACCGCGACGGCGGCGGCGATGTTGGCCAGCAGGAGTACGGCGATGGTGACGCCCATGCCGACCCACAGGGTGAAGTCGAGCGGGGTGGCGACGTTGAAGTGGCTGTGCGTGACCCGGGACGCCTGCACGACGATGACCGCCACCTCGGCGGCGCCGGTGACGGCCAGGATCGTCCCGGCCCGGTGGCCCCAGCGGCCCTTGCCCTTCCGTAAGGACAGGAGCCAGGCCCAGGTGAAGGAGTAGATGGTGAAGGAGACGGCGAACTTCAGCGGCTTGGCCCACAGGGGCATGCCGTCGAGCGTGCGGTCGTCGATGAGCAGGGCGGCGCCGGTGACGAGCGAGAGCGCGGCCATCGCCAGGCCGAAGATCACGAGTGGGCGGTGCATGGAAGGTCCCCCGGTGCGAGTGGATAGTGATGCTTTCTACTATCTATAGCTAAGCTATCCAACATTGGCAAGGGGAGGATAGAGACGTGCGGATGGCAGAGCTGAGCGAGACGGCCGGGGTCCCCGTGGCGACGATCAAGTACTACATGCGGGAGGGGCTGCTGGAGCCCGGCCGTCCGGTCGGCCGTAACCAGGCCGAATACGGGCCGGCGCACGTCAAGCGGCTACGCCTGGTGCGCGCGCTCGTCGAGTACGGCGGGCTCGGCATCGCCGCCATCCGCGACCTCGCCGCCCACCTCGACAACCCGCGCGTCGCCCTGTTCGACCTGATGGGGGAGGCGCAGAAGACCGTCACCACCCACGACAACCCCCGCCCGGGACCTCATCGCGACAAGGCGGAGCGGATCGTGGCCGAATTGCTGGAGCGCAAGGGGTGGCAGGACGCCGGCGGCAACCCCGCCATCGGCACCCTGGTGGGCGTGCTGGCCGCGCTGGACGAACTCGGCCGCCAGGACATGGTGGCCGCGCTCGGCGACTACGCCGACGCCGCCGAGCGCATCGCCGAGGTGGACATGCGGGTGATGGGCGACGTCGAGGACCGCGAGCAGGCGGTCGAGATCGTCGCGCTCGGCACCCGCCTGGGCGACGCCATCGTGGGCGCCCTGCGGCGGGTGGCCCAGGAGCACATGTCGTCCAAGAAGGCCCCGGACTCCTAGACGCCCAGGGAGGCGTTGAGGAGGCGGGCCACGGCGTCCTCGTCGCCGGTGAGGTCCACGCGGGCGTGCTGCTGGCGGCCGAAGCAGAACAACAGCAGGTCGCCCGCCCGCCCGGTCACCTCGACCTTGGGCCCTTCCTGCGCCCCGCCCAGCGCGACGCCCCCGCCCAGCCGGTGCAGCACCACGCCCACGGGCGACTTGCGCAGCATGAGGCGGGCCCCCATGGCCAGCCGCTTCCAGATGAGGCGCTCGAAGTCGTCGGACAGCGGGCGCGGCTCCCATCCGGGCCGGGCCCGCCGGACGTCCTCGTGATGGACGAAGAACTCCAGCGTGTTGACCGCCTCGTCCAGGAACGGCAGCAGCCCGTAGAAGCCGCCGGGTTTGCGGACCATCCCGACCAGCTCGGGGAAGGGGTGCTTGGCCTTCAGCCCGTTCTGCACCGAGGCGGTGTGTCCGGCCAGCGGCCTGAGCGCGATGCCGGCCGCGGCGTCCGGGCGGCGTTCCCGCAGAACCAGGTGCGCGGCCAGGTCGTAGGTCGTCCACCCGGTGCACAGGGTGGGCGCGTCGGGGCCGGTCTGGTCGAGCAGATCGCAGATCGCGGAGCGTTCGGCACGGGCGTGAGTCACGAGGCCCAGCCTACCTGTGGGAATAACGGGGTGATCAGCCGTGATAGTCACTATGTAGAAATATCCCCGTTGGGAAGGAATCCCCCCGAGTGGCGAGCAAGGTCACCTCGGCCGTGATGCGTCAAGGACTGGGCGTCCTTGGGGTGGCCATCCGCACGGAGAAGGCGGTGTTCGCGATCGCCGTGCTGGCCAGCGGCCTGTACGGCGGCATGACCGTGGCCTCGGCGTGGGCCCTGGGCTGGGCGACGGAGAACGCCGTCCTGCCCGCCTTCGAGAAGGGCGACATCACCTCAGGGGTGCTCTGGTCGGCCACCCTGCTGATCATGGGCACCGCGCTGCTCAAGTCGATCGGCGTGGCGGGCCGGCGCATCTTCGCCGGTGTCGTCCAGTACCGCATGCAGGCGCGCTCGCGCCGCGACGTCACCAAGCAGTACCTGCGGCTGCCGCTGTCCTGGCATCACCAGCACCCCACCGGCCAGCTGCTGTCGAACGCCAGCGCCGACGCCGAGGCGGCCTGGGCGCCGCTGGCCCCGCTGCCGATGGCGGTGGGCGTGATCGTCATGCTGTTCACGGCCGCGATCGCCATGCTGTTCACCGACCCGGCCCTGGCGCTGGTCGGTTTCCTTATTTTTCCGGCGATAGCCGTACTGAATCTGATTTATCAGCGCAAGCTCAGCCCGCTCGCGACCCGCGCCCAGCAACTGCGCGCCGAGGTCAGCGAGATCGCGCACGAGAGCTTCGACGGCGCCCTCGTCGTCAAGACGCTCGGCCGCGAGGCGCTGGAGACCGAGCGCTTCCAGCGGCGCGCGCACGAGCTGCGCGACGCCAACATCGCGGTCGGGCGGGTGCGCGGCCTGTTCGACCCCATGCTGGAGGCGCTGCCGACGCTCGGCGTGCTCGTCGTGCTGGCCGTGGGCGCGATGCGGCTGTCGTCCGGCTCGATCAACTCGGGTGAGCTGGTGCAGGTGGCCTACCTGTTCACGTTGCTGTCCTTCCCGATCAGGGCGCTCGGCTGGGTGCTGGCGGAACTGCCCCGCAGCGTGGTCGGCTGGACGCGGGTGCAGGCCGTGCTCGACGCGAGCGGTTCCATGGAGTACGGCTCCGCCGAACCCGCCGGCACGCGGCCCGCCTCCCTCCAGGTCGACGACGTCTCCTACGCCTACGGCGACAGCGAGGTGCTGCACGGGGTGAGCTTCGACGTGGCGGCCGGCCGTACCGTGGCGCTGGTGGGACCCACCGGGTCGGGCAAGTCCACGCTCACCCAGCTGCTGGTGCGGCTGGTGGACCCGGGCGACGGCGCGGTCAGGCTCGACGGCGAGGACCTGCGCGAGCTCGCCTACGGCGCGATCGCCCGCTCGGCGGCGCTGGTGCCGCAGCAGACGTTCCTGTTCGACGACACCGTGCGCGGCAACGTCGCACTCGGCCTGGAGGTCACCGACGAGGAGGTGTGGGCGGCGCTGCGGCTGGCGCAGGCGGACGGCTTCGTCGCGCGGCTGCCGGACGGCCTGGAGACCCGCGTCGGCGAGCGCGGCACCACCCTCTCCGGCGGCCAGCGCCAGCGGATCGCGCTGGCCCGCGCGATCGTGCGCGGGCCGCGCCTGCTGATTCTCGACGACGCGACCTCCAGCGTGGACCCGCAGGTCGAGGCCAAGATCCTGTACGGCCTGCGCGACTCCGCCGAGTCCTCCACCACCGTCGTGGTCGCCTACCGGATGGCCACGATCGCCCTGGCCGACGAGGTGGTCTTCCTGGAGCGCGGTCGCGTCGGGGACCGGGGCACCCACGAGGAGCTCCTGGCCCGCAGCGAGGGCTATCGCAACCTCGTGACCGCCTACGAGCGCGAGGAGTCCGAGCGCGCGGCGATCGAAGCCGGCGAACAAGAAGGGGTGAGCGCCTGATGGCTCTGCGGGGAGTGGAGCGCACGGCGCTGGCCACGGTACGGCGGGGGCTGTCCCTGACGCCCGAGTTCCGCAACGGCCTGATCGGCACGATGGCCCTGGCCGTCGTCGCCACCGTCGGCAAGATCATCGTGCCGATCGCGGTGCAGCAGACGATCGACACCGGCCTCAAGGGCGGCAAGCCCGATCTTTCGTACATCTTCGGGGCGGTGGCGCTGTGCGCCGTCGCGGTCATCCTGACGGCCCTGGCCGGCTACCTGATGAACGTCCGCCTCTACAAGTCCACCGAGTCGTCCCTGGCGACGCTGCGCGTACGCGGGTTCCGGCACGTGCACGACCTGTCGGTCCTCACCCAGAACACCGAACGCCGCGGCGCCCTGGTCTCCCGCGTCACCAACGACGTCGACCAGATCAGCACCTTCATGCAGTGGGGCGGCCTGATGATCATCGTGGCGCTCGGGCAGCTGCTCGTGGCCACGGTGCTCATGTTCATCTACTCCTGGCAGCTCACCCTCCTGGTGTGGATCTGCTTCATCCCGCTGATGATCGCCCTGCCGCGCTTCCAGCGGCTGCTGTCGCGGGCGTACACCGTCGTGCGCGAACGCACCGGCGACATGCTCGCCGCCGTCAGCGAGTCCGTGGTCGGCGCCGCCGTGATCCGCGCCCACGCCGCCGAGAACCGCACCGCCGAGCGTGTCGACACCAGCGTGGACGCCAACCGCTCCGCCCAGATCCGGGCCCAGACGATCGTCGGATTCGTCTTCCCGCTGACGGAGATCGTCGCCGCCCTGGCCATCGCCGGGATCGTCCTGCTCGGCGTCCAGCTCGGCCTGTCCGGCGGCATCTCGGCCGGCAAGCTCGTCGCCTTCCTGTTCCTCGTCACCCTGTTCGTCTCGCCGCTCCAGATCGCCACCGAGGTGCTCAACGAGGCCCAGAACGCCGTCGCCGGCTGGCGGCGTATCCTCGGCGTCCTCGACACCCCGCCCGACGTGGCCGACCCGGGCGAGAAGGGCGCGGAGCTGCCCCGCGGCCCCATCTCCGTCAAGTTCGAAGACGTGCACTTCGCCTACCCCGGCGGCGAGCCCGTCCTGCGCGAGGTCACCGTGGAGATCCCGCCGCGCTCGCGCGTGGCGATCGTGGGGGAGACCGGCTCGGGCAAGACGACGTTCGCCAAGCTCCTGACCCGCCTCATGGACCCCGCCGCGGGCCGCGTCACCATCGACGGCCACGACCTGCGCGACATCCGCTTCTCGTCGTTGCGCGAGCGCATCGTGATGGTGCCGCAGGACGGCTTCCTGTTCGACGGCACACTCGCCGACAACATCCGGTACGGCCGGCCGTCCGCGACCGACGCCGAGATCGCCCTCGCGCTGACCGAGCTCGGCCTGGCCGACTGGGTGGACGGCCTGCCCGCCGCCCTCGACACCCCGGTCGGGCAGCGCGGCGAGTCGCTGTCGGCCGGCGAACGCCAGCTCGTCGCCCTCGCCCGCGCCTATCTCGCCGACCCCGACCTCCTCCTGCTCGACGAGGCCACCTCCGCCGTCGACCCCGCCACCGAGGTACGGCTGGCCCGCGCCCTGGAGGGCGTCACCAGGGGCCGCACGGCCATCTCCATCGCCCACCGGCTGTCCACGGCGGAGAACGCGGACGAGGTGCTGGTGTTCGACGGGGGCCGGCTGGTGCAGAGGGGCGCGCACGACGACCTGGTCGGCGAGGAGGGCGTCTACGCCGGCCTCCACGCCTCCTGGATCTCCGCCGCCCACTCCTGACCCGGCGCGGGAGGCGGGGAGCGGGGGAAGAAGCAGGGGGCGGGGCTGGTTGAATGGCGGCATGTCCCTGGAACCCGACATCGCCGCGCGCCTCAAGCGCGGCTCCGACGGGCTGGTGCCCGCGATCGTCCAGCAGTACGACTCCGGCGAGGTGCTCATGCTCGCCTGGATGGACGACGAGGCGCTGCATCGCACGCTCACCACCGGCCGCGCCACCTACTGGTCGCGCAGCCGGCGGGAGTACTGGGTGAAGGGGAACACCTCCGGCCACGTCCAGCACGTGAAGGCGGTCGCGCTCGACTGCGACGGTGACACGGTCCTGCTCAAGGTAGACCAGGTGGGCGCCGCCTGCCACACGGGCGACCGCACCTGCTTCGACGCGGACGCGCTGCTGCCGTGAACAGGGAGACGTGGGTCTGGGCGGCGGCCACCGCGGCGGGCAGCCTGCTGGTGCTGCTGGCGGCGGGCCGCGTCTGGGTGCGCGCCGCGGGCACGGCCACGGGAACGGGCGGGGTCACCGCCGCCGGGACGGGCGGCGACCTGAGCGGCGGCCTGACCGCGGTGGGGCTGGCGGCGCTGGCCGGTGTGGTGGCGGTGCTGGCGACCAAGGGAGTGATGCGCCGCGTGGTGGGCGCGCTGCTGGGGTTGTGCGGCGCGGGCCTCGGATGGATCACGTTCTCGGCGCTGTCGCCGGGGTCGATCGCCGGGTGGGCCCGGAACGTCCCGGCGCTTCATGGGGTGACGGATCCGGCGTACACGATCGAGATGGCCTGGCCGGTGGTGGCGGGCGTCGGCGCGGCGCTGGTGCTGGTGGGGGGCGTGATGGCGGTGGTACGCGGCGGGCGCTGGACGGCCATGTCCGCCCGCTACGAGCGGCGGCCGGCGGGGCAGCGGCCTGCGGACGACCGTTCGATGTGGGACGCTCTGGACAGAGGCGACGATCCCACGAGCTGAGTCCCGAAATATCCGGGGCTCTCGGGTGTTGATCGAGGTTCCTGACCTACGCTTCCGTGCAAGGGGCCACGATGACGAAGGGCGCGGCAGCATGACCTACGGCAACCAGGACGGCAGCGGCGGTTACGGCGCGCAGCCGCCCGGCGGGGGATACGGCCAGCAGCCGGGCAGCGGCGGCGGCTACGAGCAGCAGCCCGGCAGCGGCGGCGGCTACGGCCAACAGCCCGGCAGCGGCGGTGGCTACGGCCAGCAGCCGGGTAGTGGTGGCGGTTACGGCCAACAGCCGGGTAGTGGCGGTGGCTACGGCCAGCAGCCCGGCAGCGGTGGCGGTTACGGCCAGCCCCAGCCGGGCAGCGGCGGTTACGGCCAGCCGGATCCCTACGCGCAGCAACAGCCCGGCTACGGCTACGGCCAGCCCTCAGGCGGCTACGGCCAGGCCCAGGAGGCCTACGCCCAGCAGCCCGTCTACGCCCAGCCCGCCTACGGCCAGCCGGCCGCCTACGGCAAACCTCCGGGCCAGACGAACGGCATGGCCATCACCTCGCTGATCCTCGGCATCGTCGGCCTGTTCCTGTGCGGCCTGACCAGCATCCCGGGCGCGATCTGCGGCCACGTCGCGCTGGCCCAGGTGAAGCGCAACGGCGGTGAGGGGCACGGTCTGGCCGTGGCCGGACTGATCACCTCCTACCTGACGATCGTGGCATGGGTGATCGGCTGGCTGGTGTTCGGCGGCTTCATCCTGGCGATGTTCGGACTGGCGAGCGCGGCGGGCACGAGCTACTGACATCGTCCTTGCGGTCAGGTCACAAATCATCCTAATGACGGATAATTCCCCATGTGGGGCGTGGTAGGTCGCTATGCTGCGGCGGGCAACTCGCCACAAGCACCACACGAGGAGTCTCCAGTCATGAGCTACGGAAACCAGGGCGGCAGCGGCGGTTACGGTGCCCAGCCCCCCGGTGGGGGATACGGCCAGCAGCCGCCGAGCGGCGGCGGCTATGGCCAGCAGCCTCCCGGCGGAGGCTACGGCGCGCAGCCTCCGAGCGGCGGGGGCTACGGCGAGCAGCCTCCCGGGGGCGGCGGTTACGGTCAGCAACCCCCGAGCGGCGGCGGCTACGGCCAGCCCGGCGGCTACGGGGGCGGGCAGACGCCGCCGGACAACCACCTGGTGGCGGCGATCCTGACCACGATCTTCTGCTGCCTTCCTCTGGGCATCGTCTCGATCGTGAAGTCGTCGCAGGTCAACTCCAAGTGGCAGGCGGGTGACTACCAGGGCGCGATGCTGGCCTCCGAGGAGGCGAAGACCTGGTGGAAGCGCTCGCTGATCGGCGGCATCATCTACTACGTGCTGCTCATCATCGGCCTGATCATCTACTTCGTGATCATCGCGGCCGCCGTGTCCAGCAGCTACTCGTCGTACTAAAGGCGATACTTGACCTCATGAGCGTTGCGAACCTCGAGCGGCGGGCCGCGGACCGGTGGAAGGCCGTGCTCCCGCCGCTCGGCGTCGCCGCGGGCACGGCGGCGGTCTTCGCCTTCGTCGGCGCGGTCGACCCGAACGAGCCGGGGCACTATCCGACGTGCCCGTTCCTGTGGCTGACCGAGCAGGCGTTCGGCACGGGGCTGTTCTGTCCCGGCTGCGGGACACTGCGGACCATCCACGCGCTGGCCCACCTCGACCCGGTGGCCGCGCTGGGGCTCAACCCGCTCGCCGTCGCGGTCGTGCCGTTCCTGTTGTTCTGGTGGGGCCGGTGGCTGGTGCGGTCGTGGAAGGGGTCACCCCGGCGGACGACCCTCGCCCATCCGGGCTACATCTGGGCCTTCCTCGCGGTCGTGATCGTCTATTGGGTCGTGCGAAATCTTCCGTTTGGGGCTTTTTTGGCTCCGTAGGCGGGCCCCGATGGTGAGGTGAGCGCGACCGGGCCGATACCATCGCAAGTGCAGGCCGGGAGCGGACGCGAAGCGAACTCTCAGCCGCCCCCAACACTGCCGACCGGAGGGACCCCAGCGCGTGAGTGTGCTCGACGACATCCTCGACGGGGTGCGAGCGGACCTGGCCACACGACAGCAGGCCGTGTCGCTTGACGAGCTCAAGGAACGGGCAGGGCGGGCTCCCACCCCCAGAGACGCCTATGCGGCACTCGGCGGCGACAGGGTGTCGGTGATCGCCGAGGTCAAGCGGTCAAGCCCGTCCAAGGGCGCGCTGGCCGCGATCGCCGACCCGGCCGCGCTCGCCGCCGACTACGAAGCGGGCGGCGCGCACGTCATCAGCGTGCTGACCGAACAGCGCCGCTTCGGCGGCAGCCTCGACGACCTGGCCGCCGTGCGCGCCCGGGTCGACATCCCGATCCTGCGCAAAGACTTCATCCTCACCGCGTACCAGTTGTGGGAGGCCAGGGCCTACGGCGCCGACCTGGCGCTGCTCATGGTCGTCTCCCTGGAGCAGGAGGCGCTGGTGTCGCTGATCGAGCGGGCCGACTCGATCGGGCTCGCGCCGCTGGTCGAGGTCCACACCGTGGAGGAGACCGAGCGCGCGATCGCGGCCGGGGCCAGGATCATCGGGATCAACGCCCGCGACCTGAAGACGCTGGAGGTCGACCGCGACGTCTTCAGCAAGATCGCACCGATGATCCCCGACGACATCATCAAGATCGCCGAATCCGGGGTGCGCGGCCCGCACGACCTGCTCGCCTACGCGCGCGGCGGCGCCGATGCCGTCCTCGTGGGTGAGAGCCTGGTCACCGGCAAGGACCCGCGCAAGGCCGTGGAGGCGCTCGTGACCGCCGGCGCCCACCCCGCGACGCGCCCCGACCACGGATCAGAGGGATAGCAGTGGCACAAGACGGCTCCATCCTCACGGCCGCCGACCTGGCCGGCAACGGCGCCTACGGCGACGACCCCGACGTGCACGGCAAGTTCGGCATCTTCGGCGGCCGCTACGTGCCCGAGGCGCTCATCCCGGCGCTCGACGAGGTGGCCTCGGTCTACGAGACGGCCAAGAACGACGTGGGGTTCCTGCGCGAGTTCGACCACCTGCTGCGCACGTACGCGGGCCGGCCCACCACGCTGACCGAGGTCCCGCGCTTCGGCGAGCAGGCCGGCGGCGCCCGGATCGTCCTCAAGCGCGAGGACCTGACCCACACCGGCGCCCACAAGATCAACAACGTGCTGGGCCAGGCGCTGCTCACCAAGCGCCTGGGCAAGAAGCGGGTCATCGCCGAGACCGGAGCGGGCCAGCACGGCGTCGCCACCGCCACCGCCGCGGCCCTGCTCGGCCTGGAGTGCGTCATCTACATGGGCGCCGTCGACTGCGAGCGCCAGGCACTCAACGTGGCCAGGATGAAGCTGCTCGGCGCCACCGTGGTCCCGGTGACCAACGGCTCGCAGACGCTGAAGGACGCCATCAACGAGGCCTTCCGCGACTGGGTCACGAACGTCGACACCACCCACTACCTCTTCGGCACCGTCGCGGGCCCGCACCCCTTCCCCGAGATCGTGCGCGACTTCGCCCGCATCATCGGCGTGGAGGCGCGCCGCCAGATGCTGGAGCTGACCGGCGCCCTGCCGGACGCCGTCTGCGCCGCCGTCGGCGGCGGCAGCAACGCCATCGGCATCTTCCACGCCTTCATCGGCGACAAGGACGTCGCGCTCCACGGTTACGAGGCGGGCGGCCACGGCCTGGCCAGCGGCGAGCACGCGCTCACCCTGACCGCCGGCTCGGTCGGCGTCCTGCACGGCTCGCGCACCTACGTGCTGCAGGACGACGAGGGTCAGACGATCGAGTCCCACTCGATCTCCGCCGGTCTCGACTACCCGGGCGTCGGCCCGGAGCACGCCTGGCTGAAGGACAGCGGCCGCGCCACCTACCACGGCATCACCGACGCCGAGGCCATGGAGGCGTTCTCGCTGCTGGCCAGGACCGAGGGCATCATCCCGGCGATCGAGTCCTCCCACGCGCTCGCCGGAGCGCTCAAGCTCGGCCGTGAGCTGGGCCCGGAGGCGACCATCCTGGTCAACCTCTCCGGGCGCGGCGACAAGGACATGGGCACCGCCATGAAGTACTTCAACCTCTAGGGTTCACGATCATGACCACTCTTCAGACGGTGTTCGCCAAGGCCAAGGCGGACAACCGGGCGGCGCTCGTCGGCTATCTGCCCGCGGGGTTCCCGTCCAAGGACGGCGCCATCGCCGCCGCCGCGGCCCTGGTCGAGGCGGGCTGCGACGTCATCGAGATCGGCCTGCCGTACTCCGACCCGCTCATGGACGGTCCCACCATCCAGGACGCGGTGCACCGCTCGCTGACCAACGGCACCCGCATCGCCGACGTGTTCCGCACGGTCGAGGGGGTGGCCGCCACCGGCGCCGCCACGCTCGTCATGACCTACTGGAACCCGATCGACCGCTACGGCGCCGAGCGTTTCGCCCGCGACCTGGCCAGTGCGGGCGGGGTGGGCACGATCACGCCCGACCTCACGCCCGAGGAGTCCGGGCCGTGGCGCACCGCCTCGGCGGAGGCGGGCATCGACACCGTCTTCCTGGTGGCGCCCAGTTCCACGGAGGAGCGCATCAAGGCCGTGGTCGAGTGCTGCACCGGCTTCGTCTACGCCGCCTCGCTCATGGGCGTCACAGGGGCCCGCGAGAGCGTGAACGTGGCCGCGGAAGGCCTGGTCGAGCGCACCCGCGCGCACACCGACCTGCCCGTCTGCGTGGGCCTGGGCGTCGGCACCGGCGCGCAGGCGGCCGAGGTGGCCTCCTACGCCGACGGCGTCATCGTCGGCTCCGCCTTCATCCGCCGCCTGCTCGACGCGCCCGACGAGGCCGCGGGCCGCGCCGCCTGCGCCGAGCTGGCGCGCGACATGGCCGCGGGGGTCCGCTCCCACGCCTGATCTCCGGTACGGCGAAGCGCGGCCACCCAGGGTTTCCGGGGGCCGCGCTTTCGTTTGTGCGTGCTTTCACCGGGGCCAGGGCGCAAAAGTGCAACAAGGCACATGGTTTGTCCATAGAAGCGGTCCGGTGATCGCGCCAGGGTGGCGGCACGGACCCTTCGCACGAAAGGACGCACATGCGCCGTCGATCCGCCGCGTTAGCCGGGCTCCTCGCGCTCGCCGCCCTCACCGCCACCCCCACGCACTCCTCCGCGGAGACCGCCACGCCACGAGGCTCGGAGACGGCCGAGCTGCGAGAGCTCCCACCCGCGGTTCCGGCCGCCTCGTCCGAGGCCGCCGGGATGCGGGACCCCTCCCCCGCCGGCGCACCACCGGACGTCCGCCTGCCACCCGCCACCCCGGCCGTCACCACGCCGCCCGCGACCTCGTCGACGTCTGAGGCGCCGTCCAGCCCCGTGGTGCCGTCAGCGGCCGTCGCGGACCCGGTGACGATCTCCTCGCGGGAACTGTCCGTCTCCCTGGACCCGGCCTTCCCCCGGGTGCTCGGCTACACCGATCGGGCCGGCGGGGCCACCCTGGGCGGCAGCACCACCGCCCCGGTCGTGGTCCTGAACGGCACGCCGTACCCGGTGACGGGGACGCTCACCGGCACGGACGGGAAGTCCGCCCGCTACCGGCTGACCTTCGCCGCGCTGGGCGGTGTGGCGCTGGAGGCGTCGGTGGGGGTGCGGGGCCGGACCACGACGTTCAGGATCGACAAGGTGACCGACACGGCCGCGCGCCCGCCGTGCTCTGGCTGCGTCCCGGCGTCCGGCACCACTACGCGCCGCACGCGCCCGGCTGGACCGAGTGGTTCGTCGACTTCACCGGCTCAGCGGTGGCCACCTACACCGAGCTGGGGTTCCTGGGCGACGGGCGGCCGGTGACGCCGCTGACCACGTCAGAGCCGGCCGCCCGCGCCATCGGGCGCATCGTCCAGGCGTGCCGGCGCGGCAGCCCGTACCTGGAGGTGGAGACGTCGGCGGTCGTTCACGAGGTGCTGGTGGCGCTGCGGCACGCCCGCGTGGGCGAGGGGCCGGACGGCGTGCTGGAGACGCTCGCGAGGGACGCCTGCCTGCCGATCCCGGTGGCCGAGCACGCCAGGCGGCTGGGGCTGCCGCTGGCCGAGCTGCGGCGGCGGGTGCGGCGGCTGACCGGGTGCAGTCCGAAGGACTACGTGCTGACGGTCCGGCTCAACCAGGCCAAGGATCTGCTGGCCGGGACCGATCTGCCGGTGGCGGCGGTCGCGCGGCGGGTGGGGTATGACGATCCGGCGTACTTCACGCGGTTGTTCACCCGCCGGACGGGGATGCCGCCGGGTGAATTTCGCGCCCAACGTTTCGGGTAAGTCAGGATTTTTTGTCAAATAAGAGGACAATGGGGGTCCCAGGAGGAGGATCCCTTGCGTCGCTGGTTATCAGGGCCGCTCGCCGCCGTGCTGTCCCTCGCCATGGCCGCCCCGGCCCACTCCGCTCCGCCCGAGCCGCCCACGACCCCGCTCACCCCGGCCCCCGCATCGCCGTCCGCCATGCCGCGCTATGAGCCGCCCTCGCCGGAGGAGCCCGCGACCGGCGCGCCGCGACCGGGCGTTCAGCACATCCCGCCCAGCCCCGCACAGGTCGCACGGCCTCTGACGCTCACCTCCGGCGAGCTCGCCGTCGAGGTCGATCCGGGCTTTCCGCGCGTGCTCGGCTATACCGACCGCGCGAGCGGGGCACGACTGGGCGGCAGTACGGCGGTGCCCGCCGTCGTCCTGAACGGCCGGCCGTACCCGGTCACGGCGGCCCTCACCGGCACGGACGGGAAGTCCGCCCGCTACCGGCTGACCTTCGCCGGCCTGGGCGGCGTCGAGCTCGACGCGGCGATCAGCGTGAGAGGGCGCGTGGCGACCTTCGCCGTCGAGGCCGTGCGCGACACCCCGGCCTTCCGCGTGGGCACGATCGACCTGCCCGGCCACGACCTGGTGTCGGTGGGCGGCGACCAGGCGGGGGCGGCGACGGCGTTCACCCGGCTGGATCCGAACTCGACGCGGACGGCGGACGTGTTCGCCAAGGTCACGGCGCAGACGGCGGCCGAGGCGGAGCCGGTCGGGGCGACCTACGGGATCGTCAGCACCGACCGGCTGGCCGCCGCCGTCGAGACCAACTCCGTCCACGACCAGCCCGCCGGCGCCACCGACAAGGACGCCGCACGCCTGTGGCACCAGGCGCGCAGGGGCGCCGACGGTGTGGTCAGGGTGGGTGTGTGGAGCGGGCAGTGGACTTACCGGGCGGCGGGCGCGCCGTTCACGGAGGAGCTGCCGTGGGCGAAGGTGGTCGTGATGCCTGACGCCAACGGTGACGGCACGCTCGACTGGCAGGACGGCGCGATCGCCTTCCGCGACATCGCCGTCACCCCGCCCGGCGCGGACGAGACGAGCGGGCGCGTGGTGACGCACATCCCGTTCAACTTCAGCAGCCAGGCGACGCACCCGTTCCTACGCACGCTGGACGACGTCAAACGCATCGCCCTGGCCACCGACGGGCTGGGCCAGCTCGCCCTCCTGAAGGGCTACCAGTCGGAGGGCCACGACTCGGCGCACCCGGACTACGGCGGCAACTACAACACCCGCGCCGGCGGCCTCAAGGACCTCAACACCCTGCTGAAGTCCGGCAGGCGCTGGAACGCCGGCTTCGGCGTGCATGTCAACGCCACCGAGTCCTACCCGGAGGCGAAGACGTTCAGCGAGACCCTGGTGGACAAGAACGTCAAAGGCTGGAACTGGCTCGACCAGTCCTACCGCATCGACCAGCGCCGCGACCTGACCGCGGGAACCCTCGCCGAGCGCTTCCTGCGGCTGCGCGAGGAGACCGACCGCAACCTGTCGGTCCTGTACGTGGACGTCTTCCGCCCGTTCGGCTGGGTCGCCGACCGTACGCTGGCCGAACTGCGCCGCCAGGGCTGGCAGGTGACCACGGAGTGGTCGGACAAGCTGGAACGCTCGTCCCTGTGGGCCCACTGGGCCAACGACCTCAACTACGGTGGCGTCACCAACAAGGGCCTGAACTCCCAGATCATCCGCTTCATCCGCAACCATCAGAAGGACGTCTGGAACGCCCACCCCATCCTCGGCAACGCCCGCATCGTCGAGTTCGAGGGTTGGACGGCCGAGAACAACTGGAACGCCTTCTACCGCAACATCTGGGAGCACAACCTGCCGGTCAAGTTCCTGCAGCGGCAGCCGATCACGAAGTGGGCGGACGGGGAGATCCTCTTCGAGAACGGCGTGCGCGGCACCTTCACCGGCGGCAGGCGCGCACTGTTCGTCAAAGACCGCAAGGTCCTCGACGGAACCGCCTACCTGCTGCCGTGGGAGGGCAGGTCCTACCACTACAACCCGGCGGGCGGACCGACCACCTGGGCGGCCGACCGGCCGATGAAGATCTACCGGCTCACCCCGCGGGGCCGGGTCGCCGAGGGCACGCTCACCCCGTCCGGCGGCCGGATCACGATCACCGCCGAGCCCGGCGTGCCGTACGTGCTCTACCCCGGCGATCCGCCCCGGCGGCCCGAGCCCGGGTGGGGCGAGGGCAGCGGCCTGCGCGACCCGGGCTTCAACGGCGAGCGCGCCTGGACCACGACCGGCCCGGTGAGCCTGCGCGTCAACGACCTCGGCCAGCGCCACGCCCACCTCGGCGGCGGCGCGCCGGCCGCGCTGGAGCAGCGCGTCACCGGCCTGCGCCCCGGCCGCCGCTACGCCGCCGAGGCGTTCGTGGAGATCGAGCCGGGCCGCACCCGCGCCGTCACCCTGGAGATCGGCGGGCAGCAGGTCCGGCTGGACAGGTCCACGGCCAAGAACCACATCGCCTCCGACGAGAAGCACGACACCTACTTCCAGCGCGTCCGCGTGCGCTTCACCGCCCCCGCCGGTCCCGTCAAGCTGAGGATCGCGGCGGCGGACGCGGAGGGGGCCGTGCGGGTGGACGACGCCCGTGTGGTCGCGACCACGGGTCAGGACGGCTTCGAGGCGCCGGAGGCGGGCTGGGGGCCGTTCGTCAAGGGCGACGCGGGCGGCTCCTTCGACGCCCGCACCCACCTGGCGCAGCGGCGCGAGCCGTACACGCAGAAGGGGTGGAACGGCAAGGCGGTCGACGACGTGCTGGCCGGAGACTGGTCACTGAAGGTCCACGAGGAACGGCAGGGCCTGGTCTACCGGACGGTCCCCCAGACCGCCCGGTTCGTGAACGGCCACGCCTACGAGGTCTCCTTCGCCTACCAGAACGCCCTGGCCGACGCCTATACCTGGGTGACCGGCTACGACAAGGGCGGCAGAAGCGTCGAGACCCGGCGCACCCCGATCCCCGAGCGGCGCTCCACCACCCGCTTCACCGAACGGGTCGTGGCAGGGTGCGGCGACGCCTGGGTGGGCCTGCGCTCGCTGCGCGCCGAGCAGCCGGGCGCCGACTTCATCCTCGACGACTTCGCCGTCAAGGACCTCGGACCCGTCGCCGAGCCCGCCGCCTGCGCCACGCTGGAGGTCAGGCCGGCCCACCCGCACGTGGAGCAGGGCGTCGCCAACGAGGTCACCACCGTCTTCACCAACCTGGAGGACGCGGCCGCCCGCGGCGCCGAGATACACCTCACCGCGCCGCCCGGCTGGAGAGTCGAAGGGGAGGGGCGCGGCGACGTCGAGCCGGGCGCGGCGCTCACCACTGTGTGGAAGGTCACCCCGCCCGCCGACGCCGCCCACGACGGTTACGAGCTGAAGGCGACCGCCGCGTACGCGGGCAAGAGCGTGGCCGGCCTCGCGCTCGTCAGGACGCTCCCGCCGCCGCCCACGGCCGACGCCTACGCCGGTGACCTGGAGTGGGTGTCGGCCGACAACGGCTGGGGGCCGGTGGAGCGGGACCAGTCCAACGGCGACAGGGCCCAGGGCGACGGCTCGCCGCTCACCGTCGGCGGCCGGGTCTTCGCCAAGGGCCTCGGGACGCACGCGCCCGCGAAGATCCGCTACTACCTGGGCGGACGGTGCGCCGCTTTCACCGCCGTCGTCGGCGTAGACGACTCGCAGGCCGCGCCGCGCGGCTCGGTGAGCTACACCGTGCTGGCCGACGGGGTGGTCAAGGCCGGGACTCCGGTCCTGCGCGGGGCCGATCCGGCCCACGAGCTGAGCGCCGACGTGCGCGGCGCGCGGTTCGTGGAACTCGTCGCCGGCGACGGCGGCGACGGGGCCGGCAACGACCACGCGGACTGGGGCGATGCCCTGTTCCGGTGCGGATGAGGAAGGATTTTGCCTTAGCCGACGCTTATCCAGCCCGTGATCGGATGTCCTGCGAGTACTGTGCGCTGTCGCAGGCGAAGACATGAAGGAGATCACCGTGGCCGCGTCGTCATCGTCACGCAACGTCAGATCGGCGATACCCTGGGTCACGACCGTCGCCCGGTTGGTCCTGGGCGTGGTGCTGATCGTGGCCGGGGGGCTGAAGATCGGCAACCCGTCCGACTCGGTGGTGGCGGTCAAGGCGTACCAGCTGCTGCCCGAGTCGCTGGCCACCATCGTGGGCTACGCGCTGCCGATCATGGAGATCATCATCGGCATCCTGCTCGTGATCGGCCTGATGACCAGGGTGGTGGCGGTCGTCGGGGCATTGCTGATGCTCGCCTTCGTCTTCGGCATCGCCTGGGCGTGGGCGAAGGGCTACAAGATCGATTGCGGCTGCTTCGGGGGTGGCGGCGAGCTCAAGAAGGGCCAGGAGCCGACGTACCTGATCGACATCCTGCGGGATTTCGGGCTGGTGGTGCTCGGCGTCTGGGCCGCGCGATTCCCGCCGGGGCGTTTCGCCCTCGACGGGGCCCTCGGACTGCACACGGTGGATGACAAGGAGAACGACTGATGGGCAAGGGCGACCGCGAGAAGTCGGCGCGCGACAGGATCAAGGAGCAGCAGGCCGCCGATCGCAAGCGGGAGCAGCGCCGGCGGATCATCACCTACACCACGGCGGGCGTCGTGGCGGTGGCCGCGCTGGGGGCGGGGATCCTCTGGAACATGAACCGCTCCAAGTCGGAGGAGGCGGGCGCCAACCTCGCGCCGATCACCGTCGCGGCCGACGCGGGCGTCACGATGGGCAACGCCGGGGTCGACAAGCCGGTGATCGACATCTACGAGGACTTCCAGTGCCCGGCCTGCAAGGAACTGGAGCGGGTCAGCGGGTCCACGTTCAAGAACCTCGCCGCCGAGGGTAAGGCCAAGGTGGTCTACCACCCCATCACGATCTTCAGCGAGGAGCCGACGCGCGGCAACTCCATCCGCGCCGGGGCCGCGGCCCGCTGCGTGAAGGACGGCAAGCAGTGGATGGCCTTCCACGACACCCTCTTCGAGAAGCAGCCGAGCGAGACCGTCGAGGGCTTCAAGATCGACCAGCTCGTCGGGTGGGGCAAGGACGTCGGCATCACCGAGGCCGGCTTCGAGCAGTGCGTGACCAAGCAGCAGTACGCCGGTGTCCAGCAGAGCTACAGCGACAAGGTCAACAAGGAGCAAAACCTGACCGGCACGCCCACGGTCAAGCTCAACGGCGTCGAGATGGACAACGAGGTCCTCTTCCGCCCGTCGGAGCTGCGCGAGGCCGTCCTCAACGCAGCCAAGTAGCCCGCCGGTCCGCTACCCTCACCTGACATGCCCCTTGTTGCCTCGATTCCCAGCCCTCCCCAAGGGGTCTGGTATCTCGGCCCGATTCCGATCCGGGCCTACGCACTCTGCATCGTGCTCGGCGTCATCATCGCCGTCTGGATGAGCGAGCGCCGCTGGCGCGCCCGTGGCGGCGCGCCCGGCACCATGATCGATATCGCCGTGCCCGCGGTGATCTTCGGTCTCATCGGTGGCCGGCTCTACCACGTCATCACCGACTGGCAGCTCTACTTCGGCCCCGAAGCCCCCAACGAGCCGTATGAGGCCCTGTTCATCTGGAACGGCGGGCTGGGGATCTGGGGCGCGGTCGCGCTGGGCGCCGTCGGCGTCTGGCTGACCTGCCGCAAACGCGGCATCTCACTGTCGGCCGTGGCCGACACGGTCGCGCCGGGCATCGCCATCGGCCAGGCGATCGGCCGCTGGGGCAACTGGTTCAACCAGGAGCTCTACGGCGGGCCGACCGATCTCCCGTGGGGGCTGGAGATCGACATCAACAAGGACGGCACGGTCGACGGGCTCTACCACCCGACGTTCCTGTACGAGTCCATCTGGAACCTCGTGCTCGCCTTCGTGCTCATCTGGGCGGGCAAACGCTTCACCCTGCGGCACGGGCGGCTGTTCGCGCTCTACGTGGCCGGTTACACCCTCGGGCGCTTCTGGATCGAGGGGCTGCGCATCGACCCCGTCGGCGGCGTGGACCACGCGGTGACGTTCCTGAGCCTGCGCATCAACCAGTGGACCGCGATCGTGCTGTTCGTCGCGGCGCTCGCCTTCTTCTTCGCGACGCGCGGCAAGGACACCGTGGAGTACGTGCTGCCGCGCGACGGCTCGGGGCCGCCGGGTGAGGGCGCGTCGGCCGACCCGGCGCACGCGGCCGACCAGGCCGACGAGGCCGACACCGTCCGGGACGCGGACACCGCGGAGAAGCCGGCGGACGGCGAACCCGCCAAGGCGGACGCCTCCGCCACCGGCGACGGACCCGCCGCCGACACCGCTTCCGACGAGCCCGGGAAGCCCGCCGAGACCGCGAAGACCGACGAGGTACCCGTCGCGAAGACGGACGAGGCCGAGGCGCCCGTCGCGAAGACCGGCGAGCCGGTCAAGGACGAGCCGGTCAAGGACGAAGCCGCCCAGAACGACGCCAAGGATGACGGCGTCAAGGACGACGGCGTCAAGGACGACGCGGGAGCCGTACGGGAAGAGGAAAAGAACCCGCGATGAACGATCGCGCGGAGCAGCACCACCAGCATCGCGATGTCACCGGCGGCTGGCTTCGGCCGTCGGTGTTCGGGGCGATGGACGGGCTGGTGTCGAACTTCGCGCTCATCGCCGGTGTCGCGGGCGGTACCGACGACACCAGGGTCATCGCCCTGGCCGGGGTCGCGGGCCTGGCGGCCGGGGCGTTCTCGATGGCCGGCGGCGAGTACGTGTCGGTGGCCAGCCAACGCGAGCTGGCCCTCGCCGAGATCGCCGTCGAGCGGCGCGAGCTCGACCGCCACCCCGCCGCCGAGCAGCAGGAACTCGCCGACGACTTCGTCTCCAAGGGCGTCGCGCCCGGCCTGGCCGCCGAAGTGGCCAGGCAGATCTCGGCCAACCCCGAGCGCGCCCTGGAAGTGCACGCCCAGAACGAGCTGGGCATCGGGCCCAAGGACCTGCCCTCACCGAAGGTGGCGGCGCTGTCGTCGTTCGCCTCGTTCTCGGTGGGGGCGGTGCTGCCGCTGCTGCCGTACCTGCTCGGGGTGACCAGCCTGACGCTGTCGGCGCTCCTGTCCTGTGCGGCGCTGTTCGGGGCGGGCGCGCTCGTCTCGGCCGTGACCGCCCGCAGCTGGTGGTACTCGGGTCTGCGCCAGCTCGTCGTGGGCGCGGTGGCGGCGGGACTGACCTTCGCGCTCGGCAACCTGATCGGAGGAACGGGGCTGTGAGGAGCAGCAGCAGGAAGCGGCGGCGTACCCGTACTCCGTCGTCGGACTGGCAGTTTCCGCTGCTCAGCGACATGGGCCTGCGGCCCGAGCAGCAGCGCCTGCTCGTGATCATCGGCTCGGCGCTCGGCGTCGTGGTCCTGGCGGTGGGGCTGGTGGCCGTCATCGGCTCGATGGGCACCGGCTACCTGCCCGACCGCGCGGCCACCGCCGCGGCCGGCGGGCCCGGCACCGCCCGGCCGGACTCCTTCCACGGCTGGAGCTCGCCCAAGCTGTTCGAGCCGATCGGCGAGCGGGCCAAGGACGCCAAGCCGCTGACCGAGAAGGAACTGTTCGCCGGGAAGACGCTGGCCGACGAGAAGAAGCTCACGCTCAAGCTGGTCGCGCACGAGCTGGGCGCCGACTGCGCGGCCGTGCTGTGGGGCCCCGCACTGGTCGAGAAGGCCGCCGACGGCGAGTGCACGCAGGCCGCCCGCGCCCTCTACACCAGCTCCGACGGCCGCTACGTCGCCCAGTACACCCTGCTCAACCTGCGCGACGCCAAGGCCGCCGACGAACTGGTCGCCGAGCTCAAGGCGGGCTACCGGGGCGGCTGGACGCACGCCCTGCAGAGCGAGAAGGCCTCCTTCCCCGGCGGCGGCTACACCGAGGGCGGCGCCTACGCGCTCGGCCACTACCTCGGCGTGGTCTGGATCGGCCGCGCCGACGGCGCCGAACCGACGCCCAAGGACGACTTCGTCTCGGCCACCCTCACCCTGCGCGGAGCGGAGAAGGCCGTCTACCGCCGCGTCGTCGCGATCACCGGGCAGCAGCCCTCGTGACCCACCGTCCCGCCGGAGCCCGCCGATGATTCCCGCTCGCGTGGCGGTGCCCGTGGCCGTGCTGATCGTGCTCGCCGCCGCCCTGGCCGCCTGGTTCCTCACCCGTGGCGGTCCGGTCCGGCCCGCGACCTTCCGCGGCGAGCCCACCTCGGCCATGTACGCCGCCATCGACTCCCGCCAGAGCGACGCCGCCCCGCTCACCACCGAGGAGGTCTTCCCCCCGGCCACCGCGAAGCTGGGTGAGCTGACCAGGGGCGCGGCCGAGCAGCTCGACGACTGCGCCGACGCCCTGGCCGGGCCCGAGGCCGCCGGCTGCTCGCAGGCCCTGCGCGCCACCTACACCGGCCCGGCGGTCAACGGCCAGTTCGTCATCTTCAACCTGCCCGACGGCCGCGCCGCCGACGCCCTGGTCTCGGCGCTGGGCAAGGAGGGCTTCCTGGAGCAGGCGGTCGCCTTCGACACCGCCCGCAGCTGGGCGCAGGCGCGGGCGCTGGGCCACTACGTGACCGTCAGCTGGGTGGGCCCGGCCGCCGAGGGAGCCAGGGTGGACCTCACCCAGTCACAGGTGGCCCTGGACACCCTCGCGCGCGTCGTGCAGTCCAGGGTCCTCAAGGCCATCTGACCCGGCGCGCCTGGCGGCCACCGCGCCCGGCAGGGCCCGCAGGCGGTGGAGCGTGCGCCGGCGGCCCTCGCAGCTTATCGGTCCTGGAATTCCGGGGTTTGGGACACTGGTGTCCGTATACCGGAACAGGTGCGATGTTCGCGATGTGGACCTGGTGGGCACCATTCGGGCAACGTGTTGTAACCTCTAACGCACAACTGCAGCAGGGCCAACGTCGTCCCTCGCCTTTGAAGCACCAAGAGCAAGCGAAGAGACGACGGGAGGGATTCAATGCCTGCTGCCCACCTCGGGTTCCCCGAGCCCCAGGGCCTCTACCACCCCGCCAACGAGCATGACGCCTGCGGAGTGGCCATGGTGGCCGACGTCGCAGGGCGACGTGGTCACGGCATCGTGGAGAAGGCCTTGGAGGCGTTGCGCAACCTTGACCACCGGGGGGCCAAGGGTAGCGAGCCGGACACCGGCGACGGAGCCGGGATCCTGACGCAGATCCCCGATGCATTCCTGCGCGCGAACGTGCCGTTCGCGCTGCCCGCGGCGGGCGAGTACGCCGTGGGCACCGCCTTCCTGGCCAGCGACTCCGAGGCGCGCGAGATCGGCGTGCGCATGATCGAGGAGATCGCCGCCGAGGAGGGCCTGACCGTGCTCGGCTGGCGTGACGTGCCGGTCGACCGGGCTCTTCCCGGGCCGAGCGCCCGGGCCGTCATGCCGTTCTTCAAGCAGCTGTTCGTGGCCGGGCCCGATGGGGAGTCCGGGCTGGAGCTGGACCGGCTGGCGTACTGCCTGCGCAAGCGGGCCGAGCACGAGGTGGACGTCTACTTCCCCTCGCTGAGCGCGCGCACGATCGTCTACAAGGGCATGCTCACCCCGGACCAGGTCGAGCCGTTCTTCCCCGACCTGACCGACGAGCGCTTCGAGAGCGCGATCGCGCTGGTGCACTCGCGCTTCTCGACCAACACCTTCCCGAGCTGGCCGCTGGCCCACCCGTACCGGTACGTGGCGCACAACGGCGAGATCAACACGGTCAAGGGCAACCGCAACTGGATGCGGGCGCGCGAGGCGATGCTGGAGTCCGCGCACATCCCAGGCGATATTTCGCGACTTTTCCCCATCTGTGATCCGGACGGGTCCGACACCGCCTCCTTCGACGAGGCCCTGGAGCTTCTCCACATCGGCGGCCGCTCGCTCCCGCACGCGGTCCTCATGATGATCCCGGAGGCGTGGGAGAACCACACCGGGATGGACCCCGCCCGCCGCGCCTTCTACGAGTTCCACTCCTCGATGATGGAGGCCTGGGACGGCCCCGCCTCGATCACCTTCACCGACGGCACCCTGGCCGGAGCCGTCCTCGACCGCAACGGCCTGCGCCCCGGCCGGTTCTGGGTGACCGCCGACGGGCTCGTCGTGCTCGCCTCCGAGGCGGGCGTGCTGGACTTCAAGCCCGAGGAGGTCGTCCGCAAGGGCCGCCTGCAGCCGGGCCGGATGTTCCTCATCGACACCGCCCGCGGCAAGATCATCGAGGATGACGAGATCAAGGCGGAGCTCGCGGCGGCGCTGCCGTACGAGGAGTGGCTGCACGCCGGGCTCGTCCGCTTCGAGGAGCTGCGCGCCCGCCAGCGCGAGATCCCCACGCACGAGGCGCTGGTCAAGCGGCAGCAGACCTTCGGCTACACCGAGGAAGAGCTGCGGATCATCCTGTCGCCGATGGCCAGGAACGGCGCCGAGCCGATCGGGTCGATGGGCACCGACACGCCCGTGGCGGTCCTGAGCGAGAAGCCCCGGCTGCTGTTCGACTACTTCACGCAGCTGTTCGCGCAGGTCACCAACCCGCCGCTGGACGCCATCCGGGAAGAGGTCGTCACCTCGATGGCCAGCGTGCTCGGCCCCGAGGGCAACCTCCTCGACCCCGGCCCGACGAGCTGCCGCCAGCTCGTGCTGCCCTACCCGGTGATCGACAACGACGAGCTCGCGAAGATCATCCACATCAACGACGAGGGCGACCTGCCCGGCTTCCACCCGCACACCATCTCGGGCCTGTACCCGGTGGCGGGCGGCGGCGAGGCGCTGCTCAGGCGGCTGGAGGAGATCCGCGCCGAGGCCTCCCAGGCCATCGAGCAGGGCGCGCGCATCCTCGTGCTGTCCGACCGCGGCTCCTCGGCCGAGATGGCGCCGATCCCGTCGCTGATGCTGACCGGCGCGGTGCACCACCACCTCATCCAGGAGAAGACCCGCACCAAGATCGGCCTGGTGGTCGAGACCGGCGAGGCCCGCGAGTGCCACCACATGGCCCTGCTCGTGGGCTACGGCGCCGGCGTCATCAACCCCTACCTGGCCATCGAGACCGTCGAGGACCTGGTCGACACGGGCGTGCTGGCGCTCGACAAGCACAAGGCCGTGCGCAACCTGATCAAGGCGTACGGCAAGGGCGTCATCAAGGTCATGTCCAAGATGGGCGTGTCCACCGTCGCCTCCTACACCGGCGCGCAGATCTTCGAGGCGCTCGGCCTGGGCGGCGAGGTCGTCGACGCCTGCTTCACCGGGACCACCTCGCGGCTCGGCGGCGTCGGCTTCGCCGTACTGGCCGAAGAGGTCGCGCAGCGGCACAAGCGGGCCTACCCGCGCGCCGAGAACGCGCACCGGCGCCTGGAGGTCGGCGGCGAGTACCAGTGGCGGCGCGAGGGCGAGCCGCACCTGTTCAACCCCGAGACGGTCTTCAAGCTGCAGCACGCCACGCGCACGCGGCAGTACGAGATCTTCAAGGAGTACACGAACCTCGTCGACTCGCAGGCCGAGAAGCTGATGACGTTGCGGGGCCTGTTCAAGCTCAAGCCCGGCAACCCGATCCCGATCGAGGAGGTCGAGCCGGTCAGCGAGATCGTCAGGCGGTTCTCCACCGGCGCGATGTCCTACGGCTCCATCTCGCGTGAGGCCCACGAGACGCTCGCGATCGCGATGAACCAGCTCGGCGGCAAGTCCAACACCGGCGAGGGCGGGGAGGAGCCGGACCGGCTCTACGACATCTCCCGCCGCTCGGCGATCAAGCAGGTGGCCTCCGGCCGCTTCGGCGTGACCTCCGAGTACCTGGTCAACGCCGACGACCTGCAGATCAAGATGGCCCAGGGCGCCAAGCCCGGCGAGGGCGGCCAGCTGCCCGGCCACAAGGTCTACCCGTGGATCGCCAAGACCCGCCACTCCACCCCGGGCGTCGGCCTCATCTCGCCTCCGCCGCACCACGACATCTACTCCATCGAGGACCTGGCCCAGCTCATCCACGACCTGAAGAACGCCAACCCGGTCTCCCGGGTGCACGTGAAGCTGGTCGCGGAGGTCGGCGTCGGCACCGTCGCCGCGGGCGTGTCCAAGGCGCACGCCGACGTGGTGCTCATCTCCGGCCACGACGGCGGCACCGGCGCCTCGCCGCTCACCTCGCTGAAGCACGCGGGCGCGCCCTGGGAGCTCGGCCTCGCCGAGACCCAGCAGACGCTCCTGCTCAACGGCCTGCGCGACCGGATCGTGGTGCAGGTCGACGGCCAGCTCAAGACCGGCCGCGACGTGGTCATCGCCGCGCTGCTCGGCGCCGAGGAGTACGGCTTCGCCACCGCGCCGCTGGTCGTGTCCGGCTGCGTGATGATGCGGGTCTGCCACCTCGACACCTGCCCGGTGGGCGTCGCCACGCAGAACCCGGAGCTGCGCAAGCGCTTCACCGGCAAGCCCGAGTTCGTGGTCAACTTCTTCGAGTTCATCGCGCAGGAGATCCGCGAGTACCTGGCCGAGCTGGGCTTCCGCTCGCTCGACGAGGCGATCGGGCAGGTCGGCCTGCTCGACATCACGGCCGCCGAGGACCACTGGAAGGCCGGCGGCCTCGACCTCGCCCCGATCCTGCACCAGGTCGACGTGCCCGCGGGCGCCGACCGGCGCCGGACCAAGTCCCAGGACCACGGTCTGGAGCACGCGCTGGACAACACCCTCATCCAGCTGGCCGAGGGCGCCATCGAGTACGGCGAGCCGGTCAAGCTCGACCTGCCGATCCGCAACGTCAACCGGACCGTCGGCACCATGCTCGGCCACCACGTCACCAAGAAGTGGGGCGGCGACGGCCTGCCCGACGACACGATCGACGTGTCGTTCACCGGTTCGGCCGGGAACTCGTTCGGCGCGTTCATCCCGCGCGGCCTCACGCTGCGCCTGACCGGCGACGCCAACGACTACCTGGGCAAGGGCCTGTCGGGCGGGCGCATCACGGTCCGGCCGCACGACGCGGCGCCGCTGGACGGCCACATCATTTCCGGAAATGTCGCCCTTTACGGCGCTACTTCGGGTGAGGCGTTCATCCGGGGCGTCGTGGGCGAGCGGTTCTGCGTACGCAACTCCGGCGCCACCGCGGTCGTCGAAGGCGTCGGCGACCACGGCTGCGAGTACATGACCGGCGGCCGCGCCGTCATCCTCGGCCCCACCGGGCGCAACTTCGCGGCCGGCATGTCCGGCGGCATCGCGTACCTGCTCGACCTCGACCTGAACCGGGTCAACCGGGAGATGGTCGCGATCGAGGAGCCCACCGCCGACGACGTGGAGTTCCTGCGCGAGACGGTCGAGCGGCACTTCGCCGAGACCGGCTCGTCGGTGGCCGCCGCGCTGCTGGCCACCTGGGATCCGGGACGGTTCAGCAAGATCATGCCGACCGACTACAAGCGGGTCCTGCAGGCCGCGGAGGCCGCCCGCATCGAAGGCCGGGACATCGACGAGGCGGTCATGGCCGCCGCGGTTCAGGGATAGGGGGCACTCATGGCTGACCCGAAGGGTTTCCTCACGCACGACAGGGAGCTGCCCGAGCGCCGTCCCGTGGACGTGCGCATCCAGGACTGGAAGGAGGTCTACCACGACTTCCCCGCCGCCAAGCTGAAGCAGCAGGCCGCCCGCTGCATGGACTGCGGCATCCCGTTCTGCCACAACGGCTGCCCGCTGGGCAACCTCATCCCCGAATGGAACGACCTCGTCTACCGCGAGGACTTCCAGGAGGCGATCGAACGCCTGCACGCCACGAACAACTTCCCGGAGTTCACCGGCCGGCTGTGCCCCGCCCCGTGCGAGGCCGCCTGCGTGCTCGGCATCAACTCCGACCCCGTGGCGATCAAGCGGGTCGAGGTCGAGATCATCGACCGGGCCTTCGCCGAGGGCTGGGTCCGTCCCGAGCCCGCGGCGGTCAAGACCGGCCGGCGCGTGGCCGTGGTCGGCTCCGGCCCGGCCGGGCTGGCCGCCGCCCAGCAGCTCACCCGCGCCGGGCACGATGTCGTCGTGTTCGAGCGGGCCGACGCCATCGGCGGGCTGCTGCGTTACGGCATCCCCGAGTTCAAGATGGAGAAGCGCCACATCGACCGGCGCCTGGAGCAGATGCGGGCCGAGGGCACCGAGTTCCGCACCTCGGTCGACGCCGGCGTCGACATCACCGCCGCGCAGTTGCGCGCCGGGTTCGACGCCGTCGTCCTGGCCGGCGGCGCCACCCAGTGGCGTGACCTGCCCGTGGAGGGACGGGAGCTACGCGGCGTCCACCAGGCGATGGAGTACCTGCCCCCCGCCAACCGGGATCTCGCGAACTCCGAGATCAACGCCCGAGGCAAGCACGTCGTGGTCATCGGCGGCGGCGACACCGGCGCGGACTGCATCGGCACCGCCATCCGCCAGGGCGCCGCGTCGGTGACCCAGCTGGAGATCATGCCCCGCCCGCCCGCGTCCCGGGCGGGTTCGCAGCCGTGGCCGACGTTCCCGACGCTGTTCAAGATGGAGAGCGCCCACGAGGAACTGGCCGACGGCGGCGGCGACCGCGTCTACGCCGTCTCCACCCTGGGCTTCGCCGGCGACGCGGAGGGCAACGTCAGGGCGCTGCGGCTGGTCGAGGTCGAGGGCCCGCAGAACGGGTTCAAGCCGATTCCGGGCACCGAGCGGGAGATCCCCGCCGACCTCGTCACGCTGTCCATGGGCTTCACCGGGCCCGAGAAGAGCGTGCTGCTGGAAGAGCTGGGCGTCGCCTACGACAAGCGCGGGAACGTGGCCCGTGACGCCTCGTACATGACCTCGGTGGAGGGCGTGTTCTCGGCCGGGGACATCGGGCGGGGGCAGTCGCTCATCGTCTGGGCCATCGCCGAGGGCCGCGCGGCCGCCTCCCGGGTGGACGCGTTCCTGACGGGGGAGACGGCGCTGCCGTACCCGATCCTCCCGACGGCCCGCTCGCTCGTCTAACCCCTGCACGGTGTACGGCGGGGCGGCCCCGGCCGCCCCGCCCCGCCCGGCCGCTTCGGAGGTCAGGCGACCGTGGCCGGGGCGGCGGTCCAGGTGTTGCAGGCCGACGGGGTCTCGGCGGCGAAACCCTTGTTGAACCAGCGGGCCCGGTTGGCGCGGCTGCCGTGGTCGTTGGTCGTGCTGCCCTTCTCGCCGCCCAGTGACCACGCGATGGCGATCAGCGCGCCCCCCTCGGGGACCGAGCGCTTCTGGGCGTCCCACACGCTGCCGATGTAGACGCCGGCCAGGCAGTCGGCCTGCAGCTCGTAGCGCCGCTGGGCTTCCAGGACGTGGGCCTTGGAGGTGTACCTCTCCTGGGACGCCCCCTGCAGCACGCCGGTCAGCCGCTGGACGTGGTGACCGTACTCGTGCGCCATGACCAGCAGGAAGCCCACCTCGGGCGCGTACTCCCTGACCGGGCCCGGCAGGTAGACGCCGATGACGCCGGTGGGGTTGCAGTAGGCGCCGGGCATGATGTCGGCGGCCCTGCCCCGGCAGAACGGCGCCTTTCCGCTGGTCATGTAGGTGAACGCCGGCTTGGCCGAGGCCAGGCCGTTCGCCCGCAGGTGCTTGCCCCAGACGGCGTTCAGGCAGGCGTAGGTCGTGTTCAGGTACGCCCGCACCGCCGCGTGCCCGCGGTCGGCCGGGGCCGGGAGCCGGCAGGCGGAGGCCGGGAACTGGCCGGTCCTGTACAGGGCGTTGTGGGTGAGGCGGCGGTCCTTGATCGGGTACGAGCCGGCCATCGCCGGGCTCGGCGTGAGGCCGGCCAGGACCGCGGCGGTGAGCGCGGCGGCGGCGACGGCGGAGAATCTCATGCCGTTCACGGTGGCCGGAGCCTCTTGAAAGCCGGTTGCCGCTCACCTGAAAGCCACCGCATCTACCAATAGATAGCGAAATATCGTGATGAAGTTGACCGATTCGATGAGTGTCGGAAAGATGCGTTTTCTGGCTGGAACAAAGGGGGAGTAATGCGGCGGATCGCCTCAGTCTTGGCGGGGTTGGCCGTCGTCACCTCGCTCACCGCATGCGCCCCGGCCGCGCAGCGCGCCAGTGTCTCCCAGGCGAGCGCGGACTTCCTGGTCTTCTACGCCGACGGCAAGCGGGGCGAAGCGCTCGGCGCGATCGGGCGGGCGGGCGGCTCCGCCGTACGGACTGAGGAACGGCTTGGATACGTGCTGGCCAGAGGCGCGGGGGAGCGGTTCGCCGCCGCTCTCGACGACGACCCGGCCGTCGTGGGCGTCTCCGCCGACCGCCAGATCGGGTACGCCTCGGCCAGCCCCGCGCACCCCGGTACGGCCAGCGCCGTCCCGGACGCCTCGGCCCGCGAAGGCGCGGTCAAGGGCCGCGAGCCGCTGGCCTCACGGCAGTGGGACATGCGGATGATCGGCGCGGACAGGGCCAACGCCACCATGCCCGGCAGCAAGAAGGTGCTGGTAGGCGTCATCGACACCGGCATCGACGGCAACCACCCCGACATCGCCCCGAACTTCGAGCGCGCCCTGTCGCGCAACTTCGTCACCGACCGCCCCAGCGACAAGCACGGCGAAACGCTCGACGGCCCCTGCGAGGTCGCGAGCTGCAAGGACCCGGTCGACCGCGACGACGACGGCCACGGCACCCACGTGGCCGGCACGATCGCCTCCCCGCTGAACGGCGTCGGCGTCGCCGGCGTCGCCCCCGGCGTGCGGCTGGTCAACATCCGCGCCGGCCAGGACTCCGGCTTCTTCTTCCTCAAGCCCAGCCTCGACGCCCTCACCTACGCCGCCGACATCGGCGTCGACGTGGTCAACATGAGCTACTACGTGGACCCGTGGCTGTTCAACTGCACCGCCAACAAGGACGACAGCGCCCGCGAGCGGTCCGAGCAGCGGGCCGTCATCACCGGCATGCAGCGCGCCCTCGACTACGCCAGGGGCAAGGGCGTCACGCTCATCTCCGCCCTCGGCAACGGCGCCACCGACCTGGGCAGGCCGAAGGTGGACAAGGACAGCCCCGGCTACCCGCGCGGCGACGAGCGCGTGCGCCGCGTCGACAACTCCTGCCTGAACGTGCCGGCCGAGTCGAAGGGCGTCATCTCGATCTCGGCGGTCGGCCCGTCCGGCCGCAAGGCGATCTACAGCGACTACGGCGTCGAGCAGACCGACCTGGCCGCGCCCGGCGGCGACGCGCTCGACGGCAAGGGCGCCTCGCCCACCCGCTCCATCCTCGCCGCCGCGCCCGAGTCCGCCCTGCGGGCCGGCAACAAGATCGACAAGAACGGCAAGCCGAAGACGAACGAAGTGGTCCGCGACTGCGCCAAGGGCACGTGCGCGTACTACCAGTACATGGACGGCACCTCCATGGCCGCCCCGCACGCCACCGGTGTCGCCGCCCTGCTGATCAGCCGCTTCGGCAAGCCCGGCAAGGGCGGCCTCACGCTGTCCCCGGCGACGGTGGAGAAGCTGCTCTACAAGAGCGCCACGCCCAAGGCCTGCCCGGCGCCGCGCGCGTACGTCTACGAGGTGTACGGCGAGGAGGACACGCACACCTGCGAAGGCGGCACCGCCAGGAACGGCTTCTACGGCCGCGGCATCGTCAACGCCCTGAACGCCACCACCGTCAAGCGCTGAATGTAGGGTCGGGGCATGGGGTACCGCCTCATCGCAGAAGCCGCGATGCTGGTGCACTTCGCCTTCCTCGTCTACATGGCCGTCGGCGGGTTCCTGGCCTGGCGCTGGCCGCGTACCATCTGGATCCACCTGGGCGTGGTCGCCTGGGGTGTACTGTCGGTGACGACAGGTGTGGAGTGCCCGCTGACCCTGGTCGAGGACTGGGGCCGTGAGCGGGCCGGGCAGGCGGGGCTGCCGGACTCCGGGTTCATCGACCACTACATCGAGGGCGTGATCTACCCGGAGGAATACACACTCTTGGCACGCTGGGGTGTGGCCGTTCTCGTGCTGTTCTCCTATATCGGCTACGTTCTCCGACGTCGATGACGGGGTCCTCACAGTGATGGCAGCGACCGAGGATGCTCGCTTCGCTCCATCAAGTGGTCTGTACCAATTAAGGTGGGACTCGTGACTCGTCGCGCGAAAATCGTCTGCACACTTGGCCCCGCCACATCCTCCCCCGAACGACTGCGCGAGCTGATCGCCGCCGGGATGGATGTCGCCCGCTTCAACCTCTCGCATGGCAACCATGAGATGCACAAAGAGGTATTCGACCGGGTGAGGGAGGTGGCGGCCGACCTCGGCCGCGGCGTAGGCGTGCTCGCCGACCTGCAGGGCCCCAAGATCCGCGTGGGAACCTTCGAGGAGGGCCCGGTCCGGCTCGGGTTCGGCGACGTCTTCACCGTCACCACCGAGGACGTGCCCGGCGACCGCGAGCAGGTCTCCACCACCTACAAGGGCCTGCCCGGCGACGTGCGCTCCGGCGACACGATCCTGGTCGACGACGGCCGCCTGGTGCTGGAGGTGACCCGCGTCGACGGCCAGCGCGTGACCACCCGCGTCGTCATCGGCGGGATGATCTCCGACAACAAGGGCCTCAACCTGCCCGGCGTCAACGTCAGCGCCCCCGCCCTCACCGACAAGGACGAGGCCGACCTGCGCTGGGCGCTGCGCACCGGCTTCGACATGATCGCGCTGTCGTTCGTGCGCCGTCCTTCGGACGCCGACGTGGTCCGCAACATCATGGAGCAGGAGGCGGTACGGCTGCCGCTGCTCGCCAAGATCGAGAAGCCCCAGGCCGTCGAACGCCTCCCCGAGATCGTCGAGGCCTTCGACGGCATCATGGTGGCCCGCGGCGACCTGGGCGTCGAGCTCCCGCTCGAAGAGGTGCCGATCGTCCAGCGGCGCATCATCGAGCTGTGCCGCGAGAAGGCCAGGCCGGTCATCGTCGCCACCCAGATGCTCGACTCGATGATGAACGCCCCGCGCCCCACCAGGGCCGAGACCTCCGACGTGGCCTACGCCGTCATGGACGGCGCCGACGCCGTCATGCTGTCCGGCGAGACCTCCGTCGGCAACTACCCCATCGAGTCCGTCTCCACGATGGACCGCATCGCCTGCGCCGCCGAGAAGGCCTCCCTGACGGCCACGCACAGCCTCGACCGGCTGCCGGAGACCACCGGCGGCGCCATCGCCCGCGCCGCCGCCGAGGTCGGCGCCATCGTGGGCGCCAAGGCGCTGGTGGCCTTCACGATGTCCGGCGAGACGGCGCGCCGCCTGGCCCGCTACCGCTCGCCGATCCCGCTGCTGGCCTTCACCTCGGCGCCGCACGTACGGGGCCAGCTGTCGCTGACGTGGGGTGTGGAGACCTTCCACGTGCCGTTCGTCCACCACACCGACGACATGGTCCGCCAGGTGGAGGCGTCGCTGCTGTCGCTGGGCCGGCTGGAGAAGGGCGACAAGGTCGTCATCGTGGCCGGTTCCCCTCCCGGCACCCCGGGCTCCACGAACGCGCTGCGCGTGCACACCATCGGCTCCGCCGTGTCGCACGCCCACTAGCTCTCTCCGCCGAAACCCCGCGAGCGCCGCCTACCCGGTCTCGCGGGGTTTCCTGCCGTCCGGGCTCAGTTGGCGTGCAGGGTGGCGTTCAGTTCGATGCGCCGACCGGTGCGGGCGACCGCCTCGACCGCGCCCGACTGGGAGTTGCGGCGGAACAGCAGGCCGCTGGAACCCGACAGTTCCTTGCCCTTGACCACGCGGCCGTCCGGCAGCGCGATCTTGGTGCCGGACGTGACGTACAGGCCCGCCTCGACCACGCAGTCGTCGCCCAGCGAGATCCCCACACCGGCGTTGGCGCCCAGCAGGCACCGCTCGCCGATCGCCAGTGGGAGGCGCAGCTAGAAAGCAAGCGTTCATTTCAGGTGTGCACGGGCGCAGCGCAACCAGGAAGGCACTACTGGTGGCGCTCGTTCTTGCGAGCCTTGTGCAGACTCACCACATAGCCCGTCCTGATCCAGATCGCCACGGTGACCGCGCCTGCGGCCCCGCCCGCCAGACCCCAGGGAAGCGGGTCCTCACCGGTGGCCAGCGCTATGACCATCCAGGCCGAGAAGAACGCGACGCCGAACCCGGGTGCGAACCACAGCGGATGCCGGATCATCCCGCGGAGCATTCTTCGCCGTATGCTCGCCAGCACACCGACCGCCGCCGAAAGGGTGATGAGTGTTTTCTCCAGCACAGTCGTTCTCTCCAGGGGAGGGGTGCGGTCCGGTGAACCGCACCCCTTCAAGGACGTTGATCAGGACGGATCGAAACCGAGCCCGGCTTTATAGTAGAAGAGCATGGAGGGCCATCCGCCGGTGCTCTTGCCGCATGGACCGGTCATGCACTGGTAGTCGATGATCGCCTGCTGTATCTCCTTCGCGGGTATTGACATTCCGCCGCTGGCCTTGGGCGGGTTGAGTTTGTTCATCAACCCCTGGAGGAAGTTGATCAGTGGTTGGATTTTTCCGATCACGCTCGGCGAGAGGTGCTTGTATATCAGGTTGAGAATTTTCGGGATGAAGATGCCGGCCACGGCGATCGACCCTGCGGCCGACTTCACGAAGTTGGCCCAGAAGACCACCATGAGATCGGCATTGCAGTTCTTTTCGCAGGTCAGCAACTGCTTGGCGACGCCGACGACGCCGCCGACGAATCCCTTGCAGGCTACGAAGAGCACACCTGTGCCCACGCAGGCCAGCCCGATCGCTTGTTCCAATGCGAAGAAGCCGATCTGGCACAGCCAGGGGCAGCCCGCCTTGCCGTCGAGATCGTTGCAGTTGACCGGATCGCCGAAGCAGTACTCGTAGGCGTTGGCGGATCCGCCGATGATCGGGTCCATCTGGAGAAATCGGCCGGTCGCCGGATTGTAGAGCCGGGCACCCATGAGAATGATCCCCGCGAGGGCGTCACCCGATCGCTGGTGGGCCCCCAGCCATCCGTAGCGGGACGGGTTCGGGGCGGCGAGGTCACGGGGCGCGCCGTACTCAGTCTGCTCGAAGTAGGCGTCGACTCCGCTGCCAGTCGCTGCGGCGTCGACAGTAGCGACGACGTCACCGTGCAGGTTGGCGAGTTGGAGCGTCACCTTCCCGTCGCTGCTCTGAATCGCACCCAGCCCGATGAACCCGGCGACGTTGCGGGTCCAGCCACCGCTGGCCTCGGAGATCCAGGCAGGGCTGTCGCCGCTGCCCGCGTAGTGGTTGATGAGCGTGCCTGGGCGCGGACCGCCGACGCTGGTCATCGCGCGGATGCGGCCAAGGGGGTCGATGGAGAACGTACGGGTCTGCGTGTCCTGAGTCAGGGATGCGACCATGTCGTCGGCGTGGTAGCCGATCTTCAGGTCGGTGCCGCCTTCGACGTCGGCGGCCGGAATCTGCGTGGTCCTGCCGAGATTGTCGAAGACATGGCCGCCGTTGGAGCGGTCGGCCTGGTCGTAGGAGCTGTTGCGGACTTGAGGCGTGGTTGTCGTCGAGCAGGTGCCGTTCGACTCGCCGGGGTAGGTCTTGAGCGAGGTGCGGTTGGTGTTGTCGTCGAACTGATACTGCCGCGTCGTGCATCGGCCTGCTGCCTGATCCTGAACGCTGGTCAAGCGCCCGGCCAGGTCGTATCCATAGCTCTGGCTACCGGCAGGGGACACGTCCTTGACGGTGTTGCCGATCGTGTCCACCGATTGAGAGAAGCCGAGCCAGGTCGCTCCAGCCTTGCCGTAGGACATTCCTGTCGCCTGACCGGCGTTGTCGTGCCTGAGGGTCGCGGTCAGTCCCCCGGGATAGGTCTGCTGCGTGAGCCGGCCGTCGGCGTCGTAACTGGCGGTGAACGTCCCCACCCCAGTGGATTCGATCTTGGTGGGCAGGCCGCGGGACTCGGCTTGTCCGTCGCTCGCGGTGCCGTAGGTGTAGGTGGTCGTGCCCTTCCCGTCACTAATCGTCGAGGTCTGGCCGTCGATCGTGTAAGTGAGCGTCGAGGTGTTGCCGTCGGCGTCTACCGAGGTGGACACGCGGCCGAACGTGTCGTACGTGGTCGTGACCTTGGCGGCCGGAGTGCTGACCTCCGTCTGCAGACCGGTTTGCGGTTCGTAGACGACAGTGCTCTCGGGTACGGATGTGCCCCCGTCGGCCTCCGGTATGACCGTGATCTTGGTGGTCTTAGGCCGCCCCGCCTGATCGAACCCGACGGTCTTCGTGCGCGTCGTGGGTCCACTCACCTGCGTGACCACGGCACTCTGACCGTAGTAGGCGTACGCGGTCGTCGTGACCGGAAGCGGCGCTCCGGTCGGCTGGCTGCCCGGCCCGGACCGGCATACCATGCCTGCCCAGGCCGCCTTGTCGCCGCACGCGGGCACTGATGGATGCGTTCCGGCGGTGTAGTAGCTGGTAACCGTCGTGCCCGCGTCCGCTCCTGCGGATTTCGGAAGCCGGCGCTCGATCTCGCGGCCCGCGGCGTTGTAGCGCACCTTCTTCGTGAGGCTGGACTGCTCGTTGACCAGCACGGACTCCGTGGTGGCCAGCCGCAGATCCCAGCCCGACGTGTCACCAGACTGGACGGGGTCATATCCGCGCTTGGCGATGCGGACGTCACTCGCAGAGGGGGACGCTCCGTCGTCCACGACGGCGGGTTCGGCGCGCAGGGTGGTGAGAAGTCCGTACTCCTTGCCGCTGTCCGGCTTCCCTTCGTCGTAGACATTGCTGGTTCGCTGCCTGGCCGAGACGACCGTTCCGGCCGCGAGGGTCACGGGGTGCGTCGGCCCCTCGGAGGTGAGCAGGGCGCTGCGCGCGTTGTAGGTGTTGACGGTCGCGAGCAGGTGCGCTCGCTGCGCGGAGTCCGCCCGCGCGGCCACGTACGGATCCGTCTGCGGACCTGGAGTCAGCGCCTGAGCACGGTTGGCCGCCGACAACTTCCAGACCACGTTGCCCCGGTCGTCGTACCGGGTCGCAGCGACCTGCCATCCGCCCGCGCCGTAGGCGGCATGGTCGACCGCGCGGCCGTTGACGTCGGTGTAGAAGATCTGGGCTCGCGCCCAGTCACCCGAACCCGGCGCGTACGCACCGTTGGGGACACGCGGAGGTGTGTGCGAGGCAGGGAAGATCGCGGTACCCGTCACAGGAAGGCCGGACGCCTGACCCCATGTCGCGGTCTTGGCGAGCGTGAGATCCACGGGTGCGCCTGCGCCCCCGATCGGCACGTCATAGGCCACCGCCCATGTGGGATCGGTCGCTCCGTTCTCCCGCGCGACGTGGGCCAGACGCCCGCGAGCGTCGTAGTCGATCCGCCACGGCGCGAGGCCGACCGGCGTGATCTGAGAGATCCGGCCCTCGGCAGAGTAGGCGTATACGGTCGAGATCGTCGATCGCGGGTCGGTGACCTGACGCAGCCGGCCGGTGGAGTCATACTGGTACGTGGTGAGGACGGTTGTCTTCATCGCGTTCGACCCAGGATCGAACGCGGTGAATGACACGCTCTTTACCTGGTCCTTGAAGTCTCCCCAGCCAGAGTCCACGCCGGTGGCGGTCGTCGCCGCGGCGTACGAGAGCTCCAGCGCGCGGCAGCCAGGAGCCAGGACGCTCCCACATGTGACGCCGGCCGTCACAGGTGCGAGCACCCGGGTTACTCGGCCTTGGGTGTCACGGTAGTAAGTGATGGCCGATTCGGCGGCGGTCGTCCCAGTACGCGCGACAACCCACTTGTTGTTCGCCTTGGTGTAGGTGGTCTTGCTGCCGGTGGACTCAGTTATCGTGAGCTCTTCGCTCGTGGCGGCAATTCTCGATCCGTTGGCGGCGTCTCCCACCCCAACAAAGCTGGTGCCGTCCTTGACGTACGACAAAGTCGAGCCGTCGGCGCCCACGAGCTGCAGTGAGCCGTTCTCGCCGGCGCTCGTCGGAGAGAACTCTTCTATGCCGGAGGCGACCGTGGGAAAGCCCGCACGCCAGCCCGGCCCGAACACCTTGTTTTCGGCGAGTTGTTCGTCGGCACGGTCGGCTGCGGGGTTGAGCGTGGTCGCGGTCCTGCTCACGGCGATGCCGAACAGGCTCGCGTCCGTGCTGCTCAGCGCGAAATCTCCGGATTGGAGGGCAACCTTGCCAGGACCGACGTCGGCGATGGCATAGGAGCCGCCGAAGGCGGAACGATCAAGGATCACGTCGATCGGCTTGCTGCACGCCTCGGCTTCCCCGCCGCCGGAAAGACAGGCGCGCAGCTCGATCGTCCCATCGGGGATCGAGGCCGCTTGCAGGGTCTTGGCCACATCCCAGGACAGCTCGGGGAAGTCCTTGGCGGTGTCGGTGCGCGTCTGGGGCCAGGCAGGGACGGGTTGCCCGCTGCCAGGGACAGTGACATCGGCGGGGGGAACCGGGGTGAAAGCCGTGCTGCCCGCGCGGCCCGTCCCCCTGTACTCATAGCGGATGCCGGTCCGTCCGGACGGGGCGGCGCCGACCAGCGAGGTGGCGCGTTGTGTGCGGGAGTTGTGCTTGGGGCTGACGAGCCCGCCAGGACCGATGCCGAAGTTGAACGAAGCGACGGCGGAGGTGTTGTGCGCGTTGTCGCGCGTCTTCACGTAGAGAGTGTGCCAGCCGTCGTCGAGCGGAGGGATCGCCAACTGCTGCGAATCGTTGACCTCCGAATCGATCCGGGACAGCTTGTTCACGTGGTACGCGTACGGATCATCGATGGTCCACAGATAGGCGTTGTTGCCCTTGAGACCGCTGATCGAGCAGGACTGTGATTGCTGCTCGCCGTTGACTCGGGGATACCACGTATCCGGCCGAACCTCGCAGGTGATCGTAGGTGCTGCAGGAGCGGAGGCATCGATGGCGGTCTTCTGCCAGACCGACCAGGCCGAGTAGCTCGTGCCGTCGAAGGCCCGAGCCCGCCAGCGGAACTTCTGCCCGTCGAGAAGTCTCCCGGCCGGGACTGAGACCTTCGCTTCGGTGCCCGAGGCAACGCCGTCCACGCTGCCCGTCCAAAGCTGGCCGGTGCCCTGGTTGGCGTCGGGGTCGCGCTCGATCTCGTACTCGGCGCGGAGTACGCCCCCGTCAGGGTCCTTCACGTCGGCCACGAGCGTGGGTGTGGTGGTACTGGTGTAGACGACGCCGTCGAGACCCGTTGTCACCGGAGCCACACGCAGCTTTCCAGTGGCCGGGGTCGAGCCGAAGGTGACGATCAATTTGGGCGGGACGCCGCCGGTCGCGGCGTCTTCTGAGGCGTCGAAGCCGCGATCGTACTGATTGGTGAAGGGTGTCGGGCTCTCCGTCACCAGGCGCAGCATCACGCCGTGCGCCCCGGCGCCGCTCGCCCACGAGCGGGCGATGTCGGTGATGTTCCACGTCCACGCGCCGTGCGGGATGCTGCCGTTCCCCGTGCACGCGCCGGGTTCACGCGCCAGCTGCTCGCCATCGGTGGTGGTGGCCACGTTGAAGTTGGGGAAGCGGTCGCTCCATGCGGCCGTGATGCGCTGTGCTTTGACCGTCTGGCCGGTGACGCATCCCCAGCCGCCATTGCTCTGCAGGTCGAGCCGGGCGTCGGTGACCGCCTGTCCGGCGAGGGTGCTGGTGTCGAACCGAAGCAGAGCGCGCTGGAAAGTCCGGGTGTTCCCGCTGTCGCTGGTGCCCACCTGGATGCTCTGGTTGAACCCGCCGTCGGAGAACGCCGTCACATCCGTGAGCACCGGGATGGTGGTGGCGGGGTCGACGGTCACCGGGTAGGTGGTGTCGGGATCGGCTAAGAACTTCGCATCGGGTTTGAGGACCAGTGCCTGGTCGTCGCCGCCGGTGACGACCGTGGTCTCGATGGTGCCGGTTTCCGTGGCAGGCGAGTCGTACATGACGGGCTCTGGAGCTGAGGCGACGATCCGGCCCTTCGCATCGCTGAGGTTGAGTTCGCCCCGCCTGGTCTTGGCAAGCGTGAGGCCCTCGGTGCGGATCGGAATTCTGTACTCGACCGGGCCGGACGGACGCTGGCGTAAGACCACGTCGTGTCGGAACCCGGCGGGTAAGGCGGTTAAGACCAAGTCCGCACCCGGACCGGCGGCGTCGGGATAAGTGGCCGTGTTGCCCTCCACCTTCGGCTGCGGCAGGGCGGCCGGCCAGCCAAGGGCGTAACTCTGCTTGCCCGACGGCGCGAGCTTTGCCAGCGGCCTGCTTTCGCCACCAGCGGAGAACTCCACGCCGCCCAGCGCTGCCTTCGGCCTGAGCACGCCGCCGGCCTCTACCAGCGTGGTGTCGATCGGAGCCCAGGAGTCGCCCTCCTTGACCCGGACCGGACCGCTGGACGCTTCAAGTGTCAGAGTGCCGTCCGGGTTGGCGTAGGTCAGCGAGGTCTCGGTCGTTTCTCCGCTGACCAGCACGCGGGTCCCCTGCAGGCGTGCAGACAGCGCTGCTGAGACGCGATCGGGTCGTTCAGCCAGCGGCTTTGCTTGGGCAGCCTGGCGGGGCTGGGCGGGTTGAGGGGTGGGGACAGCTAGAGCGGCTTCGGACGTGGATACCACCAGCGTGCCCATGATCAGCGTGGCTGTCGCGGCTCGCAGTGCCGCGCGCCGCTTGAGCGCTGTGCCGGGCCGCGCCCTTCGTGGAGAGCCCACTTATTCTCCTGTCGCAAGGGTCAACAAACTGCTTGATCGTATATGTGTGATCAAAAGGGAAATAAGGTGTCAAAAAGGTAAGATGATCATCACTAGGGCCTGTGCGATCCGGTTGCGCAGGCAGTGGGTGCGACCGCGCTGCCAGGCCGCGTCCGGCAGGCTTGCGCCGATCGCCTCGATCGCCTCGCAGTGCGCGTCGGACTCCGCGCCGACCGCCCGGCAGCGTCGGCGGGCCGACCTGGATGCGGAGATCACCCGTTCGTTCGAGGCCTCCGGTGGCACCTACGACTCGCCGCGCATCACCCGTGACCTGCATGAGGGGTGTCGGCGGGTGTCGGGAAGCACCGTTGCGGCGCGGATGGCCGAGCTCGGTCTGGTGGTCCGCGTGCGGCGCACGCCGCGCTCGCTGACCCGGCAGGGCAAGCGGCCGGCGGCGCCGGACCTGGTGTGGCGGAAGTTCACCGCGCCCGCCGCGGACGTGCTGTGGTGCGGCGTTCGGATCGCGGCTCGGAATACACGGCCGCCCGCTCCCAGGAGTTGTGCCGGTGTCTGGGCGTGGTGCAGTCGATGGGAGGCGTGGGCCGCGCCGCGCTCGACAACGCGGCCGCCGAGGCGTTCAACAGCACCCTCAAGGTCGAGTACGTGCACCGACACCGGTTCCACACCCGGGCCGAGGCCCGTCTGAAGATCGCGACCTGGGTCGCCGAGGTCTACGACACCGCCCGGCGGCACAGCGCCGACGACGGCCTGCCGCCCACCCCATTCGAACGTCACATGATCGAGAAGAGACAAGCCTCACCGGCGCCCCGAGCTCTTCACGGGCGTCCGGGTGGTGAATCGGCCCACCTGTGATCGTAGGTGTGTTCTCACCGCCACTGAGCCGGCTGACCTTGCAAAGCACCAAGAGCACTCCTGCCGAAACCCCGCGAGCGCCGCCTACCCGGTCTCGCGGGGTTTCCTGCCGTCCGGGCTCAGTTGGCGTGCAGGGTGGCGTTCAGCTCGATGCGCCGACCGGTGCGGGCGACCGCCTCGACCGCGCCCGACTGGGAGTTGCGGCGGAACAGCAGGCCGCTGGAACCCGACAGTTCCTTGCCCTTGACCACGCGGCCGTCCGGCAGCGCGATCTTGGTGCCGGACGTGACGTACAGGCCCGCCTCGACCACGCAGTCGTCGCCCAGCGAGATCCCCACACCGGCGTTGGCGCCCAGCAGGCACCGCTCGCCGATCGCGATGACCTCCTTGCCGCCGCCCGACAGCGTGCCCATGATCGACGCGCCGCCGCCCACGTCGGAGCCGTCGCCCACGACCACGCCGGCCGAGATGCGGCCCTCGACCATCGAGGCGCCCAGCGTGCCGGCGTTGAAGTTGACGAAACCCTCGTGCATCACGGTCGTGCCGGCGGCCAGGTGGGCGCCGAGCCGTACCCGGTCGGCGTCGGCCACGCGGACACCGGAGGGCAGCACGTAGTCGACCATCCTCGGGAACTTGTCCACGCCGTAGACCGTCACCGCCCCCGTGGCGCGCAACCGCAACCGGGTCCGCTCGAACCCGTCCACCGCGCACGGCCCCCGGTCGGTCCACACGACGTTGGCCAGCAGCCCGAACAGCCCGTCCAGGCTCAGCCCGTGCGGGCGTACCAGCCGCGACGACAGCAGATGCAGGCGCAGGTACGCGTCGTGCGCGTCGGCCGGGGCCTCCGACAGCTTGGCGATGCCGGTGCGCACGGCGACGACCTCGACGCCGCGCGCCGGGTCGGGACCGGCCAGGGCGGCCAGCTCGCCCGCCTCCTCGGCGTTGAGCCTTTCGGTGCCGGCGAAGGCGGGCTCGCCCAGCTCGGGCGCGGGAAACCAGGTGTCGAGGACGGTGCCGTCGGCGGCGATGGTGGCCAGGCCGATGCCGTGGGCGCCGGTGGTGGTGGGATCGATAGCAGTCACGGGCCCAAAATACCGGGTCAGATGGTGCCGAGGTCGGCCGACAGCCACCGCTCGGGCCGCATGTGGAAGGTGACGAGGACGGCGAGGTTCGACTGCGCGACGTAGCCGGCCACCGCGTCGTCGGGCAGGTAGCGGGCGACGATCCTGGTCATCTCCTCCAGCGTGGTGGGATTCTTCGCGACCACCGGGCCTTCGGCGGACACGTAGCGGTAGGTCGGATGGCTCCGCTGGGCGAGCATCGACACCCGGCCCGCCTTGCCGATCAGCTGTGCCTTGACCGAATCGCCGTCGGTGAGGAACGACACCATGCCGCCCGGTTCGTAGTCGTACCAGATCGGCACGTTCAGCGGGGCCCGGCCTTCGCCCGCCTCCACCGCGACCGCCCCGATGTGCGGCTCGGCCAGGAACGCCTCCCGATCAGCAGCGCTCAGCGCCACGGCAACCCCCCGAAGATCGTCGTACTCCTGTGGCCGACCTTAACCCAGCGAGGCCCCGCCGAACGTGACGCGGACCGTCAGCCCGCCACCCGGGTTCGCCTCGGCCGCGACGACGGCGTCATGGGCACGCGCCACGGCCGCCACGATCGACAACCCGAGCCCGGTTCCCTCGCCGGGCGTGTGCCGGCGCTCGTGCAGCCGCCGGAACGGCTCGAACAGCAGCGGCACCACCTCGGCCGGCACCATCGGTCCCGTGTTCGTCACCATCAGCTCGCCGGCCCCGGTGACGATCTCCACCCTGCCGTCCGGCCGGTTGTAGCGGACCGCGTTGGCCACCAGATTCCCCACCAGGCGCTCCAGCAGCACCGGGTCGCCCTTCACCACCAGCGGGCCGCCCCGGACGAGCGCTCCGGCGTCGTCGCCCAGCGCCGCCGCGATGTGGTGGACCGCGACCGGCTCCCGCCGTTCCACCCCCTGCTCCGACATCGACAGCAGCAGCAGTCCCTCGATCAGCCGCTCGTTGCCGTCGGCGAGGTCGATCAGCTTCTCCCGCATCCGCGACACCCGCGCCGCGTCCGGCTCGCCCGCCAGCCCGATCTCCGCCGCCGCCCGCTGCATCGCCAGCTGCGTACGCAGCTCGTGCGCGGCGTTGGCGGCGAAGCGCTGCTGCGCGCCGACCAGCCGCTCGATCCGGTCCAGCATGGCGTCGAAGGTGTCGGCCAGCTGCTTGAGCTCGCCCGACGGCGCGTCCAGGGCGATGCGCTCGTGCAGGTTCGCCCCCGACAGCCGCCGGGCGGTCCGCGTGATCACCGACACCGGCCGCAGCATCCGTCCCGCCATCCACCACGCCAGCACCACCGACGCCAGCGCGAACCCCGCCGCCGCCGCGATCGAGATGAACAGCAGCCGCTCCAGCGCCGTCTCCTCGACGAAGCCGAGCAGTTGCACCGTGGTGGCGAAGTCACCGCCGGACGGCGCGGCCGCGCTCACCCTGACACCCGGGAGCGCCCCCGGCCGGCCAGGCTGCCTGGCCGCCGCCGAGCTGATCGTGTTCACCAGGCTGTCCCGGAGCAGGAAGTAGATCAGCGCGACCAGCCCGCCGCCCGCCAGCAGCAGCAGCCCGCCGAACAACGCCGTCAGCCGGGTCCGCTCGTTCATGCGCCGATCCGGTAGCCCGCCCGGGGCACCGTCTCCACCACCGGAGGGTCGCCGAGCTTGGCCCGAAGCTTGCTCAGCGTCACCCGCACCGCGTTCGTGAGGTAGCTGGTGTCCTCCTCCCACACCTGGTCGATGAGGTCCTCGTTGCTGACGACCGCGCCCTCGGCGCGCATCAGCGTCTCCAGCACCGCGAACTCCTTACGCGACAGGTGCAGCGGGCGGCCGTCGCGGCCGGCCGTACGGCAGGCCGTGTCGAGCACCACCCCGCACCGCTCGATGACCGGAGGCAGCGCGGGACGCGCGCGCCGCCCGAGCGCCAGCACCCGCGCCAGCAGCTCGTCATAGACGAACGGCTTGGGCAGGTAGTCGTCGGCGCCCAGCCGCAGCCCGTCCACCCGCTCGCGCACGCTGCCCGCGGCGGTCAGCATGAGCACCCGGGTCATCAGCCGGTGGGCCACCACCCGGCGGCACACCTCGTCGCCGTGCACGCCGGGCAGGTCGCGGTCGAGCACCATCACGTCGTACTCGCCGGTCTCCAGCTTGCGCAGCGCCTCCCGGCCGTCATGGGCCACGTCGACGGCGAGCGCCTCCCGGCGCAGCCCCTCGGCGATCATCTCCGCCAGGAACGCCTCATCCTCCACCACCAGCACACGCATGCCCCCTCTCTACCTGAGGTGCGCATTTCCTTGCCATAAAGACGACCGTTAGAGCGGCGAAACGCGGCTCCGGGCCAGCCTGAACCGCATGAAGACCACCCTCGCCCTGGCCGCGCTCGTCCTGAGCCTGGCCGCCTGCGGCGACACCGCGCCCGAGAAGAACACGACCGTCAACTCCGGCGACCAGCGCCTCAAGACCGCCGAATGCCTGCGCGCCAAGGGCGTCAAGGTCGGCGACCCCGGCGGCCTGGGCAAGAGCCAGACGATCGACAGCGGCGGCATGGACCAGAAGGAGTTCGAGAAGCTGCTCAAGGAGTGCGGCGCGATCGGCGGCACCGGCAAGCAGATCAGCCAGGCCGACAAGGACAAGGCCCTCGCCTTCGCCAAGTGCATGCGCGAGCAGGGCCTCGACTTCCCCGACCCCGAGTTCGACGGCGGCATGCAGGAGGCCAGGCCCGTGCCCGCCGACAAGGGCGCCTTCGACAAGGCCAACAAGATCTGCAGCGAGAAGACCGGATGAACCGCGCCGCGACGACGCTGACCGCGGGGGCCGTCCTGGCGGCACTCGCGGGCGGCGTCGCCTTCGCCACGTTCGCCACGCCCGGCGGAGCGGAGCCGTCCGCCACGCCCCCGCTCACCGCCGCCACCGGCACCGTCGACAAGGGCGACCTCACCCAGAGCGTCCGTGCCAAGGGCACGCTCGGCTTCGCCGGCCGCCGCACCATCGGCGCCGCCCTCGGCGGCGTCCTCACCTGGCTGCCGCGTGCGGGCTCGGCCATCGGCCGCGGCGAGCGCCTCTACGAGGTCGACGGCAAACCCGTCCGGCTCATGTACGGCGTCAAGCCCATGTACCGCACCCTTTCCCAGGGCGCGGAAGGCGCCGACGTGCGCCAGCTCGAAGCCAACCTCAAGGCCCTCGGCTACGGCTCCGGCATGACCGTCGACGACGAGTACACCTGGGCCACCGCCCAGGCCGTACGCGACTGGCAGGAGGACCACGACCTGCCCGAGACCGGAACCACCGGCCCGGAGCAGATCGCGTTCGCCCCCCGTGCCCTGCGCGTCCAGAAGCTCGAGACCGCGACGGGCGAACGCGTGGCCCCCGGCGGCCGCCTGCTCACCGCCACCGGCGCGGAACGCGTCGTCACGTTCAAGGTGGACGTCACCGAGGCCGCCCACCTCAAGACCGGCGACCGTGTCACCGTCGAACTCCCCACCGGCAAACGCGCCAAAGGCCGCGTCACCGGCATCGGACGCACCGCCGAAGCCGACGACCAGGCCGCCGACAAGACCCCCAAGGTCGACATCACCGTCGCCTTCGACCGCCGCGCCGGAGTCAAAGGCGTCGACCAGGCCCCCGTCGGCGTCCTCATCAAGGGCGAGACCCGCAAGGACGTCCTGTCCGTCCCGGTCACCGCGCTGCTGGCCGTACCCGGGGGCGGCTACGCCGTCCGCGTCGTCGGCGCCGGCCCGCCGCGCGACGTGAAGGTCGGACTCGGCCTGTTCGCCGACGGCCGCGTCGAGGTCACCGGCGACGGGCTGGACGAAGGCACGAAGGTCGAGGTGCCCGGCACATGAGCGTCGTCGAACTCACCGGCGTCACCAAGCGCTACCCCGGCGGCGTCGAGGCCCTGCGCGGCGTCGACCTGCACGTCGAACAGGGCGAACTCCTGGCCATCGTCGGCCCGTCCGGCTCCGGCAAATCCACGCTCCTGCACATCGTCGGCACCCTCGACCTGCCCACCGACGGGCACGTGCGCATCGTCGGCCACGACGTCGGCCGCCTGTCCGACCGCGCGCTGTCGGCCCTGCGCGCCCGCCACATCGGCTTCGTCTTCCAGGCCTTCCACCTCATGCCCGGCGTCACCGCCCTCGACAACGTCGCCGAAGGCCTCCTCTACACCGGCCTTTCCCCGGTACGGCGCCGCCGGCGCGCCGCCGAAGCCCTGGAGCGCGTCGGCCTGGCCGACCGCATGCGCCACCGGCCCCACGAACTGTCCGGCGGCCAGAAGCAGCGCGTGGCCATCGCCCGCGCCGTCGCCGGCGAACCCGACCTGCTCCTGGCCGACGAACCCACCGGCGCCCTGGACACCGCGTCGGGCGCGGCCGTACTCGATCTCCTGCACGAGCTCAACCGCGACGGCGCGACCATCGCCGTGATCACCCACGACCCCGAGATCGCCGCCGCGCTGCCCCGGCAGGTGCGCGTCAGGGACGGGCAGGTGATCGGCTGATGGCCACGCTCACCCCCGCCCGCCTGCGCCCGCGCGACATCGCCCACGTGGGCTCCGCCGGACTGCGCGGCCGCCCGATGCGTGTGGCGCTGTCCGCCCTGGGCATCGCCATCGGCATCGCCACCATGATCGCGGTCGTGGGCATCTCGGCCTCCAGCAAGGAACAGCTGATGCGCCGGCTCGACCAGCTCGGCACCAACATGCTGGTCGTGACACCGGGCGACTCGATGTTCTCCGGCGAACGCGCCAAACTTCCCAAGGACGCCGCCGCCATGGCCGCCCGCATCGCCGGTGTGGAGCAGGTGGCGGCCCTGGGCGCCCTGCCGTACCCGATCTACCGCAACGACCGGGTGGACGAGCTCGACACTAACGGCATCACCCTGTCGGCCGCCGCGGAGTCATTGCTCGCCACCCTGCGCGGCCGCATGGCGAAGGGCTCCTGGCTCAACGCCGCCAACGGCCGCTACCCCTCCGTCGTCCTCGGCCACGTCGCCGCCCGCCGCCTGGGCATCACCGAACCCGGCAGGCAGGTCTACCTGGACGGCCGCTACTTCACCGTCGTCGGCATCCTCGCCCCGCTGCCGATGGCCGAGGAGATCGAGCGTTCGGCGCTGGTCGGCTGGAAGGCGGCGCAGGACCTGCTCGCCTTCGACGGCCACCCCACGTCCATCTACGAACGCTCGACGGACGAGACCGTCGTCAAGGTCAGAGACCTGCTCCCGAGAACCGTCAACCCGGAGCACCCTGAAGAGGTGGAGATCACCGACCCGTCCGCCGCCCTGCAGGCGAAGGCGGCCTCGGCCGGCGCCTTCACCAACCTGTTGCTCGGCCTGGGCGCGGTCGCCTTGCTGGTCGGCGGCGTGGGAGTGGCCAACACCATGATCATCTCCGTGCTGGAGCGCCGCCACGAGATCGGCCTGCGCCGGGCACTGGGCTCCACCCGCGGCCAGATCCGCCTGCAGTTCGTGACGGAGTCGCTCCTGCTCTCCGGCCTGGGCGGCCTGGCCGGCGTCCTCCTGGGCGCCGCCGCGACCTGGATATACGCGACATCAGGCGGCATGCCCTGGGTCGTACCCCCATGGGCGATGGCAGGAGGCTTCACCGCCACCCTGGCCATCGGCACGGTAGCCGGCCTGTACCCCGCCGTAAGAGCAGCCCGCACCTCCCCAACCGTAGCCCTCCACGCCACCTGACCGGCCTTACCACCACCACCCGCCCACCACCGCTGTCCGCGTGGTGCAGAGCCCCGGTCGGCCCGGTCGCCTCAGCAGGCCGACAGCGCTGGGGAGCACCGCCGCCATGGCCTGCGCGGCCACCTCGACCAGACCGGGCCAGGACGCCGAGCAGGAGATCGTGAGCCGGTGGACGCCACGCCGGTGGTGGACGACATGCCGGTCGCCGAGACAGAGGCCCAAGAGGTAGGCGTAGACGCCGGGAGGGCGGGGAAGCAGGGGGCTGTGCGCGCATCGTACGCACGAGCCTGCGGACCGGGGGTCGTCGCGCGCCCTGCGGTCGCCGGTGCGCCACTTTCTGACGGCTCCGGCGGAGAGGGGAGCGCGCGGTCGACGGTCTCGCGGGGGTGCATGCGCTCAGTGTGTCTGGCGTCACTGACAGTTGTGGAGGTGTGGTGGTGCCGGAAGCGGGATTCGAACCCGCACGCCCTCTCGAGCGGGCGCTTTTGAGGCGCCTATGTCTGCCATTCCATCATTCCGGCGGGGAAAACCGGCAGTATCCGGTTTTGTGCCGGGACGCGCCTGACTAGATCAGGTTCGTACACCGGCGTGGATCTAATGTAGCGGACCTCGGTACTCTTCTGCTCGTGAGTACGCAGCGGCGAGTAGTGATCGCGGAAGACGAGGCGCTGATCCGCCTCGACCTCAAGGAGATGCTTGAGGAGGACGGCTACGTCGTCGTGGGTGAGGCGGGTGACGGTGAGCAGGCGATTCTGCTGGCCACCGAACTCAAACCCGACCTCGTCATTCTCGACGTCAAGATGCCCGTGCTCGACGGCATCTCGGCGGCCGAGCGTATCGTCGCCGAACGGGTCGCCCCCTGTCTCATCCTCACCGCCTTCTCCCAGCGGGACCTGGTCGAGCGGGCCAGGGACGCGGGGGCGATGGCCTATCTGGTCAAGCCGTTCACGAAGGCGGACCTGGTGCCGGCGATCGAGATGGCGGTCAGCAGGCACGAGGAGATGGTGGCGCTGGCCACCGAGGTCTCGAGCCTGTCCGAGCGGCTGGAGACCCGCAAGCTGGTCGAGCGGGCCAAGGGGCTGCTCATGGCGGCACACGGGTGGAGCGAGCCGCAGGCGTTCCGGTGGATCCAGAAGGCCTCGATGGACCGGCGCCTCAGCATGCGCGAAGTGGCCCAGATCGTCGTCGCGGACGCCACCAAGTCCGAGTAACCCCGGCCGAGGGCTCCACCTGGCCCTCGGGTCTCACCGCCACGCACGCTGGCGGGGTTCCGCGCTGCCCGGCTGGTCCGTGCGCCTCGCCGGGCACGCGCTTCGCGAGGTTGGCGCCCCACCGGCCCACGGCCCGCACCTGCTCAGGGTCCTGCACCGGCTCAAGGGCTCTCCAGAGGTGGGGTCTACAGGCCGCAGGTTTTGCGGGCGTAGCCGAGGATGAGCTGGTCCAGGCGCATGGAAGGCGTCTGGACGGTGTCGGAGCGGAAGACGAGGAAACGCGGTTCGCCGGTCCCCAGCGCCACCCGGGCGTTGAAGAGCATGGCGATCTTGGCCTCCGCGAACGAGTGCGGGTCGCAGCGGCCCGGGGTGATCCGGACGGGGATCTCCAACCGCGCCATTCCCGCCTTGAGCGTCATTTCCCGAGAATTCAGCTCATAGTGCACGTTGCCTGACAACTCAGTAACGGTCACATCTTCATTGCTGTTGCGGCGCGTCACGATAACACTGCCCTGGAGAACCTTGTCCTTCTCGGTCCAAGCCGGGCCGAACCCCACCGACACCGCCTGCTGCACGAGGAACTGCTCGCATTCCTCCCGGAAAAGCTTCGCCAGCAACGGGTCCGGATGGGGCAGCGCCCAGCTGACCTCGCGCGAGGATTCGTCGCCTGCCTTGACGTGCGCGATCACCCGCGCCGGCCGCAGTTCCGGCACCGCTCCTGGGGCGCACTTGGCCGCGCCGTACGCGATGCGCAGAGCCACCGGAACGCTCTTGACGGCGGTGTCCATGCGCGAGAACCCGGTCTCCTGGAACGAAGGTCCGCTCACCCGCACGTCGGACACCCACACGGGGGTGCTCCCGGCGTTGGCCATGACCACGCTCAGCATGTGCTTGGGCATGTCGGATCGTCCCTGCGTGAGGGTCACGGTGAGCCCCTGGGGCGGGCTCGTGGAGGGGGCGGGCGGAGTGCCCCCGCAGGCGGAAAGGCAGAGGGCCAGGACCAGGAGGGCGGCGGTGCGCTTCACATCGCCACAGTAGAGGCGGCCCGCGGCCGGGCCAGGTTAAGGAGGAGTCACGACTGCGCATCGTAAGGTCGCGGCCTCTCCCACCGGATAGTTCCGGGGTCATGCTGATCGTGGATTTCGCGAACTCCATGTCCCCCCTGCGCATCTGCACGAAGGAGATATCGATGATTCGGCGAGCGTTGGCCGTCGCGACCGCGGCGGTCTCGGCCCTCGCACTCGCGGCCTGCGGATCCTCCGGCCCCGACGGGGCGGGCACCCCGGCGAGCGACACGGCCTCAGCTCCGGGCGCCACCGTCGCCAAGGGCGACGGCACGCTGGTCCTCGGCTCCGTACTCCCTCAGACCGGGAACCTGTCCTATCTGGGCCCGCCGATGTTCGCGGGCATCGATCTGGCGGTCAAGGAGATCAACGCGACGGGCGGCGTGCTGGGCAAGCAGATCTCGGTCTCGCACACCGACTCCGGCGACACCACGACCCAGATCGCCGCCCAGTCCACCGACAGCCTGCTGGCCAAGAAGGTCGACGCGATCGTGGGATCGGCCTCATCCTCGGTCTCGCTGTCCATCCTCGACAAGATCACGGGTTCCGGGGTGCTGATGTTCTCGCCGTCGGCGACGGGCATCGAGCTCACCAACGCCAAGGACAACGGCCTGTTCTGGCGTACGGCCCCGCCCGACGTCCTCCAGGGCCGGGTGCTGGGCGACCTCGCGGTCTCGGAAGGCGACGACACGGTGGCGATCGTGGCCATGCAGGACGCCTACGGCTCCGGCCTGGCCGACTCGACGGAGAAGGCCGTTCTCGCCGGCGGGGGCGAGGTCGTGGAGAAGATCCTCTACGACCCCAAGGCGGCTGACTTCTCGGCCGACGTGGCCAAGGTGAAGGCGAAGAACCCGAAGGGCATCGTGCTGATCGGGTTCGCCGAGACCAGCAAGGTCGTCCAGGAGCTGGTGAAGCAGGGCCTGACCAGCGACAAGCACCACTGGTACATGGTCGACGGCAACCTGTCCAACACCAACTACCTGAAGTTCCCCAAGGGCACGATGAAGGGTGTCAAGGGCACCCTGCCGGGCTCGGAGGCGCCGGGGGCGTTCCAGAAGAAGCTGCTGGAGGTCAATCCGGATCTCGACGTCTTCGGTTACGGCCCCGAGTCCTACGACGCGGTGAACCTGATCGCGCTGGCGGCGGAGGCGGCCAAGAGCGACGTGGCCGCGGACATGGCCGCGAAGCTGGGCGAGGTCAGCAAGGGCGGCGAGAAGTGCAACGCCTTCAAGGTGTGCGCGGATCTCCTCAAGGCGGGCAAGGACATCGACTACGACGGCGTGAGCGGGCCTGTGGAGTTCAACGACGCGGGGGATCCGGCGACCGCCACGATTGGCATCTACCAATTCGGGCAGAACAACACCTTCGACGCGGCCAAGGCTCTGGAGTATCGATCGGGGAACATCGCGGGGTAACAGGGTGTCAGCGGCCGGTTTCCCAGCTAACCGGCCGCTACCTGGGGGTTTTCTTCATAAGTTGAGGAGTGATTACGACTCAGCATCCAAGTGCCGACAGTTCTTCCAGGCATCTAGCTGGAAGCGTGCTGCTTTTTGTACGTTTCGCTCATTCGATCGGGAACGTCGGCGGTGCTGACAGCCTCCCGGCCTGGATGAAGGAGACACTTCATGACCCGCATTGCCCCACTCGGGCGCGTGCTCGCCGTCGCGGCTGCGGCGAGCCTCGCTCTGACGGCCTGTGGCGGCGGCGCTGACACCGCCGGCACCAAGGCCACCGATTCGGCCGCGCCGGCGACCTCGGCCGCGGCCGGCAAGGGCGACGGCACGCTGAACCTCGGCACCCTCCTCCCGCAGACCGGCTCGCTCGCCTACCTCGGCCCGCCCGAGTTCGCGGGCGTCGACCTGGCGGTCAAGGAGATCAACGACGCGGGCGGCGTCCTCGGCAAGCAGGTCTCGGTCTCACACACCGACTCCGGCGACACCACGACGCAGATCGCTTCGCAGTCGGTGGACAGCCTGCTGGCCAAGAAGGTGGACGCCATCATCGGCGCCGCCTCCTCCTCGGTGTCGCTGTCCGTGATCGACAAGATCACGGGTGCCGGCGTGGTGCACTTCTCGCCCGCCAACACCTCCATCGAGCTCACCACCTACAAGGACAACGGCCTGTTCTGGCGTACGGCTCCGCCGGACATCCTGCAGGGCCGCGTCCTGGGTGACCTCGCGGTGGCCGACGGCGACGACACGGTCGCCATCCTCGCGCTGCAGGACTCCTACGGCACCGGCCTGGCCGACTCCACGGAGAAGGCCGTCATCGCCGGCGGCGGCGAGGTCGTCGAGAAGATCATCTACGACCCCAAGGCCGCGGACTTCTCGGCCGACGTCGCGAAGGTCAAGGCCAAGAACCCGAAGGGCATCGTGCTCATCGGCTTCGCCGAGACCAACAAGGTCGTCCAGGAGCTCGTCAAGCAGGGCCTGACCGCCGACAAGCACCACTGGTACATGGTCGACGGCAACCTGTCCAACACGAACTTCCTGAAGTTCCCGAAGAACACCCTGAAGGGCGTCAAGGGCACGCTGCCCGGCGCGGCCGCTCCGGACACGTTCCAGAAGAAGCTTCTCGAGATCAACCCGAAGCTCGAGGACTTCAGCTACGCGCCTGAGTCCTACGACGCCGCCAACCTCATCGCCCTGGCAGCCGAGGCCGCCAAGAGCGACGCGGGCACCGACATCGCCACGAAGCTGGGCGAGGTCAGCAAGGGCGGCGAGAAGTGCAACGACTTCAAGACCTGCGTCGACCTGCTGAAGGCCGGCAAGGACATCGACTACGACGGCATCAGCGGTCCGGTCGAGTTCAACGACGCCGGTGACCCGGCGACGGCCACCATCGGCATCTACCAGTACGGCGCGGACAACAAGTACCCCGCCAAGGCCATCGACTACCGCACCGGCAACATCGACGGTTAAGTAGTCAGGCGGGAGCCCCGGGACCTCGGTCCCGGGGCTTCTTCGCGTTCACCGGCCCTTGCAGCCCTCGACGATCCCGTCGGCGGCGGCCCGGTAGTCCTTCAGGAGCGCCACCTGGCGCTTTCTGGGGGTCTGGGCGCTGGACAGGCCCTTCGTGGCCTTCTCGACCTTCTCCGCCTCGTCCTGGAGCACCTGGGGGAGCCGGGGGCCGAACTCCTGGACCATGCCGCGCAACTCGGCCAGCCGGCCCAGGACGGCGTTCTCGAAGTTCTGCTCGTCCTCCCTGCCCGCGGGCAGGAGCAGGAGCCCGGCGTAGCCGATGGAGGAGACGACGCGGGTGCAGGGGTCGTCGTCGGGGTCGCCGCCGGTGCTGTACTTGGCGGTTTCGCTCGCCGCCGCCGGCGTCTTCTGCGCGGGCGGGCTGTTCTGGCAGGCCACGAGCATGGGCATTAGCAGGGCGATAGCCGTAATGCGTCGCACAATGCTCATTAAACGCGGAGAAGGGGCCCCAAAGGGACCCCTTCGCGCGAAACAGCGTGTTTACGCCCGTGCCAGCGTGCCCAGGTAGAGCTCGATGACCTTCGGGTCGTTGGCCAGCTGGCGGCCGGTGCCGGTGTAGGCGTTGCGGCCCTGGTCGAGCACGTAGCCGCGGTGGCAGATCTGCAGGCAGCGCCGCGCGTTCTGCTCCACCATGATCACGGTCACGCCCGCCTTGTTGATCTGCTGGGCCTGGATGAAGACCAGGTCCTGCAGCTTGGGCGACAGGCCGGCCGACGGCTCGTCGAGCAGCAGCACCGACGGCTCGGTCATGAGCGCCCTGGCCATGGCCACCATCTGCCGCTCACCGCCCGACAGGGAGCCGGCGCGCTGCTTGCGCCGCTCCTTGAGCGCGGGGAACAACTCGGCGACGAACTCGAAGCGCTCCTTGAACTTCGTGGGCACCTGGTAGGCGCCCATCTCGAGGTTCTCCTCGATCGTCAGGCTGGGGAAGACGTTGTTGGTCTGCGGGACGTAGCCGACCCCGCGGGCCACCAGCTGGTGCGCCTTCATGTTCGTGATCTCTTCACCCTTGAGCACGACCGTGCCGCTGCGGATGTTGACCAGCCCGAACATGGCCTTGAGCAGCGTCGACTTTCCGGCGCCGTTGGGGCCGATGATGCCGATCAGCTCGCCTTCCCCGACGTACAGGTCGGAGCCGTTGAGGATGTTGACACCAGGCAGGTAGCCGGCGATGAGCTCGTCGCAGCGGAGCACGGCGTTCTCGGCCCCCGCCACGTGGGCGCTGCGGTCGGTGACGGCCGCCTTGGATTCCGGGGTGCTGCTCACTTGCCTGCCTCCTCCTCGACCTCGGCCTCGAGCGCGGCCTCGGCCTCCTGGAGCTGCTCTTCCAGCTCCTCCTCGGACAGCGGCGCGTCGTGGTGGGCGCCCAGGTAGGCGTCGATCACCCGGGCGTCGGACATGATCGTGTCCGGCGGCCCCTCCGCGATCACGGTGCCCTGGGCCATCACGATCACCCAGTCGCTGATGTCGCGGACCATGTCCATGTCGTGCTCGACGAACAGCACGGTCATGCCCTGCTCGCGCAGGTCCTTGACGTGACCCAGGAGCGACTGCGTCAGCGCCGGGTTGACGCCGGCCATCGGCTCGTCGAGCATGACCAGCTCAGGGCTGACCATGAGCGCGCGGGCCATCTCCAGCAGCTTGCGCTGGCCGCCGGACAGGGAGCCCGCGAAGTCCTCACGCTTGGCGTCCAGCTTGAAGCGCGCGAGCAGCTCGTCGGCGCGCGCGGTGATCTCGTCCTCCTGGGCGCGCCAGGAGGACGGCACCAGCGCGCGGAAGAAGCTCTCGCCCTTCTGGTTCTGGGCGCCCAGGCGCATGTTCTCGATGACCGTCAGCTTCGACAGCGCCTTGGTCAGCTGGAACGTGCGGACCATGCCGGCGCGCGCGACCTTGTGGGCCGCGACGCCGTTCATCCTGGTGCCGTTGAACGTCCACTCGCCGGCGTCGGCGGTGTCGAAACCGGTCAGCTGGTTGAAGAACGTGGTCTTGCCGGCGCCGTTCGGGCCGATCAGCGCGGTGATGGAGCCGCGCTGGACCTCCACGTGCTTGACGTCGACGGCGGTGAGGCCGCCGAAGCGGCGCACGACGTTGTCGACGACCAGGATCGGGTCGGGCTTGGTGACGCCCGGCTCGCGCTGCAGGTCCTTGAAAGCGGCCAGCGCGGCGGCCTTGCTGTCAGTGGGCGTGGTTTCAGCGTGCATCGAGTGCGATCTCCCTCTTATCGCCGAAGATACCCTGCGGACGGAAGACCAGCAGCAGGACCAGGCCGAGACCGACCAGCATGAAGCGGAAGGCGCCGATCTGGTTGACCGACATCCACGTGATGTACTGCGCTTCGATCAGCTCGTTGAGCAGGTTGCCGATGAAGACGAGCAGCACCCAGAAGATGATCGAGCCGACGACCGGGCCGAAGACGCGGGCCGCGCCGCCGAGGATGACGATCGTGTAGGCGTAGAAGGTGAGCTCGGTCGAGAACGCGTCCGGCTGCACCGAGGCGTAACCCAGCGCGTAGATGTAGCCGCCGAAGCTGCCGATGAGGCCGCCGAGGATCAGCGACTGCATCTTGTACGAGAACACGTTCTTGCCCAGCGCGCGCACGGCCTCCTCGTCCTCGCGGATGGCCTTGAGCACGCGGCCCCACGGGCTCTTCATCAGCATGTAGATCACCAGGCACGACAGGCCGACGAGGATCCAGCCGATGAGCAGGACCCAGGTGACGCGCTCGTTGAAGGTGAAGGGGCCGATGCCGTACTCGCCCTTGGAGAAGGGGTTCATCGCGAAGAAGCCCTCGGAGAACCCGTAGCGGCCGTCGGAGCCGCCGAAGTAGTCCTTGAAGGTGACCGAGCGGAAGATCAGGCGGACGATCTCGGCCGCCGCGATCGTGACGATGGCCAGGTAGTCGGCGCGCAGCCGCAGCGTCGGGATGCCGAGCAGCAGGGCGAGCAGGATGACCGAGGCCAGGCCGACGCCGATGCCGACCCAGAACGGCAGGCCGATCGTGACCACGGTGACGGCCAGGCCGTACGCCGCGACGCCGAGGAAGGCCGCCTGGCCGAAGTTGAGCAGGCCGGTGTACCCGAAGTGCAGGTTGATGCCGATCGCGGCCAGCATGTAGAAGACCGTCTCGACGCCCACCGCCGCCTCGACGGTGGTCACCATGATGTTGAACCAGTCCATGATTCCCCCCGTCAGCCGATCCGCTCGCGGCGGCCGAGGATGCCCTGCGGCCGGAAGAGCAGGACGATGATGAGTACGGCCAGCGCGCCCACACTCTTGAGCTCAGGAGAGATCCAGAGGGTGGACAGCTGGATGAACAGGCCCACGATGAGGGAGCCGACCAGCGCGCCGAACGCGGTGCCGAGGCCGCCCAGTGTGACTCCGGCGAAGATGAGCAGCAGGATGTCCTGGCCCATCGTGAACTTCACGGTCTGCGACAGGCCGAGCAGGATGCCGGCCAGCGCCGCGATGGCGCCGCCCGCGGTCCAGATGACGCGGATGACCCGGTCGACGTTGATGCCGGAGGAGGCGGCCAGCGCCGGGTTGTCGGCGACGGCCCGCGCGGCCTTGCCGGTGCGGGTCTTGAGCAGCGCGATGCCGACGATGACGAGCACGGCCAGTTCGATGGCCATCATGATGAAGTTCTTGGGCGCCGCGGTGATCGGGCCGACGGTGATGCCCGCCTGGGCGTTGAACTCGGTGTACGGCTCGCTGTCACCGCCGTGCAGGAACAGGAAGAGGAAGCGCAGGAACATCGCCACGCCGATGGAGATGATCATCATGGCGATGACGCCGGTGCCCCGCCTGCGCAGCTGCCCCCAGAAGAAGCGGTCCTGGAGGTAGCCGAAGGCGCCGCCGACCAGCACCGCGATGATCGCGGACGGGATGACGCCGAGGCCGAAGCCGACGTTGAAGAGGTAGGCGATCAGCGCTCCGAACGTCACCAGCTCGCCGTGGGCGAAGTTGGTGAGCTTGGTGGTGCCGAAGATGAGCGACAGGCCCATCGCGGCGAGGGCGATGATCAGGCCGAGGTTGAAGCCCTCGAAGGTGAGCTGTGCGGCCCGCGTCCAGAAACTGCTGTCGCTGGAGGTGTCGGTGGGAGCCGGGGCTCCGGGAGTCTGCTCGCCGCCGGCCTTGGGAACCAGGGCGAACAGGACGGTGGAGCAGTTGTCCTTATAAACCGTTGGAGTGCGGACGTTGTTGCCGCCGCGAACCTCAGCGGTCTGAGGGAGCGAGCTGACATCCAGGGTGACCTTGTACTTCCCTGGTTTGTCGACCTGGACGTCCCATGTGCCTTGGGCGTTACTGGCGACCTCCTTGACGGGTTTTCCGTCCTCGGTGGTCACGACGATTTTCGCGCCGTTCACTGGCTGGCCTTGGAGTTTGAGTGTTCCCTTCACTCCCTGGCAGTCGGCAGGCCCCGCGGACGCGGGGCTGGCGAGCAGGAAGATCAGTCCACCCAGGAAGGCCGTGAACGCGATCACGGCTCTGCGCAATGGTGCTCCCTCTATTAGGTCAAGGCGGGGCTTGGGTTGTACCCCTCCATCTCGACACGCGGGCATCGCAGGCACAACTGGGATGCTGTGGCGGGAGCCTATTCCGGCGACGTCCGGTTCCGAACCGTTCGTCACCAATTAGTGATGCGGGTGTGTCGGTGATGTGAGCAAATAAGAAGGCAGGTCAGGGGCTAAATCGAGGTATACCCCTGGCACGGGCGCGGAGCCGTACTAAAACGAGACCATAACGATCGGTCGGAAAGCACTGCACAGGCGGGCGACGTATGCATCAAGCCCGGAAAGGTGGGATGACCCGCTTATTGCGCGGGCAAAAAAGAGCGAGCCCGGGGGTGACCTTTGGGACCGTGTCCGGCTTCCCCGGCCCGACACGTTATCTACTCGGCCTCCCCGCGGGCTCTGTCCGGTCAACCGTAGCGACCCACGGGGGCCGTGTGCAAAGGGTGAGCCGAACTGCCTTCGCCGTCTCAGGCGTCACGCAGCATGCACGTGAGGCGCGAGGTGCACACGCGCCGGCCCTCCTCGTCGGCGATCTCGATCTCGAACGTGGCCAGTGAGCGGCCGCCGTGAACGCGCGTCGCCACGCCCGTGACGTGCCCGGACGTGGCCGCCCTGTGATGGGTGGCGTTGATCTCGATGCCCATCGCGATACGGCCCTCGCCCGCGTGGATCGCCGAGCCGATCGAGCCCAGGGTCTCGGCCAGCACGACCGACGCGCCGCCGTGCAGCAGCCCGTACGGCTGCGTGTTGCCCTCGACCGGCATGCGGCCCACCACGCGCTCCGCACTGGCCTCGACGATCTCGATGCCCATGCGCTCGGCGAGCGTGCCGCGGTGAAGGGAGTCGATGGTGACCCGGTCTATCTGCGTCAAGGAGGAGCCTCCAGTCTTCCGAGCTCAGGTTTTCTGTCGCACATGGAGACTAGGCTTCTGGTGTGCCGAAGAGTGAAGTGACCCCCAACCGCCCATGCCTGTTGCTCCTTGACGGGCATTCGCTGGCCTATCGCGCGTTCTACGCGCTCAAGGACGCCAACCTCATGACCACCGACGGTCAGCACACCGAGGCGGTCTACGGGTTCACCTCGATGCTGACCAACATCCTGCGCGATGAGCAGCCGACCCACGTGGCGGTGGCCTTCGACCGGTCGGAGCCCACGTTCCGGCACGAGGAGTACTCCGAGTACAAGGCCAACCGCAGCGAGACGCCCGAAGACTTCAAGGGCCAGATGCAGCTCATCTTCGAGCTGCTCGACACCCTGCGCGTGCCGCGGCTGTCCAAGGCCGGCTTCGAGGCCGACGACCTCATCGCCACCCTGGCCACCCGCGCCTCGGGCGAGGGCATGGACGTGCTGATCGTCACCGGCGACCGTGACGCGCTGCAGCTCGTCAACGAACGGGTGACCGTGCTCATGACCCGCCGCGGCATCAGCGACATGACGCGCTTCACGCCGGAGGCGGTCTTCGAGAAGTACGAGCTGACGCCCCAGCAGTATCCCGACTTCGCCGCGCTGCGCGGCGACCCGAGCGACAACCTGCTGAGCATCCCCGGCGTGGGCGAGAAGACCGCCGCCAAGTGGGTGCGCGAGTTCGGCTCGCTGACCGAGCTGGTCGACCGGGTCGACGAGGTCAAGGGCAAGGTCGGCGACAAACTGCGCGAGCACGTCGCCCAGGTGCTGATGAACCGCAGGCTCACCGAGCTGCTGCGCGACGTGCCGGTGGACGTCGAGGTCGCCGAGCTCACCCAGGGCCTCTGGGACCGCGAGGAGATCAACAAGCTCTTCGACACCCTGCAGATCCGCGGCGAGCTGCGCGAGCGCGTGTTCAAGGTGCTCGGCAGCGGCGAGGAGGAGCCCGAGCAGGGCTTCGAGGTCGAGACGATCATCCTCGGCCCCGACCGCGTGGCGGGCTGGCTGGAGGCGATGCCCGAGGGCCGCGCCGGCCTGGCGTTCAAGGGCGCCTACGGCAGCGGCACCGGCCGCATCGACGGCATCGCGATCGCCTCGCCCGACGGCACCGCCGCCCACATAGACCCGACCAAGCTCACCGAGGCCGACTTCGCCGCGCTCGGCGCCTGGCTGGCCGCCGACGACCGGCCCAAGGCCGTCCACGACGCCAAGGGACCGCTGCTGGCCCTGTGGACGCAGGGGCTCGACCTGCGCGGCCTGAGCGCCGACACCGCGCTCGCCGCCTACCTCGCCATGCCGGGCCAGCGCACCTTCGCCCTCGAAGACCTCGCCCGCCGCTACCTCCACCGCGACCTCAAGGTCGAGGAGGAGTCCGGCGGGCAGGCGGCGCTGTTCGGCGACGACGAGGACGCCCCGGCCAAGGACCTCGCGCTGCGCGCCCACGCGGTGCGCGAGCTGGCCGACTCGCTGGAGGCGTTCCTGTCCCAGCGCGGCGGCACGCAGCTGCTGGCCGACGTGGAGCTGCCGCTGGTGCGGGTGCTGGCAGAGCTGGAGCGGGCCGGCATCGCCGTCGACCGCGACTACCTCACCGGCATGGAGGCGCAGTTCGCCGCCGCGGTCAAGCAGGCCGTCGAGGAGGCGCACCGGGTGGTGGGCGAGCAGTTCAACCTCGGCTCGCCCAAGCAGCTGCAGGAGATCTTCTTCAACCAGCTCAACCTGCCCAAGACCAAGCGCACCAAGACCGGCTACTCCACCGACGCCGACCAGCTGGCGTGGCTGGCCACGCAGACCGACCACGAGCTGCCGGTCATCATGCTGCGCCACCGCGACCAGCAGAAGCTCCGCCAGACCGTCGAGGGCCTGATCAAGGAGATCGCCGACGACGGCCGCATCCACACCACGTTCAACCAGATCATCGCGGCCACGGGCCGGCTGTCGTCGGAGAAGCCGAACCTGCAGAACATCCCGATCCGCACCGCCGAGGGACGCCGCATCCGGCAGGGCTTCACGGTCGGCGAGGGCTTCGAGACGCTGCTGACCGCCGACTACAGCCAGATCGAGCTGCGCATCATGGCGCACCTGTCGGGCGACGAGTCGCTGATCGCCGCGTTCGAGTCGGGCCACGACTTCCACGCCGCCACCGCCTCGCGGGTGTTCGACCTGCCGCCGGAGCAGGTCGACGGCGAGCTGCGCGCGCGCATCAAGGCGATGAACTACGGCCTGGCCTACGGCCTGTCCGACTTCGGGCTCGCCGGGCAGCTCAACATCCCGGTGGCCGAGGCGCGGGCGCTGAAGGAGGAGTACTTCGAGGAGTTCGGCGGCGTGCGCGACTTCCTCAACGCCATCGTCTCCCAGGCCCGCACCGACGGCTACACCGAGACGATCATGGGCCGCCGCCGCTACCTGCCCGACCTGACCAGCGACAACCGCCAGCGCCGCGAGATGGCCGAGCGCATGGCGCTCAACGCGCCCATCCAGGGCTCGGCGGCCGACATCATCAAGGTCGCGATGCTCAACGTGCGCCAGGCGCTGGGCGAGGAGGGGCTGCGCTCGCGGATGCTGCTGCAGGTCCACGACGAGCTCGTGTTCGAGGCGGCACCGGGTGAGCTGGAGCGCCTGCGGCAGCTCGTGACCGACCAGATGAACGCCGCCTACCAGCTGCGGGTGCCGCTGGAGGTCTCGGTGGGCGTGGGGCGTACGTGGGAGGACGCGGGGCACTGATCTCCGCTTCGCACGGCGGGTCCGCTTCCGGGCCCGCCGTCGCTTTTTTCCCTCTCCGGTACGGCCCGCCGCGCCGTATTCCGGACATGTGTGATGTTGCACTGTGATGCGTGACATGGTCGGACACGGTGCGCCGTGGGCCTTCTGCGGAGGGCTTCTGGACTACCCTGGACCTTTGAAATCCCCCGACCGGTACGGGAGTTCTGTGCGGCCCTCACTGTCATCCACGCGTGTCATCGGTGCGGCGAACGTCGCGGTCATCCTCGTCGCGGTCGTCGCGCTGATGATCATGCCGGGCGACGATCCGGCGGCCCACGCGCCGCCGGAGGCGGCCAGGGTGGGGCAGATACAGCCGGCGCCCTCGCCGGGTCAGCCGTCCTCTCCGGCGGCGTCCGGGCAGCCGTCCGCGCAGCCGTCCGAGCCCGCCCCGATGCCGACGGCGAGCCAGCCTCCGGCGGTGGTCGCCACGCCGGAGTTCGCCAGGCAGGTGAAGGCCAACGAGGCCGGGCTGGTGCCGATCATCATGTACCACCGGATCATCAAGAAGCGGATGGCCTCGATCGACCGCACCCCCGCCCAGCTGCGGCAGGAGCTGGAGAAGCTGGCCAAGCAGGGCTACGTGCCGATCACCGCGGCCGAGTTCGCCGCCGGGCGCGTCCAGGTGCCTGCCGGCAAGTTCCCCGTCGTGCTGACCTTCGACGACGGGCACCCGAGCCACTTCGCCCTGGACGACCAGGGACGGCCCGCCAAGAACACCGCCGTCGCCATCATCTACGACGTCGCCCGCAAATACCCGTCCTTCCGGCCTGTCGCGACCTTCTGGGTCAATCACTACCCGTTCGGGCTGCAGAAGCAGGAACAGCAGGCCTCGGCCGTGCAATGGCTGCACAAGCAGGGCTTCGAGGTGGCCAACCACACCTGGGCGCACCCCAACCTGCGGGCCATGGGCACCAAGAAGGTGCGCGAGCAGATCGCGCGGCTGGAGCGCATGCTGAAGAAGCTCGGGGTGCCGCCGTCCACGACGATGGCGCTGCCGTTCGGGAGCATGCCGCACAAGAAGAAGGCGGCCCGCAAGGGGGAGTGGGGCGGCGTGCCGTACGACTTCGACGCGGTCTTCCTGGCGGGGGCGGAGCCGTCCTTGTCGCCCTTCGCCAAGGGGTACGATCCTGGTGCCGTTCAGCGGATCCAGAGCAACGGCAAGAAGGGCGAATGCCGTAAGTGGTGCTCGCAGTACTGGCTGGAATGGCTGCAGAAGCACCCGGGATGGCGCTATGTCTCCGACGGCGACCCCGACCGCGTCTCGGTGCCGAAGAAGCTGCAGGGTAATATCGCCCCGAAGCGGAGAGACCAGGTCAACGCCTATTAGGCGCGGTGGTTCTCGAAGGTCATCGCCGTCTCGGATTGACCCCCGCCGTTAGGTCTCATATGCTGATCGCTGCGCTGTGGGCTCGCGCGCGCCTCAGACGGAGCGGGCTCGCGCTCGGTCACGTCGATGTCGTAATCCTCGGCTTGATGCGGAAGAGGGCCTGCCGCGCGCCGCCACATCGATATCTGTCCGCGTTCGGAGCAATTCCACACATGACGTCCAGCACTGAGGCCACCTCGAGCACCCCGCAGGTAGCGGTCAACGACATCGGGTCCGAGGAAGCCTTCCTCGCAGCGATCGACGAGACCATCAAGTACTTCAACGACGGCGACATCGTCGAGGGCACCGTCGTCAAGGTCGATCGAGACGAGGTTCTTCTCGACATCGGCTACAAGACCGAGGGTGTCATTCCCTCGCGAGAGCTCTCGATCAAGCACGATGTCGACCCCGCGGACGTCGTGGAAGTCGGCGAACACGTAGAGGCCCTGGTTCTCCAGAAGGAGGACAAGGAGGGTCGCCTGATCCTGTCCAAGAAGCGTGCGCAGTACGAGCGCGCCTGGGGCACGATCGAGAAGATCAAGGACGAGGACGGCATCGTCACCGGCACCGTCATCGAGGTCGTCAAGGGTGGTCTCATCCTCGACATCGGCCTCCGTGGCTTCCTCCCGGCCTCCCTGGTCGAGATGCGCCGGGTCCGCGACCTCCAGCCTTACGTCGGCCGCGAGCTCGAAGCGAAGATCATCGAGCTCGACAAGAACCGCAACAACGTGGTTCTGTCGCGTCGCGCCTGGCTTGAGCAGACGCAGTCCGAGGTCCGCCAGACCTTCCTCAACACCCTCCAGAAGGGCCAGGTCCGCAAGGGCGTCGTGTCCTCGATCGTCAACTTCGGTGCCTTCGTGGACCTGGGTGGCGTCGACGGTCTCGTCCACGTGTCGGAGCTGTCCTGGAAGCACATCGACCACCCGTCCGAGGTTGTCGAGGTCGGCCAGGAGGTCACCGTCGAGGTCCTCGACGTCGACATGGAGCGCGAGCGCGTCAGCCTCTCGCTCAAGGCGACGCAGGAAGACCCGTGGCAGCAGTTCGCCCGCACCCACCAGATCGGCCAGGTCGTTCCCGGCCGGGTCACCAAGCTGGTGCCGTTCGGCGCGTTCGTTCGGGTCGAAGAGGGCATCGAGGGCCTGGTCCACATCTCCGAGCTGGCCGAGCGCCACGTGGAGATTCCGGAGCAGGTCGTCCAGGTCGGCGACGAGATCTTCGTCAAGATCATAGACATTGACCTCGACCGCCGGCGTATCAGCCTCTCGCTGAAGCAGGCGAACGAGGGTGTCGGCACCGAGGTCGAGTTCGACCCGACCCTCTACGGCATGGCCGCCACCTACGACGACCAGGGCAACTACATCTACCCCGAGGGCTTCGACCCCGAGACGGGTGAGTGGCTGGAGGGCTTCGACCGCCAGCGCGAGGAGTGGGAGCGGCAGTACGCCGAGGCCCAGACTCGCTTCGAGGCCCACAAGAAGCAGATCGAAGAGGCCCGCAAGGCCGAGGCAGAGGCCGGCGAGGCCGCTCCTTCGTCCTACAGCGGTGAGACGCCGGCTCCGGCCAGCTCCTCCTCCTCGACCTCTTCTTCCTCCGCTCCGGCCAGCGGCGCCCTGGCCTCCGACGAAGCTCTCGCGGCACTGCGCGAGAAGCTCGCCGGCGGGCAGAGCTGACCAGCTCGGCAAGCGCGAACCGATCAAGCCCCGCACCCTCGTGGTGCGGGGCTTGACCCGTGTCAGGGGCCGGTCAGCCCGGTGTGGCCCGGGTGTAGGTGAGGCTGAAGTCGTGGGACCAGTCGGCGCCGTCCTTGGAGAACTCCCAGGCCGCGGCGATCCTCCGGCCGTCCTCGTCGAAGGCGCCGGTGAAGCGCTGGTGGAAGCCGGGCGCGTCGCGCCAGACCCGCCAGACGCCGTCCGCGAGCGTCATCTGGTAGACCCGGTGCACGGCGCGGGCGTCGGAGTGCAGGTAGGAGAAGGCGCCGGTGGCGTCGTCCACGCCGATGAGGCAGACGGACGGCAGCGGCGAGTCCGACTGCCACTCCTGCGGGGCGTCGCCCTCGGCGGTGCCGTACGCGCGGAAGGCGAGGAACGCTCCGCCCTCGATCCACTCGAACACCGCGCGGCCGCCCGAGACGGTGTGGCCGCCGATATGGGCCTCGACGCTCCATTCGCCCACCAGGGTGTCGAGAGGGACGAGGGCGGGGTTGCGTGCCATGGGGCTCTCCTCCGTGGTCAGGCCCTCCGGAGCCATCCGGTAGGGTCGTCGGCCGTGCGTGCTGCACTCCCAAGAGATCGAAGGAACGACCATATGCGCAAGCTCACCTATTACGTCGCCTCCACCTTGGACGGCTACATCGCCGAGCGTTCCGACGCCGACCCGTCGGGCGGGCTGTTCGCCATCGGGCAGGACTACATCGAGTTCGTCATCGCGAACTACCCGGAGACGCTGCCGGTCAACGCCCGTCAGGCGCTCGGCGTCACGGATCCGGGTACGCGCTTCGACACGGTGGTGGAGGGGCGGCGCTCGTACCAGATCGGCCTGGACATGGGCATCAGCGACGCCTACCCGCACCTTCGCCACCTGGTCTTCTCCCGCAAGCTCGCCCAGACCACCGACGTCGAGGTCGTCGCGAGCGACCCCGTGGAGCGCGTCAGGAAGCTGAAGGCCGAGGACGGCCTCGGCATCTGGCTGGTCGGCGGCGCGGAGCTGGCGGGCGTGCTCTACGACGAGATCGACGAGATCGTGGTCAAGGTCAGCCCGGTCACGGCCGGTGCGGGGGTGCCGCTGTTCGCGGGGCGGAGCGAGGCCGAGGCGCGCCGGTTCACGCTGACCGATCATGTGATCCTGAACAGCGGCCTGGCCGTCATGACCTACTCGGCCTGAGCCCGTCGCGTGCGCAGGACCAGCTGGATCACCTGCTCCTCCAGGTCCCGGCCGGGTGACACGGTCCTGCCCCGCTCGTAGGCGAGCACGACGCGCGGGTCGATGTAGGAGGCCAGGGCGACGGCGGGGGTGTTGCCGAGGCGGGCGGCCACCTGTTCCACCACCCGCCGCACGGCCCGCCGCCGGCCGAGCCTGCCGCGGAGGCGGCGCGTGCGTGCCAGGCCCTCGGCGGCCAGGACGGTGGCGTGCCAGGTGCGGAAGTCCTTCGCCGACACCTCACAGTCGAGCAGTTCGCGCAGATAGTCGTTGAGGTCCTCGGTGCGCACGTCCTTCCATCCTGAGCCGTCGCGGTAGCGCAGCAGCTCGCCGTCGTGGCCGGTGCGCAGGAGCGCGGAGACCACCTCGCGCACGTGCGGGTCGCGGATCTCCGTCTCCTGCTGCCTGCCGCCCTTGGCCGCGAACCGGCACAGGACGCCGCCGTCGGTACGGGTCACGTGCTCGGTCCTGAGCGTGGCCAGGCCGTAGGAGTCGTACTCGGCGCCGCCCGCCCGGAACAGCCCGAGGTCCAGCATGCGCGCGGCGGCGGCCAGCACGCGCTCGCGGGTCAGCCCGTCCTGCCCCAGGTGCCGCCGGACCCGGCGGCGGAAGGCGGGCAGCCGCCCGGCCATCTCGGTGACCCGGTCGAACTTGAGGCGGTCCTGCTCCTCCCGCCACAGGTCGTGGTAGCGGTACTGGCGCCGGCCCGCCGCGTCGGTGCCCACGGCCTGCAGATGGCCGTCGTCACGGCAGATCCACACCTCGCGCCAGGCGGGAGGTACGGCCAGGCTACGGATCCGGGCCAGGACGCGGCGGTCGCGCACGCGGCGGCCGTCGGGGTGGTGGTAGCTGAACCCCCGGCCCCGGCGCCGCCGGGTGATGCCCGGTTCCTCCGGGTTGCTGTGGCGCACGCCATCGCGCCTACCCGCGAACCCGCCCGGAACACGTCGGTCAGCACCCCGAGGCCTCAAGCCGGACGATCCGGCCGCTGATCACCTGCATGTAGACCGCCTCGGTGCGTTCGGCGACGCGCGGCCAGCTGTAGCGGCGACGGGCCCGGCGGGCCCCCGCGGCGGCGAGCTCCTCGCGCCGCTCCGGTGAGTCCAGCAGCTCACGCAGCGCTCTGGCCAGTGCCCGCGGACGGCGCGGCGGCACCAGCGGACCCCAGCCGGCGACCGTGTCCAGGTGTCCGCCGACGGCCGAGGCCACCACGGGCACGCCGCAGGCCATCGCCTCGATCGGGACGATCCCGAACGGTTCGTACCACGGCACCGACACCACCACGTCGGCCGAGCGCATCAGGCCCGGCACGTCCGGCCTGGCCACGCTGCCGATCAGCCGTACCCGTCCGGCCAGGCCGTGCGTGGCGGCCAGGCCGCGCAGCCGGGACAACTCCCCGTCCTCCGGGACGCCGCCCGCGATCAGCAGCTCCACACCGGGCAGCCGGCGTAGCGCCTGGACGACGGTGTCGACGCCCTTGCGCGGCACCAGCCGGGCGATGCAGAGGACCCGGCCGCCGGTACGCGGGCCGTACCACCAGCGGCTCGCCTCCAAGGGATCGGGCGGCGCGGGACGAAACCGTTCGAGATCCACACCGCACGGCACGACCGAGACCCGCTCGGACGGCACGCCCATCGCGGCCAGTTCACGCACCTCGTCGCCGCAGGTCGCCACGATCGCGTCGGCGCGCCGGCCGATCTCGCGCTCGGCGTCCACGCGGTGCGGCGGGCTGGTGTCGGCCGCGCCCTGCCAGCGCCGCTTCACGGTGCCGAGCGCGTGGTAGGTCAGCACCACGGGGACGTCCGCCGCCGCCGCGAGCGCCGCCTGGCCGCTCATCCAGAAGTGCGCGTGGATCACGTCCGGCCGCTCGCGCCGCCAGCGTTCGCGCAGGATCCGCGCAAAGTCCGGCATGTACGGCGCCAGCCCGTCCTTGGCCACCGGTCCAGGCGGCCCGGCCGGAACATAGTCCACCGTGACGCCCGGTCCCATCGGAACCCGTTCCGCCTGGCGGGGCGAGGTGCGCCGGGTGTGGACGACGACCGTGTGCCCGCGCGCGGCCAGCGCCGAGGCCAGGGCGGCCACGTGAACGTTCTGCCCGCCGGCGTCCACTCCGCCGATCGCGGCCAGTGGGTCGGCATGCTCGGAGATCATGGCGATTCTCATGCGCTCGGCTCCTTTTCACCACGTGCTGGGCCTGGGGCCTCGAAAGATCGCTGCAGCGCGCACGGCCGCGGCATGGCTGGGACGGCTGGAGCGCCTCGCGGCGCGGACCGGGGGTAAGGCTGGATCGTCCGGCGGGGAGGAGAACCCGGGACGTCTCATCTACGCTCCTCCCCGCCGGCTTCACCTTCGCTACCGAGAAACACGGGCCCCAAACCTCACCAATCCGTCGCATGACGTGGCGTGGCGGGGGTAGGCGCGCCGGATGAGGACATTGATCCACGACTGGACGGAACGAGCCGCCTGCCTGGAGGCCGACCCGGAGCTGTTCTTCCCCGTCTCCCCTCATGGGCCGGGCGAGGAGCAGGTCATGGCGGCCAAGGCGGTGTGCGCCCGATGCCCGGTACGCGAGCAGTGCTTGGCCTACGCGCTGGACACCCGGCAGGCGGAGGGTGTCTGGGGTGGCACCGATCCGGCGCAGCGCGGGGTCATGAGTCGCCGGTAGCGCGCCCGTCGCCGGGCGGTGCTTCGCTGACGAACAGTTCGATCAGAGTGCGTACCGGCGTGTGCGCCTCGGTCGGGTAGCGGAAGCCCTGGTCGAGGTTGAGTTCGTAGCGGTTGCGGCGTCCCACCCGGTCGCGGGTGAGGTAGCCGGCCTGCTCCAGGTCGGTCACGATGCCCTGAACCGCGCGCTCGGTGATGCCGATCGTGAACGCGATCTCGCGCAGCCGGGCATCGGGGTCACGGGCGATCTCCAGCAGCACCCGCGCGTGATGCGTCAGGAACGTCCACGACGACCGATCATCAGACCTACCCATGTTTTCATCCTCCAGCCCCCTGACCTCAACTTCAATGACTGACGAACCCTCTTTCCGGAAAAGGTCATCAGGGTTAAGCTGGCGCGGTGAGCGGTCTCGACGTCAGCTGCGAGCACATGCGCGGCGCCACGCTGATCCGCGTCACCGGTGAGGTCGATGCCACCAACTCCGCCTGTCTGGCGTCCGCGATCGAGGACGCTCGCCGTCCCGGGGTGCCGGTGGTGCTGGACCTGGCCGGGATGACGTTCCTCGACAGCAGTGGCCTGAAGGTGCTGCTGAGCGCCCATCTGTTCGGCGAGCACGACGGTGGCCGCGTGCATCTGGCCGCCGTTCAGCCGATCCCGGTCCGGGTCCTGCGGATCACCGGCGTGCTGGACCGGCTGAACGTCCACGACACCCTCGAACGGGCCTGGGCGGCTGTCTCGGCCAACGGACACCGACCCTGAAGTGTGGATCTTCCCCGTGTGAGTCGCTGCCCGAACCCCACGACGCCGGCCCGCGGGAAAGCGTGCATTTTGTTGGGCGATGGGGTGATTGAGGGTGTTATGCGGGCAGGGGTGAGCTGGGAAAACCTGACGAGCAGGGCCCGTAGTCCGGCCCTTGCGAAAGGACAAGAGCATGCCTCGGGGATCAAGCCCGAAACGGGAACGCCAGTACGAGCACATCAAGGACAGCGCCAAGAAGCGCGGCACGAGCGACAAACGGGCCAAGGAGATCGCGGCCCGCACGGTCAACAAGGAGCGGGCGCGGGCGGGTGAGTCGAAGACGGCCGGCCGTACCTCCACCCAGGACATCTCCTCCGGCCGGCGCGGCGGGCTGCGCTCGCACTCCGGCGCCGGCGGACGCACGCGCGACCAGCTCTACGCCGAGGCCAAGCGCCGCGATATCAAGGGCCGCTCGAAGATGACGAAGGCCCAGCTGCTGAAGGCGGTCGGCTGAACTCCCTCCCGGGCCGCCGACCCACCGGCCGGCGGCCCGGAGCGCGGCTAGCGGGATTCGAGGAGTCTGGCCAGGTTGTCCAGGGCCATGCGGGTGCCGGTCTCGTTGTCGGCGGCCGAGACGGCCTCCGGGAGGCCCTCGTGCAGGATGACGACCTCGGTGCCGCCCTCCGCGTCGGTCAGCGTCGTCGTCATGGTCATCTCGCCGCCCAGCGCCGGATCCGCGCTTTCGAACTCGACGACCTCCACCACCCGCTCGTCCGGCACCAACGTGACGAACCGCCCGTGGTAGGTGTCGGTGTGGCCGCCGGACTTTCCCGCCTCGTCGGGGGAGTGGTAGGTCAGCGAGATGCGGAAGTAGCCGCCCTCCCACCCCTCGAACGTGTGCACCTGGCTGCTCATCCCGTCGGGCACCCGCCACGCCGCGATCGCGGTCGGGTCAAGGAAGGCCTGGTAGACGGCCGATCGCGGGGCTCGTACCAGACGGGAGACCTGGGTCGTGGGCATAGGCCCACCCTACGGTCCGCCGTACGCTGTCAGGACATCGTGTTCCGCGGCGGGAGAGGTGGGCGCGCCCGCCGTGCACGTGGCCTGGGGCACCTCGATGGGCGGCTTCCTGCCGCAGGCGCTCCTGCGCGCGATCCCCGGCCGGAACGCGACCTGCTCGCCCTCATCCGCGGGCAGGCGGCCGAGGCCACCTCCGCCGGGCACTCGCCGCCGGCCACCCGGTCCCGACGAGTACACGCTGGTGGTGGCGGCCTTCCTGCGCGCCTGCCGCGCATAGGCTCGGGTGAGGGCGACGAAGGGTGGACGATGTCAGCGACACGCCTGCTGATCCTGGGTGCGGTACGCCGTCGTGGCCGGGCCCATGGCTACCAGGTGCGTTGTGACCTGGAGTCCTGGGGCGCCCATGAGTGGGCCGGCATGAAGCCGGGCTCGATCTACCACGGCCTCAAGCAGATGGCGGCCCAGGGGCTGATGCTGGCCCACGACGTCGCGCCGAGCACCGCCGGTGGCCCGCCGCGGACCGAGTACGAGATCACGGCGGCCGGTGAACAGGCGTACTTCACGCTGCTGCGTGACGCGCTGACCCGCCACGACCAGCGGCTGGACGTCATCACCGCGGGCGTGGGGCTGATCGAGGACCTGTCCAGGGCCGAGGCGGTCGAACTGCTGCTGCGGCGGGTGCAGGGGCTGGAGGAGTGGCGGGCCGCGGTGACCAAGGAGTGGACGCCCGAGGCGGATCCGGAGGCGTGGGGAGCGGTGGGCGAGGTGCTCGGGATGTGGGTGCACACGGCCGACAGCGGCGCCCAGTGGACGCTGGGCCTGATCGAACGGCTGCGCCAGGGGGCGTACACGATGGCCGACGACGCGTGACTCCGGACAATCGGGAGTTATAGCTCGAACTGGGCATATATCTCTGCATGAAGGACAATGCGGAGGATGTCGGGGTGCTGCTGTTGCGGGTGCCCGCGGGACTCCTGCTCATGGGACACGGCGCGCAGAAACTCTTCGGCTGGTTCGGCGGCGGCGGGCCCGACGAGACCGGCGAGATGATGACCGCGCTCGGCTACCCCCATGGCAAGCTCATGGCGCTGGCCGCCGGGCTCGGCGAGTTCGGGTCGGGCGCCGGGATCGCGCTCGGCGCCGCCACCCCGCTCGCCTCCGCCGGGCTCGTCTCCGTCATGACGAACGCCGTCGTCTCCGTCCACCTGCCCAAGGGGCTGTGGGCGCAGAACGGGGGCTTCGAGTACCCGATGCTCCTGGGCATCGGGGCCACCGCGCTGGCCGTACACGGGCCGGGCAGGTTCTCCGTGGACGCGTTGCTCGGGCTGGACCGCAAGGGGATCGGGTGGGGGCTGGCCGCCCTCGCGCTGGGGGCCGGGGCGGCGGCGGCCGTACTGTCGATGCGCGGCAGGGACACGCCCGGCGAGGATGAGTAAAGTGGGCGGGTGCTGATAGAGCGGGCAGTCGCGGCCGACGCCGGGGAGATCCTCACGCTTCAGCGTGCGGCCTACGTGACCGAGGCCCAGCTCTACGGCGACCCGTTCATCGCCCCGCTCGTGGAGTCCGCCGAGCAGGTGCGCAAGGCCGTCGAGAGCGCTACGGTCCTCAAGGCCGTCGACGGCGGCCGCATCGTCGGCGCCGTGCGCGGCCAGTTGTCCGGCACCACCTGCCTGGTCGGCCGGCTCGTCATCGCGCCCGACCGCCAGGGCCAGGGCATCGGCACCGCCCTGCTGGCCGCCCTGCACGCGCGGGTGCCGCAGGCGACGGCCTTCGACCTGTTCACCGGGCACCTGTCCATGAGCCTGCGGCTGTACCACAAGCTCGGCTACCGCGAGACGCACCGCGAGCGGATGGACGACCACCTGACGCTGGTGCATCTGCGCCGCCCGGTCTCGGTACCCTGATCACGTGCTGAAGGTGGGACTGACCGGCGGGATCGGCTCCGGTAAAAGCGAAGTGTCCAAGCGCCTGGCCGCCAAGGGCGCCGTGGTGATCGACGCCGACAAGATCGCCCGCGAGGTGGTCGAACCCGGCACCGTCGGCCTGGCCCGCGTCGTCGCCGCCTTCGGCCGGGAGATCCTCCGCCCGGACGGCACCCTGGACCGCGAGAAGCTCGGCGCCATCGTCTTCTCCGACGCCGACCAGCTCGCCACCCTCAACGCCATCGTCCACCCGCTGGTGGGCGAGCGCGTGGCCACCCTCCAGAACCAGGCCGCCGCCGACGCCATCGTCGTCTACGACGTCCCGCTGCTGACCGAGAACAAACTCGCCCCCATGTACGACGTGGTCATCGTCGTGGACGCCGCCGACGACACGCGTATCCGCCGCCTGGCCGACCACCGCGGCATGCCGGAGGCGGACGCGAAGGCCCGCATCGCCGCCCAGGCCTCCCGCGAGGCCCGCCTGGCCATCGCCGACCTGGTCGTGCCCAACGAGGGCTCGCTGGAGGACCTGGGCGCGCGGGTGGAACAGGCGTGGGAGGACCTGCGCCGCCGGGCGGGCCGCGGGTAGTCAGAGGCCGACCGCCACCGGACGATCCCTCCGTCATGGATGGCGGTGGAGCCGGCGCAGGGTGAGGGCCAGCTGCAGGCGCAGGCGGCCCTCGGGGTCGCGGATGGTCCAGCCGAGGAGGTGTTCGGCGTGGGCCAGGCGGTCCTGGAGGGTGGAGTGGTGGACAGGGAGCTGGGCCGCGGCGGCTCGCAGGCTGATGGCGTACGCGATCGCGTGCAGCGTGGCGAGCATCCAGGGAGCGGCGGAGGCGGCGTGCTCCAGGGCGTGGACGTCCGGGACGGGGTCGGCCCCCGCGGGAACCGCCGCCGCCAGCGCGGCCAGTCCGCCCAGGCTGTCGTAGCGGACCACGCGCGGGCCGGGATCCTGGTCGGTGCCGTCGGCGGCCAGCCGCAGGGCCAGCCGGGCCAGCGGCCAGGAGGCGGGCAGATCGCGCACGGGTACGGCGGGCCCGACGCCGGTCCTGCGGGCGGGAGGCGCCGGGCCCGGATCGGTGCCGGCGGGCACGATCCTGGCGTCGCCGCCGGCGAAGGCCACGGCCCTGGCCTCGCCGCTCACCTCCAGGCCGAGGGAGCGGGCGGCGCGTAGCCGGGCCTGCTCGGGGGCGGTGCCGTCCAGGACCAGCTCGACGAGCGCCGGGTCGTCGCGCGAGGGCGCCCGTCCCCGTGTCCGGTCGAGGACGTCCCTGGCGGCCACGGCGGCGCGTTCGAGCACCACCGCGTGCACGGGACCGGCCGGACCCGGCATCTCCAGCCACAACCGGGCGGCCCCGCCGGGCGCGGCCCCGACCGGCCAGCCAGGATCCACCCGCTCGTGCCAGCGGTCCGCGGCGGGGCCGCCGCGGCGGCCGTCGGCCAGCACCCGGACGCGGACGTTGCGTTCCTCGTCGACCAGGCGGACCGGGCACCCGGCCAGTACGGCCGCGCCCCGCACGATCGCCTCAAGCCCGGCCCGCGCCTCCACCAGCCGGTCGAAGTACGCGATCACCTGAAGGGCCGCCCCCGCGTCGGGATCGAGGGCGGACAGCCTGCCCGCGAGCTCCTTCACACAGCCATCATGTCTCAGCCGCCGAGCAGGCGCCGCAGCCAGCGCAGCCGCGCCTCCTTGGCGTCCTGCGAGAGCGCGGCCTGCGGGGCGAAGCCGTCGAAGCCGTGGAAGCCGCCCGGCCACACGTGCAGTTCGGCCCGGCCGCCGTCGCGCCAGATGCGCACGGCGTAGTCGACGTCCTCGTCGCGGAAGGTCTCGGCCGAGCCGACGTCGATGAACGCGGGCGGCAGGCCGGACAGGTCGGTGGCGCGGGCCGGCGCGGCGTAGGGCGACACGTCGGGGCCGCCGCGCGAGGAGCCGAGCAGCGCGGTCCAGCCGGTCTCGTTCGCGGTGCGGTCCCAGATGCCCAGCCCGGCCATCTGGTGGGCGGACGGGGTGTCGTTGCGGTCGTCGAGCATGGGGCAGATGAGCAGCTGGCCCAGGATCGCGGGCCCGCCGCGGTCGCGGGCCATCAGGACGACGGCGGCGGCCAGCCCGCCGCCCGCGCTGCCGCCGCCGACGATGATCCGCTCGGGGTCGATGCCCAGCTCGGCGGCGTTCTTGGCGGTCCATTCGAGGCCCGCGTAGCAGTCCTCGACGGGCGCGGGATGCGGGTGCTCCGGGGCAAGGCGGTACTCGACCGAGACGATGGCGATTCCGAGCTCCAGCGCCAGCTCGGCCAGGTCGGGCAGGCTCTGGCGGCGGTTGCCGAGGATCATGCCGCCGCCGTGGACGAAGTAGAGGGCGGGCACCGGGGCGACGGCGGCCGCGGGCCGGGCCACGAGCAGCATGATGTCCGGCTGGCCCGCCGGGCCCGGCGCGGTGTGGTCGGCGATGACGAGCGCGCCGTCCCGGCTGAGCTCCTCGTCCGTGGGCTGCGGCAGGCCCGCGCGGGCCGCGCGCAGCGTCGGGATCATGTCCGGCGTGATCGACGAGGGCAGGGCCTCGCCGAACATCTCCAGGGCCGCGGTGAGTTCGGGGTCGAACGGCGGTGGTGTGCTCATGACGTTCATGGTGCGGTACGGCTCAGCCCGCCCGCGAGCGCCACGTGGAGGACACAACCCGCCATCTGGCGGGTTCAGATGTCGGCCTCCAGCGGGATCTGCCGCACTCCCGGCAGGTGCACGTCCAGCTCCCCGAGCTCGAACCTCGACATTCCCACCACGTGCCAGAACTGGCCGCCGACCTGCCCCTCCAGCTTGTACCTGCCGTCGGGCGCCAGTGCCGCCCAGCCTTCCGGCAGGCCCAGCAGCGTCGCCTTGCGCGCGGCCCCCGCCCACAGGATCACCACGCCGTCGTCGCCGGCGCTGGCCAGCAGGTCTTCGGCCGGGTTGAAGGAGACCGACCAGACGCGGCGGGCGTGGCCGTACAGCGTGTGGAGGAGATGGCCGGAGGCCGTGTCCCACACCCGCACGGCGGGATCGTCGCCGCCGGTGGCCAGCTGGGAGCCGTCGCGGGAGAAGGTGACGCTCCACAGCCGCCCGACGTTCTTGGTGAGCGTGTGCAGCAGGCGCGGCTGCCACGGCTGGCCGGGGCGCAGCTCCCAGACCATGGCCTTGCCGTCGTTGCTGGCGCTGGCCAGTTGCCTTCCGCTGGGGGAGAAGACGACGGAGTAGACGCGGTCGGCGTGGCCTTCGAGGGTGGCCACGCGCCCGCCGGAGTCGACGTGCCAGATGCGCACCAGGCGGTCGTCGCAGCCGGTGGCGACGAAGCGGCCGTCGGGGCTGAAGGCGATCGAGCGGACCCGGCCGCGATGGTCGGCGAGGTTGCTGAGCAGGCGCGCGGTGGGCCGGTACCAGACGCGCACGCTGTCGTCGTCGTTGGCGGTGGCCAGCAGGGAGCCGTCGGGGCTGAACGCCTCGGCCCACACGTGGTCGGTCTCGGCGTTGAGCTCGCGCTCGTAGTCGCCGGTGGCGCCGTTCCAGAAGTGGACGCCGCCGTCGTTGCTGGAGGTGGCCAGGAGCGGCCCGGACGGGGCGAACGTGGCGGAGATCAGCCGGTCGGCGCTGCCGGTGATCTCGCGCAGCCGCCGCCCGGTGCGCGGCTCCCAGATGCGGACGATCCCGTCGTTGCCGCTGGTGGCCAGCATGGAGCCGTCGGCGCTGAACCGGGCGGAGGAGATGCGCCTGCCATGGCCGCGCAGCACCTGCTGGCAGCGGCCGGTCGCCGGCTCCCACAGCCGGACGGTGCCGTCGTTGCTGCTGGTGGCCAGTTGCTCGCCGTCGGGGCGGAAGGCGAAGGGCCACACCGAGCTGCGGTGGCCGCTCAGCTCGGTACGGCGGCCGCCCCCGACATCCTGCAGCCGCACGGCCCCGTTGGCGTCACCGGTGGCCACGGTGTGCCCGTCGGGGGAGAAGGCGACCTGGTAGACGGCGGCCGAGTGGCTGGTGTGGACGCCGTGCGCGGCACCGCTCGCCGGATCCCACAGTCGTACGACGCCCGCGGTGTCGCCGCTGGCCAGCAGGTTGCCGCCGGGGGAGAAGGCCACGCAGTAGACGCTTCTGGCGTGCCCGGTCAGGGTCTGCTCCAGGGCCCAGCTGGTGGCGTTCCAGACGCGGACGGTGCCGGCCTCGTCGCCGGTGGCCACCCACCGGCCGCCGGCCACGACTCGGTAGACGGCGCCGCGGTGCCCGTCGAGCGAGCCGATCAGGTGGCCGGTCGCCACGTCCCACACCCGCACCACGCCCCCGGCGTCGCCGGTCACCAGCGCGCCGCCGACGAACGCGGCGGTGAACACGGGCGCCTGGTGGCCGGTCAGGTCGTGGACGAGGTCGCCGGTGGCGGTGTCCCACACGTGGATGACGCCGTCGGCGTCGCCCGCCGCGACCAGCGCGCCGTCGGGGCTGAGCCGTAGCGGCCAGACGCCGTCGGGGTGGCCGACGCGGCGGTGGCGCAGCTCGCCGGTGAGCGCGTCCCACAGCAGCACCTGTCCGTCGCTGGCCCCGGTGGCCAGGACGTCCCCGGCGAAGGCGACGGCGTAGACGCGGCCGTTGTGCTCCTGGAGCGTGCGTACGGGCTGGCCGTCCACGCACAGCAGCACGCCGCCGTCCTGGTTGCCGATCGCCAGCGTGGAGCCGTCGGTGCTGTAGGCGACGGGCTCGGGCAGGCGCGTGGTCTGGAAGTGGAAGCCGTACGGCACACCGATTCCGGCCGGCGCGAGCTGCACCTCGACCGGATGCCCCGGCACGACGGCGGCGCCGTGCAGCTCGGACATCGGCGGCAGGGAGCCGGTGACGTTGATCAGTGAGGCGCGGTGCCAGCGGGTGCCCTCGGCGGCCACGTCGCTGAGGTCGGTCTTGGCCAGGCGGGCCCCTGACAGGTCCGCGCCGGACAGGTCGGCGCCGGTGAGCCGGGCCCCGTCGAGCTTGGCCCCGGCCAGCCTGGCCGCGTTCAGCCTGGCCCGCGACAGGTTGGTGCCGGCGAGGGTGGCGCCGGTCAGGTCGGCGCCGGTGAGGTCGACCCCGGTCAGGTCACGGCCCGACAGGTCCTCGCCGCGCAGGTCCGCGCCGCGCAGGTCGGCCTGGGCGGGTGTCCGCAGCCGCGTGCTGACCTTGATGGCGTTGGCGGTGGCCACGTCGTCGGCCGGCGGGTCGGCCAGCCATGTCCGCAGCGCCGCGGAGTCGGCCAGGTCGCACAGGAACTCCACGGTCAGCGCCGACAGCGGGCGCCGCGAGAGCGCCTCCCAGTGCCCGGCGGCGATGTGCCGGGCGATCAGCCACTCCATGACCGAGGCGTGGATGAAGCCGAACATGCCCTCGTCGGTGCGTACCATCAGGCTGCCGGTGCCCACGGCGTGCGCGGTCTGCGGGCCGGTGAGCTGCCCGTCGGCCAGGTCGGTGAGCGTCTCGGCGAGCTCGGTCAGCTCGGCCAGGCCCAGGAAGGCCTCGCCGGTGTCCCACAGCCGCAACGCCAGCGCGGTGACAGCCCGCCACAGCTCGTCCACGCTGAGCATCCCGGCCGAGCCGGGCATGCTGGTGCGCTGCTCCTCGAAGCGCAGCCACGAGCTGAGGATCTCCTCGTACAGCAGCGCCGGGCTGATCGTGTGGCGGGTCGTGGCCACGGTACGCAGCCGGTCGGCGTCGAGGTCGGCGATGAAGCTGAGCATGCGCGGGTTCTGCGCGAGGTCCAGCAGGTCCTTGATGCCCTCCATGAGCGACATGCGGGCCACGGCCTCGTCGCCGTCGGTGAACCGGTTCTCCAGGTACGTGCGGATCTGGGCGTGCGTGAAGTCCTCGACGGCGAAGACCCGCCGCTGCGGCAGCACCCCGACGCGCTCGCCTAGCGTGGTCAGCACCTGGCTCTGCGACTTGAAGTGCTGGGTACGGCTGGCCACCACGATCTTCGCCTTGTCCACGGCGGCGGCCAGCAACGTGGACAGGTGGTCGGCCGCCCGGTCGTAGGTCAGCCGGGTCACCAGCTCGTCGAACCCGTCGAACAGCAGCACGATGCGCCCCTGCGCGAGCAGGTAGCGGAACGCCTTGAGGTCGATGACCTCCTCGCGGTGGTTGGCCAGGTGCGCGGCGACGAGCGCGTCGACCGAGTGCGCCTTGTCCAGGGCCCGCAGCTCGATGAAGATCGGCGTCAGGTGGGGCAGCTCGGCCGGGATGCGCCGGGCCAGCTCGCGCAGCGCGAACGTCTTGCCGTGCCCGAACTCGCCGAGCAGCAGCAGGAAGCGGCCGTGGTCGGCCGAGAGCTGGCGCATCATCTCGTCGGTCAGCCCTTGCTCGACCTTGCCGGGCCGGTCGAGCGCCCGGTAGCGCTGCGGGACGTACAGGTCGGGCGGGTAGCGGCGGTCGCCGGCGAGCCTGGCGGTCTGCTCGGCGACGTAGCCGGACAGGTCGAGCAGGCCCTGGAACTCGGTGAAGCTGCGCAGGCGTACACCCCGGCGCATGAGGTCCTCGCGCAGGGAACGTTCCGGCGGCGCGCCCTGGTAGACGAGCTCGCCCTGCAGGCCGGTGGCGTGCGCCTGCCGGACGAAGCGCTCGGCGTCCGCTGTGGCGGGCGTGCCGACGTGCGCGCCGACCATGGACAGGCGCACGAACCCGTCCTCGGGGTAGGTGACCACCAGATGGTCGGGGAAGCGGCGGATCCTGGCTCGCTCGTGCCGGGCCTCGCAGACCTCGGTGAGCCGGTCGAGCAGCAGGTCGACCGGCCGCGGCGCGGGGGGAGCCGGCTCGGGCTCGGTGTCGGGGACCGGCCCCGGCACCGACGGGGCGCTCTGGTCGGCGCGGAAGGTCTCCTGGGCCGAGCGCCAGGAGCGCTTGTCGCGCTCGGGCTCGTCGGGGCCGTCGGGCGTCCAGGCGCGCACGCCCTCGCGGGTGAGCTCCAGCACGCGGTGGCGGCCCGGCCGCAGCTCGGGCCCGTCCAGGAGCAGGTTGATCCGGTGGGCGAGCAGGCGCTCGTAGGTGGCGGCGTCGCTGAGGTCGCGCACCGGATGGCCGATCGCGCCGAGCCGCAGCCAGCCGCGCTCCTCGTAGGGGCGCAGCCGTTCGGCGAACCAGGCCGCCTGGCCCTCGCCGAGCAGCGCGTACGCGTCGCGCTCCAGGTGGCTCATCGCCATCGTGGAGTTGAAGCCCGCGATGACGACCTTGAGATCGGGAATCTCGAACATCGACCACGGCTGCCCGCCGTCGAAGACCCGGTCGTCCAGCCCCTGGAAGACCTCGGCGAACAGCCCGGCGAAGTGCCGCCATTTCGGCCAGTACGGCGGCTGCGGGCTGACGTCGTCGGCCTCGCAGGTCAGGAAGTAGGCGCTCGCGGCGGCCTTGGTGACATCGCGCGGACCGGGCACGATGGCCAGCCGGTGCGGTTCGAGCCCGATGAGGTGGCGCAGGTCGGTGAGGAAGCGGGTGGCCTGGCCGAACTGGCCGAGGCTGCCGGACTCGGTGAGGTTGCCGCTGACGACCATCAGGTCGGGCCGCGGCATGCCTCTGTCGTACATGCCGGTCAGGTCGGCCCAGATCCTCGCCTGCATGTCCTCGGGTGTGAACGGCTCGCCCGGGTCGGGCAGCGCCCGGCCGAAGCGCGGCCCGCCGACGTGCAGCACGCTGACCGACTCGCGCGAGCGGGCCGCCTCCGCCTGGGGCGGGAAGCCGGGAGCCGTCACGGGTGTGCGCCTGGCGCGTGAGCGCTCGCCGGGTTCCGGCAGCGTGGGCGCGGGGGCGGGCTCGCCCGTGCCGTCGGGGAAGGCGGGCGCCAGTTCCGGCTTGGCCCGGCCGGCCAGCGACTCGCGTACCCGGCCGAGCAGCAGCGCCCTGGCCAGGCCGGGGTCGGTGACGCCCAGCAGGTCCACCCACGTGATCGTGGACAGCAGCCCTTCGAGCTGGACGTCCTCCAGCCGGATGGTGACGAGCTTGTTGGAGGGGTTGTCCGGGTCGGCGCGCAGCGCCGCCTGCCACTCCATGCGGCCGTAGCGCGAGGTGAGGTAGTTGCGCGAGAGCACCGCCACGACCAGCTGCGCCTCGCTGACGCCGCGGTCCATGAAGTCGATGAAGTTCGTGCCCGGCACGAAGTCCCAGTCCTGGATCATCGTCCGGTAACCGGCCGCCTCCAGTTGCCAGGCGATCCATGTGGCCCACGCCGTGTCGGCGGGGGAGTAGCTGACGAAGATGTCCGTGGGCCTTCCGTCACGCGCCATCTGCCCAGTATTCCGCGTGGGATCGGTGTTTTGGAGGTGGTGTGCGATCATCTTCGGGTGTGGAGGCGACTGTCCGCGCTCGACTGGGTCAGGATCGGGCTGCTCGCGCTGGGACTGATCTTCGTGGTGACGGGCTGGCTGCCGCTGAACGTCGCGGTGGAGAAGTTCGACGAGATCGCTCCGCTGCTGCTGTTCCTCGTCGGCGTGATCGTTCTGGCCGAGCTGACGAAGGAGGCTCAGGTCTTCGACGCGATCGCGGCGAGGATGGCGGTGCTCGGGCGCGGCAGCTATCTCGCGCTCTTCTTCTTGTGTACGGCTTTCGCCTCCTTCGTCACGATATTTCTGAACCTGGACACCACGGCCGTCCTCCTCACCCCGGTCATGCTCGCCCTGGCCGCCCGCGCCGGCATCGCCGCGCTGCCCCTGGCCATGACCACGATCTGGCTGGCCAACACCGCGAGCCTCCTGCTGCCGGTCTCCAACCTGACGAACCTGCTGGGCATGAACGCCCTGCAGATGTCCAACCGGGAGTTCGCCACCCGCATGTGGGCGCCGCAGGCCGCCGCGATCGCGGTGACGATGGTGTTCCTGTGGCTGTTCTTCTGGCGCAGGGGCCGCCGCGGCGAGGTCCGCTACACCCCGCCCGGCCTGGAACCGATCGCCGACACCGTCCTGTTCTGGGCGGCTTCGGCGGCCTGTGTGCTGTTCATCGGCGCGCTCCTGCTCGACCAGCCGGTCCACGTGGCCGCGACGGTGGCCGCGCTGATCGTCGTGGCCGCGTTCTTCGTGCGCGACCGCAAGCGCCTGACCTTGAGCCTGATCCCCTGGCAGCTGCTCATCTTCGTCACCGGCCTGTTCCTGGTCGTCCCGGCGCTCAGCCTGCACGGACTGGCCGACGTCATGACCTGGATGATCGGCGGCGGCGACAATCCCTACCGCACCGCGGCCGTGGGTGCGGGCCTGTCCAACGCCATCAACAACCTGCCCGCCTACCAGGCGCTGGAGGAGGTCGCCGGCCGCGACCAGCTGCTCGCCGTACTGATCGGCACCAACGTCGGCCCGGTGATCACCCCGTGGGCGTCGCTGGCCACCCTGCTGTGGTTCGAGTCGTGCCGCCGCCACGGCGTGAAGGTGCCGATGCGCCGCTTCCTGCTCACCGGCGCGGTCCTGGCCGTCACCGCCCTGGTCGCCGCGGTCTGGGCGCTGGGCGCGGTATGAGCTGTTCGCATGATCGCCACCCGCCCGTAATGGGATAGTTTCCTACCTTTGACACGCTCTCCGCCATGTCTCTCGCACCCTCTCGCCGCGGCTTCCTCGCCCTCGGCGCCGGCATCGCGGCCGGCTCGCTGCTGCCCCCCTCCGTGCACCGGGCCCTGGCCATGCCCGTCCCCCAGGGTGGCCTGTCGGCCATCAAGCACGTGGTCTTCCTCATGCAGGAGAACCGCTCGTTCGACCACTACTTCGGCAGCATGCGCGGGGTGCGCGGCTTCGCCGACCGCAACGCGGTCACGCTCAGGAACGGCAAGCCCGTCTACGAGCAGCCCAACGGGACGGGAAGCGTACTGCCCTTCCCGGTACGCGAGGCCGCCGACCTGGTCGGCAAGGACCTGCAGTGGATCAGCGCCCTGGCCCACGGCTGGAACGACGGCCAGCGCGCCGCCGCCAAGGGCTGGCACGACGGCTGGATCCCGGCCAAGAGCCCGGCCACGATGACGTTCTACCGCCGCGCGGACATCCCGCTGCAGTACGAGCTGGCCGACACCTTCACCCTCTGCGACAACTACCACTGCTCCGTGCTCTCCTCGACCAGCCCGAACCGCAACTACCACGTCTCGGGCCACACCGGCTACGAGCCCGGCACCACCAAGCGGGCCATCGACAACGCCGCCTACAGCGAGGACACCCACCAGGGCTACACCTGGGCCAACGCGGGCGAGATCCTCCAGGCGGCCGGCCGCGGCTGGAAGGTCTACCACGAGTGGGACAACTACCAGGACAACAACCTGGAGTTCTTCGCCCGCTTCCGCCAGGTCGCCCGCAAGGCGCTCCAGGGCGACTTCAAGAGCATGGACGCCTTCTACGGCCAGGTGAGCGGCGCCGCCGAGCCCAGGCGCGGGCAACTCCTGGCCCGCCTGGAGGAGGGCGTGGCCAAGCTCGACCCGCAGGAGCGCGAGCTGTTCGAGCGCGGCCTGCGCCGCGTGCCGGCCAAGCAGCTGGCCGCCTCCTTCCGCGCCGACGTCCAGGCGGGGACCCTGCCCGAGGTCAGCTACATCGTGCCGTCGGCCGCCGACTCCGAGCACCCGAGCGCCTCCTCGCCTCTGCAGAGCGCCCGCATCACCTACGACATCCTCGACGCCATCGCCTCCCACCCGGAGACCTGGCAGTCGACCGCGCTGTTCATCACCTACGACGAGAACGACGGCTTCTTCGACCACGTCCCGCCGCCGCTCCCGCCCGCCGAGCAGACCTCCGACTGGTACGACGGCAAGCCCATCGGCCTCGGCATCCGCGTCCCGATGACGGTCGTCTCGCCCTGGACCGCCGGCGGCCACGTGGCCTCGCAGATCTTCGACCACAGCTCGACCTGCCGCTTCCTGGAGACCTGGCTGGGCGTGCGCTTCCCCGACATCACGCCCTGGCGCCGCACGGTCGCCGGCGACCTCACCTCCGCCTTCGACTTCTCCGGTACGGCCCAGCCGCCCGCCCCCGCCACCCCGGCGCCGGTCCCGGCCTTCAGCGGCCGGTGGAAGCCGGCGCCGCCGGCCAGCCAGTCGATGCCGGAGCAGGAGCCGGGGACCAAGCCGGCGCGGGCGCTGCCGTACCAGCCGAACGCCTGGGCGCGGGCGCTCGGGAAGGAGCTGGAGGTGACGCTCGCCAACACCGGCGCGGCGAGCATGCACATGACGCTCTATCCCTACAAGGGGGAGTTCGAGCTCCCGCAGCACTTCGACGTGCAGGGCGTGAGCACGCGGCGGGTGGCGGTGGGCGATGCCTACCACCTGGCGGTGACCGGGCCGAACGGGTTCCGGCGCGAGTTCGCCGGGACGCTGTCGGCGGCGGCGGGCCGGGTGGAGGCGCGGGCGGTGATCGACATCGACCCGCGGCGGCTGCGCGTCGAGATCACCAACCTGGGCGAGTCGCGGGTGAAGCTGCGCGTCCGTGCGCTGGCCTACGGAGGGAAGGAGCAGGCGGTGCCGCTGCGGGCCGGGCAGTACCGGCAGGTGGTGTGGCCGCTGGAGGGCTCGCACGGCTGGTACGACCTGGAGATCACCTGCGAGGAGGACCCGTCCTACCGCCGCCGCCTGATGGGCCACGTCGAAAACGGCCGCCCCAGCGTCACGGGCTGACCCGCCCTCCCTCCGCAGGTCACCCCGGGCGGTGGTGACCTGCGGAGGGCCGGGTCGCTGCGGCGAGGAGGGGGAGGAGGGTGGGCAGGGTGTCGGGGTGGGCGGCGACGAAGCTGCGGTCCGCCGCGCTGCCGTTGACGTCCTCGTCGAACGGCGAGCCGTCCAGCGCCCGGATCTCCATCCCCGCCTCCCGGGCGATCAAAGCGCCCGCGGGCAGGTCGACCGCCTCCGCGCGGTAGCCGACCATGCCGTCGATGTCCCCCCTGGCCAGCATGACCCAGGAGAGCAACGGGGCCCAGAGCTGCAGGACGCGCCGCGCGTGCAGTTCCAGGGCCGCCTTCAGCCCGAGGACGGTCGCGTCGTCGCGGGTGACCGTGTAGCCCTGGGTCCAGGCCAGCAGGGGCCCGTGAGGAAGGGGGCGGGCGGGCGGCGCCAGCCGTACCCCTGAATCGGACAGCGCCCCGTGACCGCGGATCGCCGACCACGTCCGGCGGGTCACGGGGTCGTGCACGACCCCGAGCACGGGACGGCCGGCGTGGCACAACGCCAGCCCCACCACGTAGGCGGGCAGGCCGATGGCGACGTTGTTGGTGCCGTCGAGCGGGTCGACCAGCCAGGTCCACTCCGCCCCCGCGGCGCCCAGCAGGCCGGACTCCTCGGCGATCACCGCGTGGCCGGGGTAGGCGGTCAGGATGCGTTCGACCAGCACCTTCTCCGAGGCCAGGTCGAGGTCGGTGACGACGTCACCGGCCGCGCCCTTGGCGTGCACGCCGAACGCGTCCGCCGTGCCGGCCGCCAGCAGCCGCCCGGCCGCCCGCGCGGCCTCCACGGCCAGTTCGCGCGCACGCTCCAGATCCATCACGGACCCCCAAGGTGAGTCAGGACCAGCCGGACGGCGAGTGCCCGTTCCCCGTCGTCGAGCGGGCGGCGGGCGACGTGGTGGCCGGGCGCGCCGAGCGGGCCCAGCGACAGGTCGCGGCTGCCGGTGCGCCCGGAGCCCAGCGCGATCGTGGCGGCCTCGCCGCCCTCGGGCACGACGCTGGAGTGGAAACGGTCGGCGGGCAGCGTGTAGGTGTCACCGGCGCCGAACACCTCGACCAGCCCGGTCGAGTGGCGCACGGTGCGCGGCGTGGGCGTGATGCGGTCGCCGTCGTCGCCGCTGACCACCTCGAACACCCGGTGGGTGGCCTCGGCGGAGGGCGTGTCGGTGACGACGGCGTGGACGTTGCGCACCTGGCCGTACAGGACGTGGCTGACCAGGTCCCAGCTGTGGCAGTGGATCTGCGAGGTGGTGCTGCCCGCGCCGGGCAGGCGGCGCGACCACAGGTGCAGGCAGACGCCGTCGCCGCCGGTGCGTTCGAGCGGCAGGCAGACGAATCCCAGCGGATGGTGCACACCGTGGAAGTCCCCCCGGACGGCGGTGCTCACCCATGCGCGGGCGCGCGCCGCGGTGAGTTCCTCATGTGCGCTGCGGTAGCTCATACGGATCCTTGGCCCGCAAGGCCTTGCGGGCGATGTCGACGATGTCGCGATCGTTGTACGTCCTGGGCAGCGGCAGCTCGACCCCGCGGAAGAGTTCCTGGACCTCCTCGACCGTGGGCTCGTCGCTCAGCGGCACGTGCTTGTAGGACTCCAGCGGAACCCGGCGCGCCTGCTCCAGGCTGAGCCGGAGCTCGGTGTCGCAGCTCTCGTAGTAGAAGGTTCCGGCCAGTGCGGTCATCGCGCGGTTCGGGTCCTCGATCGTCATGATCACCCTGGAGGCGGACAGGTCCCAGCGGAAGGTGGTCATCGTGGAGGACAGGCCCACGCCGATGTCGAGCAGGCCGTAGCGCTGGCGGTGCCAGAACGCGGCCAGGATCGTCGCGAAGGACTCTTTCCTGACCCGGTCGGGGGTCCACGTCTCGCCGGTGACGTCCGGGGCGTCGGCCAGCGAGCGGCGGTAATGGGCGTACGCCTCGCAGACCTCGTTGTTGGTCGGGTCGATGATCTCGATGCGGACGGTCAGGTGGCGCTTGTCCTTGCGGGCGGCCGCCACGCACTCGGGCAGCGTGACGGCGCGAAGGAACGTTCCGGTGCCGCCCTTGAAGCTCCACCGGGTGGTGCCGGCGCGGGCGTCGCCGTGCGCCTGGGCGATCTCCAGCGGGCTGGCCAGGACCCTGACCAGCTGGAGTTCGTCGAGGGCGCGGCGGGTGCCGGTGACGAGGGTCTCGATCTGCTCCAGCCGGGCCAGGCGGACCGGGAGCTCGGACAGGGCGCCGGAGGTGATGGTCGCCTCGACGGGGGCCTGGCGCAGCCGGTCGCGCAGCAGGGCGGTGGCGACCAGCGCGAGGATGACGAGCGTCGCGGCGCTGACGAGCTGGTTCTGGATCTCCTGGCCGTCCTTGCCGAAGAGCTCGTCCGGCATGATCCCCAGGATGCCCACGGTGATCGCCAAGCCGAGCGCGATCGCGCCGTCGGCGTTCTGCGCCGCCCACGGAGCGACCCGCCTCAGCGCCGCGCCGACCCGCCCCATCGTCTCGCCCCGCATCCGCAACGATCAGTCAGTTCCCCCACGTCATGGTAACGACCGGGTCATGCGACCACCAGAGCATGATCCCGTACCTGGGGAGGAGGCGAGAATCCACCCCTTTGATGAGGTACGCCGCTGACCTGCCCTTACGCTAGTTGTGGGGGTTGCAAACGGGGATGAAGTGGGTCAGGGCGGCGGGGGCCGTCGTGTGCGCTCTGGTGCTGATCGTGTTCACGGTCTGCCCGGTGCTGCCGTGGACGATGAGACAGGTGGTGGCCGCCGAGCGGGCCGACCGCTTCGTCCAGGTCGTCGCGCACGCCGACGACGACCTGCTCTTCATGAGCCCCGACCTGTTCGGCGCGGTCGCCGGCGGCCGGGTCACCACGACGATCTACCTGACCGCCGGCGAGGGGCCGACCGGGGTGGAGGACGACCGTGACCCGAGCGCCTACGTCCGCGACCGGCAGGAGGGCATCAAGGCCGCCTACGCCTACCTCGCCGGGGTGCCGAACGTCTGGCGCTCCCGCGTCCTGAGCCTCGGCAGGCTGCCGGTCCGCGTCGACACGCTCGCCGCCAGCCCCAGGATCAGGCTCGTCTTCGCCGGGCTGCCCGACGGCGGCGACCCGCGGGCCGACGGCGGGCACGACGCGCTGGCCAGGATGTGGGCCAGGGACGCCTGCGTACGCAGGTTCACCGGGCCGTGCCCGCACCCGTGCGTACGCAGGGAGGACGTGCTCGCCACGCTGCGCGCGCTCTACCAGCGCTACCGGCCGACCGTGCTGCGCACCCTCGACCCCAACCCGCCCGACTGGCACGGCGACCACACCGACCACACGGCCTCGGCCAAGTTCGCCGCCGAGGCCGCGCGGGGGCTGAAGCTCAAGCTGCTGGCCTACCGCGGCTACACGATGACCGGCTGGCCGTCCAACCTCGACTGGCGGGCCAGGCGGCTGAAGGAGGCCGCGTTCCAGGTCTACCGGCGCCACGACTACCGCGCCGAGTCAGGGCCGCGTTACGCCGCCTGGCTCAAGAGGATGTATCTCGTCCGGCCCGGGACGTTCGGGCCGTGAGCCAGGCGGCGGGAGCGTTCTAGAACCAGCCGCGGCGGCGGGCCATCGCCTCAAGGCCCTGCTGGAGCGCCTGCTCGGCGGCGCCCGGGTTGTCGCCGTAGCGGACGGTGAAGCGGTTGTAGGAGTCGCCGCCCGAGCTGAGGAAGCCGCCCCGGTTGTCGGCCTCCAGGATGACGTCCATCTGGGACGGGCCCGCGATGAAGGTCAGCTCCAGCTCGTTGAAGTGGCGCCGCCACTGGCCGCCGGCGTAGTACTCGATCTCCTGGAAGAACGGCATCGTCGAGCCGTACAGCGTGCCGCGTTCCAGGTCGGCCTTCTTGAAGCCGAAGCCCAGCCGGTCCAGGGCCGTGATGATGTTCTCCTGGGCCGCGAGCGGGCTGACGAACAGCGGGTCGAGGTCGCCCTTGTCCAGCGCGCCGGCCAGCGCCAGCTCGGTCTGGACGCCCAGCCGCATGCCCGGCAGCGCGTGGCCGCCGATCGCGCTGATCGGCGTCTCCCACGGCACCGGGATCTCGAACGGGTGGCTGTGCGAGGTCCCCGCCGCCAGGTGGAACGGCCCCGACACCTGCTGGCGCAGGAAGCTGTAGGTCGAGCGGTACTCGCTGTCGCCGCTCTCGATCTCGACCACGGCGGTGAACTCGATGTGGATGCCCTCGACCTTGTAGTCGGAGCCGCTGCTCTTGAAGTGCACGTCGCCCCGGAGCATCTCGCCCGGGCGGACGGTGGCGTTGCTCAGGACGGTGTCGACCTCGACGCCGGCGCCGAACGCGGCCTTCAACTTGCGGAACACCATGGGGTTCTCCTAAGAGGTAGTGCCTGACCCGTTTCCGTGGGAGCCGGAGAGCCGGGGGAGGAGCTGGGCGAGCAGCAGGGTGGACATCGGGTCGGACTGGCCGCCGGCCGTACGAACCACGAGGGGCTGGGGAGCGCTCTCGGCCAGTTTGGCACCGACGTCGAGGCGGCGGCGAGCCAGCTCGTACTGCAGGACGGCGCGGTTGTCGCGGTAGGACTCCGCCAGCCTGCGCAGCGCCTTGGCCTCGTTCTCCGCGGCGGTGAGGTCGGCGCGGCCGCGCGCCTCGATCTCCCAGCGCACGCGCTGCGCCTCGGTCTCCTGCTCCTCCAGCATGCGGGCGACGTCCTTGCGGGCCGTGTTGTGCGCGGCCTTGACCTCGACGACGCGGGCGTCGCGGGTCTTCTTGGAGCGCTCGATCTCCATGAGCAGCGTGTCGATACGGCGCTTGCGCGTCAGCTCCCACTCGCGCTCGTAGGCGGACAGCTCCTTGGCGACCTTCTCGCGGGTGGCCAGATGCTGCTGGTACTGGTCGGGCAGCTGGACGTCGGGGATGTTGGCGCCGATGATGCGCACGCCGTACCGGCCGAGCTGGCGGCTGAGCGCGTCCTGCATGTCGCCCACGTCGGAGCCGCGCAGGTCGTAGGCGCGCTCGGTGTTGACGCGCCGGCTGCGCTGGCGGATGGCGTCCTGGACGGCGCTGGACAGCACGAGGTCGAAGTTGCCCGCGCCGATGGTACGCACGAAGGCGACCGGGTCGACGATGCGGAACTTCAGGAAGAACTCGATCGACTTCAGCGGCACGTTCTCCGCCGTCGGGCAGGCCACGATCGGTGCCGAGTAGGGGATCTCGGTGGAGGTGTCGACGACGGCGTCGACGCGGTCCCACGGCAGCCAGAGGTAGTGGCGGCCCGGCGGGAGCGTTCCGGTGATCGCGCCCCACCTGCTGCGGACCCCGGTGGTGCCCTCCTCGATCTCGATGATGGCCTTGCGCCACATCCACACGGCCGCGATCACCACCAGCGCCCCGGCCGACAGGGCCGCCCAGAGCCAGCCGGAGAAGATCGCCAGCCCGGCGAAGTACAGGGCCAGGAAGATCAGGGCCATCCACGCGAAGCCGCGCCGGTCCTTGGGAATCACGACCGGCACCAGCTGGCCCTGCTCGCCGCCGCGCAGCAGCTGCCTGATGTCCGACCAGGAGGCCAGCGACTCCTTGATCTTCGAGAACTCGCGCGCCATCAGAACTCACCCTCCTTCTGCACGGCGGGCAGCGGACGCTCCAGGGTCTTGTCCGTGTCGCCGGGTGGATCCGCCGCGATCTCCGGCAGCTCGGTGGCGTCGGCCGGCTGGGCGACCTTCTTCAGCAGCGCGGCGATCTCGACCTCGCGGTCGGCCACACGCTGCCCGATCTCGGAGAGCCTGCTCCTGATGGCGGCCATGTCCTCGGGCGAGAACAGCGCCGCCCCCTTGCCGCCGATCAGCTGCTGGGCCAGCGCGAGGAAGTCGATGTCGGTCTCCTCGCCCACCTGCACCACCTGGGGCAGCTTCGCGGCCACGGACTCCAGCTTGGCCAGCAGGTCCTGCTGGAAGCGGTAGTCGAGGATCTCCGGCGCCTCGGCGGCGCTCAGCGCCCTGATGTCCAGCGCCTGCGCCTCCAGGAGGGCGGCGTTGGCGTTGGCGGTGGACTCCGCCTCGACCAGGCGCTGCCCGGCCTGCGCCTTGGCCTGGTGGCTGGCCCGCTCAAGGGCGGTGTCCATCCTGGCCTGGTAGCCGGCGATCTCGGCCTGGATGGCGCTGAGCGTCTCCTGCAGCCCGGCCAGCTCCTTGATCAGGTCGCCCTCGTTCTGCTCCTTGCGCAGCTGGAGCTCGTACTCGTAGGTGTAGGCCTCCTTGGCCACCCGGACCATCTCGGGGGCCGCGAGGTCCATGCGGTACTCCTGGCTGGAGGGCTCGGCGTGGGTGATGTTCACGTCGGTCAGCCGCACCGCCGGCAGGAACTGCTGGTTGAGGCTCTCCAGGATGCCCTGGGTGCTCTCGCCCACCAGGTCGTAGATGTCCTCGGCGCGCTGGGCGTAGATGAGGGAGCGGGTGACCTCGCTGACGGAGTTCTGCAGCTTGGACTGGAAGCCGCTGACCGAGCCGAGCACGAAGATGAACTCCGCCGGGTTCTCGATCCTGAACTGCAGGAACAGGTCGACGCTCGCCTTGACGCCCTGCTGCGTCGGCGCCTCGCTGATCGGGGCGTTGAACGGGTACTCGCGGGTGGTGTTGACGATGTAGCTGACCCGCTTCCACGGGTTGATCAGTGTCACCCGGCCGGGGTCGGCGATCTGCACCAGCTTGCCGAACTTGGTGATGAGCGCCTTGCAGCCCTCGGGCACCATGACGACGCTGCGCCGCCACCACAGGAACACCGCGGCCAGCACCAGTACGAGCCAGTAGTGGGGGCCGAAGAACAGATCGGTGTTCGGGATGATGCCGCCGAGCGCGCCGATGAGGCCGAGCACCACGAGGATGCCGAGCGGCACCACCACCTTGGCCGTCGTCCCCTTGGGGATCACGACGGGGGAGATGACGTGCATGCCGTTCTCGCTGAAGCTGCGGTTGACGATCTCGCCGGCTTCGTTGAGCGAGGCGCTCCTGGCCTCGATGACCGTGCCCGTCGACACACCGCCGTCCCGGGCGGCCGCGAAGTCGTGCGGGTTGAGGGCGAACCCAGGAGCTTGGGCGGCGAGTTGCTGCCCGGCCTGGTCCACCGCCTGGCCGACCGCCTGCCGCAGGTCGCCGCCTTGAACCACTGCCTGGGCTATCCCCTGGCCTGCCTGGATCAGGGCCTCTCTGGGTCGTGACATCGCACCTCTCTTTTCCTGTTCAGGCCGCTCTTGACCGTATCGGGTGCGACTTACTGTTCGCTTGCAATGCCCTGTCACAGATGTATTGCGGTGCATAGTAGGTGTGCTATCAATGTAGTAGTCCTACTATCGGGAGGGATGATGGAGGCTCTGAGCGAGCTCCCGCTGGACGCGGAACCCGCCCGCGACGACGCCGTCATCGAGGTCAGCGGCCTGCGGATGAACTACGGTCCGCGCGAGGTGCTGAACGGTGTCGGCTTCACCGTGGGCGCGGGAGAGGTGATCGCCCTGCTGGGCCCCAACGGGGCGGGCAAGACGACCACCATCGAAATCCTCGAAGGGTTCCGCGGGCGCTCCGCCGGGCAGGTCCGCGTGCTCGGCGAGGACCCCGCCCAGGGCGGGGAGGCGTGGCGGGCCAGGATCGGCGTCGTGCTGCAGTCGTGGCGCGACCACGGGCGGTGGCGGGTCAGGGAACTGCTGCGGCACCTCGGGCGCTACTACGAGCCGTACCGCACGCCGTACCCCACGGACGAGCTCATCGAGGCGGTCGGGCTCGCCGAGCACGCGGGCAAGCGCGTCAACCGGCTGTCCGGCGGGCAGCGGCGCAGGCTCGACGTCGCGATCGGCATCGTCGGCCGCCCGGAACTGCTCTTCCTCGACGAGCCGACAGCGGGCTTCGACCCGCAGGCCAGGCGCGACTTCCACGACCTGGTGCACCGGCTGTCCGACCTGGACTCCACCACCATCCTGCTGACCACCCACGACCTCGACGAGGCGGAGAAGCTCGCCGCCCGCATCCTCATCCTGTCGGGCGGCCGCATCGTCGCCGACGGCAGTCCCGACCAGCTCGCCCGCGGCGTCTCGCGCGACGCCCAGGTCCGCTGGAGCCGCGGTGGCGAGCTGTTCGTGCACGCCACCGACGACGCCACCCGCTTCGTGCAGGACCTTTTCGCGCAGTACGGCGACGCGATCGAGGACCTGGAGGTACGGCGGGCCACCCTGGAGGACACCTACATGGCCATCGTGCGGAAGGAGGAGCGGTGAACGCCACCACTCACGCGGTGAAGCTCGGCCTGGCCAGGGGCTGGATCGAGTTCCGGCACAGCCTGACCAGCTCCACCGACATGTACTTCAACGCCCTGATCTCCGTGGCGTTCGTCGTCGTGCTGTACTTCCAGCGCGAGATCAAGCTGCCCGGCACGAACCTGTCGCTGGCGGCGGCCACGCTGCCCAGCATGCTCGCCCTGCTCGTCGCCGTGGGCGGCCTGGTCGGCACCGTCGGCACGCTGGCGGTCGAGCGGGAGGACGGCACGCTGCTGCGGGCCAAGGCCATGCCGCACGGCATGACCGGCTACCTCATCGGCAGGATCGTCAGCACCTCCACGGCCGGGCTGGTCACCCTGGCGATCGTGCTGGCGGCGGGGCTGATCCTGGTGCCCTCGATGCTCGGCACGGGGCCGGGCGGCTGGCTCATGTTCGCCTGGGTGATCGTGCTCGGGCTGCTGGCCACGCTGCCACTGGGCGCCGTCGTCGGCTCGCTGACCAGCAACCCGCAGGCCGCCGCCGGCTTCTCCATGCTGACCATCGGCGCCCTCACCTCGGCCTCCGGCATCTTCTACCCGATCACCTCCATGCCCGAGTGGCTCCAGACGGTCAGCCAGATCTTCCCCCTGTACTGGCTCGGCCTCGGCATGCGCTCGGCCTTCCTGCCCGACGCGGCGGCCGCCGCGGAGATCGGCCAGTCGTGGCGGGTCCTCGAGACCACGGGCGTACTGGGCCTGTGGGCGGTGGCCGGGCTGCTGCTCGCGCCGCCCATCCTGCGCAGAATGGCCAAGCGTGAGTCCGGCTCGCTGGTGCAGGAGCGCCGCGAGCGGGCGATGCAACGGGTGAGCTGAGAAGATAGGCGGCGATGAGCGAGATCGTCTACAACCGCATCGCCCTGCTGCGGGCCGAGCGCGGCGTCACCCGCAGGCAGCTGGCCGACGCGCTCGGCGTCCACTACCAGACGGTCGGCTACCTGGAACGGGGGGAGTACAGTCCCAGCCTCTACCTGGCGCTGCGCATCGCCGCCCACTTCGAGGTGCCGGTCGAGGTCGTCTTCTCCACCACGCCGTTTCCGCGCATCGGCGAGCGCACGGCATGAACTGTCGGTGCGGTTGCCTACAGTGGCAGCATGCGACCGGTCACAGATTTGCAGCGCAAGGTGGCGCCTTTCGAGGTGATCACCGAGATGACTCCCTCGGGCGACCAGCCCACGGCCATCGCCGAGCTGGAGCGCCGCGTCACGGCCGGTGAGAAGGACAACGTGCTGCTGGGCGCCACGGGCACCGGCAAGACCGCCTCCATCGCCTGGCTCATCGAGCGCCTCCAGCGGCCCACGCTGGTCATGCAGCCCAACAAGACCCTGGCCGCGCAGTTCGCCAACGAGCTGCGCGAGATGCTGCCCAACAACGCGGTGGAGTACTTCGTCTCCTACTACGACTACTACCAGCCCGAGGCGTACGTCCCGCAGAGCGACACCTACATCGAGAAGGACTCCTCGATCAACGACGAGGTGGAGCGGCTGCGCCACTCGGCGACGAACTCGCTGCTGACCCGCCGCGACACCGTCGTGGTCGCCTCGGTCTCGTGCATCTACGGCCTGGGCACGCCGCAGGAGTACGTCGACCGCATGGCCAGGCTCAAGGTCGGCATGGAGGTCGAGCGCGACCAGCTCCTGCGCCGCCTGGTCGACATGCAGTACACGCGCAACGACCTGGCCTTCACCCGTGGCACGTTCCGGGTCAGGGGCGACACGATCGAGATCATCCCGAAGTACGAGGAGCTGGCCGTACGTATCGAGATGTTCGGCGACGAGGTCGAGAAGCTCGCCACGATGCACCCGCTGACCGGCGAGGTCATCACCGAGGACGACGAGCTCTACATCTTCCCCGCCTCCCACTACGTGGCGGGCGAGGAGCGCATGGCCAAGGCCGTGGCCGGCATCGAGGCCGAGCTGACCGGCCGCCTGGAGGAGCTGGAGCGCCAGGGCAAGCTCCTGGAGGCCCAGCGCCTGCGCATGCGCACCACCTACGACATCGAGATGATGCGCCAGATCGGCACCTGCTCCGGCATCGAGAACTACTCGCGCCACATGGACGGCCGCGAGGCGGGCAGCGCCCCCAACACCCTGCTCGACTACTTCCCCGAGGACTTCCTCCTGGTCCTGGACGAGTCGCACCAGACGGTCCCGCAGATCGGCGCCATGTACGAGGGCGACGCCTCCCGCAAGCGCACGCTGGTCGACCACGGCTTCCGGCTGCCCTCGGCCCTGGACAACCGCCCGCTGAAGTGGGAGGAGTTCCTGGAGCGCATCGGCCAGACGGTCTACCTGTCGGCCACGCCCGGCTCCTACGAGCTGGGCCGGGTCAAGGGCGACGTCGTCGAGCAGGTCATCCGCCCGACCGGCCTGGTCGACCCCGAGGTCGTGGTGAAGCCCACCAAGGGCCAGATCGACGACCTGGTCCACGAGATCCGCGAGCGGGCCGACCGCGACGAGCGCGTCCTGGTCACCACGCTCACCAAGAAGATGTCGGAAGACCTCACCGACTACCTGCTTGAGCTGGGCATCCGCGTCCGCTACCTGCACAGCGAGGTCGACACCCTGCGCCGGATCGAGCTCCTGCGCGAGCTGCGCAGCGGCGAGTTCGACGTCCTGGTCGGCATCAACCTGCTGCGCGAGGGCCTCGACCTGCCCGAAGTGTCCCTGGTGGCCATCCTCGACGCCGACAAGGAAGGCTTCCTGCGCTCGGAGACCTCCCTCATCCAGACCATCGGCCGCGCCGCCAGAAACGTCTCCGGCCAGGTCCACATGTACGCCGACAAGATCACCCCCTCGATGGAGCGGGCGATCGACGAGACCAACCGGCGCCGGGCCAAGCAGATCGCCTACAACGAGGCCAAGGGCATCGACCCCCAGCCGCTGCGCAAGAAGATCGCCGACATCCTCGACTCGCTGCAGCGCGAGGACGCCGACACCGAGCAGCTCATGGGCAGCGGCCGCCAGCAGTCACGCGGCAAGGCGCCCGTACCCGGGTTCGCGGCGAAGGCGGCGGGGCAGCACGCCAAGGCGATCGCGGGGGAGATGCCACGTGCGCAGATGGAGTCGCTGATCGAGTCGCTGACCGAGCAGATGCACCAGTCGGCGGCCGACCTGCAGTTCGAGGTCGCGGCCCGGCTGCGCGACGAGATCAAGGAACTGAAGCGGGAACTGCGCGACATGCGCGAGGCAGGCGTCAAGTAGGACGTGATCCCTCGGCTGGGCGCTCAGGGCTGTGACAGCGGGCTCCGCCCCGCACCCGGGCGAGGGAGAACCTCGCGCTCCCCGCGTGGTTGCCGAAGGGTGATCGCGCGGGGGTGGTCAGTCCGCGTAGGGGTGTGGCTTCGGTGGGAGAGCGTTGTCGTCAAGGCGCGCAGATACCTCGGCAGCACGGGGGCTTTGGCGTGATGGGCGGCTGTGCGCGAGGTGCGGCAGGGCGTGGTCGGGTTGCTTCCTGGTGCCCGCGTCGCAGGCTCGCTGTGGTCCACCACGGACTGGCCGCGGTCCTCGGTGTGAGGCGGTGGTTCTTCGGCGATGGGTGGCGAGCGTCCGCCAAGGGGGCGGTGCCTGTGGTTGTGGCTTTGAGCTGCGGGTTTGCCCGGTGTGGGCTGGGGTTCGCGGGGTGTGTGATGAATGCCACGGCCAACTCGGGCCATAACAAGAACCGATAGCCCCACCGGTCACGGTAAACACAGCGTAATCTGACGGTCACCCTTTGAGAGGAGTCCGCTGTGCCCGGACCGCAGATGTACGAGATGCCGCTGGAGATGGTCAGACGGCATCCGAGCCTCGTCCTGGAGTTGATGTCGGTGGCTCAGGGTGGGCTGCCGACCGGGTATCGGGACGCGCGGCTGGTCTCGGATGAGCCGGAGGCGCCGGTGGTGGAGGTCACGGCGGCCAACGGCGGGCGGATCCATGTGTGTCTGCGGTTTCCGCTGGCCTTGGGTGGCGGGCGCGCGGATGACAGCGGGCTGTTGATGGTCGTCTGTTTCGACGAGGAGGTGGCCGACCAGTTCCGGCATGGGCTGGAGACCGTGGTGGTCGGGCCCCGGGACCTGCGGCGCTGGTACGCGTTGGACAAGATCGCGGAGTCTCCCGAACTGGCCACTCTGTGGGCTGTCGCCAGTGGTGACCCGGATGTCCGTGCGTGTGTGGCCAAGGCGCTGCTGGTGTTGAGGGATGAGCGTGGCGCGCACTACTACTCGTATTTGAGCTCCCGGCTTTCCGCCCAGGACCGGGCGGGGCTGGAGAACCTGATGATGGGCGAGCGCTACCTGTTGATCGAGAACGCCGTCACCGGCCCTTTCTGGGAGGCGGGGCGCTGGCACGGGCGGCGTGAGACGCTGCGGTGGCTGCTGGAGCACCGGGGGCTCAAGGTGGACCGGGTTCAGGAGGAGGCCATCGACTCCTGCCGGCGCCAGTCGACGGTGCGGGAGTGGATGCGGCGCGCGCTGACCGCCGCCACCGCCGAGGACGTCTTCATCGGAGTCTGGTAGCCACCCACGGGGCCAGGTCGTCGTAGCCGGCGCCCTTGTTGATGCGGGCGCGCAGGTTCTGGGCCTGGGCGGTGGTGAACATCCCGCCCGCCAGCACCAGCGGGAAGCCGAGGCGCCAGCTCAGCAGGGCCTTCTCACCGTGCCGGTGCGCGTTGCGGAGCACGGCGGCGCCCACGCGGACCGCGTGCTCGTTCAAGGGCGGAACGCCCGGACGGTCGGGCTCCCCGGCCGAGTAGCGGAAACCCTCGTCCAGGTCGCACGGCGGGCATCCGGCCGGGCCCCTGCCCCGGCGGCTGCCACAGGCGGCGCAGGTCAGGCGGTCGAAGGCGGCGTCCACGACCCGCCACGCGTAGGGCTTGATCTCGCTGACGATCATCTCGGCGAGGTCCGGGTCGTCGGGCAGCGACTCTTCCTTCAGGAAGGCCTGGTAGCCGTCCTCCACGAGGGTGTCCAGAAGGTCGCGGCAGCGGGGGCAGGCGGGGGCGCCGCCGTACTCGTAACAGCCGCATTGCGGGCACCGGTGCATCCGCCCAGCGTAGCGAGGGTTAATGCGGTTGCGGGCGGGCGGCGGGGTGGGCATACTCGTCGGAGCTTCGAGAGGGAGGAGGTCGAGACCATGGCGAATGTCTTCCGCGTGCCTTTTTCCGCGTCCTCAGACCTCCCCACCGGTCAGCCGCCGACCTGATCGCCGCGCCGGTGGGCCTTCACTCTGGAGCCTTTCACCGTGCCGAAGCAGTACCGCAAGCGTGGCAAGAACGCCCTCGACGCCGACGACATCGAGTGGCTTGAGAACAATCACCGCGAAGAAGCCGACGACGACGGTCCGCCCGAGGGGGATCGCTGGTCCACCTGGGATCTCAGCGTGCCGACTGAGCGCGGGCCCCGGCCGTACCCCGGATGGCTGGTCACCGAGCTGGCCGCCGTCGACACCGAGCTGGGCGTGCTCAAGACCGGCAAGGAAGCCGACGTGCACCTCATCTCGCGCGGCGTGCCCGGCACCGACCGGCAGTGCCTGCTGGCCGCCAAGCGCTACCGATCGGGCGAGCACCGCCTCTTCCACCGCGACGCCGGGTATCTGGAGGGGCGTCGCATGCGCGACAGCCGCATGGCGCGGGCCATGGCGGGGCGCACGGCGTTCGGCAAGCAGGTGATCGCCGGGCAGTGGGCGGGTGCGGAGTTCGCGGCGCTGACCCGGCTGTTCGAGCTGGGGCTGCCGGTTCCCTATCCGGTTCAGATCGTGGGGACGGAGGTGCTGGAGGAGTTCATCGGCACGCCCGACGGCTACGCGGCGCCGCGCCTGGCGAACGTCTCGGACGACCTGCCCGGCCTCTGGGAGCAGCTCGTCGACGCGATGGTACGGCTGGCGCACGAAGGCCTGGCCCACGGCGACCTGTCGCCCTACAACATCCTGGTCCACGAGGGCCGCCTGGTCATCATCGACCTGCCCCAGATCGTGGACGTGATCTCCCACCCGGCCGGGCCCGAGTTCCTGGACCGGGACGCCCGCAACGTGGCCACCTGGTTCGCCGGAAAGGGCCTGTCCCGGGCCGACCCCGACGGGCTGGCCGCCCTTCTGCGCGCGGAGGCCCGCCTGGGCTGAACCGGGTCGTTCAGAGGGCGGCGGTGCCCATGACGTGGAACGCCCACGGGGTGCGCCCGCCGGGGAACAGGAACCGATCGAGCCGGCCCACCCGCAACCCGGCGCGCTCCACCGCCGCGACCGTGTCCCGCCCGCAGTGGCAGCCGCCGAGCAGGCGCGGGCCCACGGTCGCGTCGATGACCCGCTGGGCCCGCCGTATCCCGGCGGTGTCGGCGCGTACGTGCTCCAGGAACCGGAACTGCCCGCCGGACGCCAGCACGCGGCGCACCTCGCGCAGCGCCGCGGCCTGGTCGCGCACCGAGCACAGCACCAGGCACGACACCACGCCGTCGAACTCCCCGTCGGCCGCCGGCAGCCGCTCGGCCAGCCCGTCGACGACCTCGACGGGCACCGGCGCCTCCTTGGCGGCCTGCCGGGCTGCCGCGCGCAGGCGGGGCTCGGGTTCGACGGCGAGCACCTGGGTGACCTCGCGCGGGTAGTGGCGGAAGTTCATGCCGTTGCCCGCGCCGATCTCCAGCACGCGGCCGTGGAGCGGGGCGAGCAGCGACTGGCGATTCTCGCGCATGCCGCCGCGCTCCATGGCGTGGCTCAGCCGGATGTAGAGGCGGGCGAAGATCGGGTGCTTGACGTCCACCCCTCCATCACATCACCTGAGAGCGGGTTCTTCGACGAGGGCGACGCGCACGTCCGCGGGGGCGCCGCCGTACAGGGGGATGGAGAAGACCGCGGTACGGCCCCGCGCCGCATAACTCGCATACCGCAGCCCGTCCTCATCCCAGAAGTCCTGGATGTCCGAGGACAGGTGGGCGGCGGCCGTGCAGTAGGCGGGGCTGCGGTAGAGCAGCCGGAGCGAGGTCTCCAGCGGGATCAGCCCCGGCTCGCGGACGGCCAGCGGACGCGTCAGCCGTACCAGGAGCTGCCGTGACGGCGTGAGCCAGTGACGGTCGAGTTCGGGGGAGAGGGCCAGCAGGGCGAGGGCCTCGGCGCCGGCGATCACGAGCGCGAGCGGCTCGATCGGGTACGGCCCGGCCGTCACCGCCAGCACGCTCATGGCCAGCAGAAGCCCGGCGCGGGCGAACGAGCGCCACTCGATCGGCCGGCCGTGGGCGCCCAGGCAGCCGCAGGACGCGTCGGGGACGGCGATCGCGGAGTAGGCCAGGTAGGCGAGGAAGCCGGTGGACAGGGCGGCGGCGGCCGTACCCTCCCAGGGGGAGGACGGTGGCGCGAGCAGGACGCCCGCGACCGCGAGTTCGGCCACCGCCACCAGACGGAGCAGAGGGACCGCGCGCGCCGGGCCGGCCAGCCGGGCCAGCGCCGTCCGCCCGGCCCGCGACCGCATCCGTCGGCTGAGCAGTTTCATCAGGGCCGCCCAGACCAGGAAGGCGGCGATCACGTAAGGCTGCAGCGCGGCGATCCCTTGCATCACACGCTCCTAGTGCGGGGAGAAGACGGTGGCGATGTCGACTTCGTTGGTGTCAGGCCGCCAGGCGCCCAGGATCTGGACGTGCTGGCCGACGCGCAGGAGCGACAGGTCGGCCGACGGCGGCGCGTCGGAGTGGACGGCCACGGACCTGCCGGGTACGACGTGGCAGAGCACGTCCTTGCCGTTGTGGTCGAGGTGGATCTTCTCGTTGGTGATGTTCCTGACGTGGCCCTTGATGTTGACGATGTTGAGCCACACGGACTCGGCGGCGAGCATTCCGTCGGGCATGCGGACGCCTCTGGCGTAGAGGCCGTCGCCGGGCCTGGCCTGGTCGAAGCCGACCGGGCCGAGCTTCCACAGGCTCGTCCCGTCGACGACCCTGATCTGGTGGAAGACCATGTTCGAGCCGAGCACGATCAGGGTGTTGTCCTTGACGGCCCGGATGCGGCCTTCGGCGAACTCGGGGTCGGGGACGCCGGGTTCCGGCTGATCCGGAGCGGCGGCGAAGGCCGCCTCGGGGCCGAGCGAACCCATGGCGGTGGCGGCCACGACCGTGGCGCCGCCGCCCAGGAGCGCGGATTTGAGCATCTTCCTGCGCGTGGTCATCCTCAGCTCCCTCAGGCCGTCGAGATCTCGCATGGGCGCAGGCCCGTGGACAGGCTGGCGATCCTGGAGTAGGCCGCCGGGGTGAGGTCGATCAGCCGGTTGCTGGCGCAGGTGGCGCCGCAGCAGCTGCGCTCACCGCAGAACAGGTCGGTCTGCGGGCCGCAGTCGGCGATGGTGGTGACGATGCTGCCGCCGCCGCACAAGGACGTGGTCCGGTGGCGGAACCCGCAGGTCCGGCGGGACAGGGCGTCGCCGCAGCGGTCGGGACGGGTGATGTTCCAGCAGGCGTCGGAGGTGTTGGGCCAGGCGTGCTGCAGGCTCCCCGAGTTGCAGGTGCCGCAGGCACCCTTGCCGGTGGAACTGCAGGGTCCCCAGGCGTTCCCGCAGCAGAACCACGAGACTTCGCCTTGGACCGGGCCGAGTAAGTCGATGGGGTCAGTGGGCGTGCTGCGCACCATGCGCGTCCTCCTTGGGGGGTGGATGGGGAGGCGGTGCAGCGCTGCGTTGAAACTTTCCGACTCGATCTATCAATAGCATGTAAGGAAGTTTCGTCAACGCCCAAAAAACACGCTGTGCTTCAGATGGGCTTGGTGTAGTCGAGATCGATCTCGACGTCGAAGCCGATGTCGGTACGCAGCATGCGGCGATGGATGCCCGTGGGGACATAGGCCTTCATGGCCGGTTCGAGCTCGAAGGTGTAGGCGACCGCTGCGCCGTCTTCCTCCTCGATGCGCCAGAAGAACTTGATCCCGGCGTCGGCGTACTTGCTCGGCTTGGTGATCCGGTCCCGCTCCTCGGACTCCTTGGAGACGACCTCCACGATCAGGTGGACATCCTCCGGTTTGAAGGATGTCGTGACGCTCATCATCGCGGACCTGCTGACCAGCAGGATGTCGGGCTCCGGGCGTTGCCTGATGCCCAGGGTGACGGTCATCTCCCGAGCCACGGCCAACGGCTCGGGAGGGCGGAACCCCTGTTCGAGCAGCCGGACGAGCAGCATGTGGGATCTGGTCTGCGGCGGCCTCATGAAGAGCGATCCGTCGATCAGATCGATGTGCCTGGGCGCGTCGGGAGGGAGGTGGTCGAGCATGTCGGCGGTCCAGCCCTCCCGAGGGCCCGGATAGAACCAGTCGGGCAGTGTGGTGGCCACGACCTGTCTCCCTGGGAGCCTGCTACGTGAAGGCTCCATGATCTCACAGAGAGTGATATCAGGAGGGCTCTTGGCGGTTCTGGATGGTCTTGCGGTAGAGGTCGTCGATCTCGTCCAGCGGGTCGGTGAAGGGGGCCGGGCGGCGGGCCTCGATCTCCAGGTCGGTGCGGGAGGAGAGGTCGTCGATGCCGCCCGAGGCGTGTTGCACCTGCGTGCGCATGAGGTCGGCGCGGATGCGGGCGCACATGGCCGTGAGCTTGGCCTGGTGTTCGCGCAGGCGTTCGGCCGTGACGTGGTCGACGACCGAGGAGATGCGCAGCTGCTGGGCGTAGATGCCCAGCTGCTGGTCCTGGACCTCGGCCTGCTTGGCCAGCTCTGCCATCAGGTGGGGCAGGTCGCCCAGGCCCCAGCCCGACGCGTGCGCCTGGTCGATCGCCTGGCGGGTGAGCCCGACCTCGCGGCGCAGGTCGAGGCGGAGGCGCTCGATCTCGGCCGCCTCGCCGGTGCCCATCGCGTTGACGTGGGCGCTGAGCCGGGTCGTGGCCTTCTTGGCGGACTTGGCCGCCTTCTTGCCCAGCTTGACCATGAAAAAGATCGCTACCCCGCCGAGCACCAGGAACAGCAGGAAAACGACCAGCAGAATCGCGAAGATCGTTTCGATCGGAGGCACCTCCCGTGCACTGAGCATAGTCCGCCGAATCGGCCGGCATGAGGCTCAGCCAGATCGCGTTCCGCTGCGTTCTTATCGCTCTGACCAACGCCGGACGGGGCTCGGGTAGTTCCATCCGGAGCGGATTCGGCACAGGATGGTGAACCGAGCAAGCTCTTGATTGTGTCAGGGGCCTGTGGTTCAGTGCGTCCATTGTCCCGGGCCGCTTGAGGAGCCGCGCATGCTCGACGGGAAGGTCGTCGTCATCACCGGGGGAGCGCGCGGCATGGGCGCCGCCACCGCCCGCCGTTGCGCCGCCGCGGGCGCGAGCGTGATCGTCACGGACGTCCTCGCCGAGGAGGGTACGGCTACCGCCAAGGAGATCGGCGGCCGCTTCCTGCCCCACGACGTCACCAGCGAGGCCGACTGGGCCCGCGTCATGGACGAGACCGGCCCCTTCCACGGCCTGGTGAACAACGCCGGAATCGTCTCCTCCCGGCCGATCGAGCAGACGACGCTGGACGACTTCGAGCGGGTGCTGAACGTCAACCTGACCGGGGTCTTCCTCGGCCTGCGCGCCGCCGTCGGGCCCATGCGGGCGGCGGGCGGCGGCGCCATCGTCAACCTGTCGTCGGTGGCGGGACTGTTCGCGTTGCCCGGCACCTCCGGGTACGGCGCCTCCAAGTGGGGCGTGCGCGGGCTGACGAAGATCGCGGCGCTGGAGTTCTCGCCCGCCCGGATCCGCGTCAACTCCGTGCATCCCGGGATGATCGTCACGCCGATGACCGAGCAGTTCGGGGCCACGCCGGCGGAGGGCGCGTTCCCGCTGGCGGCCAGCGGGCGGTGGGGCATGCCGGAGGAGGTGGCCGAGGCCATCGCGTTCCTGCTGTCGGACGCCGCCTCCTACATCACCGGTGCCGAACTCGCCGTCGACGGCGGCTGGACCGCGGGAGCGGCCGCCCTGATCGCCCGGCCACCCGTCCCCCCACCACCCACCGCACCCCCATCCCCGCCACCTGCGGCATCCACGACACCTCCAGAGTCTGGACGGGCCTGACGTGGGCGAAGGGCCGCGCCATCGCGGGTTCCGGGTGCGGGGATCCGACGTGCCCGCCTTCCGACCTCCCGCACACGGAACCGGCGATCCCACAGCCGCTGTGGTGACAGATGCGGTCGTGTTCCTGGGGTGTGGCGCCGTGGCGGCCCTGGGGCGAGGCCGGTTGTGGTGGTGACGCCGGGGCGGGCCGCGGCACCGAGGTGTTCGACGCGGAAGAGGACCGGCGCGTCCTGGCCGGGGCGCCCGCGATGGTGATCACCGCCGAGCACGCCCGCGCGGCGCTGCGCGGCGGCCTGAGGTAGGGAGGCACATGCCGTACGCGCGGGTCGCCGAGGACGTCCGGCTCTTCTACACCGACGACGGCGGCGGGCAGGCGACGCCGTTGCTGCTGGTGCACGGCTGGGGCGCCGACTCGCACCAGTGGTCCTGGCACCTCGACGCCCTGGCCGCCGGGCGCCGGGTGATCGCCGTGGACCTGCGCGGCCACGGCTACTCCTCCGTGCCCGCCGAGGACAACACGCCCCGCCGCATGGCCGAAGACCTCGCCGCGCTGCTGGCCGCGCTCGGCGTCGCGAAGGTCGTCGCGATCGGCCACTCGATGGGCGGTCAGATCGTCTCCATCCTCGCCGTCGAGCATCCCGGCCTGGTCGAGCGGCTGGTCACGGTCGATCCGGGGTACGGCATCGCGCCCGAGGTGGCCGGGATGTTCCCCCAGACGATCGCCGCCCTGCGTTCGGAGGACGCGCACGAGGCGGCCGTCGAGATCGACCGCTGGTGCACCAACCGGCGCACCCCCGCGGTCATCCGCCGCTGGCACCGGCGCCGCCTGTACGGAATGCCGCCGCACGTGCTGGCCCAGGCGTTCGAGGCGATGTTCGCGCTGGAGGACTCGATCGGCGTACGGCCCGCCTCCGACGCCTACCTGGCGCGAAGGGCCTGCCCGGTGCTGTCGCTGTGGTTCGACCCGGACCGGGCGGCCTGGGAGGAGGGGCTGCTCAAACACCCGGACTCGAAGGTCGTCGTCTGGGAGGGCGCGAGCCACCGCCTGCACGAGGAGCGGCCTGACGACTTCGTCGCGCTCGTGCTCGGCTGGCTAGCCGGGTGAGCGGCCGCGGCGGCGGCGCCGTACCTTCCTGATCATCCACCACGCGAGCAGGGCCAGCCCGATGAGCAGGACGATCACCAGCAGCGGGATGAAGATCGCCACGAGGCTCACGCCGAGTGAGCCGGCGTCCTCGACGGTGCTCATCACGGGTGCGCCGACCCCGCCGGTGCCGACGTTGACGACCGGGCGGGCCGCGGCCTTCAGCGCGTGTACGGCCAGCGCCACCAGGATGCCGAGCACCCAGCTGAGCCACGGGTTCTCGGTGAGCCAGGTGGAGTTGTCGAGCTCGGCCGCGGCCGAGGTGGCGCTGAACACCACGCCGCCGGAGGCGGGCCGGACCGCCGTCTGGATCATGTCGTTGACGCTGTCCACGGCCGGGATCTTGTCGAGCACCACCTCGGCCAGCAGCAGTACGGCCAGCACCGCCAGCACGCCCCAGTTCGACAGCCACGCGTAGCCGTCCGGCAGCTTCACGCGGTCGGTGAAGTTGGCCAGCACCCCGACCACGAGCAGCGGGATGTAGGCGTTGAGCCCGGCGGCCGTCGACAGACCCAGGCCGGTGAGCGTGGCGAACATGACACCAACCTAGCCCGCCCGCCCCGGCGTCAGGTCACCTCGGCGAGGCCCCCGAGCACCCGCTGGTCGATCAGGGGCTCCGGCTCATCGTGCGCGTTGTCAGTCGGGCCGGGCGGCCTCGTCCAGGAGTCCGGGCAGGGCGGGGCCGGTGAACTCGGCCATCGCGCGCTCGTACTTCTCCATGCCCCACGACCAGAAGTCGAAGTCGATGGACTCGTTGGCGCCGTCCTGGATGGCGGCCCACAGCGTCCAGCCGTACTTGGACATGAGGCCGAGCAGCCGCGCCCGCGCGATGCGGTTGCGCAGGCGGCGGCCGTAGTAGGCGGTGACGAGCTCCTCCAGCTGCTCCAGCGACAGGTCGGACTCGCTCCAGATGTTGCCCAGCTCGAAGCAGGCGTCGTTGTTGCCCGAGTACTCGTAGTCGATCAGCCACAGGCGCTCGCCGTCGTCGATGAAGTTGCCGGGCAGGAGATCGTTGTTGCAGGGGACGGTCCCCTCGTCACGGACCTTCAACGCCTCACGGATCTGCTCCACATGAGGCTCGAAATCCCGATATTTCGCGGGGAGGCGGAAATTTCGGGACTGGACGATCTTCAGATACCCCTTCTGGATCTCGAACATGTCGAAGTCCCGGGAGAAGCGCGGCCCGGTGTGCAGCCTCTGGCACGCCTCGGCCACTCTCGGCAGGTTCACCGAGTCCCGCAGGTCCGCCTCGGTGAACGTGCGCCCCGGCAGGTACCCCACCACCAGCACCCCGAGCTCCCGCAGATAGGCGTGGACCGGCGCCCCGACCCCCGCCCGCTCGGCCGCGATCGAGTTGGCGTGCTCGGCGTCCCTGTCGATGCCCAGCAGCCCGCCCTCGCTGGCCGGCACCCTCACCACGTACGCCGCGCCCGGCACGCTCACCTTGTAGTTGCGGTTGGTGAGCCCCCCGGGAAGCTCTTCAACGGTACGCGGCAGGCCCGCCAGCAGGGGAATGCGGTCGAGAACCTCATCCATGGGCGCTCTCCTCGTCAAGATTGACCGGCGATGCTAGCACCGTGCCCCCCTCTCCGATCGTGCCTCACGCACCCGCGACACGCGCTCGATCGAGAAGGAAACGGTCTAGACCTTTTACATCGAGCCGGTTAGCGTCGCGGGCATGAGCGACTCGGCCCGGATCGTGATCATCGGCGGTGGCGTCGGCGGCGCCAGCGTGGCCTACCACCTGACCGAACTCGGCGAACGCGACGTCCTGGTCCTCGACCGCGACGAACTGACCAGCGGCTCCACCTTCCACTCCGCCGGACTCGTCGGCCAGTTGCGCGCCGACCCCACCCTGACCCGCATGAACCAGTACTCGGTCGAGCTCTACCGCAAGCTCGACGTCTGGACCGAGTGCGGCGGCATCAAGCTCGCCTCCAGTCCCGAGCGCATGGAGGAGATCCGCCGCCAGATCGGCTGGGCCCGCACGTACGGCCTGCCGCTGGAGGAGATCTCGGTGGCCGAGGCGGCCGAGCTGTTCCCCCTCATGGACCCGGGGGGCGTGGTCGGCGCCGCGTACCTGCCGACCGACGGCCAGATCGACCCCTCCCAGCTCTGCTACGCGCTGGCCGGCCTGGCCCGCGAGGGCGGCGCCACGTTCCGCACTCACACCCGGGTGCTCGGCGTCGACGTCGAGCGGGGCCGGGTCCGCCGGGTCCGCACCGACCGGGGCGACATCGACTGCGAGATCGTGGTGAACTGCGGCGGCATGTTCGCCCCGGAGATCGGCCGCATGGCCGGGGTGCGCGTGCCGATCATCCCGATGTCGCACCAGTACGTGGTGACGGAAGGCTTCCACGAGCACACCGGCCTGCCCACGCTGCGCGACCCCGACCTGCTCGTCTACTACCGCCAGGACGTCCAGGGCCTGGTCATGGGCGGCTACGAGCGCACCTCGGCCCCATGGCTGGACCCGGTCCCGGCGGACTTCAACGGCCGCCTGCTGCCGGAGGACTGGGACCGATTCACCGAAATTTCTGACAATGCCGCCATCCGCGTCCCCGCCCTCGGCGACGTCGGCATCCGCAAGATGATCAACGGACCGGAGGCGTTCACCCCGGACAACGAGTTCTGCCTGGGCGAGACCGAGGTCGGCGGCTTCTACGTGGCGGCCGGCTTCTGCGCGCACGGCATCGCCGGGGCGGGCGGCATCGGCATGGTCATGGCCGAGTGGATCGTCGAGGGTGAGCCGTCCATGGACCTGTGGCACATGGACATCCGCCGCTTCGGCCGCCAGTACCGCTCACCCTCCTACACGCGCAAACGCGTCGTGGAGAACTACGAGACCTACTACGACATCCGCTACCCCGGCCACGAGCGCGCCGCCGGCCGCCCGCTGCGCACCTCGCCGGCGTACGCCTGGCACGCCGCCCACGGCGCCGTCTTCGGCGAGAAGTCGGGGTGGGAGCGGGTCAACTACTACGCGCCGAACGCGGCGGAGCCGTACCGGAAGGAAGAGGAGCCGCGCGGGTGGGCGGCGCGCGGCTGGCACCCCGCGATCGGCGCCGAGCACCGCGCCACCCGCACCGGCGCGGGGCTGTTCGACGAGAGCTCGTTCGCCAAGATCGAGGTGAGCGGCCCCGACGCGGCCGGGCTGCTGGAGTGGGTCTGCGCCAACCGCGTCGCCCGCGAGCCCGGCCAGGTCACCTACACGCAGGCGCTCAACCGGCGCGGCGGCATCGAGTGCGACTTCACCGTCACCCGGCGCGGCGAGGAGGACTTCCTCATCGTCACCGGCACCGCGTTCGGCTCCCACGACCTCGGCTGGCTGCGCAAGCAGGCCAGGCTGCGCGGCTCGGGGGCGCGGATCGCCGACGTGACCGGGCAGTACGCCTGCTTCGCGCTGTGGGGTCCGAAGGCGCGCGCCATCATGGCGACGCTCACCGCCGATCCGCTGGACGCGCCGTTCATGTCCGCGCGTGAGCTGACCGTGGGCGACGTGCCGGTGCTGGCGCTGCGGGTGACGTTCGTGGGCGAGTTCGGGTGGGAGCTCTACTGCTCCAGCGAGTACGGCAGGGCGCTCTGGGACACCCTGTGGGCCGCCGGCGAGCCGCACGGACTGATGGCCTGCGGCTACAAGGCCATCGACAGCATGCGCCTGGAGAAGGGCTACCGGGTCTGGGGCGCCGACCTCGGCCCGGAGACGACCCCGTACGAGGCGGGCCTGGGCTTCTGCGTCAAGATGGACAAGGAGTTCCTGGGCCGCGCGGCGCTCGACCCGTCGCCCCCGCGGCGGCTGCGCCGCATCACGCTCGACGACCCGCGGGCGGTCGTGCTCGGCAACGAGCCGGTGCGCGTCGACGGCCGGGTGGAGGGGCGCGTCACCTCGGGCGGCTACGGCTACACGCTGGGCGCCTCGCTGGCCTACGCCTACCTGAACGCCGAGCCGGGCACCGCCGTGGAGGTGGAGCTGTTCGGCGAGCGCGTCACCGGCACGGTCGGCTAGGTCCGCACCGTCAGGCGGACCCGGTCGGGCCGGTACAGGTCGCGGGCGTGCTCCACCGGCACGCCCGCGGCCGCGTAGGCGGTGCGCTCGATGCGCATGAGCGGCGTGCCCGGCGCCACGTCCAGCTCGGCGGCCTGCTCGTGGGTGGCCACGACCGGATCCAGGTGCTCGACCGCGCGGCTGGGCGCCAGCCCGTAGCGGGCGGCCAGCAGGTCGTACAGCGAGCCGCCGAGGTCCTCCCTCAGCAGGCCCGGCAGGAGCACGGCGGGGAAGAACGACAGCTCCAGCGCCACCGGCGAGCCGCCCGCCGAGCGCACGCGGGCGATCTCGTGCACCGGCGCAGCGGGCTCCAGCTCCAGCGCCGCCGCGACCTCCGGCGGGGCCCGGCGCGTACGCGCCCGCAGCAGCCGGGCCTCGGCGGTCAGGTGGGCCCTGCGCATCCGCTCGGTGAACCCGGCCAGCCCCGTCAGGTCGCATTCGACCCGGGGCTCGGCCACGAACGCCCCGCCGCCGCGCCCCTGCGTACGGACCAGGACGCCGCGCGCCTCCAGCGTCGCCAGCGCCTGCCGCAGCGTCATCCGCGACACGCCCAGCCGCGCCGCCAGCTCGCGCTCGCCCGGCAGCCGGTCGCCCGGCGCGATCTCGCCGCGCGCGATCGACTCCAGCAGCCAGCGCTCGATCTGGACGTGCGCGGGCACCCCGCCGCCCCTGGCCAGCTCGACGAACTCCACCGTTCTACTCTGACAGGCGCCGCAGCCGCTCCACCGCGTCGGCGAACTCGCTCACCATCGCGTAGACCACCTCGCGGGCCGGCCTGACCTGGTCGAGCTGGCCCACTACCTGGCCGACGAAGTAGTTGGCCAGCTCCACGGCGCCCGGCTCGCCGCGCTCGGCCGCCGCGCCGATGCGGGCCATCGCGCCCTCGGCCACCAGCATCTGCAACGGCATCCCCAGCGGACCCGGGCTCTCGGGGGCGGCGTCCCACTCCTCGGTCCACGCCGACTTCAGCTGCCTGGCCGGCTTGCCGGTGCGCGAGCGCGAGCGGACGGTGTCGAGCGAGGAGGCGGCGAGCATCTTGCGTTTGACCGCCGGGGCCGTCTCGGCCTCCTCGGTGGTCAGCCAGACCGACCCGCACCACACGCCCTGCGCGCCGAGCGCCATCGCCGCGGCCATCTGGCGCCCGCCGGCGATGCCGCCGGCCGCCAGCACGGGGACCGGGCCCACGGCGTCCACGACCTGCGGGACCAGCACCATCGTGGAGATCTCGCCGGTGTGCCCGCCGGCCTCGGTGCCCTGGGCGACGATGACGTCCGCGCCCGCCGCCACCTGCCTGCGCGCGTGCTCCACGGTGCCGACCAGGGCGGCCACCGGGATGCCGTGCTCGCGGGCCCTGGCCACCATCTCGGGCGGCGGCGGGCCCAGGGCGCTGGCGATGAGGCCGATCGGATGCTTCAGCGCCACGTCGATCAGGCCGGTCGCGCCGGCCGCCGTCACCCTGCCCGCGAACTCGTCGGCCGAGCGGATCTCCCGGCCGGACGCGGCGGCGACGCCGTACTTGCGGAACAGGTGCGCGACGAAGTCGCGGTGCCGGTCGGGGACGAAGGCCGCGACGTCCACGCGCGGCCCCTCGATCTTCCCGGGGACGAGCACGTCCACCCCGTACGGCCGGCCGCCCACCTGCTCGTCGATCCAGGTCAGCTCGGTGTCCAGCTCGGCGGGGGAGTAGGCGATGGCGCCCAGGACGCCGAACCCGCCCGCGTTGGTGACCGCGGCCACCACGTCCCTGCAATGGCTGAAGGCGAACAACGGGAATTCCACGCCGAGCCTGTCGGCCAGTTCGGTGCGCATGCCGCGACGCTAACCCCCAGAACCTTGTTCGGTCTAGGAGTCGTCCTCGTCGTCGTCATCCTCGCCCTCGACCGTCCACGACACCGAGGTCACCGAGGGCTCCAGGCTGAGCCGGCTCGTGGCCGACTCGAAGAGGCTCTCGTCGCGGCGCAGGCTGTCCACGATCGCGATCACCTCCACCTGGCCGCGCCGGTCGGCCTCCTGCCCCTGCAGGCTGCGCAGCCGCAGCTCCGGCCGGGTCAGCGCGTTGACGACCAGCTTGCGCACGTGCGCCTGGTCGTCGTCCCAGCACCGCACCTCGAACCGGTAGCGGGTACGGCGGGCCGCCCGCCGCCGGTCGAGGAAGCGGCCCAGCGGGCGCATGAGCGTGTTCGCCACCACGATCAGGAAGGTCCCCGCCGTGGCCATCAGGTACATGCCCGCCCCCGCCAGCGAGCCGACCGCCGCCGCGCACCACAGGGTCGCCGCGGTGTTGAGACCACGGATGTTGAACCCCTCGCGCAGGATCACGCCCGCGCCGAGGAAGCCGATGCCCGAGACGATCTGCGCGGCCACGCGGGTCGGGTCGGCGGTGGCGCCGGCGAAGCCGTACGCGCTGAGCAGCACGAACAGGGCCGCGCCGACGGCGACGAGCAGGTTCGTGCGCAGGCCCGCCATCCGGGCCCGCCACTGCCGCTCGATGCCGATGACGGCGCCGAGCACCGCGGCCGCGACCAGGCGCAGCAGCAGATCGATCTCCACGCCCGGTATGTCCCCCGCCGGGACGGGCGCGAGGCGGCCTTTGCCGGGTTATGAACGGTCCATGGGTCCTTCGGGCGGCCCGTGGTGGTTCAGGCGGTCGCCTGGCGGTCCAGCGAGGTGATCGCGGAGGCGCCGGGGGAGTGCCAGCCCAGCGCCGGATCGTAGCGGCGCACCAGCTTGGCCGGGATGCCCGCCACCACGCTGTGGTCGGGGAACTCGCCCCGCACCACCGCGCCGCCCGCCACCACGCACTGCCGCCCCAGCCGGGTTCCCGGCAGGATGATCGCGCCGGCGCCCAGCCACGAGCCCGAGCCGATCGAGACCGGGCTGTTCCTCGGCCACTGCCGTCCGATGGGCACCTCGGGGTCGTCGTAGACGTGGTTCTGGTCGGTGATGTACACGTACGGCCCGGTGAACACGTGGTCGCCGACGTCGATCGACTGGTGCGCCACGATGTGGCTGCCGCGCCCGATCGAGCAGCTTCCGCCGATCCGCAGGATCGAGTCCGGGCCCAGGTCCACGCCCGGCCCCATCCCGCACGACAGCGAGACCCGCTCCCCGACGAGCGTCCCCTCGCCGATCTCGATCCACTGCTCGCCGAAGATCGCCCCGGGCGGGAACGCGATCGACACGCCTTCGCCCAGATGGCGGAAGCGATAGCCTGCCGGACTGGACGGACTGATCGCCCCGGCTCTGCGCAAAGCGGCGTAGGCGCGGTGAATCAGCGCGCCCGCCGCCCGCCGTACGTGTGACATAGGGCCCAAAGTTACCGCTTGGTCATGCCGTTCGGGCATGTCGGGGGCGTTCTTTGATATCCTGAGAGCCCGTGGACACATAGCCACACCTCGAGCCACGGGAGCCCCTTTGCGCAGCGCATCGCAAACCAAGCATCTGTTCGTCACCGGCGGTGTCGCCTCCAGTCTCGGCAAGGGGCTCACGGCTTCCAGCCTCGGCCGCCTGCTCAAGGCACGCGGGCTACGGGTCACGATGCAGAAGCTCGACCCCTACCTCAACGTCGACCCCGGCACGATGAACCCGTTCCAGCACGGCGAGGTCTTCGTCACCGACGACGGCGCGGAGACCGACCTCGACGTCGGGCACTACGAGCGCTTCCTCGACACCGACCTGCACGGCTCGGCCAACGTCACCACCGGCCAGGTCTACTCCAACGTCATCGCCAAGGAGCGGCGCGGGGAGTACCTCGGCGACACCGTCCAGGTCATCCCGCACATCACCAACGAGATCAAGGACCGCATCCGCGGCATGGCCGGCCCCGACGTCGACGTGGTCATCACCGAGGTCGGCGGCACCGTGGGCGACATCGAGTCGCTGCCGTTCCTGGAGGCCGTGCGCCAGATCCGCCACGAGGTGGGCCGCGACAACGTCTTCTTCCTGCACGTCTCGCTCCTGCCGTACATCGGTCCCTCCGGCGAGCTGAAGACCAAGCCCACCCAGCACTCCGTCGCGGCGCTGCGCAGCATCGGCATCCAGCCCGACGCGATCGTGCTGCGCTCCGACCGGCCCGTGCAGACCTCCATCAAGCGCAAGATCAGCCTGATGTGCGACGTCGACGAGGACGCCGTCGTCAGCGCGGTCGACGCCGCCTCCATCTACGACATCCCCAAGGTGCTCCACACCGAGGGCCTCGACGCCTACGTCGTGCGCCGCCTCGGCCTGCCGTTCCGCGACGTCGACTGGAAGGAGTGGGAGCAGCTGCTGCGGCGCGTGCACCGCCCGGCCAAGGAGGTCACGATCGCGCTGGTCGGCAAGTACATCGATCTGCCCGACGCCTACCTGTCGGTCACCGAGGCGCTGCGCGCGGGCGGCTTCGCCAACGACGCCCGCGTCAACATCCGCTGGGTCAAGTCCGACGACTGCGAGACCGACGAGGGCGCCTCCCGCGAGCTCGACGGCGTCGACGGCGTGCTCATCCCGGGCGGCTTCGGCGTACGCGGCATCGAAGGCAAGATCGGCGCCATCAAGCACGCCCGCGAGAACAAGGTGCCGCTGCTCGGCATCTGCCTCGGCATGCAGGGCATGGTCATCGAGGCCGCGCGCAACCTGGCCGGGGTCGTCGACGCCAACTCCGCCGAGTTCGACGCCGACACCAAGCACCCGGTCATCTCCACCATGGCCGACCAGGAGGACGTCGTCGCCGGCGAGCGCGACATGGGCGGCACCATGCGCCTGGGCGCCTACACCGCCAAGCTCGGCGAAGGCAGCCTGGCCAGGCAGCTCTACGGCAAGGCCAAGGCCGACGAACGCCACCGCCACCGCTACGAGGTCAACAACTCCTACCGCGAGCAACTGGAGAAGGTCGGCCTGGTCTTCTCCGGCCTGTCGCCCGACGGCCGCCTGGTCGAGTACACCGAACTGCCCGCCGAGACCCACCCGTTCTTCATCGGCACCCAGGCGCACCCCGAGTTCAAGTCCCGCCCCACCCGGGCCAACCCGCTGTTCAAGGGCCTCATCGCCGCGGCCCTCGCCTTCGCCGACGGCCGCGTCTCCGCCAAGGTCGCCAAGTGAGGGACATCGCGCGGCAGTGGGACGTCGTCGCCTCCAAGAACCACTTCCAGGGCCGGGTGATCGGCCTGCGCACCGACTCCGTGCGCATGCCGGATGACGACGTCGCCGACCGCGACTACGTCGTCCACCCCGGCTCGGTCGCCGTCCTCGCGCTCGACGAGGAGAACCGGGTGCTGCTGCTGCGCCAGTACCGCCACCCGGTGCGCCACCTGCTGTGGGAGCTGCCCGCCGGCATCCGCGACGTCGAGGGCGAGCCGCTGGTCACCACCGCCGCGCGTGAGCTGGCCGAGGAGGCCGGGTACGCCGCCGACACCTGGCACACGCTGGTCGACCTGATGAGCTCGCCGGGCATGACCGACGAGCGCATCCGGGTGTTCCTGGCGCGGGGGCTGCGCCGTACCGAGATCGACTTCGAGCGCAAGCACGAAGAGACCGACATGCCGCTCGAATGGGTGCCCCTCGCCGACGCCGTCGAGAAGGCGCTCATGGGAATGATCCACAATTCCCCGGCCGTGGCCGGTATCCTCGCCGCGTACGCGGCATCGGTCGAAGGGTTCGGGCTGTTGCGGCCCGCCGACGCACCCGAGGAGTGAGCTTTCGTGGAGGCGGTGCTCTCCAGCTACCTCGCCCATCTGGCGGTGGAGCGGGGCCTGGCTGTCAACACGCTCGCCTCCTACAAGCGTGACCTGCGCCGCTACGTCGACCATCTCCAGGCGCGCGGGCGCCTGGAGCTCGACCAGGTGGCCGAGGCCGACGTCCTGGCGTTCCTGTCCGCGCTGCGCGAGGGCGACGGCGAACACCCCGCCCTCGTGGCCAGCTCGGCCGCGCGGGCGGTCTCGGCGGTACGCGGCCTGCACCGCTTCGCCCTGCGCGAGGGCGTGACCGGCCACGACCCCGCCCACCAGGTGCGCCCGCCCCGCCAGCTGCGCCGCCTGCCGAAGCCGATCACCGTCGACGAGGTCGAGCTCCTCATCGCCGCCTCCGGTCCCGAGAGCGCGCCGCTGACCCTCCGCAACCGCGCGCTCCTGGAGGTCCTGTACGGCACCGGCGCCCGCATCTCGGAAGCCGTCGGCCTGGCCGTCGACGACCTCGAAGCCGAGCAGGTACGGCTGCGCGGCAAGGGCGGCCGCACGCGCGTCGTCCCGCTGGGCCGCTATGCCCGCGAAGCCCTCGACGCCTACCTCGTCCGGGCCCGCCCCGGTCTGGTGGCCCATGGGCGGGGCACGCCCGCGTTGTTCCTGAACGCCCGGGGTGGCCGCCTGACCCGGCAGGGCGCCTGGGAGGTGCTCCAGGCCGCCGCGGAACGAGCCGGACTTGCCGGGATTTCCCCCCACGTGTTGCGCCATTCCTTCGCAACCCACCTCATCGACGGCGGTGCCGACGTTAGGGTGGTCCAGGAGCTGCTCGGTCACGCCTCGGTGACCACCACCCAGGTCTACACGCTGGTGACGGTCGACAGGCTCCGCGAGGTCTACGCCGCGGCGCATCCGCGTGCCCGGCAGTGATCTATAGTCTTTGCGACGTGCGGCGCGTACGGCGTGCCGCCTTGCCGCGTTAAGTGCTGACGCCATAGTGTCCGTCCGGACGGTCCGGTTCGGGATCGTCAGGGAGGTTCGAGCTGGTGACTGTGACGACCAACGGATCGACCCAGGGGAACCCCGAAAACCCCTGGGGTGACACGAAGACGGCCACGCCCACCGCCGGCGTGAACCTGGGCCCCACCCGAAGGCCGCGTCCAGTGTTCCCGGAGCCGGCCCGGCGCGAGATCCACGGGCCCGCCCGCGTCGTCGCGATGGTCAACCAGAAGGGTGGCGTCGGCAAGACGACCACCACCATCAACCTGGGCGCCGCGCTCGTCGAGTACGGGCTGAAGGTCCTGCTCGTCGACTTCGATCCGCAGGGCGCGCTCTCGGTCGGCCTCGGCATCAACCCCCATCAGCTCGACCTCACCGTCTACAACCTGCTGATGGACCGCAACGTCTCCGCCGAGGACGTGCTGCTGGAGACCGGCGTCGACGACCTCGACCTGCTGCCCAGCAACATCGACCTGTCCGCCGCCGAAGTCCAGCTCGTCACCGAGGTGGCCCGCGAGCAGGTGCTCGGCCGCGTGCTCAAGCCGCTGCTGCCGCACTACGACGTCTGCCTCATCGACTGCCAGCCGTCCCTGGGCCTGCTCACCGTCAACGCGCTGACCTGCGCCCACGGCGTCATGGTGCCGCTGGAGTGCGAGTTCTTCGCGCTGCGCGGCGTCGCCCTGCTCATGGACACCATCGCCAAGGTGCAGGAACGACTCAACGACGAGCTGGAGATCGAAGGCCTGCTCGCCACCATGTACGACGCGCGTACCCTGCACGGCCGCGAGGTCCTCGCCCGGGTCGTCGAGGCCTTCGGCGACAAGGTGTTCCACACGGTGATCAACCGCACCGTCCGCTTCCCCGACGCCACCGTCGCCGGGGAGCCGATCACCACCTTCGACCCGTCCTCGCTCGGTGCCAACGCGTACCGGGAGCTGGCCCGCGAAGTGCTGTCGCGCTGGCCCGCTCCTGCGACAATGGCCAGGTGACATCGACCTCGACCGAGCAAGGCGGCTTCCAGGTCCACCTGGACGTCTTCGAGGGCCCCTTCGACCTGCTGCTCGGCCTGATCTCCAAGCACAAGCTGGACATCACCGAGGTCTCCCTGTCGAAGGTCACCGACGAGTTCATCGCCTACATCAAGTCGCGCGGGCCCGAATGGGACCTCGACCAGACCAGCCACTTCCTCCTCGTGGCGGCGACCCTGCTCGACCTCAAGGCGGCCAGGCTGCTGCCGTCCGGCGAGGTGGAGGACGAAGAGGACCTCGCGCTCCTGGAAGCGCGTGACCTGCTGTTCGCCCGGCTGCTGCAGTACAAGGCGTACAAACAGGTGGCGAAGATCTTCGCCGGCAGGATGGCGGAGGAGGCGTTGCGCTTCCCGCGCATCGTGCCCATGGAGCGGGAGTTCGCCGACCTGCTGCCCGAGCTGATCCTGGGGATCGGGCCCGACCAGCTCGCCAGGATCGCGGCCAAGGCCTTCACCCCGAAGCTGCCGCCGACGGTCAGTGTCGGCCACATCTACCAACCGCTCGCCAGCGTCCGCGAACAGGCGGCTATCCTGGTGCGGCGCCTGCGGCGGATGCGCAAGGCCACGTTCCGCGCCCTGGTCGCCGACTGCGAGGGCACGTTCGAGGTGATCGCCCGGTTCCTGGCGGTGCTGGAGTTGTTCAGGGAGTCGGCCGTGACCTTCGACCAGGTCGAACCGCTCGGCGACCTCCACGTCACCTGGACCGGAACCGACGACGGCGACATCTCGGTCGGCGACGACTACGAAGAACCCGCGGAGAAGAAGACCGATGCCTGAGCACGACACCCCGCCCGCCCCCCGCCGCTCCGCGGACCCGGACCTGCCCGCCTGGATGACGCTCCCCGGCGCCCTGTCCACCACCCCGCCCACCCCGGCGCCCCGCCTGCCCGCCGACTCCGAGGACGACCGCCCGGCGGCGGAACTCCCCACCGAAGCGCCCGCCCCCGGCGACGACCCGGACCCGGCCGTCTCGCCGCCGGAGACGGAGATGGCCACGGACCCGGTTGAGGAGGTTCCGGCCCCTTCGGCAGTGGAGACGCCGGGCCGGGCTGAGGAGGATCTGGTCAGGTCGGACTCCGTCGGCGCCGCCTCGGACTCACATGGGGAGGTTTTGTCCTCCTCGGCCGCGGTTGTGCCGTCTTCGGGGGAGATTCCGAGAACGGGCGGCGAGGCGGGGCTGGGGTTGAAGGCCTCGCTGGAGGCGATTCTGCTGGTGGTGGATGAGCCGGTGGCCGAGGTGACGCTCGCTCAGGTGCTGGAGAGGCCGACGCAAGAGGTCGGACAAGCGCTTTCGGAGCTGGCGGCGGAATACACGGCCGATCGGCGGGGTTTTGACCTGAGAGAGGTGGCGGGAGGCTGGCGTTTCTACACGCGGGCCGAGTGCGCGCCTCTGGTCGAGCGCTTCGTGCGCGACGGGCAGCAGACGCGGCTCACGCAAGCCGCTCTGGAGACTCTCGCGGTCGTGGCTTACCGGCAACCGGTGAGCCGTGCCCGCGTGGCCGCGGTACGCGGTGTGAACAGCGACGGCGTCATGCGTACGCTCGTCGCCAGGGGGCTGGTCGAAGAGGCCGGCACCGACCCGGAGAGCCAGGCAGTGCTCTACCGGACAAGCTCATACTTCCTGGAGCGTCTGGGACTGAAGGACATCGGCGAGCTCCCCGAGCTTGCGCCGCTCCTCCCGGACGACGTGGAGAACCTCGAGGAGACAACGAAGTGAACAACAGGCGAAGCACCCCGTCCGGTGATGGACGCGGTCGAGGACGTTCGGGCGGCCACGCGGGCCGCGGCGGGCGTCCCGCCTTCCGCTCCGACGACCGACGCGGCGGCAGCGGGGACCGAGACTCCCTGCGCGCCGACAGGGGCGGCTCCCGGACCCGCCCCGGCAACCCCACCGACCGCCGCGACGACCGCGGCGGCAACCAGGGCCGTGGCGACGACCGCGGTGGCTACCAGCGGCGTGACGACCGTGACCGTGGCGGTTACCAGGGTCAGCGTCGTGACGACCGCGGCGGCTATCAGGGCCGTAACGACGACCGTGGCGGCTACCAGCGCCGTGATGACCGCGACCGTGGCGGCTACCAGCCCCGTAGCGACGACCGTGGCGGCTACCAGCGGCGTGATGACCGCGACCGTGGTGGTTACCAGGGTCGTGGTGAGGACCGTGGTGGCCAGGGTCAGCGTCGTGACGACCGTGGCGGTTACCAGCGGCGTGACGACCGTGACCGTGGCGGCTACCAGCCCCGCGACGACCGCGACCGCGGGGGGTTCCAGCGGCGCGACGACCGCGGCGGCTATCAGGGCCGTAGCGACGACCGTGGCGGCTACCAGCGCCGTGACGACCGTGACCGTGGCGGTTACCAGCGTCGTGATGACCGTGACCGTGGCGGTTACCAGCCCCGCGACGACCGGGCGGAGCGGCCGGAGCGTTCCGGGAATGACGGGTTCCGGGCCGCCCGGGGTGGGCGGCGTGACTCCGCCCCCGGCCCCACCAGGGCACGCTACGGCAAGCGCGACGACGTCCAGACGATCGGCGGCAGCCGTACCGGCGGCAAGACCCCCGGCAGGGGGCCGCGGCGGGACGAGCGGCCGAGCAGGGGCGAAAGGCCGTCGGACCGGTTCAAGACCGCCCGCCAGCCCATCCGCGACACCGCGTTCTTCGAGCCCGGCTACACCGACGAGCGGGACACCACCGAGGTTCCCGGCGGCGTCAGGCTGCAGAAGGTGCTCGCCCAGGCGGGCGTGGCCAGCCGGCGTGCCTGCGAGGAGATGATCGGCGCCGGTCGCGTGACCGTCAACGGCCAGATCGTCCGCCGCTTCGGCGCGAAGGTGGACCCGGCGGCGCAGGTCATCCACGTGGACGGCAAGCGCATCCCCACCGCCCCCGACCTCGTCTACTACGCGCTGAACAAGCCGATCGGCGTCGTGTCCACGATGGAGGACCCGCAGGGCCGTCCGTGCCTGGCCGACTACGTGCAGGAGCTGGCGCCGCGGCTGTTCCACGTGGGCCGGCTGGACACCGAGACCGAGGGCCTGCTGCTGCTCACCAACGACGGCGAGCTGGCCAACCGGCTGACGCACCCGAGCTATGGGGTGCAGAAGAAGTACTGGGCGAAGGTGCCGGGGCCGATCCCGCGCGACCTGGGCCGCAGGCTGCGTGAGGGCATCGAGCTGGAGGACGGCCTCGCCCGCGCGGACTCGTTCTCGATCGTGCAGGAGCACGGCCAGCAGGCGCTGGTCGAGGTGGTGCTGCACGAGGGCCGCAAGCACATCGTGCGCCGCATGCTGGAGGAGTCGGGTCACCGGGTGATCGACCTGGCGCGGATCGAGTTCGGGCCGGTCAAGCTGGGCCGGACCAAGGCGGGCACGCTGCGGGCGCTGTCGCTGGCGGAAGTCGGCGAGCTGTACGCCGCCGTCAAGATGTAATCTGGCAGCCCATACCCAGGAGCCCGTACCGCCGCGTACGGGCTCCATGCCTTATGAAGGGGACGAGCACCATGGTCCGGGCGATTCGCGGGGCGATCCAGGTCGGCGCCAACACCCGCGACGCGATCATCGAGGCGACGACGGAGCTGGTGAGCACGCTCATGGAGCGCAACCGGCTGTCGACCGACGACGTGATCAGCGTGTTGTTCACCGCGACGCCCGACCTGACGGCGGAGTTCCCCGCTCTGGCCGCGCGCAAGCTGGGCTTCCACGACGTGCCGCTCATCTGCTGCACGGAGATCGACGTGCCGGGCGCGCTGCCGCGCGTGGTGCGGCTGATGGCGCACGTGGAGACCGACCGGCCACGTGGCGCGATCAGCCACGTCTACCTGCGCGGCGCCGTCGCGTTGCGTGAGGACATCGCCCAATGAAGCTGGAGACCGTCCTCGTCCTCGGCACCGGCCTGGTCGGCACCTCGATCGGGCTGGCGCTGCGCCAGCGCGGCGTGAGCGTCCTGCTGGCCGACCGCGACCTCGGCGCGGTACGCCTGGCCAGGGAGATGGGCGCCGGCCAGGAATGGCACTCCGGCGAACAGGTCGACCTGGCCATCGTCGCGGTCCCCCCGGACCACGTGGCGACCGAGCTGCGCGGCCTGCAGCGGCGCGACGCCGCCCGCTTCTACACCGACGTGTCGAGCGTGAAGGCCATGCCGATCGCCAGGGGCGTGGAGCTGGGCTGCGACATGGGCCTCTACGTGGCCTCGCACCCGATGGCCGGCCGCGAGAAGGCCGGGCCGGGCGCGGCCAGGGCGGACCTGTTCCTGGGGCGGCCGTGGGCGCTGTGCCCGACGGAGGCGGCGCGGCCCGAGGCGAAGCGGGCGGTGCTGGAGCTGATCGAGCTGTGCGGCGCCAACCCGGTCGAGGTGAGCGCCGAGGAGCACGATCGCGCGGTCGCGCTGGTCTCGCACGCGCCGCACGTGGCCGCCTCCGCGGTGGCGGCCCGGCTGTCGGAGGCCTCCGACGTGGCGCTGGGCCTGGCCGGTCAGGGCGTACGGGACGTGACCAGGATCGCCGGCAGCGACCCCGGCCTGTGGCTGGGCATCCTGTCCGGCAACGCCGAGCCCGTCGCCGAAGTGCTGGAGGCGGTCTCGCGCGACCTGACCGAGGCCGCGGCGGCGCTGCGCGCGCTGGCCGGAGGCGACCAGAGCGCGGGCCCCGATGTCACGCGACTGCTCAAGCGCGGCGTCGCCGGGCACGGGCGCATCCCGGGCAAGCACGGCGGCCCCGCCGCCGCCTACGGCGTCGTCCAGGTGGTCATCGGTGACCGGCCGGGTCAGCTGGCCCGGTTGTTCCAGGTGTGTGACGAGGTCGGGGTCAACGTCGAGGACGTCCGTCTGGAGCACGCTCCGGGCCTGCCCCTGGGCCTGGCGGAGGTGTCGGTGCAGCCGGACGCGGTGGCCGTACTCCAGGAGGCTCTGCACGAGCGCGGCTGGCAGGTGCCGTAGCGCCCGCGCCGATGTCACATTCTGGCGCGGTGGATCCGTCTTCCCGGCATGACACACATCATGGTTCTGGGAGCCGGATACACCGGGATGATGGCGGCGATCCGGGTCGCGGTGAAGACCCGCCGCCAGGGCGCCAGGGTGACGCTGGTCAACGCCTCACCGCGCTTCACCGAGCGGCTGCGCATGCATCAGACGGCCGCAGGCCAGCGGCTGACCGGCCACGCCATCGAGAAGGTGATCGCCGGGACGGGCATCACCTTCCTGCATGACCGCGTCACCGGACTCGATCCGGGCCGGCACGAGGTCACGCTCCAGAGCGGGCGCGTCGCCCGGTTCGACAAGCTCGTCTACGCGCTGGGCACCGTCACCGACCGCTCCACCCCGGGCGTGCGCGAGCACGCCCACGTCTACGACGACCACGACGGCGCGCTACGGCTGGCCGATGCGCTGAAACGCCTCACCGAGGGCACGGTCGTGGTCGCCGGCGGCGGCCTGACCGGCGTCGAGTCGGCCACCGAGATCGCCGAAGCGCACCCCCACCTGCGCGTGGTCCTGCTCAGCCGGGGCGCCCCGGCCTCGATGATGGGCGACAGGGCCCGCGCCTACGTGCGGCGGGCGATGGACCGCCTCGGCATCGAGGTGCGCGAGGGCGTCGAGGTGGAGAAGGTGCTGCCCGACGCGGTGGAACTGGCCGGGGGCGAGCTCGTCGCGTCCTCGGTCACGCTGTGGACCGCGGGCACCACCGGGCTGCCGCTGGCACGGGAGTCGGGGCTGGACGTCGACGGGCGCGGGCGCGTCGTCGTGGACGCGACGCTGCGTTCGGTCTCGCATCCCGACGTGTACGCGGTCGGGGACGCGGCGGCCGTCGGCCAGCCGTACGGGGTCATTCACGGCACCTGCCAGAGCGGCATCCCCACGGCTCTGCACGCCGCCGACGTGATCGCCGCGCGGCTGCGGGGCGGGCGGGCCAGGCCGTTCCGGTTCGGGTACTTCCACCAGCCGCTCAGCCTGGGGCGGGCCGACGGGGTCATCCAGTTCACGCGGGGCGACGACAGCCCGCGGCGGGCGTACCTGACGGGGCGCTGGGCCGTCGTCTACAAGGAGACGGTCAGCAGCAGCCCGCTGCCGGGCTTCGCGCTGCTGAAGCGGGGCCTGGTGCCCGCCCGCGCGTTCCGTCTCAGCAGCGGCTGAGCGCCGAAGCTGGATCGGTGAGTGACGCGGAGGCGGTAGCCTCTTCAGGTTGAGGTAAAGCCGTGAAGAGGGAGAGACCGTGGCCGGTCTGGTCGTCGCCATGGACGGCCCTTCGGGGTCGGGCAAGTCGAGTGTGTCGCGCGGGGTGGCCCGTGCGCTGCGCCTGCGCTACCTGGACACCGGGGCGATGTACCGGGCGATGACCTGGTGGATGCTCGAACAGGGCGTCGACGTGGCCGATCCGGCCGCCGTCGCGGCGCGCTGCGGCGAGCCCGAGATCGTCACCGGCACCGACCCGGACGGGCCGACCATCCACGTGGGCGCCACCGACGTCGCCGGGCCGATCCGCACGGGCGAGGTCACCGGCTCCGTCTCGGCGGTGGCCGCGGTGCCCGAGGTGCGGACCCGTCTGGTCGCCCTGCAGCGGGAGATCATCGGCGCCGGCGGCATCGTGGTCGAAGGCCGCGACATCGGCACGGTCGTCTGGCCGGAGGCGGCGGTCAAGATCTACCTCACCGCCAGCGCGGAGGCGCGCGCCCTGCGGCGCACCGCGGAGCTGTCGGGCACCACGGTGGAGGCGCAGCAGGCCGCCATGGCCAGGCGTGACACCCTGGACTCGACACGTAAGGCAGATCCACTGTCGATGGCGGATGGCGCCATCGAGCTCGACACCACGCCGCTGACCCTGCAAGAGGTCATCGACGCGGTGCTGAGTGTGGTCGCGCGGCAAGGAGGCCCGGGCGGGCTCCGGAGCGAGCGCGACCGGGTAGACGAGCGCGCCTGACCTTCAGGTGCGGTACTCACACGAAGGACGAGAACATCGTGAACACGGGGGACTGGGTCGAGGCTGAGTTCGACGACCTGCAGATCAGTGACCATGACGACGACAGCGGGCCGCTGCCCGTCGTGGCCATCGTCGGACGCCCGAACGTCGGCAAGTCCACGCTGGTCAACCGCATCATCGGCCGCCGCGAGGCGGTCGTGGAAGACGTGCCGGGCGTCACCCGCGACCGCGTCGCCTACGACGCCAACTGGCGCGGGCGCCGCTTCACCGTGGTCGACACCGGCGGCTGGGACCCCGACGCCACCGGCATGAACCTGCGCATCGCCGAGCAGGCCCAGGTGGCCGTCCAGCTCGCCGACGTGATCCTGTTCGTGGTCGACGCCACCGTGGGCGCCACCGACGCCGACGAGATCGTCGGCAACGTGCTGCGCCAGTCCGGCAAGCCGGTCATCCTGGCCGCCAACAAGGTCGACAACCAGCAGCTTGAGCTGGAGGCCTCCGGGCTGTGGGCGCTGGGGCTCGGCGAGCCGTACCCCGTCTCGGCCCTGCACGGGCGCTCCAGCGGCGACCTCCTCGACATCGTGCTGGACGCGCTGCCGGAGACGCCCGAGCTGAAGTTCGGCGAGCAGGGCGGCCCGCACCGGGTGGCGCTGCTCGGCAAGCCCAACGTCGGCAAGTCCTCCCTGCTCAACAAGCTCGCGGGGGAGGACCGGGTGCTGGTCGACCCGATGGCGGGCACCACCCGCGACCCGGTCGACGAGCTGATCGAGCTCGGCGGCAAGCCGTGGCGCTTCGTCGACACCGCCGGCATCCGCCGCCGCGACCGTGAGCTGCAGGGCGCCGACTTCTACGCCGCCATGCGCACCCGCGCCGCGCTCGAGAAGGCCGAGGTGGCGGTCGTGCTCATCGACGCCTCCGAGCCGCTCACCGAGCAGGACCTGCGCATCATCGGGCTCGTCATCGAGTCCGGCCGGGCCATGGTCGTGGCCTTCAACAAGTGGGACCTGGTCGACGAGGACCGGCGCTACTACCTGGAGAAGGAGATCGACCGGCAGCTCGTGCGGACCCCGTGGGCGCTGCGCGTCAACATCTCCGCCAAGACCGGCCGGCACGTCGACCGGCTCGTCCCGGCGCTGGAGAAGGCGCTCGACTCCTGGTCCACCCGGGTGCCGACGTCCCGGCTCAACGCCTTCCTCACCGAGCTGGTCCAGGCGACGCCCCCGCCGGTGCGTGGCGGCAAGCAGCCCAAGATCCTGTTCGCCACGCAGGCGTCCACCGAGCCGCCGAAGTTCGTGCTGTTCACCTCGGGCTGGCTGGAGGACACCTACCGGCGCTTCATCGAACGCCGGCTGCGCGAGGAGTTCGGCTTCGCCGGTTCGCCCCTTGAGGTGACGATGAAGATCCGCGAGAAGCGCAAGAGCGGCGGGGCCCCGGCCAAGAAATGATAAGTTGACCGGCAACGCGTAGACGGAGATGAGTAGTCCGGGGACCACGCGGGTCCAGAGAGCCGCCGGCAGCTGAGAAGGCGGCCCTGCGCCCCGGGCGAAGACACTCCCGAGTGCGGGGAGGAAATGCCCCGCCGGCCTGACCCCCGTCATCGGGTCGTGGAGGCCGCCTCCTCGCGGGGCGGCGAAAGTGCGGTGGCACCGGGAGCTCCCTTCTCCCCCGCACTCCCAAGGGGTCATGCATCTTCCCCGAGGAGTTGTGATGATCTCTCGTGTCCTGTCGGCGGAGCTCTCCGAGCACGCCGGGCAACGAGTCAAGATCGCCGGATGGGTTCATCGCCGCCGGCAGCTGAAATCCGTGTCGTTCCTCGTCGTACGCGACCGTGCGGGCCTGGCCCAGGCGGTCACGACCAGCCCGGATCTGCCGGGTGAGGAGAGCGTCGTCGAGATCACCGGGATCGCCACGCCCAGCGCGCGGGCGCCCGGCGGCGTGGAGATCACCGAACCCGAGATCACCGTGCTGGGCGAGGCCGCCCAGCCGCCGTTCGAGCTGTTCCGCCCCGAGGTGAGCGCGGCGCTGCCGACCGTGCTCGACCACGCGCCGCTGGCCCTTCGCCATCCCGCGCTCCGCCTGCCGCTGGAGATCTCCGCGGCCAGCGTGGCGGGCTTCCGGGAGACGCTGGACCGGCTGGCGTTCACCGAGATCCACACGCCCAAGCTGGTCGAGTCGGCCACCGAGTCCGGCGCGAACGTCTTCTCCGTCGACTACTTCGGCGGCCGCGCCTACCTGGCCCAGTCGCCGCAGTTCTACAAGCAGATGATGGTCGGCGTCTTCGAACGCGTCTACGAGGTCGGGCCCGTCTTCCGCGCCGAGCCGCACGACACCGCCCGCCACCTGGCGCAGTACACCAGCCTCGACGCCGAGCTCGGCTTCGTCACCGACCACCGCGACGTCATGGCGGTCCTGCGCGAGGCCGTCGCGGGCATGGTCGAGTCGGTACGGCACCGCGTCCCGAAGGCCCGCGACCTGCTGCCCGAGGTGCCCGCCGAGATCCCGGCGGTGCACTTCTCCGACGTCAGCGACGAGCCCGACCTGTCACCGGCGCGTGAGCGCGAGCTGTCGGAGTGGGCGCGGCGCGAGCACGGCTCGGACTTCCTGTTCGTCACCGGCTACCCGATGGCCAAGCGTCCGTTCTACACCCATCCCGACCCGGCCAAGCCCGGCTCCTCCAACGGCTTCGACCTGCTGTTTCGCGGGCTGGAGCTGGTCACGGGCGGGCAGCGGCTGCACCGGCACGCCGACTACCTCGCCGCGCTGGCCGAGCGGGGGGAGGCGGCGGAGCCGTACCGGGGATATCTGCAGGCCTTCGCGTACGGCATGCCGCCGCACGGCGGCTTCGCCATCGGCCTGGAACGCTGGACGGCCCGGCTGACCGGCGCGGCGAACATCAGGCAGGCGACTCTGTTCCCGCGCGACCTGCATCGCCTCTCGCCGTAGGCATCCAGAGGGCCACCACGGCGCCCAGCAGGCAGAGCACGGCGGTCACGAGGAACATCTCGGTGTACTCCACGTGCAGGGCCGCCTTCACCTTCGCGGTGTAGACGGCCAGCTGCTGGGCGTAGGTGGCCGCGTCGACGCCGACGGGCAGCGGGGTGTCGAGGTCGGCGGTCAGCGACTGGAAGCGGTAGAAGCCCCAGGCGGACACGCCCGCGATGCCGATGAGCATGCCCATCATCCTGGCCACGACGACGGCGGCGGAGGCGACGCCGTGCTGGACCGCCGGGGTCACGCGCAGGACCGCGGCCGAGATCGGCGCGATGACCAGGCCCAGGCCGAGGCCGGCGACGATGAGCGCGAGGTCGATCGGGTGCCCGGTCAGGTCGAGCGGCCAGCGGTTCATCAGCACGTATCCCACGGTGGCGACGAGCAGGCCGGCGACCGTGACCGGGCGGTCGCCGAGCCTGCGGGCCAGCACGCCGCCGAGCACCGCGCCGACCGGCAGCGCGATGAGGAAGCGGCCCAGCACCAGCGCGGCCTCCAGCGCCTCCAGGCCCAGCAGCGTCTGCGCGGTGAACTGCACGAACACCATGGTGACCAGCAGCGCGGCGCCGGCGAGGAAGCTGACGCCGAGCGTGGCCAGCAGCGGGCCCTTACGGGTGCCGGCCAGGTCGAGCAGGCGTACCGGCGAGCGGATCTCCCACCAGACGAACACCGCGCCGACGACGAGGCCGGCGGCGATCGCCGGCAGGCCCCACGGCGGCAGGATCGCCTTGGCCGGGTCGTTGTTGTAGAAGCCGACGACCAGCAGGGCCAGCGCGAGCGCGAGCAGCACGCCGCCCACGGTGTCGATCCGGGCTCCCGCCGGGGCGACCGGGACCGGCGGGCGGCCGGGAACCGTGCGCTGCACCGCGATCGCGGCCAGCGCGGCCAGCGGGAGGTTGATCCAGAAGATGGCGTGCCAGCCGCCCAGCTCCACCCCGAACACCTGGAAGGCCGGGATCAGCGCCAGCACGCCGCCGTAGAGCGGGCCCAGGGCGCTGCCGAGCTCCTGGGCGGCGCCGACCGCGCCCAGGGCGACGGGGCGTTCGCGCTCGTCCCACAGGTCGCCGATGAGCGCCATCGTGATCGGCAGCAGCGCGCCGCCGGCGATGCCCTGAAGGGCGCGCCCGCCCACGACCATGGGCAGCGATCCGGCCAGCGCGGTCAGCAGGGAGCCCAGCGCGAACGCGGCCAGGCAGGCGTGGATCAGGGGACGCCGGCCGTACCGGTCGGACAGTTGCCCGAGCAGCGGCATCGCGGCGATGTAGCCGAGCAGGAAGCCGGTCACCACCGGCGTGGCCCGCTCCAGGTGGTTCAGCGGTACGCCGACCTCGGTGGCGATGTCGATCAGGACGGTCACCACGACGTAGGCGTCGAGCGCGGCCAGCAGCACCACCGTCCCGCCCACGCCGAGGGCGACCCGGCGCGCCGCCTTCATCCCGCGGGCGGGGTGATCGTGACCGGGGCGTCGTAGTCGCTGAACGAGACGATCACCGAGCCGTCCTGCAACGGCAGGGTGGCCTTGGTCAGGCGGGAGGAGGCCTTGTCGACCAGAAGCCGGCCGTTCACGCCCTGGGAGACGCCGGGGATCAGCTTGCCCAGGACCTCGGGCGAGAAGGTGGCCGCGACCGTGTACGCCGCGCCCTCCTCGCCCTCGACCCGCGGGTCCGTGGCCGTCGACAGGAGCTTGGCGATGCCCTCGGCGGGCGACAGGATCAGCGACGGGTCGTAGATCTGGGCCAGATCCTTCTTCGACATCTTCTGGAAGCCGCCGGTCGGGCCCTTGAAGTGGACGGTGTCGCCGACCACGAAGAAGCTGATCTCCTGCAGGCTGCCGAGCACCTCGATGGTGAGCGTGCCGTCGGCGTCGCCGGCGGAGGTCAACCGGCCGTCGGCCTTGCGTATCTGCACCTTGGGCTTGCCCTCGGTGGCGATCGCGAACGAGGCGGACTTGACCGACTTCATCGCCTCGGCGGACTTCGTCATCAGGTCGGGACCGCTGGGCAGCGCCGCCCCGCCGCCGGACGAGCAGGCCGCGGCCAGCGCTAGGGCAAGGACGATCAGCAGCTTTCTCAGCATGTCCGGATCGTAGCGAGCGCGCGGGAGCCCACGGGCCGGTCGCCGATATCGGTTGGGTGTCAGCGCAGCTTCTTGAGATGCTCCACGATCGGCGTGTACGCGGCGTCGAGCTCGTCGAGCTGGTCGTCGGTGAGCCGGTCCACGAAGTGCTCGCGGACGCTGGCCACGTGGTGGGGCGCCACCCGCTGGATCGTCTCCCAGCCCTGCTCGGTGAGCACTGCGAACGTTCCACGACGGTCGTCGCGGCAGTCCTCCCTGACCACCAGGCCCTTGGCCTCCATGCGGGAGATCTGGTGCGACAGGCGGCTGCGTGACTGGATCGTGGCGTCGGCCAGGTCGCTCATCCGCATCCTGCGCTCCGGGCTCTCGGAGAGGTTGACCAGGATCTCGTAGTCGTTGAGCGACAACTCGAACTCCTGCAACTCCCGATCGAGGCGGTGCATCAGCAGCTTGTGCAGAGCGAGATGAGCACGCCATGCGCGTTGCTCGGTGTCGGTCAGCCAACGAGGGGCGTTCATGATCTCAATCTACCTCTCGCGAGCGCCTGCTCCCCTCCTCAAACCCTGCCGGACCTGTGTCGAAACCCGCATACCCATGTGTTCCCGGAGCCGCTTCGCGCTTTGGTGCGCGCTTTCATGGGCGCTTCGTTGTGGAGTCACCTGATTTCGAAGATGCTCAAGATCGCTCACGTAGAGTGATGCCCATGGCTGAGGGCGCGGGGGAGAGCTTCTGGACGGTGCTGGTCGCCGGCCTGGCCAACCTGGCCATCGCCGTGGCCAAGCTGGTCGCGGGCCTGATCAGCGGATCCGCCGCGATGCTGTCGGAGGCGGCCCACTCCGCCGCCGACACGGTGACGGAGGTCCTGCTCCTGGTCGCGGTCCGGCAGGCGGGCAAGCCGGCCGATCGGCGCCATCCCTTCGGGTACGGCAAGGCCGGGTTCTTCTGGGCGATGATGGCGGCCGTCGCCACGCTGGTGGGCGGGGCCGGGTTCTCCATCACGCACGGGGCGCACACGATCGTCCACGGCGAGTCGCTGGGCGACTTCACCCTCTCCTACGTGGTGCTCGGGGTGTCGTTCGTCATCGAGGGCGTCTCGTTCCTGAAGGGGCTCTCCCAGGCGCGCCGCGAGGCGCGGCGGTGGGGGATCGGGCCGGTGCGGCTGGTCGCCCGCACCTCCGACACCGCGCTCAAGGCGGTCATGCTGGAGGACGCCGCCGCGCTGGCCGGGCTGGTCATCGCCGCGGGCGGGCTGCTGGGTTCGCAGTTCAGCGGGTCGGCGCTGTGGGACGGGGCGGCGTCGGTCGCGATCGGGGTGCTGCTGCTGGTCGTGGCGCTGGTGTTGATCGCGGCCAACGTCTCGCTGCTGATCGGGCAGGCGGCGCCGCGGCCGGTGGAGACGGAGATCCGGGCCCTGCTGCTGGCGCAGCCGGAGGTGGCCGACGTGGTCGAGCTGCTGACCATGTACCTGGGGCCGGGGCGGCTGCTGGTCGCGGCCAAGATCGATTTCGACGACGCGGCGAGCGCGGCCGGGGTGGAGATCGCCTGTGACCAGGTGGACCGGCGGCTGCGCGCGCACGTGCCCACGATCTCCCAGGTCTTCCTCGACCCGACCCCCACCCGCCGCCAGGAGCGGCCGGAACGTCAGTGGTAACGGGGTTGTCACATTTCGTGGTGGGCTGACAACAGGTGAGCCGGGTCTCATAGCTTTTGCGCAAATTCAGCAGAAAGCATCGACCTACTGGACAACTCGTCAGTAAGGTGACTGCTCCGGAGTCGCCCCGGTTCACGAGGTGGTCATGACGGTAACCAAGGCGGAGCGCTGATGGCCGGTTACGTCGGCCGGAAGGCCGGGTCGGCCCTGGGACAGGTGGGTGAGCTTTTCGTCATCGTCCTGGAGGGCCTGCGGCGTACCTGGGACGTCAGAAGCTGGTGGTGGGAGTTCGTCGAGCAGTGCTGGTTCCTGGCCCGGGTGACGAGTGTGCCCGTGCTCCTGGTCTCGCTGCCGCTCGGCGCCACCGTGGCCCTCCAGGTGGGCGAGCTGGCCTGGCAGCTCGGCGCCGCCTCCGCCACCGGCAGCGCCGTCTTCGTCGGCCTCATCCGGGAGGTCGCCCCGCTGGCCAGCGCCCTGCTCATCGCCGGCGCCGGAGGCAGCGCCATGACCTCCGACATCGGCGCCCGCCACATCCGCGACGAGCTGAGCGCCATGGAGGTCATGTCCGTCAACCCCATCCACCGGCTGGTCACGCCGCGCATGTGGGCGGCCAGCACCGTCGCCGTGTGCCTGTGCCCGCTGGTCATCCTGGCCGGCGCCTCGGGCGGCTACTTCTTCAACGTCGTCGTCCAGGGCGTCACCCCCGGCGCGTACTTCGACGGCGCGCTCTCGCTCGTCGTCGGCTCCGACCTCTACGTCACCCTCTTCAAGGCGTGGGTGTTCGGCTTCATCGCCGCGGCCGTCGCCTGCTACAAGGGCATGACCTGCGCGACCAGCCCGGTCGGCGTCGGGCGGGCGGTCAACCAGTCCACCGTGGTCACGTTCATGCTGGTCTTCGCGTTCAACTACGTGATCTCCGCCGTCTACTTCCTCGCCTACCCGCCCAAGGCGCTGTGATGGCCACCCGTACGGCGGGCCTCAGGTTCGCCCGGCAGGGCCGGGAGATCGGCGAGAAGTTCGCCACGCTCGCCGACTGGCCGTTGTTCGTCTGGCGGGTGCTGTTCTACTCCGTACGCGACATCGTCCTGCGCCTGCGCTACTTCAAGGTCGTCATGCGGCAGGTCAGCGACGTCGTGATCGGCGTGGGCGCCACGGTCATCGGCGGCGGCATGATCTTCGTGGTGTTCACGATGGCCTTCGTCGTGGGCGCCACCGTCGGGCTCCAGGGATACCAGGGGCTCCAGGCGATCGGCGCCGAGTCGTTCATGGGCCTGGTGGGCAGCTTCGCCAACGTCCGCGAGATCACGCCGATCATCGCCGCCACGGCGCTGGCCGCGCAGGTCGGCTCGGCGTTCACGGCGGAGCTGGGCGCGATGCGGATCTCGGAGGAGATCGACGCGCTGGAGGTGATGGGCATCAACGCCTTCACCTACCTGATCTGCACCCGCGTGGTGGCGGCGCTGCTGGCGCTGATGCCGATCTACCTGATCGCGTTGTTCGCCAGCTTCTTCGCCACCCGGCTGATGAGCACGGTGCTGTTCGGCCTGGCGCCGGGCGTCTACGACTACTACTTCTACCTGTACCTCCCGGTCAGCGACATCGTCTTCAGCGTCGCCAAGGTCGGGGTGTTCGCGTTCACGGTCATCGTCATCCACTGCTACCACGGCTTCCACGCCACCGGCGGCCCGGTCGGCGTGGGCGTCGCGGCCGGGCGCGCGATCCGCCAGTCGATCGTCACGATCGTCCTGCTCAACCTGTTGTTGTCGTACCTGTTCTGGGGTGGCGGCGGCAGCGTGAAGCTGACGGGGTGAGGGGCATGGGACGCAAGGAACTCACCCTGCCCACCCGGATGGCGATCGCCGCCCTGGTGGTCGTGGCGCTGGTGGCGGCCACGGTCTTCATCGTGCGCAACGCCTCCCAGGTGAGCGGGACCCGGATCGACGCGGTCTTCGGCCGCGCCGGGCAGGGCATGGACACGAACTCGCCGGTCAAGATCCGCGGCATCACCGTGGGCGACGTGACCGGTGTCGCGCTCAACGCCAAGGGGCAGGCGGTGGTGACCATGCACGTGCAGGCGGGCGTGCGGGTGCCGCGGTCGGCGGTCGCCTCGATCGAGCCGGCGTCGGTCTTCGGGCCCAAGTACGTCAACCTGAAGCTCGGCTCGGGGGAGGGGGCGGGGCCGTACCTCGGCAGCGGGGCGGTCATCACGAGGACCGAGGACCCGCTGGACCTGTCCGACACGCTCGGCGACGCCTACCGCGGCCTGGACGCGGTCGACCCGCGCGAGGTCACGGTCATCGTGCACACGCTCGCCAAGGGCCTGGAGGGACAGGGCGAGGACCTGCGCGAGCTGATCGACGACGCGGGCACGGTCGTCGGCGTCGCGCACAAGCACCGCGGGCTGGCCCAGCGGTTCCTGCGCGACACGGCCGCCCTGTCGGGCGCGCTGGCCGGCAAGGGCGACGAGCTCGTGGCCATCGGCGAGGACATCAACACGATCACCCCCGACCTGCTGAAGCGCGCCGACAAGGTACGCGCCCTGCTCAAGGAGATGACCGACATCTCCGACCTGACCGCGCACGGCCTGCGCAAGCACCGGCAGAACCTGCGCGCCGGCGTGCACTCGGGCGAGCGGGTGGCCGCGCTCATCTACGCCCAGCTCGGCCTGGCCGGAGACGGCGTACGCGGGCTGCGCACACTCGTGGACCTGCTGAACGAGCTGATCGAGGCGCCGGGCCCGGACGGCGCCCGGCAGATCCAGGTGGAGGCGTTCGTCTCGACCGACATCTGCGAGCTGATCGTCGGCGCCTGCGGCCCGACCGACGGGAGGCGCTGAGGTGGCGGCCCCCGCCAGGACCTCGCCGCAGATCGTGCGGCGCCGCTGGACCCTGGTGAAGTTCGCGCTGTTCTTCGGCGTCGCGGCGGGCCTGATCGGGCTGATCACCGTCCAGATCGCCCGGGTCGCCACCGGCGGCGGCTACAACCTCGTCGCGACCTTCGACGACGTCTCCGGCCTGGTGGAGGGCGACCAGGTCAAGATCGCGGGCGCGCCGGTCGGGCAGGTCGCCACCATCAAGGTGGTGAACGGCAGAGCCGAGGTCACCATGGAGGTGCAGGAGGGCGTCGCCGTGCCCTCCGACACCGAGGCGGCGATCCGCTGGCGCAACGCCGTGGGCCAGCGCGTGGTCTACCTGCTGCCCGGCACCGCCAAGGACCGCCTGCCGCCCGGCGCGCGCATCGCCCGCACCGCCTCGGTCGTGGACATCGGCGAGCTGGTCAGCGATCTCGGCCCGCTGACCAGGAGCCTGGACCCCGAGCAGATCAACCAGCTGCTCACCGCCGCCGCCAAGGCGCTCAAGGGCAACGACAAGAACATCCCGAGGCTGCTCGACAACGTCAACGCCATCACCGGCACGCTCACCGAGCGCAGGGAGACGATCCGCGGCCTGCTGAAGGACTACGCGACCGTCAGCGGCGTGGTCGCCAAGCGCGACGAGCAGATCTCCCAGCTGGTCGACAACCTGGTGGTGCTGTCGGAGGCGTTCGCGGGCAACAGGAAGCTCATCGACGACTCGATCGTGGAGCTGAGCGCGACCCTGCACACCTCCAACGAGGTGCTCGGCAAGAACGCCGGCGAACTGGGCGCGCTCGTGGACAACCTGTCGCGCCTGACCGGCGGCATCCGGCGCAACGTGGGCACCATCGAGAAGACGGTCAACACCTTCCGCCCGCTGTTCGAGCGCGCCTACTCCAGCGTCAACCGCGGCCACTACTTCATCTCCGCGGTCCCATGCGTGGCACTGGGCCCGTCGCCGTGCCCGTACCCGATGACCACGCCGCCCCCGCTGCGCGGCAGCAAGAAGATCGCCAGCACCCAGGACCTGCGGAAGCTCATGGTGGGTGACCGATGGCCCTGAAGTCCTTCCGCGACCGCAACAAGATCGTCGTCGGCCTCGTGTCGGTGGCCGTGCTCGGCTCGCTGCTGGTCGCCACGTTCCTGGTGGGCAGCCTGGGCCTGCTGGAGGGCGGCTACACGATGTCGGGGACCTTCACCGACTCCGGCGGCCTGCGCGGCGGGCAGGACGTGCGGGTGGCGGGCGTGCGCGTCGGCGAGGTGACGGAGGTCAGCGCGGACTACGCGCAGGGCCACGTCGTGGTCACCTGGCGCGTCGACTCCGACGTACGGCTCGGCCGCACCACCCGGGCCGACATCGCCCTGTCCAACCTCCTCGGCGGCCGCTACCTCAGGCTGACCGGCCCGGTCGCCGCCCCCTTCATGGACCAGCTCCCCGAGGGGCAGCGCCGCATCCCGGTGGAGCGCACCGGCACCCCCACGCTGATCAACGACGCGGTCAAGGACGCCACCCGCCTGGTCAAGGCCCTGGACACCGACGCCGTGGACGCACTGCTCACCGAGCTCGGCAAGATCGACACCAGCGAACGCGGCCGCATCACCCGCCTGCTGAAGAACATCGGCGACCTGTCCGACACCATCAGCGAGAGCGAGCCCCAGCTGCGGAAGCTCCTCGACAACGGCACCCGGATCATGGACCTGCTGGAGAAGAAGGACAAGCAGCTGGCCCGCCTGATCGACGCCATCGAGATCATGCTGAACGAGCTGCGCGGCCGCAGGAACGAGCTGCGCACGCTGCTGGGCGACGGCAGCGACCTGGTCCAGAGCACCACCAAGCTGATCAACGAGCACGAGAAGGCACTCGTCCAGGTCCTCGACGACAACGGCGCGATCACCACGCGGCTCAACGCGAGCAACCAGGAGTTCAACAAGCTCGTGGCCTGGATCGGCCCGACGTTCTCCGGCCTGGCGACCATGGGCGGCCAGGGGCCCTGGATCGAGGCGATCGCCACCGGGCTCGGCCCGATCAACCCGGAGGTGCTGGGCGCCATCGCCAAGGACAGGAAGAACGACCGATGAGAGTGCTGAAGCTGCTCGTGGCGACGCTCCTGCTGGTCTCCTCCGGCGGGTGCGGGCTGGTGGGCGGGGCGGCGCCGTACACGATCACCGCGATCTTCTCGAGCGCGCCCTCGCTGTACGAGCAGGCGCGCGTGAAGGTGATGGGCCTGGACGCCGGGTACGTGGAGCGGATCGCGATCGAGGGCGACAAGGTCCGGGTGACGATGTCGGTGGACGCGCGGGTGCCGCTGCCGGAGCAGGTGAAGGCGGTGGTCGCGCCGCAGAACACGCTCGGCGAGCGCAACGTGGTGCTGTATCCGCCGTGGAAGCCGGGTGAGCGGCGGGCCGGGCCGGGCGCGGTCATCCCGCTGGGGCGTACGGACCTGCCGGTGGAGATCGACGACGCGCTGGACGCCTTCACGAAGCTGACCGACGCCCTGGACGACGAGAAGCTCGGCGACGTCGCGGGCAACCTGGCCGACGGCGTACGCGGGCGCGGCAAGACGATCAACAACGCGCTCTCCGACACCGCCGAGCTGACCGGCACACTCGCCAAGCAGGACCAGCAGCTCATCGACCTGGCCAAGGGCCTGAACCGGCTGGCCACCAGCCTCAACGACCGCCAGGGCCAGGTGACCAGGGCCATCGACGCCTTCTCCGAGGCGAGCGCGATCCTGGCCGAGGAACGCCGCAGGCTGCGCGGCTTCATCGCGGGCATGGCGGACTTCGTCCGGCGCGGCGACGTGATCATCGAGGAGTACTCCGAGCGCCTGCCCAGAGCCGCGGGGACGCTGGCCGAGCTGGTGCTGACCGTGCGGGCCAACAGCGAGTCGCTGGCCGCGGGGATCAAGGGCGCGGCCGACTTCGCCGACGTGCTGGTCGAGGCGTGGGACAGGAAGAACCACCTGCTGAAGATCCGCGTCGTGCTCAACGCGATGACCAGGGCGTGGCTGCAGCCGTTGTTCGACGCGCTGAACCTGGGCAAGGTGCCGTGCCTGCCCGGTCAGCTCAGCAACTGCCCGTTCCAGAAGAAGAAGGGCGGACGATGAGAGCGCGCGCCCTGACCGGCCTGCTCGCCCTGGCGATCACCACCTCGTGCTCGCTCCAGACGCTCGGCGGGACGAGCGGCGACCTGACGCTCCACGCGACCTTCGACGACGTGCAGAGCCTGGTCGCCGGCCACAGCGTGCAGGTCTCCGACGTCAAGGTGGGCTCGGTCACCGAGATCCGGCTGCAGGGCTACCAGGCCAGGGTCACCATGGAGATCGACGGTGCGCACCGGGTCCCGCGGGGCACGACCGCGACGGTGGCCAAGACCTCGGTGCTGGGCGAGAACTACGTCGCGCTCAGCCCGCCGCCGGGCAAGGACCTGTCCACCGGTCCGTACCTGCCCGAGGGCGCGACGATCACCGACACCTCGGTGGAGCCCGACATCGAGCAGGTCACCGAGAAGGCCGGTCCGCTCATCGAGGCCATCGGCGCGCAGGACGTCAACGCCATCCTGGACGCCGCCTCGACCGCCTTCGCCGGCAAGGGCGGCGACGTCAACAAGCTCATCAGGCAGACCGCCGAGGTCACCGACAGCTACGCCGCCGCCCGCACCGAATTGGCGGCCACCGTCGACTACCTGGCGCGGCTCGGCGACGACCTGGCCAAGGGCGAGAAGGAACTGGACAAGCTGCCCGGCACGCTGGCCGCGGCGACCGCCAGGATCGCGCACGGGCGCAAGCACGTGAAGAAGGCCATCGTCGCGCTGACCGGCCTGGCCGAGGAGGCCAACACCACCGTCTACCCGCGCCACGCGGCCCGCCTGCGCACGATCATGCGCGAACTGGACGGCGTCACCGGCGCGATGGTGCGCGGCAAGGAGGATCTCAAGCGCCTCATGGCCAGGATCCAGTACTTCATCGACACGCCGCCGATCACCGTCAACGGCCAGGTGCTCATCTACGTCTGGCTGAAGGGCCTGCTGGTCAACGACAGCAGGGGCGTCATCCCCAACGACATCAAGGTCGAGCCGCCGGCGCTGCCGAACCAGCTCAAGGACTTCCAGCTGCTGTGGGAGCCGCCGCGATGAAGAACCTGCGCATCTACCTCAACCTGGGCTTCTTCGCGCTGCTGGGCATCGTGATGACGATCTGGGCGTTCACCACGATCATCAAGCTGGACGCGATCGAGCAGCCGTACCGGGTCTCGGCCGAGTTCGAGTCCTCGCCCGGCCTGATCCGCGGCTTCGACGTCGCCTACCTGGGCGTGCGGGTCGGGCGGATCGGCGACGTACGGCTGGCGCCCGGCAAGATCGTCGTGGGCCTCGACATCGAGCGGGAGGTCCGGCTGCCCAAGGCGCTGACGGCCGAGGTCCGGCGCAAGTCGGCGATCGGCGAGCCGTACGTGGAGCTGTCCCCGCCCAAGACGATGACCGGCCAGAACCTCGCGCCCGGCGACACGATCCCGCTGCGCGAGACGTCGGTGCCGCTGGACTACAAGAAGTTGTTCGAGGGTGTGGGCAAGCTGCTCAACGCGGTCCCGCCCAAGGACGCCAAGACGATCACGCACGAGCTGGCCGTGGCGCTGGAGGGGCGCTCGCCGGCGATCAGGAGCATCGTCGACGACGCCCACGGCCTGACCGACACGCTGGCCGACAACTCCGAGGTACTCGACGAGCTGTCGGTGCAGCTCACCGAGCTGACCCACACGCTGGCCGGGAAGCGGAACGAGCTGGCCTCGGGGATCGAGAACACCGAGCTGGTGACCTCCTCGCTGGTGGAGTCGCGGCAGGACCTCAACGCGTTCCTGGACCAGGGGCCTGGGGTGTTCGCGCAGATCGACGGGCTGCTCCAGCGGGCCAGGCCGGGCTTCTCCTGCCTGCTGTCGGCGGCCGGGACGCCGCACAAGCCGATCTTCTCCCCGGATTCCGAGCGGAACATCCACCACCTGCTGAGCACGATGCCGACGGCGCTCAGCCTGGCCGACGACATCAGCGACCACCGCGACGGCACCGTCTACGGGCGCAACATGTTCGTCTTCAGCGTGCCGGGCGGGCCGAAGGTGGCCGAGGAGTACGCCGAGCCGCTGGGGCCCCCGGCCATCCCGGGCCTGCGTGCCTGCCCGAAGCGGGCGCCCGCCGCTCCCGAGGCCGCCGCGGAGCGCCCGGAGAAGGACGAGCGCCCCCGCGAGGAGGAGGCGCGCGCGGCCCGTCCCGTGACCTCCGGGAAGAAGCAGGAGCCTGCCACAGAGGCGACACCGACCCCGAAGAAGGACGTCCCCGCCAGGACGGCCTCGGCCGACACCCCGCTCGACCACACGCCCCTGATCGCCGCGATTTTCCTCGCGGTCGTCGCGGGTGGTGGCATCGTGGGCTGGATCGCGGTGGGCCGTGCCGCCCGCCGGCGCGAAACGGAGCTTTCATGACCACTGACCAGGAAACCCCCGCGAAGGCTGAGCCTGACGTAGAGGTTGAGACCGAGGCTCAGGCGAAGGTCGACTCCGGTCTCCGCATGAAGATCATGGGCGCCGTGGCCGCCATGCTCGTCGCCGCCCTCGCCGCGACGGCCGTACTCCAGTGGATGTCAGCGGGCCGCGCCCAGGACGCCCGCGCCGCGCTGGAGGCCGACCGGGCCCTGCGCCTGGAAGTCTCCCAGGCCGCGCACACCTTCGGCCAGTCGCTGCTCAGCTACGACTACCAGAGCCTGCAGGCCACCAGGACCAAGCTCATGGCCATGGCCACCGGCGACTTCCTCAACACCTACGACGACGCCTTCGGCGGCGTGATGGAACAGGTCATCGTCAAGCTGCGGGCCGTCTCCGTCGCCACCGTCCGCGACGTCTACCTCGCCGATGCCGACCAGTCCTCCGCCCATGCCATTGTGGTGGTGGACCAACAGGTGACGACCGCCAAGGCGATCAGAAGCGTCAAGGACTCGCACCTGAAGATCGCTCTGGTGCGGGAGAAGGGGTCATGGAAGGTTCGCGAGGTCACGGTGCTCGGCGCGGCCCAGGAGAACCAGTACAACAAGGACGGCACACCCCTGGCCGACCCGAGCCCCACCCCGACCAAGAAGAAGTAGCCGCCACCGCCGTCGTCATGGGCGCGCGTCCCGAGCAGGTGCACGCCCCCGCCGCCTGGCTCACCGACGTCGAGCGCGCGCGCTCGGCCCGCTTCGTGCACGAGGCAGACCGCCGCGCGTTCGTCGCCGCCCACCTTCTGGTACGGCTCAGCGCCGCGGCCTGCCTGGACGCCGACCCGGCCACGCTCACCCTGCTGCAGTACTGCGAGATCCACGGGGAGGGGCACGGCCGGCCGTACCTGAAGGAGTTCCCCGGCCTCGGCGTCAGCCTGAGCCACACGCGCGGCTACGTCGCCGCGGCGGCGGGACCGGGAAAGGTGGGCGTCGACGCGGAACGGGTCCCCCCGGGCGCCTTCGACACCACGCTGGCGGCCCAGATCGCCGCGCCCACGAGCATCACCGACAACACCGAGCTGATCCGCCTGTGGGCGCGCAAGGAAGCGCTCATCAAACGCGGTGAACTGTCCCTGGACACGGTCCGCGCCCCGATCGCGTGGGACGGGCACCACGTGCTCGAATGGCGGGAACCGCCGGACGTCGTGGTGGTGGCGGTCACCGATGTGAAGGCCGAGCGGGTGCCTCATGGCCGGGAGCCGTCGTGGTAGTGCGGGAGGTCGAGCGGCGGCACCGGGAAGCCGCCGGCCGTGGGCACGCGGGACAGCTCCGTCTGCCGCGCCTCCTCGCGCCGCTGTCGCACGGTGTCGAACCGTAGCCAGACGGCCAGCGTGCCGGCCACGATGACCACGCCGAGGCCGATGCCCAGCGGCTCGGCGCCGTTCACCACCAGGTTGCGCACCGCCGCCACCACCATGATCCAGGCCAGGCCGGCCGGGATCAGCACCTTCCAGCCCAGCGCCATCAACTGGTCATAGCGGACACGCGGCAACGAGGCGCGTACCCACACGACGAAGCAGAAGACCAGCACGAACTTGACGAGGAACCACAGCGGTCCCCACCAGCCCTCGTCCGGCAGGCCGAAGGGCGCCCGCCACCCGCCCAGGAACAGCGTGATCGCCATCGCCGACGCGGTGAACGTGTGCAGGTACTCGCCCATCATGATCAGGGCGAACTTCAGCGACGAGGAGTACTCGGTCTGGAACCCGCCGACCAGCTCGCCCTCACCCTCGGGCAGGTCGAACGGGATGCGCGCGGCCTCGCCGAACACGCAGACCACGTAGATGAGAAACGACGGCAGCAGCAGCACCGCGAACCAGGTCCGCTCCTGCGCCCCGACGATCTCCGAGGTGGACAGCGTCCCGGCGACCAGGAACACGCCGACGAACGACAGTCCCATGGCGATCTCGTAGGAGACCACCTGCGCCGCGCTCCGCAACCCGCCCAGCAGCGCGTACGGCGAGCGCGACGACCACCCGGCCAGCACCACCCCGTACACCGACACCGCGCCCATGGCCAGCGTGAACAGCACCGCCACGGGCAGGTCCGCCAGCTGCAGCGGCGTCCGCACCCCGAACAGGCTCACCACCGGCCCGAACGGCACGACCGAGAAGGCCAGGAACGCCGGCACCACCATGATGACCGGCGCCAGGAGGTACAGCACCCGGTCCACCGCGCGCGGGAACAGGTCCTCCTTCAGGCCCATCTTGATCGCGTCCGCGACCGACTGCAGGATGCCGGACGGTCCGGCCCGGCTGGGCCCGCGACGGTGCTGCATGCGCGCGATCAGCTTGCGCTCGAACCAGACCCCGAAGACGACGCCCAGCGCCAGAAAGAGGAAGAGCATCACCGCCTTCGCGATGATGATCCACAACGGGTCCGCGCCGAAGTCGGCGAGGGTCGGATCGGCCATGACGTGGTGCCCCTTCCGCAGAGGAAGGTCACGCTAACCGGCGAGCAGATCGGTGTATTGAACGAATGCGAACAGCTGTTTCGGCGTCATCTCCGCCATCGCCCGGACCTCCCTGGCCAGATGGGACTGGTCGGCGTAACCGCAGGCGAGGGCGGTGTCCAGCCGGGCCTGCGGCCGCCTCCAGGTGTCCACGGTCCGCTGGAACCGGGCGATCCTGGCCACCGTCTTGGGCGACAACCCCACCACCCGGCGGAACCCGAGCTCGACATGGCGGCGGCTGACGCCCAGCTCACCGGCGAGGGCGGCGATCGTGGGCGGCCCGGCCGGATCCTGCAGCCGCGACCAGGCGCGCATGACCAGCTCGTCGCGGCCGGCGCCGGGACGCAGCCACGCCGTCAGCCGCTCCTCCAGCAGGCCGAAGCGCTCCGCCCAGCCCGCCGCCGCCGTCAGCCGCCCGGTCAGCTCCTCGGCGCGGGCGCCCATCAGGTCGTCCAGCCGCACGGTCGTCCCGGTCACCTCGCGCAGCGGCGCGCCCGTCAGCGCCGACATCCCGGCGGGGGTGAGCCCGAGCGCGACCCCGTGCCGCCACGGCGAACGGGCCGAGAACGTCACGGCGGCACGAGGGCCGGTGACGATCGCGTCCAGGCCGGTGAAGTCGACGATCAGCGTGGCCGCGTTGAGCGGCAGCATCCGGCTGGACCGATCCGCCTGGCCCGCGCGAAACCCGGCCCACCCCAGCACGTACGGACGCAGCCACGGCGGCGGCAGCCGGGCGGTCATCTCGTACGGTTCCGCCTGCGGCCGCGTGGGCAGCGAGTGAATCGCCATCACCCGCCCAGCCTGCCCCTTCCCGCGGCCAGAGGGAAACCGCATGGCCGAGTCGTGCGTTCCGCATCTGCCCTTTGACGGCCGGCGGGCCGAGGTTTGAGTCATGACATCGACAACACTCCGGTGGCTCAGGAACCGCTGGCCCACCGCCCTCGCGCTGGCCATGTCCGCCCTCACCGCCGGCGGCGGCCGATCGGACGAGGCGGTGGGCTCGCTCGCGGGCACGCTGCTGATCCTGCCGCTGCTCTACCTCGTCGTCGCCAAGCTCGGCCGGCGCGAGGCCACCTGGCCGGGGCTCGTGATCGGGCTCGCGCTCGTCGTCGGGCTGCGGGTGCTGGACGTGGTCGAGCCTGCGTTCGTGTATGCGGGGATGGCGCTGGTCGTCCTCGTCTGGGGCGCGGTCGACGGGCAGCTCAGGAGCTCCGGGACCCTGCGGGTCCAGGCCGTGGGGATGCTGGCGTTCGGGGCGCTGGCCTTCGCGGGGCTGATCGTCGACCCTGAGATCGGGCGGTATCTGGTGGCTGCCGGGTGGTTCTTCCACGGGGTCTGGGACTTCGTGCACCTCAAGCTCGACAAGGTCGTGGCCCGCAGCTACGCCGAGTGGTGCGGGGTCGTGGACGTGGTCATCGCCGTCCAGCTCGTCTTCATGCTCTAGCTTTCTAGCGCCGGAAGTTCAGGACGAAGCGGATGCGGTCGCCCTGGATGCGGCGCCGTACGAACAGGACGGGCGCGCCGCCGGGGTCGCAGCTGACGCCCTCGCGGACCAGCAGCGGGCTGCCGATGGCCACGCCCAGGTGCTCGGCGTCGCCGATGTCGGCGGCGGTCGCGCTGAAGGCCCGCCAGTCGTACTGCAGGGCCACGCCCAGGGAGCGGACCACGTTGCCCTCCGGTGGCAGGCGGCCGGGCAGCAGGTGCTCGGGCAGCCAGTACGTGCTGATCGCCCAGGGCTCCGACTCGATCCAGATGAGCGTGTCGATGCGGGCCAGCTCGCCGGGGCCGCGTCCCAGGTGGGCGGCGGCCTCGCGGTCCTCGGGCGCGTTCGCGGCGGTGGCGGTGGCGACGATGCGCTCGATGGCGCCGTCCACGCCTTCCGCGGGCAGGCCGGCGTGCATGCTGCCCAGGTCGACCCGCTGGCTGAGGGGGTCGACGTCGATGGAGACCCGGGTGACGGGGGAGCGGACGAAGGTTCCGATGCCGCGGCGGATCTCGACGGAGCCGGCCCGGTCGAGTTCCGCGATGGCCTGGCGGATCGTCAGCCGGTTGACGCCGAACTCCGCCGACAGCTCGGGCTCGCTGGGCAGCCGGGATCCGGCGGGCAGGGCGCCCGAGTCGATCCGTTCCTGGAGCGTGCGGGCGAGCCGGAGGTAGACCGGGATGGAGGAACGCATGTTCACCAGCTTGCCATCGGCAGTATTGACCCGCGTCAACTTCAACATCTAGACATCTAGATGTGTCTCTCATGAACTTCCGTGAACCGCTTCCCGGGGTGCTGTTCCGCTCCGCGCAGCCGTTCGCCTCCTGCTGGCCCGGGGCCCTTGATCAGCTCCGCGGCGTGCGCTCGATCGTGGACTTCCGTGGTGCGGCCGAGCGGGTGCCCGGCGAATGGGACCTCGTCCCCGGGTGCGTCGTGCACCACCTACCCCTGGACGTCACCGGGGTGATTCCCTCCATGGAGACCGGCGCCGACCTGGGCGCCTTCTACGTGCGGATGGCGGAGGGCGCGCCCGGCACCATCGCCGCGGCGGCGCAGATCGCCGCCTTCCAGGGGCCCGTCCTCGTGCACTGCGCGGCGGGCAAGGACCGGACCGGGCTGTTCGTCGCGCTCCTGCTCGACCTGTGCGGTGTGTCCGTGGAGGAGATCGTGGCCGACTACGTGGCGACCGCGGCGGCCCTTCCGGACATCTTCCGGGAACTGGCCGCGGGGCACGCGAGTGTCACCGCGCTGAACGACGGCGCCGCCGGGGAGGCGGGGGTCGAGGCGCTGCGCGAGCGGCTCGCGAAGATCCCGCCACCGCTGCTCCACGCTCCCGCGGAGGCGATCACCGCCTTCCTCGCCACGATCGGGTCCAGGCACGGCGGAGCGGAGAAGTTCCTGCTGCGCTGTGGCGTCTCACCGGCGGCGATCGCGGCCATCCGTGGCTGAGCTCGTCCTGGTGCGCGCGCCCCGGCGGACCGTCACCGCGTTGCTCGTCACCGAGCTGCTGCTCACCTTCGCCCTGGCCACCCCGCTCATCGCCACCCTCGGGCTCAAGGCCGGCGAGATCGACCCCGCCGCCAAGGAGGGCCTGCTCGGCGTGGTCACGGCCGTCGGCGCGCTGGCCGCGTTCCTGCTCAATCCGGTTTTCGGCCACCTGTCCGACCGCACCCGCAGCCGTTACGGCCGCCGCCGCCCGTGGATCGTGGCGGGGCTGGCCGGCGGTGTGCCCGCGGCCGTGGTGATGGCCACCGCGACCGGGACCGTCCAGCTCCTGGTCGGCTGGCTGCTGGCCCAGGCGTCCTACAACGCCGCGCTGGCCGCGCTGTCGGCCGTGATCGCCGACCGGGTGCCGCCCGAGCAGCAGGCGACGGTCTCCGGATGGTTCGGCGCGGCCGGGTTCGCCGGCGTCACACCGGGGCTGGTCCTCGTGGGCCTGCTGCCGGGCAACGTCGCCGCCCTCTTCCTCATCCCCGCCGCGGCCGGGGCGCTCGGCGGGCTGCTGGCCTGGCGGATGCTGCGCGACGACACCGTCGTGCCCGAGGCCGCGCCGGTCAACCTGCGCAGCGTGCTGTCCAGCATGGTCTTCGACCCGCGGCTCTCGCCCAGCTTCACGGTGGTCTGGGTGCAGCGCTTCCTGCTGCAGTTCGCCAACGCGCTCATCGGCACCTTCGGGCTCTTCTACCTGATGACCCGGCTGGAGATGAGCACCGCCGCCGCGGCCGCGCTGGTCTCGGCCACGGGGCTGCTCTCCCTGCTGCTGAACGTGGCCGCCGCGGGCGTCTCCGGCAAGCTGGCCTCGCGTACGCGGGCGTACCGGGCCTTCATCGTCGTGGCCGGGCTGCTGCTGACCGCCTCGATGCTGGTCAAGATGGTCGCCGACACCGTCTGGCCGATCTACCTGGCCACCGGTCTGGCCGGGATCGGGCTCGGCGTCTTCTACGCCGTCGACCTCGCGCTCGTCATCCGGGTGATGCCCGGCAGCGCGGACTCGGCCCGCTACCTCGGCGTGTTCAACATCGCCAAGGCCCTGCCGCAGTCGATCGCCCCGGCCGTCGCGCCGCTGCTGCTGGCCGTGGGCGGCGACCCGGTCGCGCCCACGGCGGACAAGAACTACTTCCTGCTCTTCTGCGGTGGCGCCGTCGCGGCCCTGCTCGCCACCGCCCTGACCCCCTTGATAAGGAAATGACGCCCTACAGGAACCCCGCACTGCCCGTGGAGGACCGGGTCACCGACCTGCTCGGCCGCATGACCCTGGAGGAGAAGGCCGGGCTGATGTGCCACGGCCGCATGTTCCCGGGCTCCGGCGCCGAGCTCGTCACCGAGCGGCACCTCACCCACTTCGCGATGATGCACGTGCCCTCCCCGGCCGAGATGGCCGAGTGGAACAACACGGTCCAGGACCTGGCCGCCGGCACCCGGCTCGGCATCCCCGTCACCTTCTCCTCCGACCCGCGCCACGGCTTCGCCGGCAACCCGGCGACCGCGCACACCGGCGGCGGCTTCAGCCCGGGACCCGAGCCGATCGGCCTGGCGGCGAGCGACGACCCCGGCCTCGTGGAGCGCTTCGCCGCGATGGCCGGGCGGGAACTGCGCGCCGTGGGCATCCGGCTGGCCCTGCACCCGATGGCCGACCTGGCCACCGAGCCGCGCTGGGCGCGGATCAGCGGAACCTTCGGCGAGGACGCCGAGCGCGCCGCGCGCATGGTCGCCGCCTACATCCGCGGCATGCGGGGGGCGGGCGTCGCCTGCATGGTCAAGCACTTCCCCGGCGGCGGCCCGCAGGCCGCCGGGGAGGACCCGCACTTCTCGTACGGCAGGCACCAGGCCTACCCGGGCGCCAACCTCGACTACCACCTGCGCCCGTTCGCCGCCGCCTTCGCGGCCGGGGTGAGCCAGCTGATGCCGTGTTACGCCATCCCCACCGGCAGCGGCCTGGCCGAGGTCGGCGCGAACTTCAACCGCGACGTGATCACCGGCCTGGCCCGCGGCCGGTTCGGCTTCGACGGCGTGGTCTGCACCGACTTCAACGCGCTGACCGGCTTCGAGATCCCGGGCGTGCTCTCCCTGCCGCCGCGCAACTGGGGCGTCGAGCACCTGCCGGTCCCGGACCAGCTGGCGATGATGCTGGAGGCCGGCGTGGACCAGCTCGGCGGCGAGACCTGCCCGGAACTGCTCACCGACCTCGTCGCCTCCGGCCGCGCGCCGGAGTCCCGGCTCGACCTCTCCGCGCGCCGGATCCTGCGCGAGAAGTTCCGGCTCGGGCTCTTCGAGAACCCGTACGCCGACCCGGACGCGGCGAAGCGGCTGGTGGGCGCGTCCGGGCACCGGAGCCTGGGCCGGGAGGCGCAGCGCCGTTCGCTGGTGTGGCTGACCGGCGGGCCGCGGGACGCGCGGACCCTCTACGTGGAGAACCTCGACCCGGACGTCGCCGCCCGCTACGGGCAGGTGGTCGAACGGCCGGAGGAGGCCGACCTGGCGGTGATCCGCCTGAACGCGCCCTACGAGCCGCGGGAGGGGCTGCTGGAGTCGCACTTCCACGCGGGCTCGCTGGAGTTCCCCGCCGCCGAGCTCGACCGGTTGCGCGCGGTGGCCGCGAAGGCCCCGGCGGCCTTCTGCGTCCACCTGGACCGCCCGGCCGTCCTGACCGGGCTGGTCCCCGTCGCCGACCGGATGCTGGCCGACTTCGGCGCGGCCGACGAGGTGGTGCTGGACGCGCTGCTCGGCCGGGCGCCGGTGGACGGGGTGCTGCCCTTCGACCTGCCCTCGTCCATGCGGGCGGTCCGCGAGTCGCGCGAGGACGTGCCGTTCGACACCCGCGACCCGCTCTTCACCGCCGGTCACCCCGGCGCGTCGGCCAGGAAGTCGAGCACCAGCGGCCCCGCCTCCTCGCGGAACTCCTCGAAGTAGGCGTGCCGCGCGCCCCTGATCAGATGCATCCTGGCCCCCGGGATGCGCTCGGTCAGCAGGGGCGCGTTGGCCGCCGGGTTGAACACGTCGTCGGTGCCGTGCACGACGAGCGTCGGCGCGGTGATGCGGGGCAGCGCGTCCCACGCGTCGTGCCGGGCGCTGGCGGTCAGGTGGCGGCGGCGGGCGTAGGCGGGCATGCCGGGGTCACCGACCGTGTGGTACGGCCCGGCGTGCCCGGCCAGCCACTCCGGGGTGTACATCAGCTCCAGCGTGTACCGTCCGGCGCCGGGCGCGGCCAGTGCCCTGCGCACCTCCTGCGAGCGCTCCACCCCGTGGGCGCCGCCCGGCGAGGTGCACCCGAGCACCAGCGCGTACCCGGCCGGGATGGTCGGCCGCGACCCACTGCGCGACCCGGCCGCCCATGGAGGTGCCGTAGACGGCGGCGCGCGAGATGCCCAGCTCGTCGAGCACCCGCACCACGTCGGCGGCGAAGCCCCGCGTCGAGTAGGGGACGTCGGGCTTGTCACTGTCGCCGGTGCCGAGCCAGTCGAGCGTGATCGTGGTGTGCCGGGTCTCGAAGTCCTCCCGGACGCTCTCCCACCACAGGTGCGAGTTCGACTGCCCGGCCAGCAGCACCAGGGGCTCGCCGCCGCCGCGTACCTGATGAGCGATGTACACCACGGAACTCTAGCTCCTTCACCGCGCGTCGAACCGGCGCGCCAGGACCGCCAGCAGCCCCGCGCCCACGGCCAGCGCGGCCGAGACCGTGATCACGCTGGACCAGCCGCCGCTCTCCCACCGCTGGGCGGCCAGCGCCCCGAACCATGAGCTGCCCGTGTAGTACGCCAGCAGATACAGGCCGGCCGCCTGCCCCACACCCACGCCCACCCGCTGCGCGCGGTCCGAGACCCAGCCGCTGACCAGCGAGTGCGTGCCGAGGAAGGCGAAGGTCAGCACCGCCACCCCGGCCACGATCGCGGGTAGCTGGGGCGCGGCGGTGAGCAGCGTCCCGGCCAGCAGCAACGTCACACCGAGCAGGACCGTCACGCCCCGGCCCCGCCGCAGCGCGAGCCGTCCCGCCGCGATGGGCGCCGGCACGCCGAAGGGGTAGGCGAGGAAGACCAGCGCCCCCGCCCCGCCCAGCAGGTACGGCGCCGCCTCCAGCCGGAAGGTGAGCGCGTTCCACAACCCCACGAACGCCCCCATGGTCGCCGCCCCGACCAGGCACAACGCCACCAGCGCCGGGTCGCGCAGCGTCAGCGCGGTGTTGCGGGCCAGGCCGCGCAGGCTCGGCGTGGACCGGGTGAAGCCGCGCGAGGGCGGCAGCAGTACCCACAGACCGGCCGCGCAGACGAGCATGATGCCGCCGACGGCCAGCGTGGCGCCCTGCCAGCCCCACAGCGCGTGCACGGGGCCGGGCAGCAGCCGCCCGAGGGCGCCGCCGGCGGCGGTGCCCATCACGAAGGTGGCGTTGGCGCGCACATGGGCCTGCGGCGGGGTCTCCTCGCGCAGGTAGGCCAGCGCCACGGCGGGCAGCCCGGCCAGCGCGATCCCCTCCAGGGCGCGCAGCACGAGCAGCGCGTGCCAGGTTGGCGCGAACGCGCCGGCGATCCCGAGCGCCGCCGAGCCGAGCAGGGAGGCGCGCATGATGGCCACCCGGCCGGTCATGTCGGAGATCGGGCCGACGAACAGCAGCGCGAGCGCCATCGTGATCGTGGTCAGCGACAGCGCCGCCGTGGACTCGGCGGGGGAGACGCCGAAGCGGGCGGCGATCCCGGGCAGCAGGGGCTGGACGTAGTAGAGGGCCAGGAAGTTCGCCAGGCCGCCGAACATCAACGCATATCTCACGCGGCGGATCACGGCCACGATGCTGCCCGGTCTCGTCTGATGCTCAAAATGCACTGGTTGACGCTGCTGATGCGTCTGGCGCATCATCGCTGGATGGACGTGCAGACGCTGCGCTGGTTCCTGTCGCTGTGCGAGACCGAGAACATGCGCGACACCGCCGCGCTGGAGCGCGTCAACCAGTCGACGCTCTCGCGGGCCCTGGCCAGGCTGGAGGCCGACGCCGGGGCCGAGCTGTTCCACCGGCACGGGCGGCGGCTGGCCGTGAACCGGTTCGGCACGCTGTTTCGCGAGCACGCGGCGCGCGCGGTCGCCGAGCTGACCGAGGCGCGCGCCCGGATCGAGGCCCTGACCGATCCGGGGACGGGGCTGATCCGGCTCGGGTTCCTGCACTCGGTGGGACGCTGGCTGGTGCCAGAGGTGCTGCGCGAGCACCGGGACCGGACGCCGGGCATCCGCTTCGAGCTGCGGCAGGGGTTCGGCCGGGAACTGTACGCGTGGCTTCAGCAGGGCGACATCGACGCCGCGCTGGTGACGCCGCCGCCGCAGGCGCACCCGGCCCGCTGGCACGGGCTGCGCGAGCAGCAGCTGTGCATCGCGCTGCCGGTCGAGCACCCGCTGGCCGTACCGGGGCTGCGGCTGCGTGAGGTGCGGCGGGAGCCGTTCATCGCATTCGCGCCCACGACGGACCTGCGGCACGTCATCGACCGGCTGTGCCGGGCGGCCGGGTTCCAGCCGGTGATCGCCTTCGAGAGTGAGGAGATCGCGACCGTGCGCGGCCTCATCGGCGCCGGGCTGGGCGTCGGCGTCCTGCCCAGACCGGCGGTGCTGGAGCACGACGAACCCGTCTACCTGCCGCTCGTGCCCGCCCAGCAGCGGCCCATCGGCGTCGCCTGGGACGCCCGCGCCACCCCCACACCGGCGGTGGCGCGCTTCCTGGCCACTTTGGGCGCCTAGGAGAGCAAGGTGGCCATCCAGCCCTCGACCTCGTCCGGGTGGCGGGGGAGGGCGGCGGACATGAGGCGGGCTCCGTCGCGGGTGATGACGAGGTCGTCCTCGATGCGCACCCCGATGCCCCTGAACTCCGCGGGCAGCGTGAGGTCGTCGGGCTGCAGGTAGAGGCCGGGCTCGACGGTGAGCACCTGGCCCTCCTCCAGCACGCCGTCCAGGTAGACCTCGCTGCGCGCCCTCGCGCAGTCGTGCACGTCCAGGCCGAGCATGTGGCCGCTGCTGCACAGCGTGTAGCGGCGGTAGAGGCCGCTGCCCATGAGCTCGTCGGCCGAGCCCTTCAGCAGGCCCCAGTCCCGCAGGCCCTCGGCGATCACGCGCATGGCGGCCAGATGGAAGTCACGGAAGCGGGCGCCGGGGCGCAGCGCGGCGATCCCGGCGTTCTGCGCCTCGTACACCAGCGTGTACACCTGGCGCTGCACCGGGCTGAAGCGGCCCGACAGCGGCAGCGTGCGGGTGATGTCGGCGGTGTAGAGGCTGTCGGCCTCGACCCCGGCGTCCAGGAGCAGCAGCTCACTCGGGTCGAGGCGGCCGTCGTTGCGGACCCAGTGGAGCACGCAGGCGTGCGCGCCGGAGGCCACGATGCTGTCGTAGCCGACCGCGTTGCCCTCCAGCCGCGAGCGCAGCCCGAAGATCCCCTCCAGGTAGCGCTCGCCGCGGGCGTGGCGCAGGGCCTCGGGCAGGGCGCGGACCACGTCCTCGAAGCCGCGCACACTGGCGTCCACGGCCCCCTGCAGCTCGCCGACCTCCCACTCGTCCTTGATCAGCCGCATTTCCGACAGGAAGATCGCGAGCTCCGCGTCGCCCGCGCCGGGCGCGACGGCCGCGTCCACGACCGGGTCCACGCCGCGCAGCACGCGGGCCGGTCCGGCGGGGTGGAAGTCGTGGATGTCCGCGCACTCCAGCTGGTAGAGCCGCTCGGCCTCGGCCAGGTCGGGGCGGCGGCCCACCCAGAACTCGCCGTAGCGCCGGTCGCGGTAGAACGCCTCCGAGCCCTCCTCGCGCGGCGAGCGCGGGCGCAGATACAGCTTGGCCTGCCCGTCGGGCTCGACCACCAGCACGTCGTCCGGCTCGCTCGCGCCGGTCAGATAGGAGTACGCGCTGTGTGGCCGGAACCGGTGGTCGCTGTCGTTGCTGCGCGCCCGGAGCACCCCGGCCGGCACGATCAGCCGCTCCCCCGGGAAGCGGGCGGCCAGGGCGGCTCTGCGCTTGGCCGCCCAGGGGGCGATGGGCAGTGCGCTCAGGTCGGCACGCCGGGTGTCGGCCCAGCCGGTGCGCATGAAGGCGGCCAGTTCCTCGGTGATGGGCAGGTCGTGGCTACCGGTGTTCAGCTGCTCGTTCATCGCTTCCCTGCGCTGCGGTCGGAGAGTGGTATTTCACATATTAATAGGGCGTCGCTGCGGCAAGCCAGCCTACTTGGCGACGGATGAGGGCACGGAGTGCTTAACCCGGGCGTTGAACGGGGAAGGACCCTCCTACGAGAGCCGAGGTGGTGCAGATGCTCATTGGAACTATCTTGCGCAACAAGGGCAGCGACGTGATGACCGTGGCACCCGGAGCCACGGTCAGGGAGCTGCTGGCACAGCTTGCCGAACACAACATCGGCGCCGTCGTCGTCTCAGCCGACGGCGAGACGATCGACGGCATCGTCTCCGAGCGTGACGTCGTCCGCCGCCTGCACGACCAGGGCGCCGCCGTCCTGGACGCGGAGGTCGCGGCGATCATGACGACGGAGGTACGCACCGTCGGGCCCAACGCCAACGTCGACGAGCTGCGCCGGATCATGACGACTCACCGCTTCCGCCACATGCCCGTCGTCGACCAGGGCCGCCTGGTCGGCATCGTGAGCATCGGCGACGTGGTCAAGAGCGCGATAGAGGAGCTGGAGACGGAGAAGGCGTCCCTGGTGGACTACCTGCACCGGTGAGCTCGGCCCGGCTGCCGGCCCAGCGGTCCAGCAGGACCTCGTCGTGGCTGATGGCCAGCACCCCGGCTCCCGTCCTGTCGCGGTAGGCGTTGACCACCGCGACCAGATGAGCCTGCGTCGAAGCGTCCAGCATCGTGGTCATCTCATCACAGATCAGGTAGCCGGGATCCAGCGTCAGCGCCCGCGCCAGGCACGCCCTCTGCAACTGGCCGTCCGACACCTCGTGCGGGCGGCGGGTCAGCAGGTCGCCGGTCAGCCCCACCTCGGCGGCCAGCGCGCTCACCCGCGACTCGTCGGGACGCCCCACGGCCGCCAGCGGCTCGGCGACGATCTCGCGCAGCCGCAGCTTCGGATCCACCGCCAGCCGGGGCTGCTGGTAGAGCAGCGCCACCCGGGTACGCAGCTCGCGCGGCGCCCGCTGGCGCCAGCCGCGCACCCGCGTGCCGTCCACGCTCAGCGCCCCGCCCGCCGGGCGCAGCATCATCGCCAGCACCCTGGCCAGCGTCGACTTGCCGCAGCCGCTCGGGCCCCCCAGCCCCACCACCTCGCCGGGCGGCAGGTCGAACGAGACCCGGTCCAGGACCGTCCGCCGGCCGTACCTCACGGTGATCTCATGCGCGCGCAACATGTCCGGCCCTCCAGCAGGCGACGCCGTCCTCCAGCGCGGGGACGGTACGGCAGGCGTCGGCGGCCCGCGGGCAGCGGGGCGCGAACGCGCAGCCGTCGGGCAGAGCGGTCAGCTCGGGCGGCAGCCCGGGAATCGGGACGAACGCCCGGTCGGGCTGCGCGTCCACCAGCCCGGCCGTGTAGGGGTGGCGCGGACGTTCCAGGATCTGCTCGGCGGGCCCGGCCTCGACCAGGCGGCTGGCGTACATGACCGCGATGTCGTCGGCCACCCGCTCGGCCGCGCGCAGGTCGTGCGTGATCAGCAGCACCGCGCGGCCCTCGTCGCACAGCTCGCGCAGCACGTCCATGGCCCGCTCCACCAGAGGGCGGTCCAGGCCGGTCGTGGGCTCGTCGGCCAGCAGCAGCCCGGGGTCGCCGGCCAGCGCGATCGCGTTGGCGACTCGCTGGGCCATCCCGCCGGACAGCTCGTGCGGGTAGCGGTCGAGGTCCCGGGCACTCAGGCCGAAGCGCTCGGCCAGCTCCTCGGGCGTGTGCCGGGCGCCGAGCTCTCCGCACGCCTCGGCCAGTTGCGCCCGCGCCGTCCGCACGGGGGTCAGGTGCGTGGCCGGGCTCTGCGGGATCAGCCCGATCATGCGCCCGCGCACCCTTTTCGCCAGTACGGCCGGCGTCGCCGACAGCAGGTCGAGCGGCTCGCCCCCGGCGTGGAGGCGGGCGGAACCGGTGATGGTGGCGTTGGCGGGCAGCAGGCCGAGCAGCGCGTGCGCGAGCACGGACTTGCCGCAGCCCGACTCGCCGACCAGGGCCAGGCAGCGGCCGGGCCGTACCTCGAAGGAGGCCTCTGTGACGGCCCGCACCACCGCGCCCGGGACGCGGAAGCGGACCGACAGGCCGGACACGTCGAGCTTCACAGCGACAGCTCCGATCGGGTGCGCGGGTTGAGACGGTCGCGCCAGTGCTGGGTGAGCACCGAGACCGCCAGCGTCGGCACGAGGATGAACAGGCCGGGCGCGAAGCTCGACCACCAGTCGCCCGACAGCAGCGAGCGCTGGCCGTCGTTGATCATGTTGCCCAGCGAGGCCAGATGCGGCGGCAGGCCCAGGCCCAGGAAGCTGAGCGCGGTCTCGTGCCAGATCGCGTGCGGCACCATCAGCACGGTGGCCAGCAGCAGGTGCGGCGCCAGATGGGGCAGCAGGTGGCGCCTGACCACCCGGGCGCGGCTCGCGCCGCCCGAGACCGCCGCCTCCACGAACGGGCGCTCGCGCAGCGACAGCACCTCCGAACGCACGATGCGCGCGGCGGTCGTCCAGTGGGTCACGCCCACCGAGACGATCACCGCGTACGGGCTCGGCGCGAACATGGCCACGATGAAGATGCCGAGCAGCAGGTGGGGCAGCGCGGAGAAGCCGTCCACCACCCGCATGAGCAGGCGGTCGGGCAGACCCCCGAGACTGCCCGCCGCCAGTCCGAGCAGGCCGCCGATGACCATGCTGACCAGCGCGGCCACCAGGCCGACCATGAACGAGACGCGCAGGCCGTACAGCGAGCGCAGCAGCACGTCGCGGCCCATCTCGTCGGTGCCGAGCGGGTGCGCGGGCGACGGCGCCAGGCCCGCGGAGCGCAGGTCGACCAGCTGCTGGTCGAGCTGGACGATCGGCGGCACCACCAGCACGGCCAGCGCGAGCACGCCCAGCGTGATCGCGGCCGCCCACACGCCCTTGTGACGTACGTTCATGAGGTGGCCACCCTCGGGTCGGCCAGCCGGTAGGCCAGGTCGGCCACGAGGTTGCCGGTCAGCACCGCGACGGTGCCGAGCAGCGTCAGCACCGCCAGCAGCGGGAAGTCCACCGCCAGCGCCGCCTGCACCGAGGTCGAGGCCACCCCCGGCCAGGAGAAGACGGTCTCCACCAGGATCGCGCCGGTGACCAGCTCGGGGATGCGGGCGCCCAGCAGCGTCAGGAACGGCAGCAGCGCCGAGCGCAGCGCGTGCCGGATCAGCACCGTGCGTTCCTTGAGCCCGCGGGCCCTGGCGCCGGTGACGAAGTCCTCGCGCAGGGTGCCGATCACCGACTCGCGCACGTAAAGCACCAGCCACGACGACTGCGAGACCGCCAGCACCGTCACCGGCAGCACCATGTGCCTGGCCACGTCGAGCGGGTCCACGGTGGTCGAGGCGGCGTCGGTGAGGCCGCCCGCGGGCAGCCAGCCGAGCTTGACGGAGAAGACGTAGACGACCAGCAGCGCCAGCCAGAACACCGGCGCCGACTCGTTGGCGAACGCCGCGCCGGTGATCACCCGGTCCAGGGCGCCGCCCTGCCGCCAGGCGGCCAGCGTGCCCACGATCAGGCTGCCGGCCAGCATGAGCACGATCGCCGAGCCGGTCGCCAGCAGCGTCCAGGGCAGGCGCTCGGTCACCACGTCCAGGACCGGGCGGTGGAAGGAGCGCGACTCGCCCAGGTCGCCCTGGACGAGGTTGCCGAGCCAGGTGGCGTACTGCTCCATGATCGGGCGGTCGAGCGCCCAGTTGGCCCGGATCTGGGCGACGACCTCGGGAGAGGTGGTCATCGCCCGATCACCCAGATACTGCCGGACCGGGTCGAACGGCGAGGCGCTGGCCAGCGCGAACATCCCGATCGTGACCATGATCAGGACGGGCACGGCGAACGCCAGCCGCCACAGGACGAGGCGGAGCATCAGGCGGCGGGCTTCCAGGTGTGGATGTCGCGGAACAGCCCGCCGGTCGCGTGCTCGTGGGCGTCGACGCTCTGCTGAACGCCCTGGTAGGAGCCGCGCACCACGTAGACGTGCTTGAGGAAGGTCAGGTAGGTCCAGACCTCGTCCTCGCGGATGAGCTTCTGGAACTCGTCGTAGGCCTGCTTGCGCACCGCCGGGTCGGCCGACTCGCGGCCCTTCTCCAGGAGCTTGTCCACGGCCGGGTTGTCGTAGTGGCCGGGGTTGAAGAAGCCCTTGCCCGCCTGGGAGGAGTGGAACAGGTCGTAGTTGATGTAGTCGGGGTCGTACGGCGAGCCATACCCCATCATGAGGGCGTCCTGGGCCATGCGGGGCTCGATGGCGTCCCAGTCGAGACCGGCCAGCTTCACCTCGATGCCCGCCTTCTTGGCGTCGGAGGCGGCGGCCAGGGAGAGCTCCTTGCGCAGCGAGTCGCCGGCCGGGTACATGAGCGTGAAGCTCGCCTTGGTGCCGCCCTTGGCGCGGATGCCGTCGGGGCTGGGCTTCCATCCGGCCTCGTCGAGCAGCTTCGACGCCTGCGGGAGGTCGGCGGCCGGGTTGCCGGTGATCTCCTTGTTGTGCCAGGCGATGTCGTGCGGCACGGGGCCGAAGGCGGGCTCGCCGGCGCCGGCGAGGATGGAGTCGACCATCGCCTGGCGGTCCACGGCCAGGCTGAACGCCTTCCTGATCGCCCTGTCGCCGGTCACCGCGGGCTTCGACGGGAACATGATGCCCCGGTAGTCCGCGCTGTGCTGCTTGTACACGGTCAGGCCCTGCTGGCCCTCGAAGCGCTTGGCCGCCTTCGGCGGGAGCACGGTCGCGTCGAACTCGCCGGCCGCCAGGCGCGTGGAGCGCACGTTGTCGTCCGGGGCGAAGGCGACCACGACCTTCTTGATGGCCGGCGCGCCGGCCCAGTACTTCTCGTTGGCGGCCAGCGAGATCTTGTCGCCGGGGGTCCACTGGGTGAAGGTGTACGGGCCGGTGCCCACGGGCTTGGCCGGGTCGATGCCGCCGTCGGGCACGATGCCGAGCGTGGTGCGCTGGGTGAGCGGGGCGTAGGGGTACTTGAGCGTGAACTCGACGGTCTTGGCGTCCGGCGCGGCGACCTTGTCGATGGCCGCGTAGTCGCCGGAGATCGGGGAGCTCGCCTTGGGGTCCAGGACGGTGGTGTAGGTGTAGACGACGTCCTTGCTGGTGAGCGGGCGGCCGTCGTGGAAGGTGACGCCGTCGCGCAGCGTGAAGGTGACCTTCTTGCCGTCGGGCGAGGTGACCGGGGGCTGGGCGGCCAGCGCCGGCTTCAGCGAGAGGTCGGGGGACCTGGACATGAGGCCGTCGAACATCAGCGAGCCGCCGTCGGCCGCGTAGCCGAGGATCGGGCTGAGGTTCTCGAACTCCGAGCTGATGCCGATGACGAAGGTGTCGTCGCCCTTGTTCTGGGCGCCTGGCTGTGCCGGGCCGGACGGCGCGGAACAGGCGGTGAGCGCGGCGATGGACAGCACGGCGGCGGGCCGGGCCAGCCTCATGGGGAACCTCCGGGGAAGGGTAGGACTCCGGCGAGCATAATCTGCACCTGCGAACTTGTCGCAATAAGGGGGGTTGTTATGGGGTAGGTGAGGCGTGGGAGTCTTGTCCGGTGACGTACGGGCCTCCCGAACCACCCCGCGCGACGAGCAGTCCGTCGGTCATTTTGCTCGTGGCGGGACTGACGGCCGCGCTGGGGTTCCTGATCGGGTACTTCGCCGGGCTGGGCGAGGGGGAGCCGATCACCTCGCCGGGGCCGACGGTGACGGTCACGATGGACGAGCCGTTACCGGACGAGAGCGCCCCGCCCTCCGCACAGCCCTCTTCTCAGCCCTCTTCCCAGCTTTCCGCTCAGCCGTCCGGGCTGCCCTCGTCCCTGCCGTCCGGGCTGCCCTCGTCCCTGCCTTCCGGGCTGACGTCCGGGCTCGCGGGCGGGACCAAGACGCTGGCCGTACCGCAGGAGATCCAGCCCGGCACCTACCGCACCACCGGCCCCGCGCCCGGCCAGGGCACCTGCTACTGGGCCCGCCTCAAGGGCGTCAGTGGGATCGGCGACGTGATCGCCGCCGACATGGTCACCGGCCCCGCCACCGTCACCATCCAGCCGGCCGACAAGGCGTTCCAGACCGGCGGCTGCGCCGACTGGGTCCGAGCATCCTGAACCCCCGGCGGGGGAATCTACAACCAAACGTCCCGAGGAGGATGCCATGTCCGTACTGCGCAGCCTGGTGGAGTCCGTCCGCAGCGGCGCGATCGAGGTCGTCGACCTGACCGCGCCGCTGTCGTCCGAGACCCCGATCCTGCAGCTGCCCGAGCCGTTCGGGAACACCATCCCCTTCCGGCTGGAGGAGATCAGCCGCTACGACGACCGCGGCCCCGCCTGGTACTGGAACGACATCCACACCGGAGAGCACACCGGAACCCACTTCGACGCCCCCGTCCACTGGGTGAGCGGGCGCGACGGGCACGACGTCGCCCAGGTGCCGACCGGCCACCTGCTCGCGCCCGCCGTCGTACTCGACGTGGCCGCCGAGGCGGAGAAGGACCCCGACTTCCTGCTGCGGGTCGAGCACGTCCAGGAGTGGGAGCGGGCCAACGGCGCGCTGCCCGAGGGCGGCTGGCTGCTGTACCGCACCGGCTGGGACGCCCGCTCCCACGACCAGGCCGCCTTCCTCAACGCCGACGAGACCGGACCGCACAGCCCCGGCATCTCCGTCGAGTGCGCCCGCTGGCTGGCCGAGCAGACGCCCATCCTCGGCGTCGGCGTCGAGACCGTCGGCACCGACGCCGGCGCCGCCCACTCCTTCGACCCCCCGTTCCCCTGCCACTCCTTCCTGCTCGGCGCCGGCAAGTACGGCCTCACCCAGCTCCGCAACCTCGACCGCCTGCCCGTCACCGGCGCCGTCGTCCTGGCCCCGCCGCTGCCGATCGTGGGCGGCTCCGGCAGCCCCGTGCGCGTTCTGGCGCTGGTCGAGCACGGCGCCCCCGAGGCCGCGCGGTGATCGTCGCGGAGGCCGTCGGGCGGCTGCTGGCCGCCGCGGGGGTGGACACCGCGTTCGGGGTGGTCGGCAGCGGCAACTTCCACCTCACCAATGCCCTGGTACGGCACGGCGCCCGCTTCGTCGCCGCCCGGCACGAGGGCGGCGCCGCAACCATGGCCGACGCCTACACCCGCATGAGCGGCCGGGTCGCCGTGCTGTCGGTCCACCAGGGTCCCGGCCTCACGAACGCGATGACCGGCATCGCCGAGGCGGCCAAGAGCCGCACGCCCCTGCTCGTCCTGGCCGCCGACGTCACCGAGCCGCACTCCAACTTCCACCTCGACCAGGCGGCGCTGGCCAGGGCGGTGGGGGCGGTGCCGATGCGGCTGACCCGCGCGCAGGACGCGCTGGAGGCGTTGCGGGTGGCTCGCGAGGACCGGCGCACGGTCGTCCTGAGCCTCCCCCTGGAGGTCCAGTCCAGCCCGGCCCCGGACTGGCCCGCCCTGGAGCCTCTGGTCACCCAGGCACACACGGCCACCCTTCCGCCCGGTCCGCACACGCCTCCGCAGGGCACAGGCACGCCGCCCGTGCCGGATAGGTCCTCACACCAGCCGGACATGCTCTCGCCCGAGGCGGAGGCCGGTGTGGCGGAGTTGGGCGCGGGTTCGCCCGGTGTTGCCGGGGCCGACGCGCTCGGCGGTCGTGGGGCTCGCGGGGCCGGTCCTGGGGTGGGGGAACTGGCGCGGTTGCTGGGGGAGGCCCGGCGGCCGGTGTTCGTGGCCGGGCGGGGTGCGCGGCACGCGCGGCTGGAACTGGAGGATCTGGCCGACCTCACCGGCGCGCTGCTCGCCACCTCCGCCGTGGCCAAGGGCCTGTTCCGCGGCAGCCCGTGGGACCTGGACGTCAGCGGCGGCTTCAGCACCCCGCTGACCGCCGAGCTCATCGGCGGCGCCGACCTCGTGGTCGCCTGGGGTTGCGCGCTCAACATGTGGACCACCCGGCACGGCTCCCTGATCTCCCCGGGCACCCGCGTCGCCCAGGTCGACCTCGAACATCCGGTCGCCGCCCGCCACGTCCCGGTGGACCTGCCGGTGACCGGCGAGGTCGCCCAGGTGGCCACCGCCGTGCGGGAACTCCTGGCGCCGCCGGAAGGTCTGCCCGCCGGGTATCGCTCGGCCGAGCTGGCCGGGCGGATCGCGGCCGAGGGGCGGTGGCGGGCGGTGCCGTACGAGGACGAGACGGGGGGAGGGCGCATCGATCCGCGGACCCTCACCGCCGCCCTGGACGACATCCTCCCGGCCGAGCGCGTCATCGCCCCTGATTCCGGAAATTTCATGGGATATCCGTCCATGTGGATGGATGTCCCGGATGAGCGGGGCTTCTGCTTCACCCAGGCGTTCCAGTCGATCGGGCTCGGCCTGGCCACGGCGGTCGGCGCCGCGCTGGCCCTGCCCGACCGGCTTCCCGTCGCCGCCCTCGGGGACGGCGGCGCGCTCATGGGCGTCTCCGAGCTCGAAACCGTCGCCCGCCTCGGCCTGCCCATGGTGATCGTGGTCTACGACGACGAGGCGTACGGCGCGGAGGTCCACCACTTCACGGGCCAGCCGCACGGCACCGTGACCTTCCCGCCCACCGACCTCGCGGCCATGGCTCGGGCACTCGGCCTGGCCGCCGTCACCGTCACCGAGCCCGCCGACCTGCGAGCCGTCTCCGACTGGCTGGACGGCCCCAGGGACCGCGCGATCCTCGTCCACGCGAAGATCACCAGGGAGCGGCCGTCCTGGTGGCTGGAGGAGGCGTTCAAAGGCCACTAGCCCTTGCGGAACGTGCGCGCCTCCTCGGCCGCGGCCACCACCTGGGCCAGCGGCGCCCCCGCGCCCGAGGTGACGGCCGCGGCCACCGCGCCCTCCACGAACGGCACGTCGGCCAGCACCACCCGCCCCGGATCCACCAGCAGCCGGGCGGTCAGCACCGAACTGCCCAGATCCGGGATGAGCACCACCCCGTCGCCCTGCTCGACCGCGCCGACGGCGGCCTCGATCAGGTCGAAGCTGGTACCGAGCCCGCCGCCGTCCGTCCCGCCCGCCGCGGCCATCGGCACCCGCTCGCCCGCGATCCCCCGCGCCAGCGCCACCGTCTCGGCCGCCAGCCCGGCGCTGTGCGAGACCAGCACGATCCCCACCATCACGCCTCCCCGTCCGCCGTGACCAGCGCGCCCACGATCAGCGCGGACGAGGCCGCGCCCGGGTCCTCATGTCCCGCGCTGCGCTCGCCCAGATAGCTCGCCCGCCCCTTGCGCGCCACCAGCGGCACCGTCGCCAGCGCGCCCGCACGCGCCGCCTGCGCCGCCTGCTCGAAACCCGCGCGAGGCTCCGCCCCATCGCGTACGGCTCCCGCCAGCGCTCTGGCCGCGGGCCCGAGCGCGTCCAGCATCGTCTTGTCCCCTTCCACGGCCTTGCCGAGCCGCGCCACCTCGTCCACCCCCGCCTGGAAGGCCACCGCGAACTCGTCCAGGGTGAACGACTCGCCGAGCGCCTTGCCCATGGCCCGCAGCAGGGAGCCGTAGAGCGGCCCCGAGGCTCCGCCGACCTTCCTGATCAGCGTCACCCCCGCCACGGCCAGCGGCCGGCCGGGTTCGCCCGCCGCCAGGGCCTGCCGTACCTCGGAGAAGCCGCGGTCGAGGTTGGCTCCGTGGTCGGCGTCGCCGATCGCGGCGTCCAGGTCGGTCAGCCGTTCGCGCTCCGCCGCGACCGCCAGCGCGGCGGCCTCCAGCCACGCGGCGCAGAACGCGGCGTCCATCAGCGGCCCCATCGCAGTCCCGGCGTCTCGACCGGCGCGTCCCACAGCCGGGTCAGCTCGTCGTCCAGCCGGCACACGGTGACCGAGAAGCCCTGCATGTCCAGGCTCGTCACGTAGTTGCCGACCAGCGAGCGCGCCACCCGCGCGCCCTTCGCCCGTACGTACGCCTCCACCTCGGCGAAGACCACGTACAGCTCGATCAGCGGCGTCCCGCCCATGCCGTTGACCATGACGAGCAGGTCGCCGTAGAGGGGCAGGTCGCCGTGGACGGCGTCCATCGCGACCTCGGCCAGCTCCCGCGCGGGGGCGTGCGGCGCCCGGCGGCGGCCCGGCTCGCCGTGGATGCCGATGCCCAGCTCCACCTGGTCGTCGGGCAGGTCGAACGTCGGCTTGCCGGCCGCCGGCGTCGTGCACGAGGTCAGCGCGATGCCGAACGAGCGGCTGCGCCCGTCCACCTCGGCCGCCACCCTGGCCACCTGCGCCAGCGGCGCGCCCTGCTCGGCCAGCGCCCCGGCCATCTTCTCCACGAACAACGTGGCGCCGGTGCCGCGCCGGCCGGCGGTGTACAGCGAGTCCTGGACCGCCACGTCGTCGTCGACCAGCACGCCGGCCACCTCGACGCCCTCGGTCATGTCGGCGGCCAGCTCGAAGTTGAGCGTGTCGCCGGTGTAGTTCTTGACGATGTGGAGCACGCCCGCGCCGCCGTCGACGGCCCGCGTGGCGGCGATGATCTGGTCCGGCACCGGTGAGGTGAAGACCTCCCCCGGACAGGCCGCGTCGAGCATGCCGTACCCGACGAAGCCGGCGTGCAGGGGCTCGTGACCCGAGCCGCCGCCGGAGACCAGCCCGACCTTGCCCGCGCGCGGCCCCGCCGCGCGGTAGACGACCTGGTCGGCCACCCGCAGCGACGGATGCGCCGCCGCCATGCCCTTCAGCGCGTCGCCGACCACGTCGCCGGGCGAATTGATGAGCTTCTTCATGGTCACTAACCAATGCCCGTTCTCACCGGAGAGCAAGCGGAATAGCGTGGTCCGGGTGGAGCTTGTCTACAGTCCTTACGATCCCGCGGTCATCGAGGATCCGTTCCCCGTCTACGCCAGGATGCGCCGCGAAGCACCGCTCTACCGCAACGAGGCGCTCGGTTTCTGGGCGCTGTCCCGGCACGCCGACGTCGCCGCCGCGCTGCCCGACAGCGACCTGTACTCCAGCGACCACGGGCCCATGATCGATCCCGGCGCGTGGGGGCCGAAGGCGCGTTCCTACCTGTCGTTCGTCGCCATGGACCCGCCCGACCACACCCGGATGCGGGCGATCGTCGCGCGCGGCTTCACCCAGCGCCGCGTCGCCGCCCTCGAACCCATGGTCAGGCGGATGGCCCGCGCGTACGTGGCCGCCGCGGCGGACAAGGGGAGCTTCGACTTCGCCACGGAGCTGTCGGCCCGCCTCCCGCTCGACGTCATCTCCGAGCTCATCGGCGTGCCGCGCGCCGACCGGGCCGAGATCCGCGGCCGCTCCGACGCCCTGCTCCGCTACGACCCGAACGGCGAGATGGGCGAAGACGGGCTCAAGAGCATCATCGGACTCGGCGACTACTACGCCTCCATCGTCGCCGAGCGCCGCGCGTCGCCGCGCGACGACCTCGTCTCCGTCCTCGTCGCCGACGACGGGCTGGACGACGGGGAGATCGTCGCCTTCCTCATGCTCCTGATCGGCGCGGGCGCGGAGACCACCACCCACCTGCTCAACGCCGCCTGGTACCACGCCTGGCGCCACCCCGCCCAGCGCGCCGCCGCGTTCGCGGGCGCGATCGGGGAATGGGCCGCCGAGACGCTGCGCTACGACACCCCCGCGCACGGCATCGCCCGCCGCCTCACAACAGAGATCGAGCTGTACGGCGAGCGTCTCCCGCCCGGCGCCAAGATCTGGCTCCTCATCGGCTCCGCCAACCGCGACGAGAGCGCCTTCCCCGAGGCCGGCGCCTACGACCTCACCCGCGACACCTCCCGCGCGATCAGCTTCGGCGCCGGCCGCCACCACTGCCTGGGCGCCGCCCTGGCCAGGCTCGAAGCCCGCGTCACGCTGGAAGAACTCGTCAGGGCCGTGGAGCCGGACTACGACGTGGACCCGTCCGGAATCCGGCGTACCAGCCACGGCAACGTCCGGGGAATGGTCACCCTCCCGACCACCGTCCAACCTAGGCTACGGTTCGGGCATGGCTGAGATCGTGTACCCGCCGGTGATCGCGCTGGCGCGGACCCTCTTCAAGGTGATGGACTACCGCTTCCACATGGAGGGGACCGAGCACGTGCCGAGGACGGGCGGCGCGGTGCTGGTCAGCAACCACATCAGCTATCTCGACTTCATCTTCGCCGGGTTCGGGGCGCTGCCGTCCAAGCGGCTGGTGCGGTTCATGGCCAAGCAGGACGTCTTCGACCACAAGATCTCCGGGCCGTTGATGCGCGGCATGAAGCACATTCCGGTCGACCGGGGCGCCGGGGCGGGCAGCTACGCCACCGCGTTGCGCATGCTGAAGGCGGGCGAGGTGGTCGGCGTCTTCGCCGAGGCCACGATCAGCCGTTCGTTCACCGTCAAGGAGATCAAGAACGGCGCCATCCGGATGGCCCAGGCCACCAACGTGCCCCTGATCCCGGTCGCCCTCTGGGGCAGCCAGCGGCTGTGGACCAAGGGCCGCTCCAAGCAGCTGACCCAGCGGCACGTGCCCATCAGCATCCTGGTGGGTGAGCCGATGCACCCCAAGCGCGGCGAGAACGTCAACGAGCACACCGCCACCCTGCAGACCCGCCTGACGGAGCTGGTCGACCGGGCGCAGCGCACGTACCCGGAGATCCCGCAGGGCGTCTGGTGGCAGCCCGCGCACCTCGGCGGCACCGCGCCGACGCCCGAGGAGGCGGCGGCCATGGACGCCGAGGAGGCCGAGCTGCGCGCCAAGAAGGACTGATCACGGGCTGACGAGGCAGAACTCGTTGCCCTCCGGATCGGCCATCGTCTGGAAGGCGCCCACCGCGTCCACCTGGAGTTCTCCGACGGCGCGCCCGCCCAGCGCGAGCACCGCCCGCGCGGCGTCGGCGGGGGAGGCGACGGCCAGGTCCAGGTGGAGGCGGTTCTTGGCCGTCTTGCCCTCGGGCACCCGCTGGAAGGCCAGGCGCAGCCCGTCCGGCGGACGGACCGACGACCAGCCGGCGTCGCGGTGCACGGGCTCCCCGCCGAGGACGGCGGCCCAGAACGCGGCCAGGCGGGCCGGGTCGGCGCAGTCGAGGACGAGCTGGCTCTGACGGGCGATCACGGCGCACACCCTATCTCCCCCCGGAGGGGGATCTTCCCGGTGCCCGCGCATCTTTGGTCGCCTCCGGTCCGGTCGCCGCCCGGGGCTCGTCTACGCTGGCCAGACCGATGACGACCCTACGCCAGCTCTTCGCCGCGCACCCGCGCGCCGCCGACACGCTGCTCGCCTGCGCGGTGACGCTGCTCGGCGTGCTGCTGCGGCTGAGCGAGGGCCTGCCGGGCGATCCGGCGACCGCCGCGATGCTGCTGTCGCTGATCCTGGCCCAGGGGCTGCCGCTGGTGTGGCGGCGTACCCAGCCGTGGCCGGTGATGGTCGTGGTCGGCCTGGCCTACGTGGTGTACGAGGTGGCCGATCCGGTCGTCGGCTACAACGACGGGGTGTTCGTGGCCTTCGCCGGGTACGCGGTGGCCCGGTACGCCCGGCCGCCGGGCAGCGCGGCGATGGTCGTGGTGGTGACGGCCGCGGTGCTGGGGCCCGAGGTGCTGCGGCCGGCGCTGGGGCGGCCCGCGCCGCCTGGGCTGTCGCTCGGGCCGCTGGAGTGGGTGCTCGTGGCGGGCCTGGCGTGGGGATTGTGGCTGCTGGGCAGCGCGCAGCGGCGCGTACGGGAGGATGCCCGTCGCCTGCGCGAGCTGACCGACCGGCTGCGCGCGGAACAGGAGCTCAGCGCCCGCCGCGCGGTCACGGCCGAGCGTGCCCGCGTCGCCCGTGACCTGCACGACCTGGTCGCCCACCACGTCAGCGCGATCGCCATGCAGGCGCGCGCCAGCGCCGAGGCGCTTCCCGGCGATACCGGCGTGCGCGCGATCGGCTCGGCCGCCGACACGGCGCTGGAGGAGATGCGCCGCCTGCTCGGCCTGCTCGCCGACGGCGGCCCCGGCGACACCGGCCCGAACGCCTCCCTCGACCATCTCGACCGGCTGGCCGCCGCCGCGGAGTCGGCCGGCTGCCGGGTCGAGCTCACGTTCACCGGCCGGGACGCGGCCGCGGTGCCGCAGGCCGCGCAGGTCTCGGCCTATCGCATCGTCCAGGAGGCCCTCACGAACGTCCTGAAGCACGCCGGCCCCGTGACCGTCCGCGTCGAGGTGCGCCAGGTCTCGGGCGGCCTGTCCGTCGTGGTCGCCAACGGCCCGCCCGCGCCCGGCCACAGCCCGCTGCCCGGCTCCGGCCTCGGCCTCATCGGCATGCGCGAGCGCGCCGCCCTGTTCGACGGCGACCTGCGCGCCGGCCCGCACAACGGCGGCTGGCGCGTCGAGGCCCGGCTGCGATGGGCGGCCTCGGGATGATCCGCGTGCTGATCGCCGACGACCAGGCACTGGTCCGTGCCGCGCTCAAGGCCATGCTGGTACGGCGGGCCGACCTCGACGTCGTCGGCGAGGCGGCCGACGGCGGGCAGGCCGTGGCCATGGCCGCCGACCTGTGCCCCGACGTCATCGTCATGGACGTGCGGATGCCCGGCCTGACCGGCGTCGAGGCCACCGCCCGCATCCTGTCCGGCTGGCCGCACCGCGATCGGCCGCGCCCGCGCGTGCTGGTCCTGACCACGTTCGACCTCGACGAGTACGTGCACGCCGCCCTGCGCGCCGGGGCCGGCGGCTTCATGCTGAAGAACTCCTCGCCCGAGCAGCTCGCCGAGGCGATCAGGGTGGTGGCGGCCGGTGACTCCATGCTGGCCCCGAGTGTGACCAGGCGGCTGATCGGCGCGTTCGCGGCGGTGCCCTCCGCCCTCCTCGACCCGCCGGAACGCCCTCGGGCTCCCGGCCCGCTCACCCGGCGCGAGCTGGACGTGCTGGTCCTGGTGGCCAAGGGACTGTCCAACGCCCAGATCGCCGCCGAACTCGGCCTGTCCGAGGCCGGGGTGAAGAGCCGCGTCAACCGCATCCTGACGAGGCTCGGGCTGGAGAACCGGGTCCAGGCGGCGATCTTCGCCTATGACAGCGGTCTGCTGCGGCTGCCCGGCGGGTGAGGATCACTCCTCGATGGCGCCGCCCACCGAGCGCAGGTACTCGCGGAAGGTGAGGCCGGGGGCGGCCCGCCGTTCCGCCAGATAGTCGCCGAACCGCAGCTGCTCGCGCAGGGAGCGGCCGCCGCGGATGCGCTCGGCCTGGCCGCGCTCGGCGTCTCTGATCCCCTCCGCCAGGCCGAGCACCTCCGCGGCCCGCTCGGCGGGCACGAACAGCACGCCGTCCTCGTCGCCGGCCACGAGGTCGCCGCGCCCCACCGTCCATTCGCCCACGCGGGCGCTGCCGAGCGCGTCGGCGGGCCGCGTGTCCAGCCGCAGCGGGCCGGTCGGCAGCGCGCCCATGCTGAACACCGGCAGCCCGATCGCCCTGATGTCCGCGGTGTCCCGGTGCAGGCCCCAGATGACGACCCCGGCCACGCCGGCCGCCCGCGCCTCCAGCACGGCCAGGTCGCCGACGCAGGCCTCGTCGGTGCGGCCGTCGTTGTCGACCACGAGGATGTCGCCCGGTTCGGCCGACTCGTACGCCTCCAGGAACACGTCGACGCTTCCGACGTGCCGGGCGGGCAGGACGCGCCCGAACACGCGGGAGCCGGGGACCACGGCGCGCACCGCCGAGGGCGCGCAGCGGACCTGGACGCCGGCGCGGATGCATCCGTCGGCCAGGTGCGCGGTGGTCAGGGTCGCGAACCGCTCAAGATCCTGCATGCTCCGACTCTACGTGGCGGTCTTCCGCGCGTCCGGATATGTCCGGCCTTGGGGTGTGGGGTGGCGTAGACATGGGATATGACGGTGTATTCGGCGGTGGTGACGACGGGTATCTACTGTCGTCCTGGGTGTGGGTCGCGGCCGTTGGCGGAGAACATCCGGCTATATGGGCATGCGGGGGCGGCGGAGGCGGACGGGTTCCGGGCGTGCCTGCGGTGCCGGCCGTACCGGGTGGCGGGGCCGGTGTCGGCGGACGTGCCCCGGCTGGTGTGCGCCGCCTGGCAGCTGATCATCTCCGGTGTCCTGGACGGCGGGACCGAGGCGGCGCTGGCCGAGCGGGTGGGCGTGTCGCCGCGGCATCTGCGCCGGTTGTTCCTGAAGCATCTGGGTGCCAGCCCGGACCAGCTGGCGCGGTCGCGGCGGGCCCACTTCGCCCGCCGGCTCCTGGACGACACCGATCTGACCGTGCTGGACATCGCCTTCGCGTCGGGGTTCGGAAGCCTGCGGCAGTTCAACAGGACCATGCGGGAGATCTTCCACGCCGCGCCCGGCGAACTGCGCGACCGCCGGCACCGCGCCGATCGGCTGGTGGCGGACGGCGGGCTCGCGCTGCGACTGCCCGTTCTGCCGGGGTACGACTGGCCGGCCGTCCGGTCCTATCTGGGGGCTCGCGCGATCCCGGGGGTGGAGGAGGTGCGCGACGGGGCGTACCGGCGGACCGTGAGCCTGGACGGGGCGCCCGGCGTGCTCGAAGTGCGGGCCGGGCGCGATCCCGGCCACCTGGTGCTGACCGCCCACCTGCCCTACTGGGAGGGGCTCATCCACGTCGTGGACCAGGTCGGCCGGCTGCTGGGCCTCGACACCGATCCGGCGCCCGGGGCCGCCGCGCTGGGGGCGGATCCCGTTCTGGGGCCTCTGGTGGCGTCCCGTCCGGGGCTGACGGTTCCCGGTGCGTGGAATCCGCTGGAGATCGTCGTGGCGCGCGTGGCGGCTGACGGGCTCGCGACCTTGGTGCGCGGCCTCGGTACGGCCGTGCCCGGGTTGCCCGGCGGGCTCACCCACGTCTTCCCCGATGCCGCGGCGTTCACGGAGGCCGAGCTGGAGGCGCTAGGGTTCGCCAGGCCGGCCGATCTCACCGCTCAGACTGGTTCCGACCTGGCCTTCCGGACCGGTGATCCCGAGGCGTGGCCCGCGTCCGACCCCTCACTGCACGCCGCCGTGGCCAGGTTGTTCCCCGGCGGCGTCGACCCCGAGCGGTGGCGGCCCTGGCAGGCGCTGGCCGCCATGCACCTGATGACCTGCTGAACCCGGGTCGTCAGATGGCGGCCTGGAAGCTGCTCGCCCGCACGCCCGCCAGCAGACCGGCCGTGTGCTCGTTCGTGAAACGGCGGGCCGGGTCGTGGTGCAGCAGGCCCTCCAGCAGCGGGCGGAGGATTCCGGCGCGGCGGGGGGTCGGGAAGCTGCCGGTGCGGGCCATGGCGAGGACGGTCGCGGCGTCCTGGCCCGGGTAGGGCGGCTGGCCCTCCAGGGCGCTGTACAGGGTCGCGCCGAAGGACCACATGTCGGCCTCTTTGGTGGCGGCGCCGCCGTACAGGCGCTCGGGAGCCATGAACGCCGGGGTGCCGCGCAGACGGCGGGACGTCGTCGTGCGGATGTCGCCCTCGGCGGTCGCGATGCCGAAGTCCGTGAGCACCACGCGGTCGCCGGTGAGCATCACGTTCGCCGGCTTGATGTCGCGATGCAGGACGCCCGCCTGGTGCGCGGTACGCAGGGCGGCGAGCAGGTGCTGCCCGATCGCGGCGACACTCTGGGCGGGCAGCGTGCCCACCTGGGAGAGAAGCTGGTGCAGGGAGAGGCCGTCAAGGTACTCCATGACGATCCAGAGCTTGCCGCTCTTCTCGATCAGGTCGTGGACCGTGACGATGTTGGGGTGCGTCAGTCCGGCGGCCATGCGGGCTTCCCGCAGCACTCGCCTGCGCACCACCTCGGCCTCACCGGCCAGCGTCAGCTCCTTGAGGGCAACCTCTCGATGGAGGAGCTGATCGAAGGCCCGCCAGACGACTCCCATACCCCCACGACCGGCCTCCTCGCTGAGGAGGTACCGTCCGCCGATCTCCCGCATGCCATCCCCTCGTTGCTCCGGGGCAATCATGTCATCTCAGCGCAAGCCATAGGGTACCTAACGTGATCTGGTTATGTCGGGAATAGTCAAGGTCCAGCTCAACGCCCCGGAAATTAGATCCCCACCCCTCGCGCGCCCCAGCCCCCAGAGCCTCGCAACTCGGCACCCCACCCCCCAAACCCCTACCCACACGCCCTTAACGCCGTCCCTCCGCCCGTCACCCGCCCGCGCTCAACGCCGTTCCCTCACATCTGTCACTCGCCCGCACCCCACCGCGCGCCACCGTGTCCGTACGCCTCTCATGGCGCTCACCGCTCGCCCCTGCCGTCGTGTCGGCCACACCCCCGCACCACCCGTGGGGGCACCCGCCCATTCGCCTGACGCGTGCCTTCTGCCACAGGGGCGAGGGGGTTAGGGCTGGGGGGTTGCGGGGGTGAAGGCGGGGATCGCGCGGGCGATCAGGGCTACGGCGGCCAGGCAGATCACGGCCGAGGCGATGAAGACCGATAGAAGGCCCCACGTCTCGCCCATCAGGCCGGCCACCCCGGCGCCGATCGGCATGCCGCCCATGCCTATCAGCCGGTAGGCGGAGTTGACGCGGCCGAGCAGACCCTCGGGGATGATCCGCTGGCGGGTCGAGATGACGATCACGTTGGACCAGGTGTTGGTGGCGCCCCACAGGACCGCCACGGGGAACAGCGCGGCCGGGTGGGGCGCCAGGATGGGGGCCGCCAGGAGCAGGCTGCTGAGCAGCCAGGAACCCACCAGCATCCGTCCCTCGCCGCCCCACCGGATCACGCGGTCGCTCACGAACGAACCGCCCACCGCGCCGACGGCGAAGGCGGTCATCATGAGGCCGTACGCGGCGGGTGAGAGCTCCATGCGCGATCCCGGGCCGACGACCCACAGTACGAACACGGCGAAGAAGGCGGCGTTGCCGAGGTTCAGCATCCCGCTGCAGATCGCCAGCAACCTCAGGAACCGGTGCGCCCACAGGTACCGCAGGCCCTCGCCGATGTCACCCACCAGACTCCGCCTGTACGGCCCCGCCTCACCGTCCACCCCGGACGCGCCCCCCGACCCGGACGCCTCCGAGCCTCCGGAACCCGAGGCGGCGATGCCCTCCGGATCGGGCGCGAGGTGCGCGGGCGATCCGGAGACGGCCGGATCGGGGGTGGCGCGTCTGGGCGTGCCGGGGCCAGTGGCGGCCTGGTCCGGGGCGGCGTGTGCGGGCGCGCTGGGACGGGTGGCCAGGTGGGCTTCGGCGGGGGCGGGGCGGTAGGTGCCTCGCATGCCCAGGAGCAGGAGGCCGGCGAAGCCGTACAGGATGCCGGGGGCGCCGAGGATGGCGGGTGGGAGGAGTGCGACCAGGACGCCCGCCAGCGGCGAGCCGATGAAGTCGTTGCCGACCGTCTGGGCGCCGACGATGCGGCCGTTCGCCCAGGCCAGGCGGTCGGAGGGGACGGTCATCGGCAGGACGGACTGGGCGGAGGTGTCGGCGAAGACCTCGGCTGTTCCGGACAGGAGGACGGCGGCCAGCAGGATCCAGAGCGACAGCGTGCCGGACCAGGCGAAGGCGGCGACGGCCACCAGCAGGGTGGCGCGGAAGGCGTTGGCCAGGACCATGATGCGGCGCCGGTCCTGGCGGTCGGCCACGGCGCCGGCCGGCAGGGCGAGCAGGAGCCAGGGCAGTGTGGTGGCGACGCCGGCGAGCGCGACCTCCGCCGGGGAGCGGGTCAAGGTGACGGCCAGCAAAGGGGTTCCCACCTTGAGGACGCCGTCGGCTAGGTTCGACAGCGCCGACGACGACCACAGAAAACCGAACGAACGCATCACGGCTCCGCTAGTGTGTAAAGAAAACTGTGCATGTATTTCTTTGCAAAGATAGGTTTGCACGCAGATGGCCGGCAAGCGGTTTTCGAAGAGAACTCTCGACGTGAACGCCATGAAGTCGTTCGCGCACCCCCTGCGACTGCGACTGTTCGAACTCCTGGAGGAACTCGGCCCCTCCACCGCCACCCAGCTGTCCGGCCGCGTCGGAGAGAACACCGGCTCCACCAGCTACCACCTGCGCGAACTGGCCAGGCACGGGATGATCGAGGTGGCGGAGGGGATGGGCAAGGGCAAGGAGAAGTACTGGCGGGTGACCCCCGGCGGCTTCGGCTACGGCACGCCGGAGGACGCCGCCGACAGCGAGGCGCTCGGCGTCATCCGCGTCCTCCTCCAGGACCTCGTACGGCAGCGCGGCGCCGAACTGGAGCGCTGGCTCGCCGAGGAAGCCGGCACCCCCAGGGAATGGGTCGAGGCCAGCGGCCTGTCGCGCCGTTCCCTGAGGCTGACGACCGAGGAGAGCATCGCCATGCGCGACGCCGTCATGGAGGTGATCGAGCCCTATCGCGTGGTGTCGGACGAGCGCGGGCCCGACCATCCGGGCACCGCCCGGGTCATCGTCCACTTCGACGTCTTCCCCACGGGGGCCGGGTAGAGTGTGCGCCGACGTTCATGCCATAACGGGAGGCCACGTGGAATCCGGCGAGGCTCTCCGTTACCCGCCCGGCTCGCTCGTGATTTTCACCGGGCTGCCGGGGGCGGGCAAGAGCACCCTGCTGACCCGCCTGTACGGCCTGACCGGCGACGAGCACGAGCCCGTGGCCGTCGGCCCGGTCCGGGTGATCGACTCGCGCCAGTCGCGTAACCGGTGGGGGCGCAGGCTGTCGTGGGCGCCCAAGCCGGTGCGGACGTTCGTGGTCTACGTCGGGCACGTGTCGCGGATCGGGCGCGAACTGGCCGCTGGGCATTCCGTGGTCGCGCACAACCGGGGCGCCTGGCCGCACGTCCTGCATGGGTTCGCGTGGCTGGCCAGGCGGCGCGGCCGGCCGTTCCATCTGATCCTTCTGGACGTGGACCCGCGCACGGCGCTGGAGGGGCAGCACGCGCGCGGCCGGGTGGTGCCGGCCGCGACGTTCGACCGGCACAGCCGCCGCTGGCGGCGGCTGCTCGCCCAGGTTCGCGCCGGTTCGCCGGGGCCGGCGGCGAGCGCGACGGTGCTGGACCGCGCGGCGGCCGACGCCCTGCGCGCCCTGGTGTTCGAGGACGTTCCGACGGTGGTGGACACCGGCTCGTAGCCGTGTTCAGTCGTGCCGGGGGATGCCGGAGACCTCGTGGCCGGCGTGGAACAGGGCTTCGTGGATCAGCGCGCGCACGTGGGAGTCGCGTGCCCGGTAGAGGACCCGGCGGCCGTCCCTGCGGGTCTCCACCAGTCCCGCCAGGCGCAGCTTCGCCAGGTGCTGCGAGACCGACGGCCGGGGCACGTCGACGGCCTCGGCCAGCGACCCGACGTCGTACTCGCCCGATGACAGCAGCCACATGAGCCGTAGCCGCGTGCCGTCGCTGAGCATGCGGAACGCCTCGACGGCCGCCCTCACCTGCTCGGCGTTCGGGTCGGGTGCGCGCATGACTCCCTATGGTCCCCGTGGGTCCGGCCCCTGGCAAACCCGCGCGCCGTCCGCTCAGCGCCTGGCCATCAGCAGGCCGATGACGCCGTAGGTGCCGATCAGCCAGGCGGCGCTGACGTACGTGGACACCGCCGGGCCGCCGAGGATCTGGGCCGCCATCGTCACCGGGAACCACAGCCCGGCCGCCAGGGGCAGCCACCGCAGCGGCCCTTCGACCCGCCCGGCGGCGGCGATCGTGATCCCCAGCGCCAGCATCCCGAGCATGCTCAGCGGCCACGCGGCGTCCAGGACCTGCAACCAGAGCGGGAACGCGTCGTGGGTGGCGTAGCCGAAGGACAGGACGTTGAGCAGGAACGCGGCGGGCAGCAGCACGAGCAGGCCGAAGGGGACGACCCGGCCGAGGCGCTCGCCGGTGGCCCGCGCCGTCCAGACCCGCCACACGAACGCCCAGACGCCCGCCACGAACATCATCCCCGTGACGGTGTCGAGCGTCTGGACGCCCTCCTGGATCTTCTCGCCCACCACGACCGTGCCGGCGGCCCACGCGGCCGCGCCGGTGGAGAGCAGCGCCCCCGCGAGCCGGCCGCCCTCCACCCCGGCCGAAGTGCTGTGGGTGATCATTGGTGCCTCCTGAAGGTCGATGAGGCACCCACGCTCTCCCGCCGCCGTCCCGGGCCACCAGGGGCAGATGTCCCGGTTCGAGAGGGATACCGGTCACCTGTCACGGGTGTCCGGCTGTGCCACGCTGGCACGGTGTTCTGGTACCCCCTGCCCAGAGCCGCCGCCACCGCCGTGGCCGTGCTCTCCGCCGCCGGCGTCCTCGCCGCCACCTGGCTGGACCTTCTCTCCGGTACGGCCCCGCGCCCCGAACCCCTCGACTGGTCGATCTGGTCGTCCACGATCCCGGCCCTGGCCCTGGCCGGCGCCGGACTGGTGCTGTCCAGCCGCCTGCCCCGGCATCCGATGACCTGGCTCCTGCTCGGCAGCGCCCTCGTGGCCGGCCTGAACGGGCTCGGCGCCGCGTACGCCGTCCTGTCCTTCCACGTGTACGGCGGGCGGCTCCCGCTGACCTCCGCCGCCCTGTTCACCGGCGCCCGCCTGGGCCCGCTGCTGAACCTGGTCACCCCGCTCGTCCTGCTGTACTTCCCCGACGGCCGCCTGCCCACCCGGCGCTGGCGGCCCGCGGCCTGGGTGACGCTGGCCTCGGCGGGGCTCGCGGTGGCGGTCTTCGTCACGGTCCCCTGGCGCCTGGTCGCGGACACCGCGCGGCCGGGCGGCCCGTGGCCAGGGGTCGACCTTCCGCTTCCGTTCCCGCCGGACCGGGTGTGGCTGTCGGTGCTGCCGGCCGTACCCGTGCTGCTGGCGCTGAGCACGGCGGTGCCCGTGGTGGCGTTCGTGCGCCGCTTCCGCGGTTCGCAGGGTGTGCTGCGGGCTCAGCTGCGCTGGATGGCGCTGGCCGCGGTGCTGAACGGCGTGCTGATCGTGCTGCCCCTCGCGGTCGACGGCATCCCGCAGGACCTGGCGTTCGTCGCGTCGCTGCTGGCCGTCGCCGGCGCCGTGCTGGTGGCCGTCGGCCGCTACCGGCTCTACGACATCGACCCGCTGCTCGGCTGGACCATCCTGTACGGCGGGCTGGCCGTGGCGGTGGTGGCCGTCGACGTCCCCGTCTTCGTGGGCCTGGGCGCCCTGATCGACGAGCCGGTGGCCGCCGTGCTGGCCGCCACGGTGGTCGCCGTCGCCTACGCCCCGGTCCGCGATCGGGCACGCCGCTGGGTGAACCGGATACTCACCGGCAGGGCGGAGCCGTACGAGGTGGTGTCGGCGCTGGCCGAGCGGCTGGAGGAGGCGAGCGGGCCGGGCGGGCCGCTGCCGGAGGCCGCGCGGGCGGTGTCGCGGGCGTTCGGCTCGCCGTACGTCAGGGTGGAGCTCGACGGGCAGGACGGCGGCACGCTCGCGGCCGAGCACGGCGAGCCGCGCGCCGACGCGCTCGTGCTGCCGATCACCTACCGCGGCGAGCGGATCGGCCGCCTGGCGCTGGTGCCGCGCGGGCGGCTGGCCGAGGCGGACCAGCGACTGCTGGCCGACGTGGTACGCCAGACGGCGGCGGCGGTGCGGGCGGCGGCGCTCACCGAGGAGCTGCGGCTCAGCCGCGGGCGGCTGGTCACCGGCATGGCGGAGGAACGCCGCAGGCTGCGCCGGGATCTGCACGACGGCCTCGGCCCGGCCATGGCCGCCGCGGCGCTGAAGGTGGAGGCGGCGCGCAACCTGCTGGATCGCGATCCGCGGGCGGCGGGGGAGGTGCTCGGCCAGGTGCGGGGCGATCTGGGCACGGTCATCGAGGACGTCAGGCGGCTCGTGCACAACCTGCTGCCGCCCGCCCTGGACCGCTGGGGCCTGGCCGAGGCGCTGAAGCGGGAGGCCGAGCGCTTCCGCGGCGGCGGCCTGGACGTGCGCGTACGGGTGGCCGCGGACCTGGGCGAACTGCCCGCCGCGACGGAGGTCGCCGCCTACCGCATCGTGTGCGAGGCTCTGGTGAACGTCGCCAGGCACGCGGCGGCCCGTACGTGCGAGATCCGCCTGAGCACGGCGGAGGGCGAGCTGGAGGTCGAGGTGGTCGACGACGGCCGGGGCGTGGGTCCCGAGGTCGCGCCGGGCGTGGGGCTGATCGCCATGCGGGAGCGGGCGCGCGAGCTGGGCGGCCGGTGCGCGGTCACGCCCGGCGCGGGCGGTGGCACGCGGGTCCACGCGGTCCTGCCGTCGGGCTGGGCCGGATGAGCGTGCCGAGGGTCGTCCTGGCCGACGACCATCCCGTCTACCGCGACGGACTGCGCATGATGCTCGACTCGACCGGGCGGGCCGAGGTGGTCGGCACCGCGGCCGACGGGCTGGGGGCGGTTGAGCTGGCCGTGCGGCTGCGGCCGGACGTGGTCGTGCTCGACCTGCAGATGCCCGGCATGGACGGCATCCGCGCCACCGAGCGGATCGTGGCCGAGGTGCCGGAGGCGGGCGTGCTGGTGCTGAGCATGCACGAGGACGACGACACCGTGCTGGCGGCGATGGTCGCCGGCGCCCGCGGCTACCTGCTCAAGGGCGCCGACCAGGGCGAGATCCTGCGGGCCGTCACGGCGGTCGCGGGCGGCGAGGTGATCTTCGGGCAGGCGCTGGCGGCCCGGGTGAGCGGGTTCTTCGCCCGGCTGGCGCGGGGCGAGGTGCCGGGGGCGCCGCCGTTCCCGCACCTGACCGCGCGCGAGCGCGAGGTGCTGGAGCTGATCGCGGCCGGCCGCTCGAACGGCGAGATCGCCGAGCGCCTCCACCTGTCGCCGAAGACCGTGCGCAACAACGTCTCCAACGTCTTCGCCAAGCTCCAGGTGGCCGACCGGGCGCAGGCGATCGTCCAGGCGCGCGAGGCGGGGCTGGGGCGCGGCGGCTGAGGCAGTAGGTTCGTGGCATGTCCGCGCCCTTACCTGAGCTGGTGCCGCCCGACGAGCCGCTGGCCCTGCTGCTGAGCTGCCCGCCCGCGCTGCTCGACACCAGCCTCGACCAGCTCAGGACGCTGGCCGTGGTCCGGCGGACGGGCTCGGCGCTGCAGGCGGCGCGGCTGCTCGGCAGGGAGCAGTCCAGCGTGCAGAAGCAGCTCGACAGCCTCAACCGCACCTACCGGGAGCTCTGCGGCGAGGTACTGGTCAGCAAGCGTGGCAGGGGCAAGGACTTCGCCTTCACCCCCACCGGCGAGAGCCTGGTCGAGCGGGCGCAGGAGGTGCTGGCCGAGCTGATGGGCGACGTGCACGCCGGCCGGCGGCGCATCGGCACGACGCTGACCGCCGGCACGACCGAGTTCACGCTGTGGATCCTGTCGCGGGCGTGGGAGCGGGTGGCGGCGGAGTTCACGCGGCGCGGCGTGGAGTTCCGGCTCGTGCACGTGCGCACCAAGGACTTCTGGCCGCGCCTGGACGAGGGCCGGGTCGACCTGCTGTGCGGCAGCGTCGTCACCCCGGTCGGCGCGCCCGCCGCCCACGACGCCTACGACGTGCTCGAATGGCGCCGCGGCAGCCCCGTCCTGCTGACGAACCTGCCGTACGAGGACCTGCCCGGCCCCTCGGCGCCGGTCAGCGCGCTCGCGAAGCTGCCGCTGGTCGTGCCGGGGAGCGGGCTGATCGCCGACTTCCTGACGCGCTGGTTCGGGCCGGCCTTCCGCGAGCGCCTCACGATCGCCGCGGAGATCGAGGACGTCCAGTACGGCCTCGCCCTCCTGCGCTCCCGCCTGGCCAGTGGCTGCATGATCGTCACCCGCACCCTGGCCAGACGCGTCGCGGAAGGCGGGCCGCTACGCGTCGTGGACCTGGTGCACGACGTCGAGCCCAAGGTCGAGATGGTCTCCGCGGTGTTCACCAGGAAGGGCGAACGCGAACGCTACGCCCTGGACCATCCGCTGAACCTCCTGTGGGAGGCCCTGCGCGAGGAGACCGCCGAGACCGGGCACCCGTCAGTTCGCTAGTGCCGCCAGCCTGCGGCTCGTCTCGTACGCCTGCCGGCTCCCGGCCTCGTCGCCGTGGCGGGCGCGCACGTGCCCGATCTGCTCGGCCGCCTCCACCACGTCGCGCGCGAGGTCGCCGGCCACCTCCAGCACCCAGCCGAACGCCCCCTCCGCCTGCGCCGGGTCCCGGTGCAGCACCCACAGCAGGCAGGCGGCGGCGGGGAAGGCGTCGCGGGCCGTACGGGGGACGGTGCGCCAGGCGGCTTCGGCCGCGTCGAGGTCGCCGTGCCGTACGGCCAGCACGCCGAACAGCACCCACGCCCGCGGCTCCAGTTCGGCCCGCCCCGCCTCGCGCAGCCGGCCGATGCCCGCCTCGGCGCCCTGCCGGCCCGACTCGATCGAGAACAGGAACCCGGCATGGGCTGCGCCCCACGGCGCGTGCAGCGGATGGCCGCTGTCCATGGCCAGCTCGAACTCGCGCAGCGCCGCCTCGGGCTCGCCCTCCGCCAGCAGGTTCGCGCCCCTGGACAGGGAGTCGGCCGGGTCGAGGAGGCTGAGCCGTTCCAGCATGTCGTGCGCCTTGGCCTGGTCCTCAGGCCCGCCGACCCGTACGGCCAGCCGCCAGGCGGTCTCGGCACTCTGGAGGTCGCCCTCCCTGGTCTCCAGGATGCCGAGGTTGACCGCGGCCTTCCCGCTGAACATGGGCTGCTGCAGGGCCACGGCGTCCTGGTAGGCGCGCCGCGCGCCGGCGGCGTCGCCGTTCTCCTCCAGGAGGGTGGCGAGGTTGAACAGGCCGCCGGAGGCCGCCATCGGGTCGGGACCGGCGGCGACGCGGCGCAGCTCGGCGAGACCGGCGTCGAGGTCGCCCACTTCGCGCGCGAGCAGCACCCCGATGTTGACCGCCGCCATGGAGGCGGCCCAGCCCTCGCCGCGCTGGGCCTGCCTGAGCACGGCGATCGCCCGGTCGTGCTGACCCCGGCCGCTGAGGATGGACGACAGGTCGACCGCCGCCATGGGCCCGTAGCGCGGGTGCCCGGTGGCGATCGCGCGCTCCAGCACCGGCACGGCCTGGTCGGGCTCGCCCGCCAGCGCCAGCGCCGAGCCCAGGTAGGCGAAGCCCTCCGCGGCGAGGTCGGGGATCGGCGACTCCGTGGCCTGGCCGAACGCATGGGCCGCCGCCCGCAGGTCGCCCTCCGCGACCCACATGCGGCCGCGGGCCAGTGCCGCGCGGCCGATCACCTCCTCGGCCGTGGCGGGGCTGGTGCGCGGCTCGACGTCGTGGCGGGCGAGCACCTCGAAGTTCTCGCGCGCGGTCTTCGCGACCTGCCCGGCGCCGTGGTCGGCGGCGTGGCGCCAGGCGGCCTGGGCGGTGCCGAGGTCCTCGTCGATGAGCACGTCGCCGATGCGCAGCGCCGCGTGCGGGGCGAGTTCGGGCTCGCCGCCCTCCACGATGAGCGAGAACCAGTCGAGCGCGTCGGCGTCGTCGCCCTCGGCGAACAGCGTCTCCGCGCACTCGGCCAGCATCTCGGCGCTCTGCCGGTCGCCGGACATGGAGGCCGCCATGGTCAGAATCACGATGTTGAGACCGCTGTCCGGCGGCAGCTGGGGGACCCTGCCGATTCTTCGCGTCAATTCCTTGCCTTTCCCGCGCTCCGATCAAGAACAGAGTGCTTTCTACCAAGAGGTATGGACGAAATGGCCGAATTTCGCGGTAATTATCGGAGGATCATTCGGAGTTATCCGCCAGACATTTCGCCCAGCCAGAGGAGAATCCACGGTGACAGCCCGTCTGACCGCCGTCGCCGCCCGCTTGGCGCTGACGGCCTGCGCCGGTCCGGATACCGTCCGGCATTCGCCTGGACCGCAAAAGCCGACCTGGTGATCGGGGTGCTTCCCATCATCGACGTGGCGCCCGTGTATATCGCCGACAAACGGGGCGTTTTTCGCAAGGAAGGGCCCAGGGCACCCACCGGATCGTCGCCGCCAAGGACTCGCCCGTCCGCGCCCTCGCCGACCTGTCCGGCACGAAGATCGCCGTCGGCACCCTCAACTCCGTCCCGAGCCCGCTGCCGATGCAGATCGCCACGATCGCCTGCGGGGTCGTGTGGCCGGCGCTGGTCGGCACGGCCCCAGATGTGGGCGGCGGTCGCCGTTCTCGGCGCCGTTGGATACACGCTGAACACGGCGTTGCTCGCGGCCGGGCGACGGCTGCTCGCCTGGCATCACCACACGGGAGGATGACCCATGCACGTGCTGATCGCCGGAGCCGGAATCGGTGGCCTGACCACCGCGCTGAGCCTGCACGCCGCCGGCCTGGACGCCGTGCTCGTCGAGCAGGTCGCCGACCTGCGCCCGATCGGGGCCGGCATCAACCTGCAGCCGCACGCCGTCAGGGAACTGTCCGAGCTGGGCCTGGCCGGCGACCTGGAGGCGCGTTCGGTGGCCACCGCCCACATGAGCTACGTCGACCGCCACGGCAACATGATCATGGACGTGCCCCGGGGGCGGGCGGCCGGGTACCGCTGGCCGCAGTACTCCATCCACCGCGGGCATCTGCAGATGCTCCTGCTCGACGCCGTACGCGCCAGGCTCGGCCCCTCCGCGCTGGTCACCGGCAGGGCCGAGCGCTTCGAACAGGACCGCGACCGGGTCCGGCTCCACCTGGAGGACGGCCGGGTGCTCGACGGCGACGTGCTGGTCGGGTGCGACGGGCTGCACTCGGCGGTCCGGGCGCGGCTGCATCCGGGGGAGGGGGCGCCGCTCTGGAACGGGGTGCGCATGTGGCGGGGGACGGCTGAGGCGGAGCCGTACCTGGGCGGGCGGACCATGATCGTGTCGGGGGCGAACGAGGTCGGGAAGTTCGTCTGCTACCCGATCGGCGACGGGCTGGTCAACTGGGTCGCCGAGCTCAGGACCGGCACGCCGGGACCGGTGGCGCGAGCCGGCTGGAACGTCACCGGCCGCCACGAGGACGTCCTGGAGCACTTCGGCGAGCGCCGCTTCCCGTGGCTCGACGTGGCGGGGCTCATCGCCCGCTCGCCGCAGGTGTGGGAGTTCCCCATGGTGGACCGCGACCCGCTGCCCTGGTGGACGCGCGGCCGGGTCACCCTGCTGGGCGACGCGGCGCACCCGATGTACCCGATCGGCTCGAACGGCGGCTCGCAGACCGTCATCGACGCCCGCGTCCTCGCCTACCACCTGGCCACCACCGCCGGCCTCGCCGCCTACGAGAGCGAGCGCCGCGCCAAGGTCAACCGGCTGGTCGAGAATCACCGCCGGATGGCGGTCGAGGAGATCCTGGACGAGATCGCCCGGCGCGCCCCCGGCGGCTTCGGGCACATCGACGAGGTGCTGAGCGCCGAGGAGCGGGCGCGGCTGCACGGCTTCCACGCCCGCGTCACCGACATGGAGGTCGCGGAACTCAACGCCGCCAGGTCATGGACGGTCGCACCGACAGGTACGGCCCGCGCGCCACGGCCGTGACCCGGCAGAAGCCGATCGCCGTGTCGTCGCGTGCGATGCCCGTACCCACGGCGGTGGTCAGGACGGCGGGCTGACGGCGGCGCCGAGGACGTGGCTGACGTGCTGGAAGGTGAAGCGGTCGAGGTGTTCGAGCACGAAGCCCGCCGCCTGGATCGCGGCGACCGGGTCGCGGCCGGGACGGCAGCCGCCGCCGGCCAGCGACCAGAGCGGGCCGACCAGCGCCTCGGCCAGGGCCAGGACGGGGTTGGTCGAGCGGACGTGCTCGTAGAAGCGCAGCCGGCCGCCGGGGCGCAGGATCCGGCGGGCCTCGGCGAGCGTGCGTTCCAGGCAGGGGCAGCAGCACAGGGTGAGCGAGTAGACCACGGCGTCGCAGGAGCCGCTGTCCAGCGCCACCCGGGCAGGGCCGCCGCCGACGATGCTGACCGGAGCGGGCACCTCGTCCGCCACCCGCTCCGCCGCGGCCCGCAGGAACGGATCGGGTTCGACGAGGACGATCTCCCGGACCTCGGGGGGATAGCAGGTGAGCTTGACCCCGTCACCGGCGCCGAACTCGACCACCCGCCCGGTGAGCCCGGACATCAGCCGTTCACGCTGAGGCGTCGGCCGGAACGTCGTGCCGCGGCCGGCGCAGACGGGGCGAGGGTGGTGAAACTGCTCCATGCCGCGGCCGGTGGCGGTTCTGCCGTCGGGAGGCCGATCAGAGGCGATAGCCGTCATGCCCCCACTATCGGCCCGCACCCCTCACCCAGGGCCCGCCTGCCATGAAATCCCCATGCCCAACCCCCCGATCCTGACGCCCCCTTGACACCTCGCACCCATCCGCGGAGGCACGGGGCCGCTGCCGGCCGGCAGCGCCGCCACGGGTCAGCGAGGGGCCGTGGCCGTGCGGTCCCCGTGTCCAGCAGGGCGCGCTCGGGCGGGCCCCACGGGCGCTTCGCCTCGCCCTTGCGGTCGTGGCAGGCCGGCGGTGCCGCTCCGATGATCGGGCACTCGGCCTCGCGGGCTGGGCGCCTGAGCGGTGAATTTCAGTGGGAGCGTCTCAGCAGGACGGGGGTGAGGTCGGGGGCGGGCATGGCGGGATCGAGGGGGTGGATGGGGCGGGTCAGGCGGGTGTAGGGCAGTGCCGACAGGTCCTGGCTCACGCCGCCGGGCGTGAGGGCGAGGATCGAGGCGGCGGCGGCCTGGTGCAGGTCGGGCTCCAGGTAGCCGATCTTGATGGCGGTCAGGTCATGCCGCCACGGGTCGAGGTCCAGGTCGGTGAGGTCCTTCACGAGGTGGTACGGCTTGCGCCGCGTCGTCAGCACCGCGTGTACGCCTCCGGCCCGGACCACGGCCAGGTCGCCGCCCACCGGGTCGGCGGGCCGTACCGCGTGGACGGTGCCCTTCAGGAGCACCGGCGGGTCGCCGGAGTAGACGCCGCCCACCCGCACGGTCACCTCGCCGCCCACGCCCGCGGCCACGCATGCCGCCACGGCCGTGGGATCCACACAGGACGCCCAGACCGCGCTCTTCCCGCCGCCCGCCAGCGCGGGGGTGGACAGGAGGCCGGACAGGAAGAACGCCGCGTCGCCCGAGCCCCCGGCCGTCGGGTTGTCGCCGGAGTCGCTGACGAAGTACGGGCGTTGTGGCGAGGACAACGCCTGTTCGATGGCGGCGCGGGGTGACAGGGCGGGCATGGCGAAGGCGAAGGCGTCGCGGGAGCGCCACAGGGCGCCGGCCAGTTCGGCGGTGGCGGCGGTGACCGCCTCAGGGGAGGTGCCGGTGGTCAGGATGTTGACGCTGGAGCGCGGCGCGTCGGCCCAGGCGTAGCCGATCCAGATCGAGGCGTCCAGGACGCCGGGGCGTCGCTCGATCTCCGGCAGGCGGGCGTAGATCGCGGCGGCCGGGTCCAGGCGGGTGCTGGTGCGTTCGCCGGGCAGCAGCAGCGGCAGCCGTACCCAGGAGCGGACCACGTCCAGGTTCTCGGCCAGCGCGCGGACGAGCAGGCGGCAGGCGCGCTCGCGCGTCTCCTCGACGTCCACGTGCGGGGCGGTGCGGTAGGCGGTGGGCAGGTCGACGAGTTCGGCGAAGCGGCGCGACACCTGGCCATGCAGGTCCATGGAGGCGGCGATCGGCGCGCCGGGACCGACGACGTCCCTGACCGCCGCGGCGAGCGCGGCCTCGGCGTCGTCGCGGCCCTCGACGTGCATCGCGCCGTGCAGGTCCAGGTAGACGCCGTCGAACGGCCCCGCCGCCCGCAACCCGGCGAGCAGTTCGGACTCCAGCCGGTCGTACGCCTCCCGGGTGACCTGGCCGCCCGGCAGCGCACGGGCGACCAGGATCGGGACGAACTCCACCCGGACCCCCGCCACCTCCTCAGGCCACCGCCCAGAGTCCTGACGAAGAAACGGATAACGCGAAAAATCGTGCCAAAGGGTGAAGTCGTGGTAACCAGTGCGGTGTGCGCTGAACGTGCTCGACTCCGTCCCGATACCGCAGATCGCCACGCGCCTAGTCGCGGGTGTGGTCACGGTAGACCTCCAGCTCCCCGTCCAGCCGGACCTCCAGCACCGTGCACAGCGGATCGAGGTCGGAGTCGGCCAGGTAGACGTACTCCCATCCGGGCACCTCGTGCAGCCCGCCGAACCGCTCGTGCCGCAGGTCACCGGCGCCGCCCAGCACGCGTACCGAGGTGACCTTGTTGCGCACCCCGCGCAGCACCACGAACTCGTTGGGCCGGTCGAACACGAACAGATACAGCGTCCGGCGGTCGGCCGAGACCGTGCTGGCCCCGTTGAAGTGGCCGGGCGGCAGCCCGCGTCCCGTCGGGTAGACCGCCTCGGCCCGCGGCCGGATCCAGGCGCCCAGCTCCCGCAGCCGCGCCGTCTGCTCGGGGGTGATCGTCCCGTCCGCGCGCGGTCCCACGTCGAGCAGCAGGTTGCCGCCGCCGCCGATGGTCTCGGCGAAGATCCGGACGAGCTGGCGCACCGACTTGTGGTTGGTGTCGTGCCCCTGGTAGCCCCACGAATCGTTGATCGTCAGGCACAGCTCCCAAGGACCGGCCGGCGGCTCGATCGGCACGCCTTGCTCGGGTGTGGCGTAGTCGCCCTCGCCCTGCATCCGCCCGTTGATCACGACCTCCGGCTGTCGGCCGAGCAGTTCCTCGCGCAGCTCGCTCATCCTCCAGGTCGCGGCGTCGCGCTCCCAGTCGCCGTCGAACCACAGCAGGTCGGGCGCGTAACGCTCCTGAAGCTCCCGCAACTGCCCCCGGTGGAAGGCCAGGAACCGCTCCCACGCGGCCGGATCCTCCTTGCCCGGCTCCGGGTGGGCGAAGCGGTTGCCGCCGGTGCCCACGCTGGCGTAGTCGGGGTGCGACCAGTCCAGGTGCGAGAAGTACAGCCCGGCGTGCAGCCCGCGCTCGCGCATCGCGCTCACGTACTCGCCGACGAAGTCGCGTTCGGTGCGCAGCCCCGACCACGCCGTCGGCCAGAGCGCGAAACCGTCATGATGCTTGGCGGTCAGCACCGCGTAACGGGCACCCGCCTCGGCGAACAGATCCGACCACTGCGCGGCGTCGAAGCGGTCGGCGGTGAACCCGTCCACCTGCTTCATGTAGTCGTCGTAACCGACCCGGCCGTCGAAGAAGGACCACGATTCGGCCACGCCGTCGACGGCGTAGATGCCCCAGTGAACGAAGATCCCCAGCTTGGCCTGGGGGAACCACGACTGTATCGCCATGACCTGAAATATTGCCTTTCATCGGATGTCTGTGGGACCACTATAGAAGCACCCTTCACCCCGATTTCCTGAGCCTGGTCCTGTTCGGGCACTCTTGCGGGTGAAGAGGTGAGGAAGAGATGCGAAAGATCGCAGTTTTCGGGGCCGGCTACATCGGCCTGGTGACCGCCGCGTGCCTGGCCGAGCTCGGCCACACCGTCGCGGTCCGCGACATCCAGGACGAGCGCATCCGCCTCCTGAACGCCGGGCGGGTGCCGATCCACGAGCCCGGCCTGGGCGAGCTGATCGCGGGCAACGCCGGACGCCTCACCTTCACGCTGAGCGCCGAGGAAGCCCTCGCGGACACCGAGATCGTGTACGTCTGCGTGGACACCCCGCCGACCGCGGCGGGCGACGCCGACCTGTCGCGCGTCTGGTCGGTGGTTGAGTCGCTGAAGGGCGCCGAGCACCTGAAGGCCGTCGTGGTGAAGAGCACGGTCCCGGTCGGCACCGGCGCCCGGGTACGGGCGGTGCTCGACGAGAGCGGCCTGGCCCACGTCGGCTACGCCTCCAACCCCGAGTTCACCGCGGAAGGCCAGGCGGTGGCCGACTTCATGCGCCCGGACCGGGTCGTCGTCGGCGCCTCCGACGAGAGCGTGGCCGGGCTCGTCACCGAACTGCACGAAGGCGTGGACGGGCCGGTCGAGGTGATGGACGTGGCCTCGGCCGAGATGGTCAAGCTGGCCAGCAACGCGATGCTCATGACCAGGATCAGCTTCATGAACGAGATCGCGGTCCTGTGCGAGCTGACCGGCGCGGACGTGGAGCAGGTCTCCAAGGCGGTCGGACTGGACCACCGGATCGGCCCGCACTTCCTGCGCGCCGGCATCGGCTGGGGCGGCAGCTGCTTCCCCAAGGACTCCGAGGCGCTGAAGCAACTGGCCAGCAACACCGGCCACCACACCCAGCTGCTGAACGCCGCCATCGAGGTGAACAACCTGCAGAAGCGGCGGGCCATCCAGAAGCTGAAGGACGCGCTCGGCGGCCTCGGCGGCACCAGGATCGCGGTGCTCGGCATGACGTTCAAGCCGGGCACCGACGACATGCGCGAGGCGCCGAGCACCGTGCTGGCCGCGCGGCTGCTGGCCGAGGGCGCCAAGGTGACGTGCTGGGATCCGCTGGCCCCCGACGGGCAGCCCGAGCCCTGGGCGTCGGCCGTACGGCACGGCAGCCCGCAGGAGGCGCTGGCCGGCGCGGACGCCGCGATCCTCGCCACCGCCTGGCCCGAGCTGCGCCACGTGCCCTGGGCCGAGGTACGCGACACCATGCGCAGGCCGGTGCTGTTCGACGGCCGCAACCACCTCGACCCGGCCATCATGCGCGCCCTCGGCTTCACCTACATGAGCGTCGGACGCCCCTGAGCACCCTTGAAGCGCCGCGCCACTCCGAACACCAGCGCGGCCGCGCCCAGAGCGGCGAGCGTGCCGAGAACCTGCTGCTGGCGGCGGACCCGGCGGCGCACCCGCGCGTACGGGACGGTGGAGAAGGAGATCAGCTCGTAGCGCGAGACGTAGCGGCCGGGCAGCGCCTCCTGCAGGGCGTGCTCGGCGCGCCTGGCCAGCCGGTAGACGGGCGAGGCGACCTTGTCGCGCATCTCGACGAAGTTCGCCAGCGCCATCTCGGCGATCGCCTCGGTGTCGGCCCGCCGCCGCCGCTCGAACCTCGGCAGCGCGCGGCCCCAGTCGTCGCCGGTCTCGTCCAGGCAGCGGTCGAGCACCACGACGTCCTCGAACGCGCAGTTCGCGCCCTGACCGTAGAAGGGCACGATCGCGTGCGCCGCGTCGCCGATGAGCCCCACGCGCCCGCCCGCCTGCCACGGTACGGCCCGCACCGTGCCCAGCCGACCGACGGGGTTGGCCGCGAAGTCGTCCACCAGGCCGGGAATGAGCGGGACCGCGTCCGGATACACCTCGCCGAAGTGCCGCGCGATCGCCTGCGGTGAGTCGAGCGCGTCGAAGTCCTCGTTCGGCCAGAACAGCGTGCACGTGAACGAGTGGTCCGGGTTCGGCAGCGCGATCATCATGGCGGAGCCGCGCGGCCAGATGTGCAGCGCGCCCGGGTCCATCGCGAAGGCGCCGTCCCGCGCCGGGATCGTCAGCTCCTTGTAGCCGTGGCCGAGGAAGTCGGTGCGCTCGCGCAGCCCCGCGTTCTCGGCCAGCCGCGCCCGTACGGCGGAGCCGGCCCCGTCGGCGCCGAGCACCACCGCCGCCTTCTCCTCCTGCCCGCCCTCGAAGCGCATGGTCCCGGTGGCCGGGTCCAGTCCGGTGAGCCGGTGCTCGAAGCGGACCTCGGCGTGCTGTTCGGCGGCGTCCAGCAGGGCCGCGTTGAGCCGCGCCCGGCTGATCGAGTTGATCGAGCGGAGCCCGTCGGAGCTGTAGAGCTGCAGGTCCAGCTCGCCCCGCACCGGGTGGATCAGCCGGCCGCGCATGGGCAGCGCCTCGGCCATGACCTGCTCCTCCAGGCCGATGCCGCGCAGCGCCGACAGCCCGCGCTCCGACAGCGCGAGGTTGATCGATCGGCCGCGCTCCGCGCCCTCCGCGCGCGGGTCGGGCCGCCGTTCGTACAGCGTGACCCGGTGCCCGCGCCTGGCCAGGTAGCAGGCGAGCAGGCAGCCGGCAAGACCGGCGCCGACGATCGCGACCTCTTGGGAACCTGCCACGGGAAAACTCCTCACATGAAGGTGCGGGCGGTCCACAGCTCGGGGAAGACGGTCCGCGCCATGCTGCGCTCCAGCCAGACGAGCCCGGCCGAGCCGCCGCTGCCGGCCTTGGCGCCCATGGCCCGCTTCACCGACTGCAGGTGGTGGTAGCGCCAGTCGCCGAAGCGCTGGGCGACCTCGGTGAGCGCCTCGCCGAGCTGGCGCAGGTGGTTGTCGGGGCCGGCGTCGGCGTAGATGGTCACCCAGGCCTGCACGACCTGCTCGGGCTCGTCGGCCAGGCCGCGGCGGCGCAGCAGTTCCAGCGTCTCGTCCCACAGCGAGGGAGCCTCGAAGCTCTCGCGCAGCTCGGCGTGAACCTCGGGCTGGCCGCGGAAGGGGCGCATGAGCTGCTCGGACTTGAGGCCGAGCGTGAACTCCAGGTGCCGGTACATGGCCGACTGGAAGCCGGAGCCCTCGCCGAGCAGGTCGCGGAAGCGGTTGAACTCGGCCGGCGTCATCCAGCGCAGCCCCTGCCAGGAGGCGTTGAGGGCCTCCAGGTGCAGCGCGGAGCGGCGCAGCGGCGCCAGCGAGGCCCAGACGTCGTCGCCGGCCAGGAGGTCCTGGGCGTGGCGCAGCTCGTAGCGGATCAGCCCGAAGTACAGCTCCATGACCTGGCTGACCATGAGGAAGGACATCTCGCCGGGGTCATCGCTGAGCGGGGTCTGCAGGGCGTGCAGCGTGCTCGCGCGGACGTAGCGGTCGTAGGGCGCCTGCCGGTCGAACTCGAGCGTGGGCGCACCGCCGTTGGCCTGGGCTCGCTCCTGCCGTTGGAGTGCGGTGATCGGGGTGACATCCATGGGGCTCATGATGCCCGCGCGAGCCCCGCGCGTGGAATGCCGATTCAACGGCCTTTAGGGTGTTGCACCAGGCGGATGGTGCCTGATTTGGGCTTCTGGGTTTCGGTGGTGAAAGTGGACGAGATGGATTGGCTGCTGCTGCGTGAGCTGCAGGCCGACGCGCGGCTGTCCTTCAGCGAGCTGTCGCGGCGGGTGCACCTGTCGCCGCCCGCGGTGGCCGAGCGGGTGCGGAAGCTGGAGGAGGCCGGGGTGATCGGCGGCTACCGGGCGCACGTGGACCCCCGGGCGGCGGGACGCGGCGTGGTGGCGCTGGTCACGATGTCCTGCTACGGGGCGGGATGCGTGCTGCGGCACCCGGACGCGCTGGACTCTCCCGACATCTTCGAGGTGCACCGGGTCACGGGCGGGGCCTGCTGCGTGCTGCGGGTCGCGGTCGCGACGATGACCGACTTCGAGGGGCTGATCGACCGGCTGGCCGGGTACGGCACGCCGAGCAGCTCGATGGTCCTGTCCACCCCGGTCCCCTGGCGAGCCACCCTGCCACCGAGCTAGCGGCGAGGGATACGGTAGGTTAGCCTAACCTAAATCCCCCGTGTGATCAGTGGAGTTCGTCGTGGTTGAACCCTTTCGCTTGTTCGATGTGCGAGTGCGGGGGCTGGAGTTGCTCAGCCCGTCGTTCCTGCGCGTGACCTTCACCGGGGAGGACCTCGACCTCTTCGCCGACAACGGGTACGACCAGCGGATCAAGCTCATCTTCCCCCTGCCCGGCCACGGCCTGACGCAGTTCCCGACCGGCCCCGACTGGTTCCAGCGCTGGCGGGCCCTGCCCCAGGACCGCTGCAACCCGATGCGCACCTACACCGTCCGCAACGTGCGCCCGGACCTGCGCGAGGTGGACGTGGACGTGGTGCTGCACGGCGACGGCGGACCCGCCGCCCGCTGGGCCGGCGCCGTCCGGCCCGGCGACGAGGTCGGTCTCTTCGGCCCCGACTCCCGCTACGGCGAGCCGCACGGCGGCCTGGAGTTCCACCCGCCGGAGGGCACCGGCGCCATCCTGATGGCCGGCGACGAGACCGCCGCCCCGGCGATCTGCGCCACCCTGGAACGCCTGCCCGTCGGCACCCGCGGCGAGGCGCTCATCGAGGTGCCGCACGCCGGCGACATCCTGCCGATCGACTCGCCGAGCGAGGCCACGGTCACGTGGCTGGCCCGCGAGGGCGACGGCCACGGCGAGAAGCTCATCCCGGCCGTCGAGGCCGCCGCCGCGCGCCTGCTTCCCGACCACAAGCCCGCCGACGCCTTCGAGGACATCGACTTCAGGGAAATCGATGTCGATGTCGACGAGCTCTGGGAGGTGCCGGAGGAGCAGGCTGAGGGCCCTCTCTACGCCTGGCTGGCCGGAGAGGCGGCGATGATCAGAGCCCTGCGGCGTCACCTGGTCGCCGAGCGTGGCATGGACAAGCGCGCCGTGGCCTTCATGGGCTACTGGCGCATGGGCAGGGCGGAGAACAACGCGTGAAGCGCATCATCCTGGCGGTCGCCGTCCTCCTGGGCGCGGTCGCCTGCGCCCCGGACAACCTGGCCGCCGCCCCGGCCGCGAGCGCCCCCGCGGCGAAGGGGTTCACCCCGGTCACCATCGAGCACAAGTTCGGCAGCACCACCGTCAAGGCCCCGCCCCAGCGCGTGGTCACCGTCGGCCTCGTCGAGCAGGACGCTTTGCTCGCCCTGGGCGTGGTCCCCGTGGGCACCACCGAGTGGTTCGGCGAGCACCCCGGCGCCGTCGGCCCCTGGGCCAAGGACAAGCTGGGCGGCGCGGCCGTACCCCAGGTGATGAAGGACACCGGCACCGGACCGGCGGCCGAGAAGATCGCGGCGCTGCGCCCCGACCTGATCATCGGCCTGTACTCCGGGCTGACCAAGGAGCAGTACGCGACGCTGTCGCAGATCGCCCCGACCGTCGCCCAGCCGAAGCAGTACATCGACTACGGCATCCCGTGGCAGGAGCTCACCAGGACGATCGGTTCGATCGTCGGCAAGCCCGCCGAGGCCGACACGATGGTCAAGGGCGTCGAAGCGCGCTTCGAGCAGATCAAGAAGGACAACCCGGCCTTCGTCGGCTCGGGCGCGCTGATGGTCAGCATGTACGAGGGGTACTTCGTCTTCGGCAGCCAGGACCCGCGCAGCCGGCTGCTGGCCTCGCTCGGCTTCACGCTCCCGCCCGACCTGGACAAGGTGATCGGCGACAAGTTCGGCGCCAACATCAGCCGCGAGCGGCTCGACCTGCTCGACCGGGACGTGCTGGTCTGGAGCGTCACCAACGCCGACAAGGACGTGGCCGCGCTGCGCGGCGACGGCGTCTACAAGAACCTCAAGGTGGCCAGGCAGGCCCGCGAGGTGTTCGTCGTGGACGGCACCGACTTCGCCGACTCCGCCTCCTTCATCACGGTGCTCAGCCTGCCGTTCCTGCTGGACCGGCTGGTTCCCATGCTGTCGGCGGCCGTCGACGGCAAGCCGGAGACCACGCCAGAACCCTCCTCGTGAGGTCGGCCGCGTTGAAGCCCGGCGCGCGCGAACGCGCGGGGCTTCAGCCCGCGGCGCGCCTGGGCCGCGGCGTCATCCTGCTCGGGGTGCCGGTCGCCGGGCTCATGGTGCTGTGCGCGCTGTCGCTGTCGGTCGGCGCGCGGGCGATCCCGCTCGACCAGGTCGCGCAGGCGCTGACCGGTGGCGAGGTCACCAAAGCGGTCCACGACGTCATCTGGTCGGTACGCGTGCCGCGCACCCTGCTCGGCCTCATGGCGGGGGCGGCGCTCGGCCTGTCCGGCGCGCTCATGCAGGCGCTGACCCGCAACCCGCTGGCCGACCCCGGCATCCTCGGCGTCAGCGCGGGAGCCGCGTTCGCGGTCGTCGTGGCCATCGCCGCGTTCGGCATCGGCTCGCTCTACGGCTACGTCTGGTTCGCCTTCGCCGGCGCGCTCGTGGTCTCCGTCGCCGTCTACGTGCTGGGCGGCCTCGGCCGCGACGGCCTCACCCCGGTGAAGCTGGCGCTGGCCGGAGTCGCCGTCACCGTCATGCTCAGCTCGCTGACCAGCGCCATCGTGCTGGCCGACCCGGAGTCGCTGAACCGCTACCGGTTCTGGTCGGCCGGTTCGCTGGCCGGGCAGGGCGCGCAGCTCATGCCGCAGCTGCTGCCGTTCGTCGCGGTGGGCATGGTGCTGGCGCTCGCCTCGGCCCCCGCGCTCAACAGCCTCGCGCTCGGCGACGACGTCGCCGTGGCGCTGGGCCGCCGGGTGGGCCTGGTCAGGCTCCAGGGCGCCGCCGCCGTGACACTGCTGACCGGCGCCGCGGTCGCGGCCATCGGCCCCGTGGTCTTCGTCGGACTGGTCATCCCGCACCTGGCCAGGCTGGTCGCCCGCTGGGCCGGCGGCGAGAGCGACCACCGGCTGCTGCTGCCGCTGTCGGCGGCGCTCGGACCCTGCCTGCTGCTGGCCGCCGACGTCGCCGGACGGATGATCGTCGCGCCGATCGAGGTGCAGGCGGGCATCATCGTCGCGTTCATCGGCGGACCGATCTTCGTGATCCTGGCCCGCCGCGCCCGTCTCGCGGAGCTCTGATGGCCAACCTCACCGTCCGCCTGCCCGCCCCGCCCGTCTCCTGGCAGGTGCGGATCCGGCTCGTCGTGGTCTGCCTCGGCCTGGCCGTCCTCGCCTTCCTGGCGTTCTGCCTCGGGGTGGGGCTCGGCGACATCCCGCTCGGGCTCGGCGAGGTCGTCGGCGCGCTGTTCGGGCAGGGCGAGCAGGGACAGCTGTTCGTGGTCTGGCAGCTTCGCCTGCCCAGGGCGCTGGTGGGGCTCATGGCCGGGGCCGCGTTCGGGCTGTCCGGCGCGCTGTTCCAGACCATGACCCGCAACCCGCTGGCCAGCCCCGACATGATCGGCGTCACCCAGGGCGCGGGCGTCGCCGTCGTGGCCGGGATCGTGCTCGGCCTCGACGCCGGTCCCGGCGCGCAGGTGCTCGCCTTCGCCGGCGCCGTGGCCGCCGCTCTGCTCACCTACCTGCTCGCCTGGCGGCGCGGGGTCACCGGCTACCGGGTCGTGCTGATCGGCATCGGGCTGTCGTGGATGTTCACCAGCGCCACCGAGTACCTCATGGTGATCACGGACGCGTTCCAGGCGCAGGCCGCGCTCGGCTGGCTGTTCGGCAACCTCAACGGCCGCACGTGGGACCAGGTGACGCCGCTCGCCCTGGCCCTCGCCGTGCTCGCGCCGCTCGCCCTGCTGCTCGGCCGCTCGTCGCGGGCGCTGCAGCTGGGCGAGGACGTCGCGGTCGTGCTGGGCACGCCCGTGCAGCGGGCCCGGTTCGCCCTGCTGGCGACGGGCGTGGGGCTGGTCGCCTTCGGCACGGCCGCCGCCGGTCCCGTCGCGTTCGTCGCGCTCGCCGCCCCGCAGATCGCCCGCCGCCTCGCCGGTACGGCCTGGCCGCCCCCGCTGGCCTCCGCGCTCACCGGGGCATTCCTGGTGCTCGCGGCCGACCTGGTGGCCAGGCGCGTCATCCCGGACCTGGAACTGCCGGTGGGCGTGGTCACCGGCGTCCTGGGCGCTCCCCTGCTCCTGTGGCTCCTGGCCAAAGCCCGCCGCGCCTGAGCGGGGAGCGCCACGCCTGAGAGCCATGCCTGAGGTGAGAGCGCCACGCCTGAGGTGAGGGCCCGCCGCGACTGGGCGGGCCCCACCGTTAGTCGGCGACCAGGCGGCCCCGGCCGCCGCGCCGCCAGCCGCGGTGGTCGAGCTCCCGCTGGCGGCGCACCACGTACGTGCCGGGGGCGAAGCCGCTCGCCCCGTGCTCGGGATGCAGGAGGTAGACCGGCCGGACACAGCGGAAGACGCCCAGCGCCAGGCCCATGGTGTCGCGGACGTCCCAGGTCCACGCGCAGGCGCCGTCATCGGCCACGAGCGTGTGCGGATTGCCGCCCGCGGCTCCGCGCAGGACCTCCAGCCCTCTTCCGAACACCTTCGACCAGCGAGCAGGCGGCGGGAACGTGATGGCCACGGCCACCATGGGCATCGGGACGATCAGCAGATCGCCCTGGGCCTGGAGGCCGTCGAACACCGGGATGGCGACCTGCCGCTCCAGATGGTCCAGGACGGTCAGGCCGGTACGGCGGGACAGGGTGTCGAGGTTCACGGGTTCTCCTTTCATGTGCGCCGGGCCAGCTGGGTGTAGTGATGGGCGGACAGGCCGTAGGTCCAGGCGGCAGCCGCCACGGGGTCGTCGATGAAGTGCGGGACACCGAGGCCGTAGCGCCGCCGCCGCCCGTCGCGTTCCTCCGAGCCGTTGACGGCCAGCAGGACCCTCGGGCGGCGGCCGAGCGCGGTCGGCGGCAGGTCGAACAACTCCAGGTCGAAGCCCGGGTTGCCGGGGTCGGGGGCCGAGGCGACCAGGCGCAGCCCGGCCTCCTCGATGTAGCGGCCCCACCCGAGGCGTTCGATGGCCAGCCGCCTGACCTCCACGTTCGGCTCCGCGGCGATCTTCTCGGGCGTGGGTCCCGTGATGACCCACCCGGGGACGACGAAGCCGTCGAGCGCGTGCACGGACCAGCCGTCGGGGAAGGTGACGGCCGGGCCGTCGTCGCCGTGCAGGCGGCCGTCGCGCAGCCGGACCGACAGCGGGCGCTCGGCGATCACGCACCGGTCTTCGAGCGGCCACCACCAGCCGCAGGATCGGGCCAGCTCGGCCCACGGTTCGAGCTGGGCGGTCAGGGCGCCGTAGCGGAGGCCGCCCACGCGCCGCCAGGCGTCGTAGTGGGCGATCCAGCAGGCGTCGTGCTGGCCGTACCAGGTGAGGCGGTCGGCGAGGGGGAGCGCGAGGCGGATGGGCGTGCACACGCCGTCGCGGACGGTCTCGCGCAGGGGATCGCGGACGACGGCGTCGAGCGGGTCGGGGCCGCGCGACGGCCAGCCGGGGTCCCAGACGTGGCCGACGTGCTGGTCGAGGGCGTGGCGCAGGGTGGAGACGAGGGTCGCGAGGCGTTGCGCGACGGTCAGTTCTGCGGCCGTGTTCAGCCGGCCGAAGGCTTGGACGGGGATGCCGCGTGGCACGTGGTTCAGGGCGGCGGCGGGGGAGTCGGTCCAGACGAACGCGGGCGCGGGACGGCCGAGCCGTTCGTACAGGGAGGTGATGGCCGCCTGCGCGGCGGGCCGGTCGGCGGGCCGCGTGGACAGCGCCCAGCCCAGCCATTCATCGTGGAGGTCGGCGGCCACGGGCCGCCGCTGCTCACTCACGGAGCGAGGGCGCGCACGCCCTTTCTGACGACGATCATGTGAGCCAGGATGGCAGGCGGGACGCGTCCTTCGCAAGTGCGGCGACGACGGAGGACAGAGGAGCAGGAACCTTGATCTAGGACTGAAGGTGATTTTCCCGGCACTTCGGTACGTTGGGATATATGCCTGCTGCCCGTCCCGACGACGTCGCCGCCGCCCCGCCCGTACCCGCCGTCGCCGCCGGGACGCCCGCGCGGCTGGCCTGGCTCGACGCCCTGCGCGGCCTCGGCGCGCTCGCCGTCGTGGGCGAGCACCTGCTGACCTGGGCGATGCCGTGGCTGCGCCCCACCTCCTTCAACCTCGGCATGTACGGCGTGCTCGTCTTCTTCCTGGTCAGCGGCTACATCATCCCGGTGTCCCTGGAACGCAGAGGCGACGTGCGCGCGTTCTGGATCAGCCGCTTCTTCCGCCTCTACCCGCTCTACCTCCTGGTGATCGTGGTGGTGCTGGCGCTGTCGTTCTGGCTGCCGGTGCGCAGGGAGGTGCCCCGCGACGCCTCGGCGCTGGCCTCGCACGCCACCATGCTCCTCGACGTGGTCGGCGCCGGAGGCGTGGTCAACACCATGTGGACCCTCTCCTACGAGATGGTCTTCTACCTGCTGGTCGCCGCGTTGTTCGTGGCGGGCGTGCGGGTGGGCCGCAGCGCGCTGTCGGTCGCCTTCGCCGCCGCCGCGATGGCCGCCGGGCTCGTGCTGAGCAACGCGCCCCTGACGGGCGCGTGGCTGTCCTGGGCGTCACTGGCCGTCTTCGGGCTGGGCCTGACCTGCGTCATCACCGGATACTTCCGTACGGCCGCCGCCGTCGTCCTCGGCGTCATGGCCCTCACCCTGCTGCTGACCGCCAGCCCCACGCCGTGGTTCGGGGCGGCGATCCTGGCGGTGATGTTCGCCGGGACCGCCATCCACCGATGGGAGCGCGGGGCCGGGCGGCTGTGGCCGGTGGCCGTGACCGCGATCCTCGTGGCGCTGACCCCGGTGTGGGCGCTGGACGCCGGGTGGTGGTGGGTCCGGCCGCCGGTGTGGATCACCACGATCGTGCTCGCCGCGGCCACGTTCGCCGGCGGCATGCTCCTGCGTACCCGCCGGGTGCCGGCGCCGCTGGTGTGGCTCGGGGTGATCAGCTACTCGCTCTACCTGCTGCACCTGCCGATCCTGACGGGGGTGATCGCGATAACCGGCGACCTGCGCTGGGCGCCCGCCCCCCTGCAGATCGGGATCAGCGTGTTGTGCCTGCTGCTGATGCTGCCCGCCAGCTGGCTGACCTACCGCTACCTCGAACGCCCCATGCAGTCCTACGCCCGCCGCCTCACCACCCCACCCTGAACCCCGCCCCTGACCCCCGCGCTTGACCACCCGCGGCCTGCCAGGCACGCGTCCTGACCCGCATGACCGGCGGCCCAGCGCCGGGCCGGTCACACTGCGCCTGAAGCCCTGGGTAAGGAGCACCATCTGCTCGGAGATCTGGGCTTCGCGGCGGCGGCGAGGGCACTCCGGCGGCGCGCGAAGGGGGCGGCCTCCAGGGACTCCTCGGAGTCGAAGGCTCCCCGGGGTTCGGAGGAGTGGGCGGGGTCGGATGCGGGGTGGTCAGGGGCGGGGGGTGGTGATGCGGGTGGCGAGGCCGTCCAGGACGCAGGTCAGGCCGAAGGAGCGGCCCGAGTCGCGCGGCGCGTCGCCCACGTCGGCCAGCGCCTCGACCAGGGAGGGGAAGCGGTTGGCGTGCCGGTCCAGTATCTGGGCCAGGGCGGGGCCGGCCTGGCGGTCCTCGGCCCACGGCTGGGTGCCCGCCGTAGCGAGCGACTGCGTGTTGCGCAGGTGGCCGAAGATCAGCAGGGCGGCGTCCAGGCGTTCGCCGCCGGTGAGGCCGGTTCCGTCAAGGGCGCCGACGGCCGCCTCGGTCCAGCCGATCTCGCGCGGCCCCATCATCCGGTCGCCCAGCGTGGCCCACGGCAGCCACGGGTGCCGGGCCCACACAGCCGCCACGAGCCGGGCCAGCTCCTCCAGCTTGGGCCGCCAGCCTCCCTCGATGCCTGACAGATCGGGCGGGTCGCCCACCGCCCGCTCGATCATCACGGCGACGAGGTCGGCCTTGCTGGAGACGTACCGGTAGAGCGACATCTTGGTGAACCCGAGGTCGCCCGCCACCCGCTGCATCGAGACCGCCTCGATGCCGTCGGCGTCGGCGATCGCGATGGCCGCCTGGGCGATGTTGGGGAGGCTGAGCGAGGGACGTGCGGGCGCGGGCTGTTCCCACAGGAGTTCTTCGATCTTGCTTCCTGCCGCCATGCGCTCCTCCTCGGGTCCACCACGTGGTGTGTCTTGAGGATACCTCTGTTTACACAAGACACGTCAGGCCATGACGAGAACACTCCAGAGGTGACCGTCGAGGTCCCGGAAGCTGCGGCTGTACATGTACTCGTTGTCCTCGGGCTCGCCCGTCTCGCTCGCCCCGTTGGCCAGCGCGGTCGTGAGCATCTCGTCCACCTTGGCGCGCCCGCCCTCCACCTGCAGCGCCAGTGCCACCTCGGTGCTCGCGCCGGTGTCCGGGATCGCCTTGCCGGTGATGGAGGTGAAGAACGGCTCCGTGACCAGAAGGAGAGAGACGCCCTCACCCAGGTGTACGCAGCCGGCGTCGTCGTTGGTCAGCTGCTCGTCGACGCTGTAGCCGAGCTTCTCGAAGAATCCGAGGCTGGCGGCGAGGTCCTTGACGTGCAGGTTGACGAAGAGCGACATGAGTGTCCCCTATCTCGATAGTCGTCCCCCGGAGACTTTGTGTCCGCCGGATACTGAGCTTTACAGTAGACACCGGGCGGTCACCCGCGCAAGAGGCTTTTCAGCGGGGAAGGACGGCGGCCAGCTCCGGGATGCGCGCCCGGTACGCGTCGAGCAGCCGCCGGGCCACGTCCACCGAGTCGACCAGCGGATGCAGCCCCAGCGCCTCGACCGCCAGCGCGGAAGAGCCGGTGAGCGCCGCCTCGATGGTCGCCTGCTCCACCGCCTTGACCTGCTGCATCAGGCCCAGGAACCGGCCGGGCAGCGGCCGCGTGGCCAGCGGCTGGACTCCCGCGCCGCTCACCGCGCACGGGATCTCGACGACGGCCTCCGCCGGCAGCCCGGGTACGGCGCTGCCGTTGCGCACATTGAGGATCATCGTGGACGGCTCGCCCCGCGCGATCGCCGCCATGAGCGCCAGCGCGATCCCCTCGTACCCGCCCGCCTGCAGGTCGGCGTCCTCACGCGCGCCGGCGCCGGTGAGGTCGCGGGTGTCGGCCATGTAGCTGGCGTCGCGCTCGCGGCGGGTCCTGGTCCACTCGGTCAGCGCGTCACCCGGGCGCTCGCGCACGGCGGTGTAGAAGCGGTCCTGCTGCAGGACCAGCGACTCGCCCCGGGTGTGCTCGGCGGCCTGGGCCGCGGCCACGGACTCGCGGTTGAAGTAGTAGTAGTACAGGTATTCGTTGGGCAGCGCGCCGAGCGTGCGCACCCAGTCGCCGCCGAAGATCCGCGCCTCCTCCACCTGCCGCAGCGCCGCGTCGTCGGCGAGCAGGCCGGGCAGCAGGTCGCGGCCCTCGTGGACCAGCCCGCGCAGCCAGCCGAGGTGGTTGAGTCCCACGTAGTCGGGGGAGACGCGCGCGGAGTCCAGGCCGAGCGCCGCCGCGGTCCGCCTGATCAGCCCGATCGGCGAGTCGCAGATGCCGACGACCCGGTCGCCGAGCACGCCGCGCATGGCCTCGGTGATCATCCCGGCCGGGTTCGTGAAGTTGATGACCCAGGCGCGCGGCGCCACCGCCGCCACCCGCTCGGCCACGCGCACCGCCACCGGGATCGTGCGCAGCCCGAACGAGACGCCGCCCGGCCCGGTGGTCTCCTGCCCGAGCAGGCCGAACTCGAGCGCCACCCGCTCGTCGGCGGTACGCCCCGCCAGCCCGCCCACGCGGATGGCGGAGAAGACGAAGTCGGCGTCGGCCAGCGCCGTGTCCAGGTCGGTGGTGGTGCGCACCCGCGGCGGGCGCTCGTGCCCGGCGGCCAGCTGGCCGAGCACGTTCTCGATGGCCGCCAGCCGCCGCTCGGAGACGTCGTGGAGCACCACCTCCTCCACGCGCGGCTTCGCCTGGTCACGCAGGAGCGCGCCGTACACGAGAGGGACCCTGAAGCCCCCGCCGCCGAGAACGGCCAGTTTCATGCGAGCACCACCTCCGCGCCGGCCGCCGCGCAGGCGCGCAGCGTGCTGTCGTCCGCGCCGTCGTTCGTGACGACGACGTCGAGATCTTCTGGCCCGCACACCCGCAACGCGCCGGTGCCGGGAAACTTGTGCCGGTCGGCCAGCAGCACCACCTGCCCCGCCGCCGCGATCATGGCGCGTTTCAGCGGGACCTCGGCGAGCGTCGTGTCGACGACCTGCCCGTCGCGGCGCACGCCGCTGGCGCTGAGGAAGACCCGGTCGGCGACCACCTGCCGCAGCGCCTCCTCCGTGAGCACCCCCACCAGCGAGTGGTACGGCCGGCGTACCATCCCCCCGAGCACCAGCAGCTCGACCTCGGGATCGGCGCGCAGCACGTCGAGCACGGCCAGGCTGGAGGTGACCACGGTGACCCGGCGCCCGCGCAGCTGCCTGGCCAGGCGCATCGTGGTGGTGCCGATGTCGAGCAGGACGACGTCGCCCTCGCGCACGAGCCGTCCCGCGCACACCGCGACCGCCTCCTTGTCGCCCTCGTGGATGGCGGCGACCTGCGCGAACGGCATGTCGGTGTCGGCGTCGACGCTGGGCAGCGCGCCCCCGCGCACCCGCTTGAGCGTGCCGTCGCGGTCGAGGACCTCCAGGTCGCGCCGGATGGTGGACGGACTCACACCGAGCTGCCTGGCCAGGTCGTGCACGCTCGTGGCGCCGGACAGCCGGACGCGGCGCATGATCTCCTCATGCCGGAGGCGCTGAAGCACGTACGGATCGTATCAGTCATTTTCGCGCATCAGTGAGCACGATTTTCCAATGGCCCTTGCTATGAGCGAGCAAACGTGCAAGATTGCGCACATCTTCGATCTGTCGAGGAGGACCGGCTATCGTGTACGACCCTCTCGCCCAGCGGCGAAGCTCCGAGGGCCCCCAGTTCGACGTCTTCCTGGCAGGCATGGTCTTCCTGGACATCGTCTTCACCGGCCTGCCCGCCATGCCCACCGCCGGCAGCGAGGTATGGGCCGAGGGCATGGGCTCCTGTCCCGGCGGCATCGCCAACCTCGCCATCGCCACCAGCCGCCTGGGCCTGCGCACCTCGCTGGCCGCCGCGTTCGGCGACGACGACTACGGCGACTTCTGCTGGCGGACCCTGGAGGAGCAGGAGAGCGTCGACCTGTCGAGGTCGCGCCGCTTCGAGCACTGGCATTCGCCCGTCACCGTCTCCATGGCCGTCGACCGCGACCGCAGCATGGTCACCCACGGCCATCCCTCGCCCATGGCGGCCTCGGAGATGATCGGCAAGCCGCCGCGCACCCGCGCCGTCATCGTCACACTCTCCCCGGATGAGCCGCTCGGCGGTTCCGAGGGCGACTGCAACTGGGCCGACCTCGCCTACCGCGACGGCGCGCTGGTCTTCGCCGACGTCGGCTGGGACCCCTCGGGCGCCTGGTCGCAGGCGGTGCTCGACCAGCTCGCCGTCTGCCACGCCTTCATGCCCAACGCCGTCGAGGCCATGGCCTACACCGGCATGGACACCCCGCGCGACGCGCTCTACGCCATCGCCGACCGGGTGCCCGTCGCCGTGGTCACCGACGGCGCCAACGGCGCGATGGCCATCGACTCCACCACCGGCGAGGAGGCGTTCGTACCCTCGCCGAGGGTGAACGCGCTCGACCCCACCGGCGCCGGCGACGTCTTCGGCGCCGCGTTCGTGCTCGGCACGCTGTGCGAATGGCCGCTGACCGACCGGCTGTCGTTCGCCGGGCTCTGCGCGGCGCTGGCCGTCCAGCAGTTCGGCGGGTCGCTGGCCGCGCCGGGCTGGGGCGACATCGCCGACTGGTGGCACGAGGTGCGGGCCTCCGCCGGGCACACCGGCGCCTACGGCGAGTCGCTGGCGCGGCGCTACGCCTTCCTCGACACCCTGGTCCCCGCGGTACCGGTGGGCGCCGTCCGCAGGGCGGCCGCGACCATCGCCCGCTACGCCGATTTGGGGATGGCTCCCCAGCCGCCTGCCCAGAAGGAGTAACCCATGAACGCCTCCACGCGCGCCGCGCTGGCCGCCGGTGCCGTGGCGCTCGCCGCGGCGGCCTGCGCCCCCGGATCCTCGGCGCCGCCGGCGGCATCGTCGCCGGCCCCGTCGAGCCCGGCCGCGGTCCGCACCGACGCCGCCGCGCTCGGCAAGGTGACGCTGACCGTCTGGGACCAGGAGGTACGCGGCGCGCAGAACGCCCAGATGTCCGCGCTCAACACCGCGTTCCAGGCCAAGTACCCCAACATCACGATCAAGCGGGTCTCGCGCTCCTTCGACGACCTCAACACCACGTTGCGCCTGGCCCTGAGCGGCAACGAGCCGCCGGACGTGGTCCAGGCCAACAACGGCCGCCCGCAGATGGGCGCCTTCGTCAAGGCCGGCCAGCTCCGCCCGCTCGACGCCTACGCCGACGCGTACGGCTGGAAGAAGCGCTACCCCCAGTCCGTCCTGCAGTACGTCAGCTACACCCCCGACGGCAAGGACTTCGGACAGGGCAGCGTGTACGGCATGCCCCAGGCCGGCGAGGTCGTCGGCCTCCTCTACAACCGCACCAAGCTGACCAAGCTCGGCCTCCAGCCGCCCACGACCTGGGCGGACTTCCAGGCCGCGCTGGAGAAGGCCAAGCAGGCCGGCGAGCAGCCGCTGATGCTCGGCAACCTCGACAAGTGGCCGGCCGTGCACGTCTTCGGCACCGTCCAGGGCCAGTTCGTGCCCAAGGAGCAGATCGCCACGCTCGGCTTCGGCCGCAAGGGCGCCACCTGGTCCACGCCGGAGAACACCAAGGCCGCCCAGCAGCTCGTCGACTGGATGGACAAGGGCTACCTCAACAAGGACGTCAACGGCCTCGGCTACGACGCCTCCTGGCAGGCGTTCGGCAAGGGCAAGGGCGTCTTCTACATCGGCGGCAGCTGGCTGATCGGCGAGCTCGGCAAGAGCATGGGCAAGGACCTGGGCTTCTCCCTGCCGCCAGGCACGCCCGCCGCCACCGGCGGCACCGGCCTGCCGTTCGCCGTCACCGCCAAGAGCCCCAACCCCGACGCCGCGGCGGCCTACCTCGACTTCATCACCAACGCCGACGCGATGAAGGTGCTCACGCGGAACGGCCTGCTCCCGGTCGCCGACACCGACCAGCAGACGGTGGAGGAGGGCCCGACCAAGGACATGTTCACCGCCTTCGCCGCCATCACCAAGCAGGACGGGCTGCTGCCGTACCTCGACTACGCCACCCCGACCTTCGCCGACACGCTCGGCGCGGCGCTGCAGGACCTGATGGCCAAGAAGGCGACGCCGGAGGAGTTCCTGGCCACGCTGGAGAAGGACTACAAGAAGTTCGTGGACAGCAACGGATGACCCGCCCGCCAGGCGAGCCCCGGCGCGTCGCCTACCTGTTCCTGCTGCCGGCCTTCGCCGTCTATGCGGCCTTCCTGCTCTACCCGATCGGCCGGGCGGTGCAGCTGTCGCTCTACGACTGGGACGGGCTGACGCTCGGCACGTGGGCGGGGCTGGACAACTACGCGGCGATCATCGCCGACGGGGAACTGCGCGACGCCTTCGGGCACGCCCTGGTGCTCATGTTCTTCTACGCCGTGCTGCCGCTGGCGATCGGGCTGATGCTGGCGGCGATACTCAACCACGCCAAGGTGCGCGGGCTGGGGTTCTTCCGGACGGTGGTGTTCCTGCCCCAGGTCGTGGCCATGGTCGTGGTGGCCGTCGCCTGGCGGCAGGTCTACTCCTCCGACGGCTCGCTCAACGCCCTGCTCGAAGCGGTCGGCCTCGGCGGCCTGGCGCGCGGCTGGCTGGGCGACTACGCCTTCGCGCTGCCGGCCGTCGGCGTGGTCGGCACCTGGTTCGAGACCGGGCTGGTGACGGTGCTGATGCTGGCCGGGATGAGCAAGATCCCGCTGGAGCTGTACGAGGCCGCGCGGCTGGACGGCGCCGGCGCGGTGCGCGAGTTCTTCGCGGTCACGCTGCCGTCGGTGCGCGGCGAGATCGCGGTCGCGCTCACGCTGACCGTGATCGCCGCGCTGCGCACGTTCGACCTGGTCTACATCACCACCGGGGGCGGGCCGGGCAACTCCACCTCGGTGCCGTCCTACGAGGTCTACCACCGCGCCTTCGAGCTCGGCCAGGTGGGCTCGGCGGCGGCGATCGGGGTCACGCTGACCCTCTTCATCTTCGCGGTCTCCTTCGTGATCAACCGCTTCGCCGACAGGAGCGTCTCGTGATCTCCCGCGCCGAGCGACTGGGCAACTACGCGATCCTGTCGATCTTCGCGGTGTTCGCGCTCTTCCCCATCCTCACCATCCTGCAGGCGGCGGCCGGCGGCGGCGTCGAGGGGTTCGCGCAGGCCTGGGAGACCGGGCACTTCCACACCTACCTGCGTACCAGCCTCGGGGTGTCGGCGTTCGTCGTGGTCGTCAGCGTCACCCTGTCGATCATGAGCGGGTACGCCTTCGGCACCATGCGCTTCCGCGGGCAGAACGTCCTGTTCTACCTGTTCCTGCTCGGGATCATGATGCCGAGCGAGGCCATCGCCGTACCCCTCTACTTCGACCTGCGCACGCTCGGGCTGACCGACACGTTCTGGTCGGTGGCGCTGCCGCAGGTGGCGCTGTCGGTGGCGTTCGGCACGTTCTGGATGCGGGCCTACTTCCGCTCCTCCAGCCGTGCCATCGTCGAGGCCGCCCGCATCGACGGGGCCTCGGTCTGGCGGACGCTCTGGCAGGTGCTCGTGCCCCCGGCCAGGCCCGCGATCGTCACCCTGATCCTGCTGGTCTTCATGTGGACGTGGAACGAGTTCCTCATCCCGCTGATCATGGTGACCAGCGAGGGGCTGCGCACCGCCCCGCTCGGGCTGGCCTTCTTCCAGGGCCAGTACACCTCCGACTTCGCCCTGCTCGCCGCCGGGTCCGTGATCGTCGCGACACCGGTCGTGATCTTCTACCTGTTCCTCCAGCGCCACTTCATCCGCGGGCTGCTCCAGGGGGCGGTCCGCGAATAGCCCCTCCGGAGGTTCCATGCTGACACCCTTAATCGCCTCGCTGCTCCTCCTGACACCCGCCGTACCCGCTCAGGCCGAGCCGAAGAACAACGACCTGGGCGTGCTCTTCGTCGGCGCGCACCCCGACGACGAGGCCTTCAGCCTGTCCACGCTCGGCCAGTGGAAGGAAGACCACGGCGTGCGCACCGGCGTCGTGACCGTCACCCGCGGCGAGGGCGGCGGCAACGCCGTCGGTCCCGAGGAAGGGCCCGCGCTCGGCCTGCTGCGCGAGGGGGAGGAGCGCCGGGCGGTCGCCAAGGCGGGCGTCACCGACGTGTTCAACCTCGACGACGTCGACTTCTACTACACCGTCAGCGCCCCGCTCACCGACCGGATCTGGGGCGGCGACACGCTGGCCAAGGTCGTGCGGATCGTCCGGCAGACCCGGCCGGAGGTGCTGCTCACCATGGACCCCGCCCCGTCGCCCGGCAACCACGGCAACCACCAGCAGGCCGCCAGGCTGGCCGTCGAGGCGTTCTACGCCGCCGCCGACCCCAAGGCCTTCCCCGAGCAACTGCGCGAGGAGGGCCTGCGGCCGTTCGCGCCCGCCCGCCTGCTGCTCGGCGGCGCGCGCGGCATCACCGCGCCGGCCGGCCCCGGCTGCTCGGCCGTCACCGACCCGGTGCGCAATGTCTACGGCGTGTGGAGCGGGCGCGCCTCGTCCGCCCAGGGACGCACGTGGGCGGCGATCGAGCGCGACGCCCAGCGCGTCTACGCCTCGCAGGGCTGGGCCGGGTTCCCCGACGTGCCCACGGATCCGGCCAAGCTCGGCTGCGACCTGTTCACGCAGGTCGACGCGCGGGTGCCGTTCCCGGCTCCGGGTGGCCAGGCCGCCGCGGCGCCGACGGCGATCCTCGACGGCGCGCTGGTCAGGGCGCCGGGGACGGTGCCGCTCGGCACCGAGTTCACGCTCACCCCGAGCGCCTTCGACGCGCGGCCGGGCAAGGCGTTCACCGTGCGCGCCGCCGTACGGGGCCGTGCGGCGCTCGGCCGCTCGTCGGTGACGCTGCGCGTGCCCGCCGGGTGGCAGGTCAGCGGCTCGGGTGAGCTCGGCAGGCTCGCCGCCGGGCGCGGGGGCGCCGCCGTCTTCACGGTGACGCCGCCGAAGGGGGCCGCCACCGGCCAGCGAGTACGGCTGGCCGCCACCCTGGCCACCGAGCGGGGGAGCGGGTACACCGACCGGCAGGTCGAGGTCGGCGCGGCCGTACGCGTGACGCAGCAGTTGCTCCCCCAGGTCGGCCAGTACGAGACGTGGGCAGGCGGGCTCGCCCCGCAGCTGCGCGGCCTGGTCACCCCGGTGCTCACGCTGGGCTCCGGCGGCTCGCGGCAGATCGGCGTCGTCGTCACGAACGTCTCGGGCACCGCCCAGTCGGGCAGCGTGAAGGTGGAACCGCCGAATGGGTTCACCGCCGACCGCGTGGAGGCCCCCTACAGCGGGCTGGCGCCCGGCGCCTCGGTCACCGTGCCGTTCACCGTCACCAACTCCGACCCCTCGCTGAAGACCTCCAACGAGGGCGGCGACTACGCCTACACGATCACCGCCACCAGCGGGGAAGGCTCCAGCGTGAGCAAGCCCGCGCTGGAGCTCGTCCCGGCGACCGTGATCCCGGCCGCCGCGCCCACCGTGGACGGGGCCGAGGCGGACGGCGAGTACCCCGGGCCCGCGCTCGACATCTCCCGGCTCTGGGAGGGCAGCGCCTGCGCCTCCCCGGCCGACTGCTCGGGCACGGCCAAGCTCGCCTGGCGCGAGGACACCCTCTACGTGCTGGCCCGGATCAAGGACGACGTGGCAGGCACCAAGCTGCCGGCCGCCGACTGCAAGCGGCACTGGCGTACCGACGCGCTGGAGGTGACGCTCGACCCGCGCGGCGTCTCGGAGAACACCTCCACGACGTTCAAGGCGGCGGTGCTGCCGGTGACCGCCGAAGGACCGCCGTGCGTGCTGCGCGACGCCGACAACCGCCAAGGGCCGGTGAACCTGCCTGTGGCCGCCAAGGCCGGGGACGGCGGCTACACGGTGGAACTGGCCATTCCGCTGGAGCAGGTGCCCGGCGCCGTCGACCCCGGCCGGCTCGGGGTGAACATCCTCTTCTACGACTCCGACACCCAGGACAAGACCGGTCAGACCCGGATCGGCTGGTCCACGTGGGGTGGCGTACAGGGAGACCCGTACCGGTGGGGCCTGGCCACCATGCCCGGCTACCAGCCGCCGGCCGGCCGTCCCACCACGCCGCCCGACCCGGTGATCCCGGCCACCGGTCTGTCCAGCCTGGACTCGCCGGAGTCGCTGGAGCAGGCCGTACGGCTGGGCCTGCCGCTCGCGGGCGGCCCGCCCGTCGCGCGCGCGGCCTTCGGGCGGGTCGTCTCGGCCGTGGTCCGCGGGGACTCGGTCAAGGTCACGCTGGTCACGGGCGCGGCGGGCAAGGCGCACCTGTTCGTGCGCGACGCCAAGGGCACGGCGGGCGGCCACGTGGTCACCGTGCCCGGGAAGGGGAGCACGACGGTCAGCGTGCCACTCGACCGGGCGTTGTCCGGCAGGGCGGCGGTGGTCGCGGGGTGGCGGGCCGGACCCGGGACGCAGGCCTCCCTGGCCCGCCTCACGGGCGGCAGCTGAAGTCCTTCCCGGGGAGCTCGCCACCCCCGAGGTAGGCGTTGACGGCGCGGTCCGCGCAGGGCAGCGGACTGCCGCCGTCGGCGCCGCGCCCGTACACGCCGTGCGCGCGGATCTCCGCCGTCAGCAGCCGCGACCCGCGCAGCCGCCGGTGCAGGACGCGCGCGCCGTCGAGATTGTCCGACCTGGCCTGCAGCATGAGCACGGGTACGGCGTTGCCGATCGCGGTGACCGGTTCGCGCGAACCCACCTCCCAGTACGCGCAAGGCGCCATCATCCCGTTGACCAGCGGCCCGAACACCGGCTGCGCGGCCCGGCTGACCCGCATGTTCCGCCAGTAGGTCTCCGGATCGTCCGGCCACCCGCCCGCGGGCCAACCGGCGTCGCCGCACATGAAGAACGTGGCGCCCAGCATGCTGTCGGCCAGTTCGGGCGAGCGGAGCAGGTCCAGCATCGCCCGCAGGTGGGGTCCCGGCCTGACCGGCCTGTTCACCAGGTCGCGCACCACCCCGGCCAGCGCCTCGTCCTGCTCCCGATGCTGGACGAGCTGCCTCAGCAGCAGGCGCAGGACGGCCGGGTCCAGCCGCACGCCGTCCACCACAGGCGGCCTGCGCTCGGCGCCCTCGACCAGCCGCCGCACCGCCGCCCGCACCTCCGCTCCGGTACGGCCCAGCCGGTAACGGTCGTGCCGGGCGGCGGCCCAGCGGGCCCACTGGTCCAGGGCCCGCTCAAGCGGCCGGCCCGACTGCCGGAACAGCTCGTACTGCGTGGCCCTCGGGTCGCTGGAGGAGTCGATGACCATGCGGTCCACCCGGTCAGGGAACAGCTGAGTGAAGACCGCGCCCAGGTCGGCGCCGTAGGAGACGCCGAAGTAGGACAGCTTCCGCTCGCCGAGGGCGGCGCGGATGGCGTCCATGTCCCTGGCGACGTTGTTCGTGGTGGCGTGGGGCAGCAGTTCCCTGTTGCCGCCCTTGTCCAGGCAGCGGCGCGCGGTGTCGCGGGCCGCGCGCAGCGACTCCTCGAACTCTCTCCGGGGAGAGGTGGCGCGGGGCGGCTCGGGCTTGGGGCCCGGCTTGCCGCAGGTGATCGGGGTGCTCTCGCCGAGGAATCGCGGGTCGAACCCGATCAGGTCGTACCGGCCGGCGACGCCCTTCAACGTGGCCCGCAGATGCGCCGCGAACCCCAGCCCCACGCCGCCGGGCCCGCCCGGGTTGGCCAGCAGGATGCCGCGCCTCTCGCCCTGGGCCTTGACCCGCGAGACCGCGATCTCGATGGTACGGCCCGCCGGATCGCCGTAGTCCAGCGGCACGCGCACCTTGGCGCATTGGGCGCCCGCCCGCTTGAGCCGCCCGTCCTTGCAGGCGCCCCAGGCGACAGCCGGGTCGGGGGTGGTCGTGACGGCGGCGGGTTGGTCGGGGGTGGTCGTGACGGCGGCGGGTTGGTCAGCGGTGGTCGTGACGGCGGCGGCCGGCAGGGCGAGCGCGGGCAGCAGGGCCGCCCCGAGCCCGGCCGCCACCAAGCGGCCCGCCCATCGCCGCCCGGCCCGCGGGCCCGGGGACGTGCGGAAGGAGGTGTGGATCATCGGCATGTCCAGGGACGCTAACGGCCGCCGATTTCCCGGCGTATCGGCCGGACGACGGAGATCACCTGGCCGTTCGGCCGACCCGGGGAGCCATGTCGGGATCGGGTGGTGCGGCATGGCGTTGTGTGTGGAGTGGCAGTGAGGTGGGAATCTTGGGCGGTGGAAGGTGGTGTGGTCGGGTCTGGTGGGGCGGTGGCTAACGCTGAAACCCTGAAAAACCGGAATGACCAGAAATACTGCCTGATGGTCGGATATGTGGCGGATATACGGTTGGTTGTTCGGCTGGCAGCCGGAGGTTTCGGGCCTTGACAGCGTTTATTGGCTTTTGTCATGTCGGCGTTATGGTGCTTATTCGCACGCTGATCGCGACCACCCTCATCGCGACGGCTTTCCACGCCCCGGCCCACGCACAGCCGGCCGACATCGACTTCACCCGTCCGGAAGTAGTGGCGAGCAACCTGCAGATTCCCTGGGGCCTCGCCTTCCTGCCCGACGGGAGCGCGCTGGTCTCAGAACGCAACAGCGCCAGAATCGTCCAGGTACGCCCCGGCGCCGCCCCCGTCGAGGTGGCCCGCGTCCCCGGCGTCTCGGCCTCCGGCGAAGGCGGGCTGCTCGGCATCGCCGTATCCCCGACCTACGCCCAGGACCGCTACGTCTACGCCTACCACACCGCCGCCTCCGACAACCGGATCGTCCGCTTCACCCTGTCCGCCCCCGGTACGCCCACCCTGATCCGCGGCGGCATCCCCAAGTCCGGCATCCACAACGGCGGCCGCATCCACTTCGGCCCCGACGGCATGCTCTACGCCAGCACCGGCGACGCCAACCAGACCGGCAACAGCCAGAACCTCCAGAGCCTCGGCGGCAAGATCCTGCGCATGCGCCCCGACGGCACCGTTCCCCCGGACAACCCGTACGCCGGCTCCCTCGTCTACACCCTCGGCCACCGCAACGTGCAGGGCTTCGCCTGGACCGCGGCCGGCCAGATGTACGCCACCGAGTTCGGCCAGAACACCTGGGACGAGGTCAACCAGATCGTCGCCGGCGGCAACTACGGCTGGCCCGTCGTCGAGGGCAACGGCGGCGCGCCCCGCTACCGCGACCCCCTCGTCACCTGGACCACGGCGGAGGCCTCGCCGAGCGGCGCCGCCGTCATCGGCGACACCCTGTTCGCCGCCGCGCTGCGCGGCACCCGCCTCTGGCGCGTCCCTCTTCCGGGCGGCACACCCGACAACGTGCTGCGGGGCACGTACGGCAGGCTTCGCCACGCCGCGGTGGCACCCGACGGCCACCTCTGGATCCTGACCGGCAACCGCGACGGCCGCGGCACCCCCGCACCCCAGGACGACCGCGTCGTCCGCTTCCCGCCCGGAGACGATGGCGGCGGCGAGACGGTCTACGAGGACGACTTCGAGACGGACAAGGGCTGGACCACCCCGGGCCCGTCCGACACGGCGACGTCAGGACGGTGGGAGCGCGGCGACCCCGAGCCCACCACGTACTCCGGCGCCACCATCCAGCCCGGCAACGCCGCCGGAGGCGCCAACGCCCTGGTCACCGGCCGCACCGCCGGTAGCCAGGCGGGCGCCAACGACGTCGACGGCGGCCTGACCACCATCCGCTCGCCGCAGATCACCCTGCCCGCCGCCACCCGGCTGACCCTCACCTTCTCCGCCTACCTGTCCCACCTCAACAACTCCTCCTCGGCCGACTACCTGCGCGTACGCGTGGGCGGCACCACCGTCTACGAGCGCCTGGGCGCGGCATCCCAGGTGGCGGGCGCGTGGCAGCAGGCCAGTGCCGACCTGACCGCCTTCGCCGGCCAGACCGTCCAGCTGGAGGTCCAGGCCAACGACGCCGCCACCGCCAGCCTCCTGGAGGCCGGCCTGGACAGCGTCCGCATCACCAGGTCCTGACCCCGGGGGTGCCGCGCCCACCCCACACGGCACCCCACCCCGGTGATTCAGCGGGCCGGATGTATCACCCGGCCCTCAGCGCCCTCCGTACAGGTGGCACGTCACTCGCACCCCGGAGGGTCACATGAGCGGCCGGATCACCGACACCGGCGTGGAGCAGTACTACGAGGACGAGCTCGTCGTCGACCTGGTGCACCTCAAAGCGGTCACGCGCCTGATCGACGCGTGGGCGGGCGGCGACGGCCCCGCGTGGGTGCGGCGGGACGACGAGGCGGGCAGCGCCCTGCTCGGACTGGCGTGGATCGAGGTCGTCGGACTGCCGGCGGTGGCACGGACGTTACGCGAACGGCGGGACCTGGTGGCGCGGGGCGCGAGGACGCCGGTGGAGGATCTGGACCTGCTGCTGCGCGCGCTGCGGGAGGAACGCCCGGAGTTCCTGGTCGGCAAGCACCGGCTGGTGGAGAACGTCGAAGGACTCGCCTCCACGGGCGCCCCGCGCGACGTCGCGGCCGGGGTACGGCTGGCGCCCAGAACCCTGACCGGCCACCCGAGGCTCCGCGTCGGCATCCTGGACACCCCGATCTGGCCGCACGACCAGCTCGCGGGCCGGTTCATGGCGGACTCGGCGGCCCTGCTGCCACGGGTGCGCGAGGCGCCCACACCGATGCTGGCGGGACACGCCACGTTCGTCGCCGGGATCATCGCCGCCCACGCCCCCGACGCGGAGCTGGTCGTGCGGGCCGGACTGGACGAGGACGCCGTCTGCGCCGACTCCTGGGACGTCGCCACCCGCATGGTGAGCTTCGTCGCCGAGGAGGTGGACCTTCTGCAGCTGTCCTTCGTCTGCTTCACCGCCGACGACGAGCCGCCGCTGGTCATCGAGCGCGCGGTGGCGCGCCTCAGGGAGCAGGCCGTGCTGGTCGCCGCGGCGGGCAACCACGGGGCCGAGCCGGGCGGGCGGCGGCACGCGAAGGCGTTCCCCGCCGCCTGCGGGGGTGTGGTGGCGGTGGGGGCCGAGGCGGAGTTCAGCCCGAAGGCGTCGTGGGTGGCCCTGCACGCCCCGGGGGCCGGGGTCACCTCGACCTACCTGGAGGGCAAGGTGAGCCTGCCCAAGGGCGAGGAGGCCTTCTACTCCGGAGCCGCCACCTGGAGCGGGACCTCGTTCGCCGCGGCGGCGGTGAGCGGCGCCATCGCGGGCCTGGCCCACCGGCGCGGATCCAGCGTCAGGGAGGCCAAGGAGTACCTGCTTCACCGCCCGGCGGCACCCGACATCCATCCCCCCGGCCAGACCTGAGCCGATGAGGGACGACCCGGAGGTCGTGGCCCTGGTCACGCGGGCGAGAAAGGGCGACCAGGCGGCCTGGGACGAGATCGTCGAGCGCTACTCCCCGCTGGTGTGGTCGATGTGCCGCCGCTTCCGCCTGGTGCGGCCCGACTCCGACGACGCGGCGCAGACGGTGTGGCTGCGCCTGGTCGAGAACCTGGACACCCTGCGCGAACCGGCCGCCCTTCCCGGCTGGCTGGCCAGGACCGCCCACCGGGAGTGCCTGCGCCGCGCGCGGGAGGTCCAGCGGCGCGGCGGCGTGGAACGGCCGCTGGACTTCGAGCCGGAGACCGGGGCGGACCTGATCGGCGAGGAACTGGAGAAGGCCGAGCGCGACCTGCTCCTGCGCCGCGCGTTCGCCCAGCTCCAGCCGCGCTGCCGCGACCTGCTGGCGTTGTGCCTCGGCCCGGAGCCGCTGCCGTACGCGCTGATCGGCGAGCGGCTCGGCATGCCGGTCGGCGGGATCGGCCCGAGCCGCGGCCGGTGCCTGGCCAGGCTCCGCCGCATCCTGGAGGGGAGCGGGCATGCCGCGGGGCTATGACCGCTGGAGCGACGAGCGGCTGCTGGAGGCGCTGGCGAGGGCGCTGCGCGCGGGGGAGCGGGTGCCGCCCGAGGCGGTGGCGGCGGGCAAGGCGGTCTTCTCCTGGCGTGTGGCCGACGCCGAGCTCGCCGGAGGCGACCTGGACAGGAGGATCTACCACGCCGCCGGGCTGACGATCGAGGTGGAGATCGCGGCCGACACGCTCGTCGTCCGCCTCACGCCCGCCCAGCCCGCCGAAGTGGAGGCGCGCGGCCCGTGCCCGCCGTCCCACCCGGCCACGCCGGGCGAGCCGGGCCGCTTCACGATCCGGCCGCTGCCGGGCTTCCCGTTCTATCTGCTCTGCCGTACGGCCGGCGGCAGGAAGATCGTCACCGGCTGGATTCTCGGCTGACCGGATGTATCACGGGGGGTTCGCCCGCCTCCGTAGGGGTGAACGGAACGTTCCCACGCAGAAAGGCGATCTTCATGATCCCTCTCAAGCACGGCGACTCCGGTCCCGACGTGCGGCAGCTCTACCTGTTCCTCAAGCGCTTCGGCTACTTCCCCAACCCGGGCCTGCGCACCGGCAACGCCTTGTTCCGTCCGGCGGTCGTCTTCGCCCCGGAGGACCTGACGCTGTTCGACGACCGGATGGAACTGGCGCTCTCGGAGTACCAGCGCCAGCACGGCATCGAGCCGACCGGCGCGCTGAACGAGGAAACGCTGACGATGATGCGCACCCCGCGCTGCGGCTTCCCCGACCAGCCGTCGGCGGGCCAGTTCGTCGCCCAGGGCAACCGGTGGCCGGCTAACGAGGTCACCTACAGCTTCACCCCGCCCTTCAGCCCGGACGTGTCGGAGGCCGACCAGCGCGCGGCGCTGCGGGCGGCCTTCGACCGGTGGGCGGCGGTCACGAACCTCACCTTCACCGAGGTCGGGAACAACGGCCAGATCCGGATCGCCTGGGCGGCCCGCGACCACGGTGACGGCTTCCCCTTCGACGGCCAGGGCAGCGTGCTCGCGCACTGCTTCTACCCGCCGCCCAACGGCGGCGACATCGCCGGGGACTGCCACTTCGACGAGGACGAGACCTGGTCGGTCAACGTACCGCCGAGCGGGTTCGACCTCTACACGGTGGCGCTGCACGAGATCGGCCACGGGCTGGGCCTGGCCCACTCGGCCGACAACAACGCGGTCATGTTCCCGTCCTACCAGGGCGTACGCCGCGAGCTCAGCGACGACGACATCCAGGGCATCCGTTCCATCTACGGCGCGCGGGCGCAGTGGTCGTCGCTGCAGGGCATCGTCTTCGCCACGGCCGCGGGCACGAACGCCGACGGCCGCCTGGAGGTCTTCGTCCGCGGCACCGACAACGCCGTGCACCACAACTGGCAGACGAGTCCCGGCGGCGGCTGGAGCGGCTGGTCGAGCCTGGGCGGGGTCCTGCAGGGGCGGATCGCGGTCGGGCGCAACCACGACGGGCGGCTGGAGATCTTCGGCCGGGGCACCGACGGCGGGCTTTACCACAACTGGCAGACGGCTCCGAACAGCGGCTGGTCCGGCTGGCACGGGCTCGGCGGCTGGATCGAGGACCCGGCCGTGGGCAGCAACGCCGACGGCAGGCTGGAGGTCTTCGTCCGCGGGACCGACGGCGCCGTCTACCACAACTGGCAGGTCACCCCCGGTGGCGGCTGGTCCGGCTGGTCCGGGCTCGGCGGCGTCATCCAGGGGCGCATCGCGGTCGGGCGCAACCACGACGGGCGGCTGGAGATCTTCGGCCGGGGCACCGACGGCGGGCTTTACCACAACTGGCAGACGGCTCCGAACAGCGGCTGGTCCGGCTGGCACGGGCTCGGCGGCTGGATCGAGGACCCCGTGGTCGGCGTCAACCCCGACGGCCGGCTGGAGGTGTTCGTCCGGGGCTCCGACTCGGCCCTGCACCACATCTGGCAGGTCACCCCCGGCGGCGGCTGGTCCGGCTGGGCCTCGCTCGGCGGCTGGATCGACGAGCCCTCCGTGGCCCGCAACGGCGACGGCAGGCTGGAGGTGTTCGTCCGCGGCCTGGACAACACCGTCTACCACATCTGGCAGGTCAGCCCCGGCGGCGGCTGGTCCGGCTGGTCCGGGCTCGGCGGCGAGATGCTCGAAGGCCCGATCGCCACCACCAACCACGACGGGCGCCTGGAGGTCTTCATCAAGGGCACCGACTCCGCGCTCTGGCACCGCTGGCAGACCGCGCCCAGCAACGGCTGGTCGTGACCTCAGCGTGGCGCGCCGGTCACCCAAGGGGTCCGCACGACGCCCTCCTGCGAGCGGCAGCGGATCCGGAAGGTTCCGGACGCCGCTGAGGGGAAGACGAAGCAGCCGGCCTCGTCGATCGGGGTGGTCTCGGTCTCCCCGGTCGCGAGCTGGCGCTCGGCCGTACCGGGCCGGGGCGGGAGCAACTGCCCGAGGAGCGTCTCGGGTCCCACCTCGGCCTCGATCGTGTCCTTGCCGGTGCGGAAGATCAGCACCCGCTGCCCGCCCCTGGTGACCGCCGCGAGCTCCCGGTCCAGCGCCGAGTCGTAGACCAGCCCGGCCAGCTCGGCCTCGACGTCACGCCACAGGAACGCGACCTTGGCCGCGCTCACGAACTCCGGCGGCACCTCCTCGGCCGCCCGCGTGGCCTCCCCGAGCGCGGCCAGCAGGGCCTCGTCGTCCGTCCACCACGGTGTCTCCATCGCGTCAGCCCCCCTCCGAGCGGATCAGCGCCGCGACCTCCGGGCGCCGCCGCAGCTCCGCCAGGCAGCGTCCGCGCGTGGGGCCGATCGAGCCCACGGGGATGCCGAGCGTCGTGCTGATCTCCTCGTACGGCGCCGGCGGCAGCCGTACCAGCAAGGACAGCAGAGTTCTGCACCGCTCGCCCAGCTGGCGGAAGCCCGCGTAGAGGGCGGTGTTGCGCTCGGCCTCCAGCAGTTCGCGGTCGACCGGCCCGTCGTCGGCGGGCGCGTCGTGGTCGGCCCACGGCCTCAGGTGCGTGCGCTGCCAGGCCGCGGAGGCGCTGCGCCGGCCGCACTCGCGCCGCGTCACCGTGGCCAGCCAGCCCGGCAGCGCCGCCGGCTCGCGCAGCCGGTGGTCCAGCAGCGCCAGCCACACGGTCTGGGCCACGTCGTCGGCCTCGTCCCGGCTGAGGCGGAAGGCCCGGCAGGTCGCCCACACCAGCGGAGCGTAGCGCTCCACGATCTCGTCCCACGCGTCCTTGTCGCCGGCGTGTGCGCGCCGGACAAGGGACACAACCGCTGGATCATCGCGCATCACGCCATTTTCATACGGCGGGCGCCGCCAGGAAAGCGCATCATGTCGGCCTCCGTCACAGTCGTTCTCACTCCTTACAGAGGCGGACGGCGGCGCCCTGATACGTCAGAGCCGCAGAACGGCCCCGAGACCCTGCTGATGCCGGCTCGCGTCCAGCACCGCCCGCCTGGCCTCCTCGGGACCGCCGCCGTGCGTGGCCAGGTGGGCGGCGGCGATCCCGGCCACCAGCGGCGCGGCGAAGGAGGTGCCGTCCCAGCGGGCCATGCCGGTGAAGTCCTGCCTGGCGGGACGCCTGGGCGGCTCGCGGTAGGTGTAGGTGCCGGTGGCGTAGGCGTTGACCAGGCCTTCGCCGAGCGTGTACACGTCCACCCACGGGCCGTGGTTGCTGAACCAGGCACGGTGGTTCTGGTCGGGGCCGAGCGCGCCGACGGCCAGCGCCCACGGGAAGGCGGCGGGGTAGAAGGGGCGGCTGGTGCCGTCGTTGCCGGCCGCGCACACGAGCAGCACGCCGGGGAAGAGATCGGGGAACAGGGAGAAGCCCAGCGAGTTCCAGCGGTTGCGGGTGTAGGTGCCCGCGGACAGGTTGACGACCTGCGGGCGCAGGTCCCTGATCAGCCGGATGATCTTGTTGATGATCACGTTCTCCCGCTCCGCCCCCGACTCGGCGAAGTGGTCGGCGACGTACACCTCCGCGTCCGGCGCCGTGCAGCGCGCGACCCCGGCGGCGAAGGTCCCGTGGCCCTGGAACTGCTCGATGTGCGCCAGCCCCGAGGGCAGGATCGGCCCGATCCGCTCGACGTCGCCGCGCACCCCCGCCAGCCAGGGGTGCGGGAGGTCCTCGAGGATGCCGGTGTCCACGATCCCGATCAGGATCCGCTGCGCCTTCCCGGCAGGGTCCCGCTGCGGCGGCCACGGCCGCGCGGGCATCCCGGCCGGCACCTCGGGCTCGACCGCCGGGCACAGCCGGGTGATGTGCAGCACGTGGTTGGGCGAGGCCAGCGGCGGCCCGTCCGCGGCACGGGCCGAGCCGTCCCGCTCCTCCAGCAGGTCGAGCGCCTCCGGCACGGTACGCCGGCCGTCCTCCAGGTTCTCGATCGACACCAGCATCGTGGTGTTGCCCGGCTGGCGATCCTCTCCTTCCGGCCGCTGCCGCTCCTCGGGAACGACCTCGGCGCCGGGCAGCAGTTCCCTGACCCGGCCCACGTTCCGGCCCTCGTCGATCACCAGGAGGCGATCGGCCTCGTACACGTAGTCGACCTGCCCGTCGGGAGTCCACGCCACCTCGGCGGATACCCCCCTTGCCGCCATCCTGCGCTGGATGGCTCGGAACTGCGCCTCGAAGACCGCATCCATAGCCAGTACATCGCCGCAGGGCTTGCGAGCGCTACGGCCGGCGCGCATTGTCGGAATCATGGCGGCCGACCTGCTCCCCCTCGCCCTGTCGCGCCCCAACGAGGCGCTGGAACGTGCCCGCCGGCTGCTGGCCGACGATCCGGGCCCGTACGCCGCCTCCCTCGCCCGGCAGGCCATCGGCATCGTGCTGCGCGAGTTCGGCGACATCGAGCAGGCGGTCCGGGAACTGCGCGCGGCCCGGCGGCTGGCCAGGAAGTGCCGCTCGGCCGAGCGGGAGGCCGACGTGCTGGCCACGCTCGGCGTCGCGCTCGTCTTCGCCGGGCGCACCGCCTCCGGCCGCACCGCGCTCAACACCGCCGTCGGGCTGTCCACCGGCCTGACCCACGGCCGCATCCTGCTCAGGCGCGGCGGCGTGCTGCTCGTGCTGGGCCGCCACCGGGCCGCGCTGGCCGACCTGAACGCCGCCATCTCCGTCCTGCGTGTGGCCGGTGACCTGCTGTGGGAGGCTCGTGCCCGCACCGAGCGGGCCTTCTGTCACCTCGCGCTGGGCGCGCCGGCCCGCGCCGCGGCCGATCTCGGCCGGGCCGGGGAGCTGTTCGCCCAGACGGGGCAGGAGCTGGAGTCCGCCGACGCCACCGCCAACCACGGCGTGCTGGCGCTGCGCGTCGGCGACCTGCCCGCCGCGCTCGGCCACTTCGACGCCGCCGCCCGCCACTACGACCGGCTCGGCACGGCCGACGCCACCCTGAGCCTGCACCGCTGCGCCGCCCTGCTGACCGCCGGGCTGCCCGAGGAGGCGCTGGCCGAGGCGGACGAGGCCATCGAGCGGCTGCTCGGTACGCGCGGGCAGCGCTCCAAACAGGCAGAGCTCATGCTGACCGCTGCCGAGTGCGCCCTCGCGGCGGGCCGCCCCGCCGCCGCGCTGGAACGTGCCGGAGGCGCCGCCCGCCTGTTCGACCGGCAGCGGCGCCGGTGGTGGCGGGCGCACGCGCGGCTGGTGATGGTGCGGGCCGAGTTCGCCGCGGGGTCGCCGACCGGCACGCTGCTGCGGGCGGCCGGGGCGTGCGTGCGCGACCTGGCCGCGCTCTCCTCGCCGCACCTGCCGCTCGGACACCTGCTGACCGGCCGGATCGCGCTCGCGCTCGGCCGTACCCGCGTGGCGCGCGAGCACCTCACGGCGGCGGCGCGGGCGCGGCGGGGCGGGCCCGCGCAGGCGCGGACCACGGGCTGGCTCGCCCACGCGCTGCTCGCGCAGCTCGAAGGCGACGCGCGGGCGCTCCTGCACGCCTGTGGCCGCGGCCTCGCCGTCATCGACGAGCATCGCGGCACTCTCGGCTCCTCGGAACTGCGCGCCCAGGCCACCGCCCAGGGCGCGGAACTGGCCGCGCTCGGCCAGCGCCACGCCCTGCGCGCGGGCCGGCCGAGGATGTTGCTGACGTGGAGCGAGCGGTGGCGGGCCGGCGCGCTGGCCGTCCCGCCGGCCCGCCCGCCCGACGACCCCGACCTGCAGTCCGACCTCGCCGCGATCCGCGCGGTCGCCGGCCGGCTGGCCGACGCGCACGCCCGCGGCCTGCCGACCGCGCTCCTCCAGGCCGAGCAGGTACGGCTGGAGCGCGCGGCACGGGCCAGAGCGCTGCGCGCCCGCGGCGACCGGATCGCCTGCCCGCCCTTCGACCCCGCCAGGCTGCTGGCGGCGCTGGGCGGGGACCTGCTGCTCGAACTCGTCGAGGTCGACGGCCGCCTGCACGTCCTGCTGTGCGGCGACGGCCGGGTCAGGCGGCTGCCCGCGGGGCCGCTGGAGCAGGCGGCGCGGCAACTGCACCTGGCCAGGTTCGCGCTGTCACGCCTGGCCCACGGCCGCTCCACGCTCGCCCCCGTGACGCTGCTCAACCAGCTGGAGAGCGCGGGAGCCGAGCTGGAACGGCTGCTGCTCGGCGCGTCCGGCCGGGCGCTCGGCGGCCGTGACGTGGTGATCGTGCCGCCCGGCCGCCTGCACGGGGTGCCGTGGAGCATGCTGCCGTCGCTGCGCGAGCGCGTGGTGAGCGTGGCGCCGTCGGCCGCCTCCTGGCTGCGCGCCCGCGAGCCGGGCGCGGACGGCGAGGGCGTGGTGCTGGTACGCGGGCCCGGCCTGGCCTCGAAGGGCGCCGAGGTGCCGAAGATCGCCGCCGGGCACGCCGGCCCGGTCGTGCTGGGGGACGGGACGGCGACCGTACCGAGGATCCTGGCGGCGATGGAGGGGCGGCGGCTCGCGCACATCGCCGCGCACGGGACCTTCCGCGCCGACAGCCCGCTGTTCTCGGCGCTGCGCGTGGACGACGGGCCGCTGACGGTCTACGACCTGGAGCGCCTGCGCCGTCCGCCGCGGCAGGTCGTGCTGTCGAGCTGCGAGTCGGGGCGCGGCGCCGCGGCGGGCGCCGACGAGCTGCTCGGTCTGGTGGCCTGCCTGGTGAAGCTGGGCACGGCCGGGGTGGTGGCCAGCGTCGTCCCGGTCAACGACGCGGCCGCCGTGCCGCTGATGGTGAGCCTGCACCGGGAACTGCGCGCCGGCGCGGCGCTGCCCGCCGCGCTGACGGCCGCTCGCCGCGAGTGCGCCGGCGACCCGGTGGCGGTGGCGACGGGGTGGTCGTTCCAGTCGTTCGGAGCGGGATGACGTAACTCCTTACGGCCTAAGGTATTGTGGTCGGAGACAATCGCTTATGCCGTAAAGAGATAAGGGGCATCCGATGCCGACCGCGACCCTCCACGACGGGCAGACCATCGAGTTCGAGATCCACGGAGACGGGCCCGCCCTGCTGCTGCCGGCCAACCCGCACCCCGCGCAGGACGCCGCCAAGGCCGAGGAGGCCGCCAAGTGGGGCGCCGACCTCTCGCTCGGCCACCACCTCGTCCAAGGACTGAGCGAGGGCCTGCGCGTCATCGTCTTCGACTACGAGGGGCACGTGCTGAGCCGGCCCAAGCCCGAGACGCTCACGCCCGACAACCTCGCCCGCGACATGCTCGCCGTCGCCGACGCGGCGGGCGCCGGGACCTTCGCCTACTACGGGTACTCCTGGCTGGCCCTGACCGGGCTGCAGCTCGCCATCCGCACCGACCGGCTCTCCGCGCTGGTCATGGGCGGATATCCGCCGCTCGGCGGGCCGTACGAGGCGATGCTTGCCGTGACCATGGCCACGTACCGGATGGCGCTGGAAGCACCCGCCCAGCCCGCCGAGTCCGCCGAGCCGGCGGAGCCGGGGGACTGGTCGAGCGCCACGGTGACGATGTCGCCCGCGCAGACCCGCCAGTTCGCCACCCTCTACCAGGCGTTGAAAGGCTTCGACGACGCCGCCGTCCAGGAGCGGGTGACCTGCCCCCGGCTGGCCTTCGCCGGATCCGGCGACGTGATCGAGTACGGCCCGGCGTGGGGCGACACGGTCGTCGACATCGCCGGGCCGTTCCGAGGGCGGCGGGCGGAGATGGAGGCGCACGGCTGGGACGTGCGCCTGCTCGACGGGCTCGACCACATGAGCGCCATGCGGGCGTCCGTGGTCGTGCCCCTCATCCGGCCCTGGCTGGCCGCCGCCCTCTGAGTGAACTCAGCGGTTGACGTGAACCTTGCCGAACTCCACGGCCGGGGTGCCGCCGGCGAAGTTCCGGTCCACCTCGGCCCGTTCGGCCGCGTTCGGGTTGGGGTTGGTGCAGCTCGTGCCCGCGCTCGAACCCGACATCAGGTCCGTGCAGCGGCCGGTGCGGCGGTCGGGCAGGCCCAGGATGTGACCGATCTCGTGGGTGGCGATGCGCAGCGCGTTGTGTCCCTGCGCGGTGGCCTGCCGGCCCATCCAGATGGTGCCGCGGCCCAGGCTGGTCGGCAGCGCCCGGGGCCAGCCGTTGTCGGCCAGGACGGTGATCTGCGCGGGGGTGCCGGGGACGAGACGGACGTTGACGACGTGGCTGTTCCAGATCTGCGCCGCCTGGTCCACCGTGGCCCGGAACTCCTGCGCCCGGCTGGCGTCGTAGCGCAGCACGCGTACCACGGAGCCCTGCGCGGGGGAGCTGAGCAGCAGGAAGGTGAGGGAGAGGACGAGGGACAAGGACAGCCGAAGGATTCGTGACATGGATCCTCCTCAAAGTGGGGGGTGCTGTCACGGTAAGCGGCTCATGCTGTCCAGGGGGCCCCGCCAGATTGCCCCTATCACCGTGTTATGCCCGGCGCAGTTCGGCGGAGCGGAAGGCCGCCACGCACACCAGAAGCGCCGCCGCGAACACCGGCAACCAGGCCACACGGGCCACCACCCAGCCCGATTCGACGGGCGCGGTGTGCAGTCCCGGCAGGGGTCCCGCCGCCGCCAGGCCCAGCGCGGTGACCGCGATCATGGCCGTCTGGTGCCAGAGGAACACCGTCATCGCCGACAGGTTCGCCAGCGCCACCGCCGCCCACGCCGCGGGACGGCGCAGCGCCCGCGTCAGCGGACCGTGGGCGAGCAGCGCCGCCCCGCACTGGGCCAGGCCGAAGGCGACCGCGGCGAGGGTGGGCGGGTTCAGGTTGGAGATCGCCGCGCCCGGCACGCCCACCATGGACGCCGGATACCCGGCCCAGACGACGAGCGCCGCGGCACTCACCCCACCGCCCACCAGCAGAGCCCAGGCGGTCCTCCGCGCGCGCGGACCGCCGCGGGTTCCAGCCACGCCCGCCGCGCCGCGCGCTCCGGCCGGGGCCGGCGTGCCGCGGGTCCACGCGGCGCCCAGCGTGTACGGCACCAGCCAGCCCGCCGCCAGGTTGACCCAGCCGAGCCAGTCCGGGGCGGCCAGGCCGTACCGGAGCAGGTCGACCACCACGACGACGGCCAGCGGCCACACCGGGTGCAGGCGGACGGCCAGTGGCGTGGCAGCCGTCAGCGCCGCGAACACCAGCAGGAACCACAGCGGCGAGACCACCAGCCGCACCAGCGCGGTCACGGTCTCGAGCTCGGCCCCCGCGACGAGCATCCCGCCCGCCGCCACGCACCACACCAGCAGCACCGGCACGACAGGACGGCTCAGCCGGGCCAGGCGCGCGCGGATCCACGGCCCGTAGCCGGTGGCCGAGGCGTAGGACTTCGCCGCGGTCATGCCGCCGACCAGGAAGAACAGGGCGAGTGTCTGGAACACCCAGGAGATCGGTGCCATCTCGGGCACGGCCTTGAGCGGGCTGGCCACCCGGACCGAGCCGCTGTCGGCGACCAGCGCGGTCACCAGCCAGTGGCCCAGCACGACACCGAGGATGGCCAGGGCGCGCAGCCCGTCCACGGCGCGGTCGCGGCCGGGCGGGGTGGCCGCGCCGATGCGCCCGGACAGCGTCGGCTCAGCCGTCATGGCCGGCCACGATCGCGGAGATGGAGCGCAGTGAGGGCGTGCCGGCGTTCAGGTAGTCGCTGTGGGCGGCCGTGCCCGCGGGGAAGATCCGGGCGCCGAAGCCGGGTGCGACCGGGTCGGCGCCGAGGCCGAGGGTGGCGAAGGGCAGCGTGACGCGGGTGTGCGGCACGCCGGAGATCCAGTCGCGGGTGCCGCGCCCGGCCCAGACGTCGGCGGTGGCGCGCAGGGCGGCGGCGGTGTCCGCGCCGGTGCCGGGGCTGCCGTACAGGACGATCGCCTCGACGGGCAGGGCGGGCGCGGCGCTGCCGCAGACGACGGCGCCGTAGGAGTGGCACACGAGCGAGATCCGCGCGTCCGGTTTCGCGGCGCGCAGCTCGCGCACGAAGGCGCGCAGGCCGGGCGCCGCCTCGTCGGCCAGGCCGGTGGTCAGCACCTGCGCGCTCACGGTGGCGGGCGTGCGGTAGCCCACCCAGGCGACGACGGCCCCGCGCTCGCCCAGCTGGGCGGCCAGCCGGGTGGCGCCGCCGTGGAGGCGGCCGTAGGAGTCGAGGTCGGTGTCGGAGCCGGGGACCAGCACGGCGATCGTCCCGGCGCGCGACAGGTCGCCGAAGACCTCGGCCGTCCGGCCGCCGTCGCGGCCGTCGAAGGACAGGAACGTGCGGTCCCGGCCCGCCATCGCCCGCAGCGCCCCGGCCCGGGTGGGGTGCCCCGCCGCGGCCGCCGACCGTTCGGCCGCCAGGATCGAGGTACGGCTCGCCGCGTACCGACCGGCGAGGACGGCGGGTTCGGCCGAGGACAGCGGCGGCTGGACGGCGGGGACCGGGGCGGGCACCGCCGACGAGCCGGCCGCCCCCGAGATCGGTACGGCCACCGCCGCGGCGACCAGCGCGCGCAGCAACAGCCGGCTGAAGTAGGGCATGCCCGAAAACCTAGGGATCGCCCCAGGTCGTCAGCGTCCCGCTGAAGGGTGGATCTTCGCGTGGCCCTCAGGTACCACCCGCGCGTCGTTCGGCGTCGCGCAGGACGGCGAGGGCCGCGGTGGCCAGTCGTTCCGGTAGCTCCTCGGGGTCGTTTCTGGCCAGCAGCATCCAGGCCAGCACCGTCCCGCCGAACATCGCGTGGAACAGGTTCATGTCCGGCAGGCGGGCCAGCTCGCCCCGTCGCACGGCCTGTTCGAGCATCGCGGTGTTGCCCAGGCGCTCCGGCTCGATGAAGGCGGCCACGAAGCGGTCGGCCAGGTCGGGGTCGGTGTCGACCTCGCCGAGCAGGCCGATGAGCGCCTTGGTGGCCGGGCCGCTGAGGTGGCCGACGATGGTGCGCGCGAGCTGTTCCAGGTCGCCGCGGAGCGTGCCGGTGTCGGGGATCGGGAGCTGGTCCCCGTGGATGGCCACGGCGAAGACCATCTCCTGTTTGGAGGGGTGCCGCCGGTAGATCGTGGCCTTGCTGATCCCGGCCCTGGCGGCGACCTCGTCCATGGTCAGCCGCGCGTAGCCGACCTCGCCCAGCAGCTCCAGCGTGGCTTTGGCGATGGCGGTGTCGACCCGGCCCTCGCGGGGGCGGCCCATCCGTTGCGCTTGTTCCTGCACTGTGCCACTATACGACACCGTTAGATTCGAAACTCCCAGTTTCATAAGGAGGCGCCGCATGTACCGATCGCGGATCGTGATCGTCGGAGCCGGGTTCGCCGGCTTCCACGCCGCGCGTACGCTGGCCCGCAAGGCCGGAGGCGAGACCGAGATCGTGCTGGTCAACCCGACCGACTACTCGCTGTACCTGCCGCTGCTGCCCGAGGTGTCCGCCGGTGTCCTGGACCCGCGCCGCATCGCGGTGCCGCTGACCGCCTCGCTGCGCGGGGTGCGCGTCGTGCTCGGCACCGTCGACCACGTGGACGTGCGGGCCGGGCGGGTGCGCTACCGCGACCCCGAGGACGTCCACCGCGAACTGGACTACGACCGGCTCGTGCTGGCCGTGGGCGGCGTCAACAAGATCCTGCCCATCCCCGGAGTGGCCGAGCACAGCCACGGCTTCCGCGGCATCCCCGAGGCCGTCTACCTGCGCGACCACGTCATCCGGCAGATCGAACTGGCCGCCGAGGCCGAGTCCGCCGCCGAGCGGGCCGCCCGGTGCACGTTCGTGGTGGTCGGCGCCGGATACACCGGCACCGAGGTCGCCGCCACCGGGCAGTTGCTGACCAGGTCGCTCACCCGCCGCCATCCGCGCCTGCGCGACCAGCCGGTGCGCTGGCTGCTGCTCGACCTCGCGCCCCGCGTGCTGCCCGAGCTGTCGGCGCGGCTGTCGGCGAGCGCCGGGCGGGTGCTGCGGCGCAGGGGAGTGGAGGTGCGCACGGGCACCTCCGTCCAGGAGGCGACGCGCGACGGCGTGCTGCTCACCGACGGCGAGTTCGTGCCCACGCGCACCATCGTGTGGGGCGCCGGAGTGCGGCCCGACCCGCTCGCCGCCGACATCGGGCTGGAGACCGTGCGCGGGCGCATCCTCGTGGACGAGAACCTGGCCGTGCCCGGACACCCGGAGATCTTCGCCTGTGGCGACGCGGCGGCCGTAGCGGATCTGACCAGGGACGGCGAGCTGTGCGCGATGACCGCCCAGCACGCCGAGCGCCAGGGCAGGGCGGTCGCCCGCAACGTCGCGGCCTCGCTCGGCTACGGCAAGCCCCGCCCCTACAAGCACCACGACCTCGGCCTCGTCGTCGACCTCGGCGGCATGCAGGCGGCGGCCCAGCCGCTCGGCGTCCCGCTGACCGGCTTCCCCGCCAAGGTCGTCACCCGGGGCTACCACCTGATGGCGATGCCGGCCAACCGGATCAGGACCGCCGTCGACTGGTTCCTGGACGCGGTGCTGCGGCGGCAGAGCGTGCAGTTCGGGCTGGTGCGCTCACCCGCGGTCCCCCTCGATTCGGCCGACCCGGAACTGCCCGCCCGCGTCCCCGCGGCCGACTAGCCATGCTGCCGGCGGGCGCCGGCCCGGCCGCCCGGACGGCGGGGCCTCCACCTACTACCTTCGCAGACGTGGTCAATGCGGTCATTACGGCATGGAAGGCTGACGTCCTATGAGTACCGTCGAGACCCTCCTGGCCCACCCCTATCCGCTGATCCGCGGTGGCGGGCTCTTCCTCCTGTTTCTCGGCCTCGGCTTCCTGCTGAGCTGGATCTTCCGCTCGCGCTGGCTGGTCTTCGTCATCGGCGGCTTCGCCACCGGCCTGACCGCCAGCGGGCTGAGCGCGCTGCTGCCCTCGCTCGGCAAACCCTCGTTCATCCACATCGCCGGCCTCGCCGGCGCCATCGTGATCGAGATGGGGCTCATCTATCTGGTGCTGACCCGCTACAAGGACGCGGGCGAGCGCACGCTCATCCTGTCCATCCTGCTCGTCGTGGGCGTGCACTTCCTGCCCATGGGGCTGGCGCACGGGCCGCTCATCGTGGTGCTCGGCCTCCTGCTGATCGTCAACGCCTTCGTCGGGCTACGGGCCCAGCGGGTGCCCATGCGCGTCTTCGGCATCGCCGACGCGCTGCTGAAGATCGGTTTCGGGGCGGTCATGCTGCTGGCCTACCCGGCGCTCACCTTCACCTGAGCCTATTGACCTTGTAGGAAATATCGGAATCCTGGAGGTATGGCGCTCTGGACCCCTGATCCCACCTTCTACCCATCGCCCCGCGACGCTGCCGCGGGGCCGCCCGAGAAGCTCGCCTACGTGGCCGCCTTCGACCGCAAGGCCGAGCGGCCCGACGCGATCGCCGTCCTCGACACCGACCCCGGCTCGGCCACCTACGGCGAGCTCGTCGGCTGGACGGACCTGCCCCACACCGGCGACGAGGTGCACCACTTCGGGTGGAACGCCTGCAGCAGTGCCCTGTGCCCGTCGGCCCCGCACCCGCACACCGAACGACGCTACCTCGTCGTCCCCGGGTTACGCAGCTCCCGGATCCACATCTTCGACACCAAGGACCGGATCAGCCCGGAACTGGTCAAGGTCATCGAAGCGGACGAACTGGCAGCGAAGGCCGGGTACTCGCGACCGCACACCGTGCACTGCGGGCCCGACGGGCTCTACGTCTCCGCGCTCGGCGGGGCCGACGGGCAGGACGGGCCGGGCGGCATCGCCGTACTGGACCATCGGACCTTCGAGGTGCGCAGGCGGTGGGAGAGCGAGCGCGGGCCGCAGTACCTGGCCTACGACTTCTGGTGGCACCTCAACCACGACGTGCTGATCACCTCGGAGTGGGGCACGCCGTCGATGATCGAGGACGGGCTCGTCGGCGAACTGCTGCTCGGGCGCAAGTACGGTCACCGGCTGCACGTCTGGGACCTGCCCAAGGGCCGCCACCTGCAGGAGATCGACCTGGGCGACCAGTACCAGATGCCGCTGGAGCTGCGCCCCGCCCACGACCCCACCCAGCAGTACGGCTTCGTCGGCGTCGTCACCAGCGTCGAGGACCTGTCGGCGTCGGTCTGGCTGTGGTACCGCGAGGGCGAGCGGTTCGCGGTGCGCAAGGTCATCTCGATCCCCGCCGAGCCCGCCGACGCCGCTGACCTGCCGCCGCTGCTGCGGCCGTTCGGCGCGGTGCCTCCACTGGTCACCGACATCGACCTGTCGGTGGACGACCAGCGCCTCTACGTCTCCTGCTGGGGCACCGGCGAGCTCAAGCAGTTCGACGTCGCCGACCCCTTCAACCCGGTCGAGATCGGCTCGCTGCGCGTCGGCGGCGTCACCGGCCGTACCCCGCACCCGGCCCGCCCCGGCCTGGAGTTGCGCGGCGGCCCGCAGATGGTCGAGGTCAGCCGCGACGGCAAGCGCGTCTACCTCACCAACTCCCTGTACGGCGCCTGGGACGACCAGTTCTACCCCGAGGGCGTCGGCTCCTGGCTCGCCAAGGTCGACACCGACGCGTTCGCCTTCGACGAGCGGCTGTTCGTCACCGACTTCCGCGGCCTGCGCCCCCATCAGGTCAAGCTTCAGGGCGGCGACGCCTCCTCCGACTCCTACTGCTTCCCGTGACGGTCGCGGCGATCCTGCTGCTCGGCGCCTTCCACGGGCTCAACCCGGCCATGGGCTGGCTGTTCGCCGTCGCCCGTGGCCTGCAGGAGCGCTCACGCGGACGCCTGCTGGCCTCCCTGCCCGCCATCGCCGCCGGTCACCTGGCGTCGGTGGCGCTGGTGGCCGTGGTCGTCGCCGTCACCGGCTCGCTGGTCACCGGTGGCGCGCTGGCGATCGGCGGCGGCGTCCTGCTGGTCGGCTTCGGCCTGTGGCGGCTGCTGTCCGACCGGCACTTCCGGTGGGCGGGGATGCGGCTGACCCTGCCGCAGCTGGCCGGGTGGTCGTTCCTCATGTCCTCGGCGCACGGGGCCGGGCTGATGCTGCTGCCCGTCTTCTCCGGCATGCACGAGCACGGCCACGCCATGAGCGGCGGCCTCGGCGCCGCCGGTCTGCACACGCTGGCCATGTTCGCCGCGGCGGCGGTGACGGCGGTCCTCGTGTACGAGCTCGCCGGCCTGACCATCCTGCGCCGGGCGTGGTTCAACGTGGACCGCATGTGGGCGGCGGCGCTGGTGGCGGCGGGGGTGATCACGCTGGCGCAGGCCGTGCTCTGAACCTCGACAGGATCTCGACAAACCCTGCGGGAGCATCCCACACCGGCTTGATGTGCTGGCGCCGTGACCCTGACACGACGGCGCGGGCCGGAGCCACGCGAGGTGCGCTGGACCTTCGGCTGCGCGTTCCCGGCGGTCATCGCGGTGCTGTGCTCGACGACGGGGACGCTGCTGGAGATCCGCCTGGCGTGGTGGGCGCGGGCCAACTGCCTGGGCGGCGAGCGGTTCGCGCTGGTCGTGTCCAGTGTGTTCTGGGCTCTGGGGCGGATCATCGTGTTCCCGGCCGTCTCGATCGCGTCGGCCTCGATCGCGCTCCTGTTGCTGCTGGTGGCGCGGGCGCGGTTGCTGCGGCGGTGGTGGCTGGAGCCGTTCCTGCTGGCGCTGGTCGTCGTGATCTCGTTCGCCGGGCCGGTGGCGCTGGCCGTACACGACTATGACACGGTACGCGCGTGCGGGCGGACGCTTGCCGCCTCACCACAACATGGCGCTCACCAGTCCGAGAAGGAGCAGGGCGGCGGCGACGCGCATGACCCATGTGACCATGCGTCAACCATAGGTTGACGTTTCAATGCCCGTCAACCCAACGTTGACGGACAGGCCGGGGGGTGGGAGGGTGCCTGCCCGGGGCCTATCTTCGGCCCGATCCGGCTCGTGGTCGTTCCACCTGGTCGCTGAACGGGGTGCCGGTGCCGCCGTCGTCGTAGGCGACGGTCAGGCGGATCCGTCCTGGAGTGTCGCCCGGACTCCGGGCGAGCGTGATGTCGGTGACCGTGCCCGGTCTGCCGCCGACGATGACCTGGTCATCGACGGCGAAGCGGCTCATCTGGCCGCGGTCGCGCCGTACCCACATGCCTATCTCACGCAGTCCGAGCTTTCTCGGCTCGGTGCGGCCCGGCTTGCGGAGGGTCGCTGTTTCGGGAGCTGATCCGGAGAACGCCACCCAGATCTCCCAGTCATCGCGGACGAGCGTCATCATCGGCCCGTCCCCGTCGTACTCGCTGACAACCTGCCAGCCGCGTTGCTGCGCTTTGGTCTCTAACGCGTTCGGATTCATTGTGACCTCCTCGTGCGCCGAATCGTTACCTTCCTAGTAGAAGAGATGGGGCGTGTGGTCAAAGTAAACAGACGGTCGATATTTGGTTGTGCCCTGGGGCGAGGCGCCTACGCGTAGCCGTTCCGGCACTGTTCGCCACCTCGCAAGACACCCTTCTACCTGCGCTTTGTCCACATGACAGCGCTTCGGCGGGCAGAGAGGCCAATGTCACAAAGATTGGTCACACCTGCCGGACCGGATCGGGGGTGCCGACGAGCGCCCGGCCGGGATCAGGGGGCGGGGAAGCCGGCGCCGGCCAGGGCCAAGGCGTGGCGCATGGCGTCGGTGCGGGCCGACGGGACGGCGTCCTGGGAGGCCACGGCGCTCACGGCGCCGACGCAGGCGCCCAGGTGAGCGGCGCAGTGCAGCATGTCCAGCCCGGGGTAACGCCCGGCGATCGCGTCGAGGATGCGCGTCTGCACCCCATGCAGGCGTACGGCCAGCGACGGCGGCATCCCGCCCGACTCCCGCGCCACCAGCACCCGGACCGGCGCCAGCGCGTCGATGTTGGTGTCGGCCACGTCAAGGGCGTCGACCAGCGCCTCCACCGCCCGCTGCACCGCCTCCCACGCCGTCGTCCCGGCGGGCAGCGCGGACACGCGGGCGACCGCGATCTCCACGTACCGCTCGATGTGGTGGAACAGCACGTCCTCTTTGGAGGCGAAGTGCAGGAAGAACGTCCGCGGCGCCACCCCGGCCAGGTCCGCGATGTCGGCCACCGTGGTGCGCGCGAAGCCCCGGCCGGTGAACAACTCGGTCGCGGCCCGCACGATCGCCTCCCGGGTCATCCGCCGCTTGCGATCCCGCAACCCCGTCGATTTCGGCATGCCGCACACCCTATCGCCTTTCGCTACATTAGTGCATAAATGCATAAGTGCAGCGAAAGGATGAACGATGACACGCACCTACGTGGTCACCGGCGCCGACACCGGCATCGGGGCGCTCACCGCGGATCTGCTGGCCGAGCGCGGGGACAGGGTGATCCGCTGCGGCGTGGCGGAGGGTGCCGACGTCCGCGCCGACCTCGGCACCGCCGACGGCAGGGCCGCGCTGGTCCGGGACGTGGAGCGGCTGGCCCCGTCGGGCGTCGACGGCCTCGCGCTGGTGGCCGGCATCGCCGCCCCCACGGAGGCGACCGTCCGGATCAACTACTTCGGCACGCTCGCCGTCCTGAACGGCCTGCGCCCGCTGCTCGCGCGATCGAGCGCGCCGCGCGCGGTCGTGGTGTCGTCCGCGTCGTCGCTGTCGGCGGGCGACGGCGACGTGGTCGCCGCGTGCCTGCGCGACGACGAGGCCGCCGCGACGGCGGCGGCCCGGCGCGCGATCGCCCGGGGGAGGGGCGGCGTGCTCTACCGCTCCACCAAGATCGCCCTCAACCGGTGGGTACGCCGCGCCGCCCCCGGCTGGGCCGGATCCGGCATCCCGCTCAACGCCGTCGCCCCCGGCATCGTCGGCACCGAGAGCGCGCGGACCACCATGCTCGCCACCCCCGCCCAGGCCAAGCTCATGGCCGAGGCCCTGCCGCAGCCGCTCGGCTTCCCCGGCCCGGCCGACGCCGTGGCCGAGGCGCTGGCCTGGACGATCGGCCCGGCCAACACGTTCATGACCGGCCAGATCCTCTACGTCGACGGCGGCGCTGACGCCACCCTGCGCGGCGATGCCCCGTACGCCGACGGTGTCTCGTACGGCCCGGTGGCGATGGCCAGGATGATCTATTGGTCGCTGGTGGCCAAGCTCCAGGCGCGCAGAGCCACGGGTTGACTTAATTTGCTTGCACATACATACTTCTGTCTCAGTCGCTTGTATGTGCAAGGAGTTTTCCTCATGGCATGGATCTATCTGCTCGTGGCCTCGGTCTTCGAGGTGGTGTTCGCGCTGGGCACCAACGCGACCAACGGCTTCACCGAACTGATGCCCTCCATCGTGACGATCGTCGCCGCGGCGGGCGGCATCTTCTTCCTCAGCCTGGCCCTGAAGACCCTGGACGTGGGCGTCGGCTACACCGTGTGGACCGGCATCGGCGCCACTGGCACCGTCGTACTCGGCACGCTGATCTTCGGCGAGTCCATGAACGTCTGGAAGGCGGTCGCCTTCGTCCTGATCATCGGTGGCGTCCTCGGGCTGAAGCTGTCCGACAAGCTCGCCGCCGCCTGACCCTTAAGGAGCACACCCATCATGGCCTGGTTCTTTCTGGCGCTCGCCGTCGTCTTCGAAATCGCCTTCGCCCTCGGCACCAACGCCACCAAGGGCTTCACCAAGTTGTGGCCGTCGCTGTTCACGATGGCGGCCGCCGCCGGTGGCATCTACTTCCTCAGCCTGGCCCTGAAGACCCTGGACGTGGGCGTCGGCTACACGATCTGGACCGGTCTCGGCTCGATCGGCACCGTCATCCTGGGCGCCCTGATCTACAAGGAGAAGATCACGCTGCCGAAGGTGCTGTCGTTCGCCTCGATCATCCTCGGCGTGATCACCCTCAAGATCGCCTCAGGGCTCTGAGGTCGCAGCCGGACCAGGGTCGTCCCCCGCTGCCCGCTGTTCAACTGGGCGGCCAGGCCACCCTCGGCGACGGTGCGCGGGAAGGCGAAGCGGCCCTCGCGCACCCACCGGCCGTAGTGCTCGATCCGGCCGGGATCGCTGTCGTCAGGCGTGGTGGACCCGCGGCGCGGCACCGTGTGTTCCGCGCTAGATATATGCGAATCGCATATAATATCGGGGCATGAGCACATCGGAGCGGACAGAGGCGGCCGTGGGCCGTTGGCACGAGGTCGTGAACGGCGGGGACCTGGAGGGCGTGCGCGCGGTCGTGGCCGACCCCGTCGTGGTCAACGGGCCCAAGGGGTCGGGGCCCATCGCACCCGGCGACTTCGCCGACTGGATCGTGCGGTCGGGGATCCAGCTGCGTCCCCGCTCATGGCACCCGGTCAGCGAGCGGGTCGTGGTCGTCGAGCAGGACGCGCGCTGGCCGCACGACGGTGAGTGGAGCAGGGTCGCGACCGTGTTCCGGGCCGGCGGGGACCGGGTCTCGGCCGCGCTGCGCTTTCCCGACCTGCGGGCAGCGCTCGAGTTCGCCCGCCTGTACGCCGACCTGGCCGCGACCGAATGAGCGAGCCGGGACCCGGACAGGCGCTGTTCCACTTCGTCCGCCACTGGTCGCGGCGGTGGAACGCGGGGGCCGAGCGCGGGCGCGACGTCATGGTGGCCGAGGCGGTCCACGCGCTGGACGGGCGGCCGGAGATCACCGTCAACGAGGTGGCGGCCGAGCTGGGGCTCGACCAGTCGGGCGCCTCCCGGCTGGTCGCCCAGGCGGCCGGGCGCGGCTACCTCGCCGTCACCGCCTCGGCCGCCGACGGGCGGCGCCGTACCGTCGAGCTGACCGGGAGCGGACGGGAGCTGCTGCGCGACGCGCACGCCTGGCAGGAGGCGGTCTTCGCCAGGCTCACCGGCGACTGGGCCCCGGAGGAGCGCGCGGACTTCCACCGCGCGATGCTCCGGCTGATGAGCCGCTCACCGGAGCTCACGGCAGGGCTCGCGGGCGAGAAAGTTACGCGGGCTTGATCTTGTCTAGAGGGCGGCCAGGCAACTGACAGGGCATGACCCAAGGCCGACCCGCCGCGGCGCTGGCCCGGCTCGCGTTGCCCGCGCTGGTCGTCGGCGTCGCCTGCAGCCTCATCCTGATGGTGGTCGACGTCGCCGCCGAAGCGCTGCAGGAGGTGCTGTGGCACCACCTGCCCGCGGCGCTGGGCCTGGACGGCGCCGCGCCCTGGTGGACGCTGGCCATTCTCACCCTGACCGGCCTGGCTGTCGGGCTCGTGGTGTGGAAGATCCCCACGGGCCCCGACCCGGCCACCGAGGGACTGGTGGGCGAGCCGCTGCCGGTGTCCGTCGTTCCCGGCATGCTGCTGGCCACCGCGCTCACCCTCGCCGGCGGCGTCAGCCTCGGACCGGAGAACCCGATCACCGCCGCCAACATCGCCCTGGCAGTCGCGGTGGGCGTGCGCCTGCTTCCCGGCATCAAGGCGCCGGTCTGGCTGGGCCTGGCCGCGGCCGGGACGATCGGCGCGCTGTTCGGCACGCCCGTGGCCGCCGCGCTGATCCTGTCGGAGCTGACGCTCGGCCCGAAGGACGTGCCGCTGTGGGACCGCCTGTTCGCGCCGCTGGTCGCGGCCGGCGCCGGGGCGATCACCACCGTCCTCATCGCCAGCCCGGTCTTCCACCTGGGCCTGCCCGACTACTCCATACAGCCCTTCGACCTGCTCAGCGGCATGGTCCTCGCGTGCGTGTCGGTCCTCGCGGGGCTGGCGGCCGTCTACGCCTTCCCGCACGTCCACCGCCTGTTCCACCTCATCCGCCACCCCGTGCCCCGGCTGACGCTGGCCGGCGTGGCGCTCGGCGTCGCCGGGATGATCGGCGGCCAGATCACCCTGTTCAAGGGCCTGGCGGAGATGAAGGAACTGGTCGCCTCCTCCTACGGCGCCGCCTCCCTGGCCCTGATCATCCTGGTGAAGCTCGCCGCCCTCCTCATCGCCGCCACCGCGGCCTTCATCGGCGGCCGGATCTTCCCCGCGGTCTTCATCGGCGTCGCGCTCGGCCTGCTCGCCTCCGCCCTGGTGCCCGGCGTGCCGCTGCCGCTGGCCGTCGCCTGCGGCGTGCTCGGCGTGACCCTCGCCGTGACCCAGCAGGGCTGGCTGAGCCTGTTCATGGCCGTGGCCGTCGTCACCGACCTCGACCTGATCCCCGTGCTCTGCCTGGCCCTGCTGCCCGCGTGGCTGCTGGTCACCGGGCGCCCTCAGATGATCATCGAAGAGAAGACGTGAAGAACGCCCGCAGGTCGGCGACCAGCAGCTCAGGCCGCTCCATCGACAGGAAGTGGCCGCCCTCGCCGAGTTCGGTCCAGCGCACGACGTTGTGGTCGCGCTCGGCCCACGGCCGGATCGTCACGTCGTGGGCCGTGACCAGCACCCCGGTCGGCACCTCGCCGCGCTCGGGCGCGTCGCCCCATTCGACGGCCGAGATCTCCTCGTAGTAGATCTGCGCGGCCGAGCCCGCCGTGCCGGTCAGCCAGTAGATCGAGACGTCGGTCAGCATGCTGTCGCGGTCGATGCTCTCCTCCGGCAGGCCGTCCTCCGGGAGGGTGAGCTCCTTGAACTTCTCCATGATCCAGGCGAGCTGGCCGGCCGGCGAGTCGTTCAGGCCGTAGGCCACGGTCTGCGGGCGCTTGGAGTTGCACTGCAGGTAGCCGTCGTTGAAGTTCTCCATGCGCTCCCACCGGCCCCGCTCGAGCGCCGACAGCCCGTCCATCTCGCCCTCGGCGCCGGCCGGGAACGTGATCATCCCGTTCATGTGCACGCCGACCACGCGCCCCGGATCCTGCCTGCCGATCGCCGGGGCCACCCAGGAGCCGGTGTCGTAGCCGTGCGCGCCGTACCGGTCGTAGCCGAGCTCGGCCATGAGGCGCACGAACAACCCCGCCATCCTGGCCGCGTTCATGCCCGGCCCCGCCAGCGGCGTCGAGAACCCGAAGCCCGGCAGCGACGGGATCACCAGGTGGAAGGCGGCCGACGGGTCGCCGCCGTGGGCGCGCGGGTCCGACAGCGGGCCGATCACGTCGAGGAAGTCCGTCACCGCGCCCGGCCAGCCGTGCAGCAGGAGCAGCGGCGTCGCGTCCGGCTCGGGGGAGCGGACGTGCAGGAAGTGGATGTTCTGCCCGTCGATCGCGGTGAGGTACTGCGGGTGCTCGTTGAGCGCCGCCTCGTGCGCCCGCCAGTCATAACCGGTACGCCAGTAGCCGGCCAGCTCCCGCAGGTACTCCACCGGCACGCCCCGGCTCCAGCCGACGCCGGGCAGCTCGTCCGGCCAGCGGGTCGCGGCCAGGCGGGCGGCCAGGTCGTCGAGCCGCGCCTGCGGGATCTCCACGCGGAAGGGACGGATGCTCATCGCTGTTCCTCTCGTTCGGTCGTTCACCCCTTGGGCGCGAGACGCGCTCTGGCATCCGCTAGATCCGATGTAGCGTGACGGCGGCTGACGGACAGGACCGCCTTGCCGGGGACGTTCCTGCCGAGCAGGGCGGCCGCCTTCCTCGGCGGGCTGCGCGCGATCGCGGAAGGCAACGCCGTCCTGCGCGGACGACAAGTTCACCGACCCGAGCCACCGCTTCTGGCACGCCCACCTGACTTCCCTGCTGGTAGGCGCGGGCCCCGACCCCGGCTTCCTCGCCCACGCCCTGCTCGCCCTCTTCGACGGCGCGCTGACCCGGCACGTGGGACCGGGCCGCTTCACCGACTCCGTCAAGAACCTCGCCGCCACCCTGATCTAGCCCGCGAAGGTGAAGCAGGCTGTAGTGACGGTGCCCAGGCGTGGCTTGGAGACTGGGCGGCATGCGCGAACGATCGACCGCGGTGTGGCGCGGGCTTCGATATCTGCTGGTCAACCTGGTCTGCGGGCTCGCCACCCTGCCGCTGTTGCCGCTCGCGGCTCTCCCGGCGGCGGCGCCCGCGTTACGGCGGTGGGCGGCCTGGAACCGGCGGCGCGCGGCGGCCCTCCTCGGGGTTCCCGCTCCGCTCACGGGCCCGGGGCGGTGGTGGGGCCCCGAGTTCGCGCTCACCGGGGCGCTCATCGGGTTCGCCGCCTTCCTCGCCGCCGGCAGGGTCGTGGCGGTACCGGTCTGGTGGCTGTACCCGGCGGAGCGGCCGCTCGTGCTGCTGGCGCCGGTGGACGGGTGGGGGCCCGCGCTCGGGTTCGGCGCCCTCGCGCTGGCGCTCCTGGTCGCGGGAGCGCCGCCGGTGGCCCGCCGGCATGCCCGCCGGACCCTGGCCGGGCCCGCCGACCTGGACCGGCTCACCGAGCGGGTCGCGGAGCTGGGTGAGAGCCGCGCCGCCGTACTGGACGCTCATGGGGCGGAACTGCGCCGCATCGAACGCGACCTGCACGACGGCACCCAGGCCCGGCTGGTCGCGCTGGCCATCAGGCTCGGCGTCGCCAGGGAGGCGCTCGGCGAGCGCGGACCGGTCGCCGGCCTGCTGCGGGAGGCGCACGAGGGCGCGGAGGAGGCGATGGTGGAGCTACGCGAGGTGATCCGCACCATGTACCCGCCGATCCTGGCCGACCGCGGGCTCGGCGGCGCGCTCGCGGCGCTCGGCGCACGGTGCGACGTCCCGCTCGACCTGCGCCTGGACAAGGCCGGCGACCTGCCGGCCGCGCTGGAGGCCGCGGCGTACTTCATCGTGGCCGAGGCCCTCACCAACGTCGCCAAGCACAGCCGCGCGAGCCGGGTCGCCGTCCGCGTCGAGCGCGCGGGCGGCATCCTGCTCATCGAGGTTGCCGACGACGGCGTGGGCGGCCTGGACGAGACGCGCGGTACCGGCGTCGTCGGCATCCGCCGCCGCGCCGCCGCCCTCGACGGCGCGCTCCGGGTGAGCAGCCCGCACGGCGGCCCGACGCGCTTGGTGGTGGAGCTGCCGTGCGCGTCGTGATCGCCGAGGACAACGTCCTGCTGTCGTCCGGGGTCGAGCTCCTGCTCGCCGCCAAGGGCATCGACGTGCCGGAGACCGCCACCGACGGGCCCGGGTTCGTCGCCGCCGTGCGGCGCCATCGCCCCGACGTGACCATCGTGGACGTACGGCTGCCGCCCACCTTCCGCGACGAGGGCATCAGGGCGGCCCTGGAAGCCCGGCGCGCCGTCCCCGGCCTGCCGATCCTGGTGCTGTCGCAGTACGTCGAGCGCGTCTACGCCCGCGAACTGCTCGCCGACGGCGGCGGCGCGGTCGGCTACCTGCTCAAGGACCGCGTCGTCCGGGTGAGCGAGTTCGTCGCCGCGCTGCGCACGGTCGCGGCGGGCGGCACCGTCATGGACCCGGAGGTCGTCGCCCAGCTCATGTCCGGCCGCGAACGCCGCATCGACGCCCTCACCGCCCGCGAGCGCGAGGTCCTCACGCTCATGGCGCAGGGCCGCGGCAACGCCGACATCGGCGCCCGGCTCACGATCACCGGCAGCGCCGTGCACAAGCACATCGGCAACATCTTCACCAAGCTCGGCCTGCCGCCCGAGGAGGGCGGCCACCGCCGCGTGCTCGCCGTCCTGGCCTTTCTCGGCAGCGAGCGCTGAAAACCCCACCATCGAAGGAGCTCTCCTTGCGTGTCTTCGCGCGCTTCACCGCGGCCGCACTCGCCGCCGCGACCCTCCTGTCCGCCGTCCCCGCGGCCGCCACCGGCGGCGTCCGCGCCGAGTTGCGGCGCCATCTGCGGGACGCGGTCGCCGGCGGTTCGCTCGCCGTCCTGGCCGAGGTGCGAACGGCCGGCCGTACACACAGGCTGGCCGAAGGCAGGATCCGGTACGGCCGGTCGCAACCGGCCCAGGCGGCGGGCAGATTCAGGATCGGCAGCCTGACCAAGGCGTTCACCGCCACCGTCGTCCTGCAACTGGCCGCCGAGGGCCGCCTCACCCTGGCCGACCCGCTCGCCAGGTGGCTGCCCGGCGCCGTCCGCGAGGGCGAGCGCGTCACGCTGAGGGACCTGCTGCGGCACACCAGCGGCATCCCCGACTACTTCCCCACGCTCCTCGACGCCGCGGGCAACCCGCGCGAGCCCCTGCGCACCTGGCGCGAGCAGGAGCTGGTGGGCCTGGCCGAAAAGCTGCCCCGCACCCCCGAAACGTTCTCCTACTCCAACACCAACTACGTGCTGCTCGGCATGGTCATCCGGGCCGTCACCGGACGCGGCTACGCCACGGAGATCACCGAACGCGTCATCAGGCCCGCCGGGCTGACCCGGACGTCCGCCCCGGACACGGTGCCGTCGATCAAGGGCCCGCACCCGCACGCCCACGCCCTCACCGGCGGCGTCGTCACCGACATCACCGCGCTCAGCCCGACCGTCCTCGGCGCGGCCGGCGGCATGGTGTCCACCACCGCCGACCTCAACCGCTTCATGCGCGCCCTGCTCGGAGGAGAACTGCTGCCGCCGGCCTGGCTCGCCGAGATGAAGAAGCCCCTGCCCGGCGGCTCCTACGGGCTGGGCCTGGCGAGCGTCCGGCTGCCCTGCGGCACCTTCTACGGCCAGGCCGGCGGCGTCGCGGGCTACTTCGCCGCCGCCTTCCGCAGCGAGGACGGCCGGCGCGAGGTCGGCCTGGCGGCCACGCCGTACACGGGGGACCCGGGCCGCGCGCTCAACACCCTGCTGGCCCGGACCGCCTGCGAAAGTGGCGAGCCGTCGGCGTGAGGGCGGCGGCCGCCGGGGCCAGGAAGCAGACCAGGGCGCAGGCCGCCAGCACCGGGGCGGCGCCGAAGGACTCCATGGCCGGGGCCAGGACGGCCAGGCCGACGGGGGCCAGGCCGTAGGAGAGCAGGAAGTCCAGCGACGAGACCCGCGCGAGCAGGCGCGGCTCCACCTCGCGCTGCGTCGCGGTGAACCACGGCACGTTGAACAGCTCGATGCCCAGCCCCGCCAGCAGGTACGCCCCCGCCACCAGCACCGGGCGCACCGGCAGCAACAGGCTGAGCGGCGCGCAGCCGTACAGGCCGAGACCGAGGAACGCGGCCCACCCCTGGGAGCGCGGCCGCCAGCGCGCCATGAGCAGTGCCCCCGCCAGCGCGCCCGCGGTGTAGGCGGTCAGGGCGGCGGCCAGCACCGCCTCCGTGCCGTAACGGTCGCGGCTGATCAGCGGGAGCGCGACGCCCGTGACCGAGTAGCCGGTGAAGACGACGGCGGTCAGCGCGGCCAGCCCGGCCAGGAACCACGGATGCCGCCGCGCCTCGCGCACGCCCTCGGCGAACTCCCTGAACAGCGCCACCGGCGCGGCGGCGGGTGCGGGGCGGCGGCCGCGGGGCGGCAGGAACGCGGCCAGCAGCCACAGCAGGCCGGTGCCGGTCAGCAGCGCCCAGGTGTCCAGGACGGTCGCGAGCAGCGCCGTCGCGGCGGGCGCCGCGAGCGTGGTGGCCCGCACCGCCAGCGTGATGGCGGCGTTCGCGCGCTGGCGCCCGTCCTCGTCGACCACCTCCGCGGTCAGCGCCTGGAAGGCGGGCCGGCAGGCGCCCTGGCCCGCGCCGGCGACCGCGGCGGCCACGCTCATGAGCAGGAGCGAGCGGCCGAGACCCAGGGCGATGACCGGCGTGGCCAGCGCGGCGGCCAGCCCCGCCCACAGGACGACGGCGCGGCGCGAGTACCGGTCGGCGAGCACGCCGCCGAGCGGCACCGCGAGCAGGAACCCGGCGGTCCTGGCGGCCAGGACGATTCCGAGGCCGGTCGCGGTGAGGCCGCGGTCGAGGACCGCCAGCGCCAGCACGAACGGCAGCGCCCACGTCGCCAGCCCGGAGGCGGTCGTGCCCGCCCACAGCCGCGCGAACGCCGGGTCGCGCAGGACGGTCGCCGTGCTCACCCGGGCAGCCCGCGCAGGTAGGAGGCGAAGCCCTCCAGGCCGTCGATGTTGCGCGGCCCGCTGATGCCCTCGTTGTAGTCCAGGACGTGGAAGCGGTTGTGGACGACGGCGGGCAGCTTGGCCGTCACCGGCGACTCCTTCAGGAACCGGATCTTCTCCGCGGCGGGCCGGTCGCCGTAGTCGAGGATGATGATGACCTCGGGTTGGGCCGCCACGACCGCCTCCCAGGTGACCTCGCTCCAGCGGGCGTCCAGGCCGGCGAAGACGTTGCGGCCGCCGGCGAAGCGGATGATGTCGTTCGGCGGCACCTGGCCGCCGGCGGTGAAGGGCTTGTCGGTGCCCGAGTCGTAGAGGAAGACGGGCACGGGCTCGCCCTTCGGCGCCTGGGCGCGTACCGCCTCGACCCGCTTTCTGTAGCCGGCGACCAGCGCGCGGGCGCGGTCCTCGACGTGGAAGATCTGGCCGAGGCGTTCGAGGTCGGTGTAGAGGCCCTCGAACGGCTCGACGCGTTCGGGGAAGCCGGGGTAGTTGAAGCACGACTCGGCGTGCATGAAGCTCTGGATCTTCAGCCCGTCCAGGATGGCCGGGGTGATGCCGCGCTGGTCGCTGAAGCCCGAACGCCATCCGGCCACCACGAAGTCGGACTTGGCCTCGACGACCAGTTCGCGGTTGAGCAGGTCGTCGCTGAGGAGCTTGACCTTCGCGTACTCGGCGGCCCAGGGCGACTCCTCGACCGGCGGGTTGGCGGGCGGCATCACGTAGCCGTGCACGTGCGCGGTGAGCCCGAGCGCGAACATCTTGTCCGCGCTGCCCGCCTCGTAGACGACGGCGCGGCGCGGGGTCGTGTACTCGACCTCCTGCCCGCACCGCTTGACGCGCGCCTTCTCCGATACGGCGGCGCCGCCCTCGACCCGGGCGCCGCAACCGGCGAGCAGCAGGGTCCCGGTCAGGGCGCAGGCGGTCAGCATGCGGTTCACGCGGTGGTTCCTTCCAGATGGGCGGATCCCAGGTCGTACAGGACCTGGGGCACGCCGGTGAGGGGATGGGGGACGACGCTGGCCTCGACGCCGAAGACGTCGCGCAGCAGCGCCTCGGTGAGGACCTCGCCGGGTGTCCCGGCGCTCACGAGCCGGCCGCCGGACAGCACGGCCAGCCGGTCGCAGGCCGAGGCGGCGAGGTTGAGGTCGTGCAGGGTGACCAGCGCGGTGTGGCCGGCGGCGCGCAGCAACGACAGCAGCCTGATCTGGTGGTGCAGGTCGAGGTGGTTGGTCGGCTCGTCGAGGATGAGCACCCGCGGCTCCTGGGCGAGCGCGCGGGCCACGAGCACCCGCTGGCGCTCGCCGCCCGACAGCGACAGCACGCCGCGCCCGGCCAGGTGCGCGACCTCCATGCTCTCCATCGCCCGGCGGCACACGTCGCGGTCGTGCGCGCCCAGCGCCCGGTTGCCGCGCAGATGCGGGACCCGGCCGAGTGCCACGGTCTCCTCGACGGTGAAGTCGAGGTCGGTGTGACCCTCCTGGGTGAGCGCGCCGACCAGCCGGGCGGACTCGCGCATCGGCATGGCGGTCACGTCCCGGCCGTCCACGCGCACCGCTCCGGCGCTCGGCCGCAGCGCGCGGTACACGCAGCGCAGGGTGGTGGTCTTGCCCGAGCCGTTGGGGCCGACCAGGCCCACGACCTGGCCGGGCGCGACCGTCAGGCACAGGCCGCCGACGAGGTCGGCCGCGCCCGCGGAGACGGACAGGCCGTCAAGGAGCAGGGCCATGTCAGGCCCGGCCGAACAGGTAGCCGCGCCGGCGCAGCAGCGTGACGAACACGGGCACGCCGACCAGGGCGGTGATCACGCCGATCGGCAGTTCCCTGGGCGCGACCACGGTCCGCGCGAGGAGGTCGGCCCACACCATGAAGATCGCGCCGGCCAAGGGGGCGATCGTGAGCACGCGGGTGTGGGCGGCGCCCACCAGCAGCCGGACCAGGTGGGGCATGACCAGGCCGACGAAGCCGATCGCGCCGCTGACCGCGACCATCGCCCCGGTGGCCAGGGAGGTGAGCACGAACAGGCCGCGGCGCAGCCGTACCGTGTCGACGCCGAGGCCGGCGGCGCTCTCGTCACCCTGCGCGAGCACGTCGAGGCGGCGGCCGAGCCCGCGCAGGACGACGAGCGCGGCCAGCGTGACGGCGGCGATGACGGGCAGGGCGCCCCAGGTCGCCGCGCCGAACCCGCCCATCGACCAGTACAGGACCGTGCTGGTGGCCTCGCCGTCCGGCGCGAAGTAGACGATCACGCTCATCACGGCCTGGAAGCCGAACGCCGCCGCCACCCCGGTCAGCACGAGCCGCAGCGGCGCCAGGCCGCCGCCCTGCCGGGCGACGAAGTAGACGAGGGCGGAGGCGAGCAGGGCGCCGAGGAAGGCGCCGGCGCTGACGGCGTAGATGCCGAGCGCGGTGAGCGCGCCGGTGACGCCGACCAGCACGGCGCCGGCCGAGGCCCCGGAGGAGACGCCGAGCACGAACGGGTCGGCCAGCGCGTTGCGCACCATGGCCTGGATCGCCACGCCGGCCGCGCTGAGCCCGGCCCCGACCAGCACCGCGAGGATCACGCGCGGGGTGCGCACCTGCCAGACGATCTGGTACGTGGTCACCTCGTCCGGCGTGATCGCGGCGCCGGACAGGGCCGCCCAGAGGTAGCGCAGGGTCTGCCCGGGCGGCACCGCCGCGGCGCCGACGCCGATCGCCAGCAGCACCGAGACCGCGAGGACCGCGGTCAGTAAGAGGACAAGGGATCGCAAGATTGACTCCGATAACGACAATCATTTTCACGCGACCCTATCACCGGCGGAGCGGCCCGGGGGACGGCTACATGATCAGCTCAGCGCCTCCCTCGCAGCCGGTCCAGGAAGCCCCTGGCCTTCTGCCGTGTGCGGGGGTCGCGGGCCAGCCGCTTCGCCTTCTCGACGTTCTGCCTGCCACGCGGGCTGCGCAGGTACGCGCGCACCCGATCGATGATGGTCGCCATGCGCCTCCCCCTACCCCCGTGGAGCGGTCTATGCGCCGGGCGAGATCTTGATGGGCGCGGAACGGGTGAGGTAGACAGGGGTGCCCAACCGTCGCGAGAGGACCCCATGAGCCGCTACGCACTGGTCGGCGCCCGGGTCGTGCTGGCCCGCACGATCGACGCCGACCTGGCCGTGCTGGTCCGCGACGGCGAGATCGAGGCGCTGATGCCGTACGGGCAACTGCCGCCCGGCCTCACCCGCCTGGACGCGGGCGGGTGCTACCTGACCCCCGGCCTCATCGACCTGCACACGCACGGCGCCGCCGGGCACGGCTTCGACACCCCGGACGCCGCCGGGTACGACGCCGTCCTGGCGGCCCACGCCCGCTCCGGCGTCACCGCGGTGCAGGCGTCGCTGGCCACCTCCGCGCTGTCACACCTGGCCGAGTGCCTGTCCTTCGCCGCGGGCTACCGCCCGTCCGGCGTCCGGCTGATCGGGGTCCACCTGGAAGGACCGTTCCTGGCGCCGGAACAGGCCGGGGCGCACGACCCGGCGCTGCTGCGCCATCCCCGGCCGGAGGACGTGAAGGCCCTGCTGCGGGCCGGGTCGCCGACGATGGTCACGCTCGCCCCCGAACTGCCGGGCGGGATCGCGGCCACGCGGGCGTTCGCCGGGGCGGGCGCGGTCGTGGCCATCGGGCACAGCCAGGCGGCCGGGGCGGAGTTCGCCGCCGGGGTGGCCGCCGGGGCCACGCACCTGACCCATCTGTGGAGCGGGCAGTCCGCGCTGCGCCGCGAGGGGCCGTGGCGGGTGCCGGGACTACTGGAGGAGTCGCTCGCCTCCACCGGGCTGAGCGCCGAGGTCATCGCCGACGACCGGCACCTGCCGCCCGGACTGCTGCGCATCGCCTACCGGTGCCTGGGCGGGCGGCTGACCGTGGTCTCCGACTCGACGCCGGGGCTGGGGCTGGCGGACGGCACGCCGTACCGGCTGGGCAATCTGTGCTGCGTCGTCGAGGACGGCGTCGGCATGCTGCCCGACCGCACCGCCTTCGCCGGGAGCACGACCGGGCTCGACCGCATGCTCGGCCACCTGCGCCGGGCGGCCGGGCTGAGCGTGCCCGAGACCGTCGCCACCGCGACCCGGGTGCCTGCCGCGGTGCTCGGGCTGCGCCGCCAGGGCACGCTGCGCCCCGGCGGCCACGCCGACCTGGCCCTGCTCGACGACGACCTGACCGCGAGGGCCACCGTCGTCGGCGGACGCTGGCTCATGGACCTCGACGGCGTGGCCGGTGAAGGGGAGCTCACGCGCTGAGCGGGATCCACTCCACGCTCGTGGTGCACGCCTCCAGCGCCTCGGGATCGGGCGCGACGCCGATGCCGGGGCCTTGCGGCACGGGCAGTTCGCCGCCGTCCAGGACGAACGGGCGGGTGATGTCGCGGTGGTAGTAGCGCTCGGTGGCCGAGATGTCGCCCGGCAGCGTGAAGCCGGGCAGGCTGGCCAGCGCCAGGTTGGCCGCCCTGCCCAGGCCGGTCTCCAGCATGCCGCCGCACCAGACGGGCACCCCGTTGGCCTCGGCCACGTCGTGCACCCGCCGGGCCTCCAGGTAGCCGCCGACGCGGCCCGGCTTGATGTTGATGATCGAGCAGGCGCCCGTCCTGATCGCCTCGGCGGCGTCGCGGGCACTGGTGATGCTCTCGTCCAGGCACACGGGGGTGTCGAGGCGGGCGGCGAGCGCCGCGTGCGAGCGCAGGTCGTCCGGCGCGAAGGGCTGCTCGATCAGCGTCAGCCCGTACGCGTCCAGCTTGGCCAGATGCCGCAGGTCGGCCGGGGTGTAGGCGGTGTTGGCGTCCACGGTCAGCATCACGCCGGGGCCGAACGTCTCGCGCACCGCCCTGACCGGCTCCAGGTCCCAGCCGGGCTCGATCTTCAGCTTGATCCGGGCGTAACCGGCGGTCAGGTGCTTGTCCACGGTGTCCAGCAGCGCGTCCACGCTCTCGGCGATGCCCACCGAGACGCCCACGCGCAGGCGCCGCCGTACCCCGCCGAGGTGCTCGGCGAGGCTGACGCCGTGGGCCCGCAGCCAGCAGTCCAGCACCGCCGTCTCCACGGCGGCCTTGGCCATGACGTGGCCGCGCAGATGTCGCAGGGCCGGCCCGACGGCGGCGGGGTCCAGGCCGGGCGACGCGAGGGCCGGCAGCGCGAAGCGCCTGATCAGGTCCGCGGCTCCCGCCAGGTACTCGGGGGAGTAGGTCGGCTCGTCCTCGGCCGCGCACTCGCCCCACCCCTCGGTCTCGCCGCTCACCACGCGCACGAGCAGCGCGCCGCGCTCGTGCTGCGTGCCCAGCGAGGTACGGAACGGGCTGACCAGCGGCAGCGCCACCTCACGCAGTTCGACGCCGTCGATCTTCACTTCTCGCCTCCCCTGGCCAACAGGTACCATCCGCCGCGGGTGAACCCGGTGACCTCGTAGCCCCGGGCCAGCGCGCCGCCGAGCCCGTCCTCCATCGCCGCGCGCCACCGCAGCGCCTCCCGCGGCTCGGCCGCCCGCAGCGCCTCCACGTCGGCCGGCGTCGCGCACCGCAGCACGCCCGCGTCGTCATGACCGTGTACGGTCCCCGACTCGTCGACCACGACCACGCCCCGCTCGGCCCCGTCGGGCGCGGGGGAGGGGTCGGCGGTCCACGTCGGCCAGGTCACGAACAGCCGGTCGGAGGGCCCGCCGTCGTTGATGCCGTCGTGCATCGGCCCGTAGAAGTCGGGCAGGTACGCCGCCACCCGCGCGCCCAGCCTGGCCAGGTTGAAGAACGCGTTCCTCCTGACCAGCGGGTCGAAGGTCCAGGAGACGGCGTTCAGGCCGCGATCGGCCGCCCACGCCCGCTGGTGCTCCTTCAGCGCCCTGCCGACGCCACGCCCGCGCGCGCCCGACGCCACGCCCGCCACGTGCGAGTGCAGGCTGCGGTCGCCCGCGATGAACCCGGCCGCCACGCCCGCGAGCTCGCCGTCCAGGAAGGCGCCGCCCACGTACCCGCCGGTGTGGGCGAAGGCGCACATCAGGTCGAGCGCGAGCGGCGGGTCGTCGCCGGGTCTGGTCCCCCAGACCTCGCGCAGCAGTCGGTCGGCCCGCCGCAGCGCAGCGGTGCCGTCAAGGGAACGGATGAGGAGTTCGGCCATGGACCACAGCATCGCGGCGCGCGCCCGCGCGGGCGTTGGCGTGCGCGCCCAACTTCACCCGCCCGCCTTTGTGGCGCCGCTCAGCCGTAGCTGCAGGGCCAGCACCAGGCGGGTGTCCGGGTCGTCGAGCGCGATCAGCTCGCCGATCCTGCGCAGCCGGTAGCGCAGCGTGTTCGGGTGCAGCGACAGCAGCTCGGCGGCCCGGGGGACGTCGTAGTGGGCGCCGATCCAGACGGCCAGGCTGCGTACGTAGTCGGTGCCGTGTCTGGCGTCGTGGCCGGAGACGAGGTCGAGCGGCTCGCCGTACAGGGAGGGTTTGGGGCGCAGCGCCGCGTCCACGTCCATGAGGAACAGCGCGGCCGACAGCTCCCCGTGCGCGCCGACCGGCTCCTGGGCGAACGGCCCGCAGACCGCCCGCAGTGCCTCCTCGGCCTCGCGGGCGCCGGCCGGCACCCCGCCCACGCTGTTCGCGGTACGGCCCAGCCCCGCCCGCCACCCGCCGCCCAGGCGTTCGCTCACCCTGGCCAGCGTGTCCAGGGTGATCCGGCGCAGCAGCGGCGCGCCCGCCTCGGCCGCGACGATCGCGTAGGCGCGGCCCCTCGCCACGCCCGCCGCCGCCCTGATCCGGTAGGCCAGGTAGGCGGTGCGCAGCATGTCGGCGGCGTGGGCGGCGGCGAAGGCGTCGGCGGTGCCCGCGTACGGGCCGAGCGTCACCACGGTGAGCGGCTCGCCGGGCAGCAGGCCGAAGGAGGTGGCCAGCTCGTCCACGGCGCCGACGCCGCGCAGGAGCCAGCCCAGGCACTCGTCGCGCCGCCGCCGCGCCTCGTCGGCGGCCAGGTTGATGCGCGCCAGGTGCGGCGCCGCGGCGGCGGCCGCCTCCATGAGCGCCACCTCGGCGTCGGCGGCCAGGGGCTGGTCGGCCTGCACCGCCCAGATCGTGCCGAGCGCCTCGCCGTGGGCGCGGATCGCGATGGCCAGGCGCGGGTAGAACTCGCGCGGCACGTAGCTCCAGACCGCTCCGTCGGCGCGCAGCACGCCCGCGTACTCCTCGGCGTTGGTCGGGTGCTCGGGCACCCTGCGGCCCAGGATGCCCTCCTTGCGCAGGTCGTCGATGCGCTGGCCCTCCACGGTGGAGTAGGCGAGCACGCGCATCGCCAGGTCCTCGATCGCCACCGCGCCGCCCACCTTGCGGGCCACCTCGTTGGCCAGCGCGAACAGGTCGGCGGCGCGGGTGCCGCCCGGGTCCTGAGCCGGGCCGACCAGCGCGAGGAGGGCGTCGATGAGCGTGTACAACTGGCCCCACGACAGCTCCGGCGGCACGGCCAGCAGCGCGGTGCCGGCCGCCCGCGCCGCCGCGGCCAGCGCGTCCGGGTCGCAGGTGCCGGGCTTGACGAACACCGCGGCCACCCGGCTCTCGCCCGCGCGGGCCAGGATCTCGGCCGAGGGCCGTCCGGTCACCAGCAGCGCCGCCCCGTCGAGCCCGGCCAGCGCCTCTTCCGAGTCGTAGATGACCGGCGAGCCGACCAGCGGCTCCCTGCCGCGCGGCAGGGCCAGCGGGCGCGCCACCTCGGGCCCGAGGCTGTCGACCAGGACGCCCAGCGTGACCCGCCCGCCGGCCGTCACCGGGCTCCTCGCCTGAGGATCCGGCCGTGCCTGCCGCCGGTGAACTCGCCGTCGGCGATCACCTGGTGCCCGGCGAGGAAGACGTGCTCGACGCCGGTGGGCCGCACATCCGGCTGCTCGTAGGTGCCCGCGTGGCCGATCCGGTCCCGGTCGAGGACGACCACGTCCGCGATCGCCCCGGGCGCCAGCCAGCCGCGGCCCTCCAGGCCGAACTGGGCCGCCGCGGCAGAGCTGACCTTGCGGATCGCCTCGGGCAGTTCCTCCTCGGTGACGTACTCGCCCAGGTAGACGGGGAAGGCGCCGAAGGTGCGCGGGTGGTTGGGCCCGATCGGCGGTCCGCCGTCGGAGCCGACCGACACCAGCGGGTCGGCCAGGAAGGCGCGCAGGTCGCTCTCGTGCATGGTGTGGAAGACGCCGGAGGCCTGCGGGTCCAGCCGCACCAGGTCGCACAGCGTCTCCCACGGGTCGCCGCCCAGGTCGGACAGGCGCTTGCCGGAGATGCCCGGGTCGGTGTGCGTGAGGATCTGCACGTCGGCCGGGTGCAGCTCGCGCCAGATGCCGACGCCGGTGCCGGTGTCCGGGCTCTCGGCCAGCGCGCGCAGCGCCGCCCGCTCCGCCGGGTCGGCGAGCCTGGCGAGCAGCGCCTCCTCGCCGCCCTCGCACGCGGCCGGCGGCAGCACCGCCACCAGGCCGGTGCCGAAGGCGAGGTAGGGGTAGACGTCGGCGCGCACGTCCACGCCCTCGCGCCGGGCGCGGGCCAGCTTGTCCAGCACCATCGCCGACGCGCCGTGCACCGCCCGTCCCGACGCCTTGCAGTGGGAGACCTGCAGCCGCACGCCCGCCCGCCGCGCCACCGCGATCGCCTCGTCGAGCGCGTCGGCCAGCCCCTCGCTCTCACTGCGCATGTGCGTCGCGTACGGCAGGCCCCACCGCTTGCCCACCAGCGCCAGCGCGACCAGCTCGTCCACGTTCGCGTAGGCGCCTGGCACGTACTCCAGGCCGCTGGAGAGCCCGGCCGCGCCCGCCTCGAAGCTCTGGGCGGCCAGCTCGCACATGTGCTCCAGCTGCCGCGGCGTGATCTCGGCGTTCATGCCCGAGGCGGCCAGGCGCAGCGTGTTGTGGCCGACCAGGACGGCGAGGTTGTTGCTCGGACCGGCGGCCTCGGCGGCGTCGAGGTAGTCGCCGAACGCGCGGAACTCGTGGCTCGACAGCAGCGAGGGCATGAAGCCGCCGGTCGCCGGGTCGGTGGGGCCGCAGGAGAAGCCGCAGTTGCCGACGATCTCCGTGGTGACGCCCTGGAAGAGCTTGAACGGCTGTGGCTCGTCCAGGAAGGGCACGGTGTCGGAGTGGCTGTGCGGGTCCACGAAGCCCGGGGCGACGACGAGCCCGGAGACGTCGATCACCCGGCGGGCGGGGCCGAGGCCGCGGCCGACCGCGGTGACGCGGCCCCCGGTGATCGCGACGTCGGCGGTCCGGGGCGGGCCGCCGAGGCCGTCGTGCACGGTCCCGTCGCGTAGTAGCAGGTCATGCATGGTGAAAGACTCCCCTGCCCGGTGTCGCGGGCGCTAGTGAGAAAGGCTGAAATGTCATGGGATAGCTGGTACGGAGGCCAAGAGGCGGCGCGTGTAGTCGTGAGCAGGGGAGTCGAGGACCTCGGCGGTGCCGCCGCTCTCCACCACCTCGCCGCGCGAGAGCACCACCAGCCGGTCGGCCAGCTGCCTGACCACCGCGAGGTCGTGGGTGATGAACAGCATGCTGCCGCCCACCTCCCGCAGCAGCTCCAGCACGTGGGCCTGGACCGAGACGTCGAGCGAGGCCACGGGCTCGTCACAGATCAGCAGCTCGGGCCGGACCGACAGCGCCCTGGCGATGGCCACGCGCTGCCGCTCGCCGCCCGACAAACCGGCCGGACGCCGGCCGGCGTAGGAGGAGGGCAGGCCGACGAGCTCCAGCAGTTCGCGCACGCCCAGCCTGTCTTCCTCCGGGCCCTGCGCCGCGGCCTCGGCCAGCGCGGCGCCGACGGTCATGGCCGGGTTGAGCGAGGTCGAGGGATCCTGGAAGACGCACTGCACGAGCCGGTGCCGGGGACGCACGGCGTCGGCCAGCGCGATCGTGCCCGAATCGGGAGTGGCCAGCCCGAGGACACAGCGGGCCAGCGTGGTCTTGCCCGAGCCGGAGCCGCCGACCACGCCGACGGTCTCGCCCCTGCCCACACGCAGGGATACGCCGCCGAGGGCGACGTGCCCGCCGTAGCGTTTGCGCAGGTCGGTGACGCGCAGCACGTCAACCCCCGCCGCCGGGCGCTCCGGCGGCGCGGCCTCCTCCACGCGGGGGCGGGGGCGCACCTCGTGCAGGCACGCCGTGCTCCGGCCGGGACCCAGCTCGCGCAGCGGCGGCCGTTCCTCCTCGCACGCGTGCGTGGCCTGGTCGCAGCGGGCGGCGAACGCGCACGTGGCCGCCACCTCGGCGGCCGTGGGAACGCTGCCCCTGATGCCGCTCAGCCGGGCCAGGCGCCGGTCCGCGGCCGGCACCGCGGCCAGCAGCCCGGCGGTGTACGGGTGCGCGGGAGATCTGGCCAGCTCGGCGGCCGGACCCTGCTCGACGACGCGCCCCGCGTACATGACCGCGACCCGGTCGCACAGCTCGAAGGCCACCCGCAGGTCGTGGGTGATGAGCAGCACGCCCATGCCGCGCGCCGCCTGCACGCGCTTGATCAACATGAGGATGTCGTGCTGCGTGGTGGCGTCCAGGGCCGTGGTGGGCTCGTCGGCGATGAGCAGCTCGGGGTCGCCGGCCAGCGCGGCGGCCAGCGCCACCCGCTGGCGCATCCCGCCGGACAGCTGGAAGGGATGGCGCTCGGCCACGCCGGGGTCGTCGATCCCGACCTCGGCCAGCCGCCGCGCCACCTCCGCCCGGCTCTCACGGCCCCGCAGCGACTCGGCGACGTGGGCGCCCGCCGTGCGCAACGGGTTCAGCATGGCGAAGGGGTCCTGCATGAGCAGGCTCACCCGGGTGCCGCGCACCGAGCGCCACGTCCGCTCGCGCACGCCCAGGAACTCCTTGCCGTCGAAGACCACCGAGCCCTCGGCCCGCAGCCCCTTCGGCAGCAGCCCGGCGGCGGCCCGCGCGGTCAGCGACTTGCCGCTGCCCGACTCGCCGACCAGGCCCACGGTCTCACCCGGCAAGACCTCCAGATCGACACCGTCCACGATGAGCCCAGCCCCAGTCCCGGACTCGCCCCCAGCCCCTTGCCTGGCCACGCGCAGCGCGGAGATCCTCATCGCAGCCCTCCCTTCGACAGCGACTCGAACGCCCGGTCGCCCAGCAGAGTCGCCGCGCAGGCGACCACGGTGATCAGTGCCGCGGGGGCGATGGCCGCCCACGGGTTCAGGTCGAGCAGGCCGCGGTTCTCCTCGACCATCAGGCCCCAGTCGGGCGTTCCCGCAGGCAGCCCGACGCCCAGGAACGACAGCCCGGCCAGCGCCACCAGCGCGGCCACGAAGCTGAGCAGCGCGCCGGCCACCACCGTGGGCGCGAGGTTCGGCAGCAGGTGCCTGAACATGATCCGCGCCGGCCGCAGCCCCAGCGTCCTGGCCGCCTCCGCGTACGCGAGCTCGCGCTGGGCCAGGGTGAGGCTGCGGATCACCCGGATGTCGCCCGGCGTGAACAGCACCGCCATGGCCAGGACGGCCCAGCCGTACCCGCCGCCGAGCACGCCCACGACCACGATCAGCACGAGCATGCCCGGCAGCGCGATGGCCAGGTCGACCGTGCGCATCATGACCGCGTCCACCCAGCCCCGCCGGTAGCCGGCCAGCAGCCCGAGCGAGGTGCTCAGCACCATCGTGCAGACGGCCACCACCACCGGCCACAGCAGCGCGGAACCCGCCCCGGCCAGCAGCCGCGACAGCACGTCGCGGCCCAGGTCGTCGGTGCCGAGCCAGTGCGCCGCGCTCGGGCCGGCCGCGCCGAGCGCGAGGTCCTGCGCGCCCGGATCGTACGGCGCGAGCCACGTCCCCGCCACGGCCGCCACCAGCGCCAGCCCCAGCACGCCCATCAGGATCGCCCTCATGCCCGCCGCCTCACCCTCGGGTCGACGGCCACGTAGGCCAGGTCGATGAGCAGGTTCACGGCGATCACGATCGCGCCGCCGAGCAGGACGAGCGCCTGCACCACCGGGATGTCCTTCTGGCCGACGGCGCCGATCAGCAGCGCGCCGAGACCGTGCAGCCCGAAGGCCCGCTCGATGAAGACCGAGCCGGTCAGGTTGGCCGCCAGCAGCAGCCCGCCCACGGTCAGCACCGGCAGCGCCGCGTTGCGCAGCGCGTAGCTGATCCACACGCGCCGCCTGGGCAGGCCGCGGGCTCTGGCGAAGGTCAGGAAGTCCTGCGCGGCCAGGTCGAGCGCGGCGGCCCGCATCTGCCTGACCACGATCGCCGCCTGCGCGGTGGCCAGCGCGATCGCCGGCAGCGTCAGGTGGGTCAGCCGTTCCAGCGGGGTGTCCCCGGCGCCGAAGACGGGGAACCAGCCCAGCGTGACGGCGAAGCCGTACAGCAGCAGGATGCTCAGCGCGAACGGCGGGATCGACAGCGCGGCCAGCGAGGTCAGCGTGATGCCCTGGTCGAGGGCGCCGCCGCGGCGCATCGCGGCGGCCAGGCCGGCCGGCACGCCGACCACCACCGTCAGCGTGAGCGCGTAGCCGGCGAGCGCGGCCGTGACGGGCAGCCGCTCGGCGAGCACGGCGGTGACGGGCTCGCGGGAGTAGATCGACGTGCCGAAGTCGCCGCGCACCGCGTCGCCGAGCCAGCGCGCGTAGCGGACGGGAAAGGGATCGTCGAGGTGGTACTGCTCGCGGATGGCGGCCCTGGTCTCCGGCGTGGACGGGCGGCCGCCCAGCAGCACGTGTTCGGGGCCGCCCGGCGCCGCCGCCAGCAGGCCGTAGGTGAGCACCGACAGCACGCCGAGCAGCAGGACCGCGGAGCACAGGCGTTTGACGACCGCCATCTCAGCGGCCCGCCGGGCGCAGGTTGGCGAAGGTGTCGACCGTCCAGGTGTCGAAGCCGACGGTGAACTTCTCGCTGAGGGCGGCCGCGTAGTCGGCGGAGTAGAGCGGGACGTAGGGCACCTGCTCGGCGATCTCCTTCAGCAGGGCGGTGACCTGGGTCTTCCTCTCCTCGCCGGTGGCCGAGGAGAGCACGTCGAGGCGCCGGTCGGTCTCGGCGGTGCCGTAGCCGGAGAAGTTGAAGCCCTGCGGCTCGGCGGAGGCGCGGCTGACCAGGTCGGGCAGCACCTCGATCGGCTCGGGCGTGCCGTAGGCCAGGTTGACGAACTGGATGGACAGGCGGTCGTGCTCCATGACGCGCGAGACGTACTGGTCGGCCGGGCTGGGCTCCAGGACGAGCTTGATGCCGATCTTGGCCAGGTCCGCTGCGACCGCCTGCATGACCGTGCCGGTGTCGCCGGTGGAGGCGTACGGGGCCTTCAGCTCGAAGCCGTTCGGATAGGCGGACTTGGCCAGCTCCGCCTTGGCGGCGGCCAGGTCGTGGGCGTGCTCGGGCAGGCCGGGCAGGTCGTCGCCGTACAGGGCGGTGATCTGCGGCTTCGGCAGCATGATCGTCGCGGGGGTGCCGTGCCCGGCGGTCATCAGCTGCGCCACCGCCTTGCGGTCGACCGCGTGGGCGATGGCCTTGCGCACGTGCGGGTCCTTCAGCGGGCCGGACTTCATCGCCAGCGACAGGTACGCGATGGCGTTGCCCGGGTAGAAGATCGCCTTGACCCCGGGCAGGTTCGTCCATTTGCGCGCGTCGCGGACGTTGACCGCGTCGGTGGCGTCCACCTCGCCCGACCTGACCGCCAGCCGCAGCGTCTCCGGGTCGGAGATGGTCTTGAACTCCACCTTGCGCAGCGCGGGCGGCTTGCCCCAGTAGGAGGGATTGCGCTCCAGCACCACGCCCGAGGTGAGCGAGAACCTGCTCACCTTGAACGGGCCGGTGCCCACCGTGCCGACCTCGGGGCTGCCCAGGTCCTTGGGGTGCGCCTCGGCCAGCTTGCGCGGCGTCACCTGCCAGGCGGTCGCCGCCACCGCCAGGAACGCCGGGCTCGGCCGCTTCATCGTGACCTTGACCTGACCCTCGCCCACGGCCTCGACCCGCTTGACCCCCGTGAAGTAGGAGGCGGCCTGCGAGGCGACCTTCGGATCGAGGTGGCGGCGCAGCGAGAAGGCCGCGTCGTCGGCGGTCAGCGGGCTGCCGTCGGAGAAGCGGATCCCCTTACGGAGGGTGAACAGGTAGGTGGCCGGGTCGGGCTGGGTCCAGTCGGCCAGCCTCGGCACCGGCTTGCCCGTGGAGTCGAGCGCGACGATCGTGTCGAGGACGGCGCTCTGGACGAGGGTCGAGGACTTGTTGAAGCCGTGCGCGATGTCCAGGCTGTTGGGCTCGGTGGCCAGGCCCCAGACCAGCGAGTCGCGGGTCTGGGCCGGGCTCGCCCCGGAGGAGCAGGCGGTGGTGAGCGCGAGTACGACGGCGGCGGTCGCGGCCTTCGCGTATGTCATGGGACCACCTCGGAAAAGAACGGGCGGGGACAGTCGGACGCTAGAAGCCGGACAGCCGCCGTTCACTGACCCGGCAGCCAAAACCCACGGTCCCCGCCTCGTCCTGCAGGCCAATCGGCGCACCCGCCGCGTACCGGCCGGAGGCGCACCAGGCGCGCCGGCCGCGTACCGGCAGGAGGAGCGCGCGGCGCGTCAGCCGCGTATGGACGGGAGGCGCATGCGGCGCGTCAGCCGCGTACGGGCAGGAAGCGCATGCGGCGCAGCCCGCCGCCGCTGAGCAGCAGCTCGCCTTCGTGCAGCCGCAGCGTGAACGGCCCCGCCTCCCATACCCCGCCGGGCGCGGGCGTCAGCGGCTCGGCCAGGGTGCGGCCGACGCGCAGCACACCGTCGCGCAGACTCGCCTCCACGCCCAGCTCGGCGCTGTGGAAAACCCCGTCGGGCGGCGGCGCCTGGCCGGGGACCCCGGCCGGGTAGAACACGACGGGCCCGCGGGCAGGATGGTCGGTGCCCGACAGCAGCCGCTCGCCGTCCACCTCCAGCCAGGCGCCCTCGGCGTCGCCGGTGCCGTGCCAGCGGCCGTCCTCGCGGGCGGTGAACGTCCCGGCGCCCTTGACCTCCAGGCCGGACTCCGTGCTCGTCAGCGTGAGCGTCGCCTCCGTCACCGGATCATGCCAGTACGGCCGCGCCGGCGGAGCCGGCGTCCCCGGCTCCGGTACGGCCGGCGGCTCCCGATCCAGCAGCAGCCCGAGCAGCCGGCCGGTCAGCCGCACCGGGTTGATCGCCGTCTGGTTCGACAGGATGGCGATGCCCACGCCCTCCTCGGGCAGGAACCACAGGTTCGACAGGTAGCCGTGCATGCCGCCCGCGTGTCCGAACCCGCCGTCGGCGCCGTGGTAGATCCCCAGCGCGTACGGCAGCGCCGTCCCGTCGGCCAGCACCCCGCGCTCCAGCAGCCGCGCGCGCAGGTCCGCCCCGAGCACCCGCCCGTCGGCCAGGAACCCGAACCACGGCGCCAGCCCGGACACGCTGGTCACCAGGCCGCCGTCGCCGACCGCGCTCTCCTCGGTGTCGGCCCGGCGCGGCTCGCCCCGCGCGGTGGCGTAGCCGTAGGCCAGCCGGTCCAGCGGAAGCGACGCGTCGTCGCGGAACAGCGCGTCGTCCATCCCGAGCGGCGTGAAGATCCGCTCGCGGGCGAACGCGGCCAGCGACGTCCCCGACACCCTGCCGACCACGATGGCGGCCAGCACGTAGCCGGTGTTGGAGTAGGAGAAGTCCGTGCCCGGCGGGAACGTCGTGCGCCTGACGTCCTTGACCATGTCCAGCAGCCGCTGCTCGGTCATCTCCGCGAGGGGGATGCCGGTGAGGGGTTGCAGGGCGTACCACTCGGGCAGGCCGCCGGTGTGCTGCAGGCACTGGCGCAGCGTGACCGGCGTGTCCAGGCTCAGCTCGGGGATGTGCGTGCGGACGTCGTCGTCCAGCGTCAGCTTGCCGTCGCGCTCCAGCAGCAGCACGCACGCGGCGGTGAACTGCTTGCTCGCGCTGGCGATGTCGAAGCGGGTGCGCTCGTCGACCGGTACGCCGAACTCCACGCAGGCCGCGCCGCCCACGGCGGTCAGGATCGCCGCGCCGTCCTTGTACACGGCCGCGGCGATGCCCGGGGAACCGGGCCCGACCAGCGAGGACACCTCGGTTTTGACTCGTTCGAGATCCATACGGCCAGTATCGCCAGAGGGCCTGCGCACTCCTTTGGCGTGCGCGACGACGGATGGGCCGCCGCCTTTGTGCCCTGCGCCCAAGGACCGCGGCTTGGGGGCACGGGGCCCAAGGACCGCGGCGATGGGCGCACGGCCCAAGGGCCGCGGCTTGGACGCGCAGGGCCCAGGGGTTGCGGCTCGGGGGACAGGGCACAAAGGCCGCGGCTTGGGGGTGCGGGGCTCGAAGGTCGCGGTTTCGGGTCGTGTGCGCGGAGGAGGGGGTTCGGGTCGTGTGTCCGGGAGGAGGTCAGGCGCCGGCGCGGGACTGGGTAAGGCGGTAGTGGGAGGGCGGGACGCCGTAGCGGCCGGTGAACGCCTGCCGCAGCGTCTCGGCGCTGCCGAATCCGCAGCGGGCGGCCACGGTCTCCAGGGGCAGCGAGGTGGTCGACAGCAGGTGGGCGGCGGCCTCCACCCGGGCCTGCCGGACGAACTTGCCCGGCGTCTGTCCCAGGTGGCGCAGGAACAGCCGGGTCAGGTGGCGCTCGCTCACCCCCGCGCCCGCCGCCAGCGTCGCGACCGCGAGGTCGGCGTCGAGGTGGGCGGTGACGTGGTCGACCACCCGCTGGACCAGGCTGTCGGCCGGGGGCGGCGCGGCGGTGAACATGCTCATCTGCGCCTGGTTGCCCGGCCGCTGTAAGTAGGTGACGAGCTGGCGGGCCACGGTGCGGGCCAGTTCGGCGCCGTGGTCCTCCTCGATGAGGGCGAGGGTGAGGTCCAGGGCGCTGGTGACGCCGGCGGAGGTGTAGACGTTGCCGTCGCGCACGAAGATGGGGTCGGGGTCGAGCAGCACCTCCGGGTGCTGCTTGGCGAGCATGCCGGCCCAGTTCCAGTGGGTGGTGGCGCGCCGGCCGTCCAGGAGGCCGGCGGCGGCCAGGATCCAGGCGCCCGTGCAGACGGAGGCCACGCGGCGGCTCTCGCGGGCCAGGCGGCGCACGTGCGCGACGAGCATCCGGTCGGCCGCGGCGTCCTGGCAGCCGACGCCGCCGGAGATCAGCAGCGTGTCGATGGGGCCTCTGATGTGTTCGAGCCGCTCGCCGGGCTGGAGCGTGACGGTGGGGCCGCAGTCGATGGAGCGGGCGCCGGGCGTGGCCAGGCGGACCTTGTACAGGGGGTCGGCGCCGCGCAGGTTCGCGCTCTCCAGGCAGCCGACGACGCAGGCGATGTCGAGCAGCTCTGCGGCGTCGTAGCCGACGACCACGAAATGCCTCATGCGCCGACCTTAAGCCTCTTGACGGGCTAACGGCGTTAGCCGTATTGTGGGGCTAACAGCGTTAGCCACCCCTCAGGAGGTTCCGATGGCCGTCGTCACCGCTCCCGCCCGCCGTAGCGTGGCCGCCCGCGTCGCGTGGGCCGCACTCGCCCTGTTCCTGCTGGCCTTCACCGTCCTGGAGGTCGTCAACCACGGCGCCCCCGCGCTGGTGACCGCGATCGTGTTCGCGATCGTGCCGGACCTGACGATGTTCATCGGGGCGCGGGAGGGGGGCGACGGCCGCCTGTCGCCCAAGGCGGTGCCGTTCTACAACTTCATGCACCGCCCCTGGATCCCGCTGGTGATCCTCGTCGGCTACTCCTTCGGCCCGGTCGACTTCGTGCCGCTGTTCGTGGCCGGCCTCGCGTGGCTGCTGCACGTCGCCGCCGACCGGGCCTTCGGGTACGGCCTGCGCAACCGCGACGGTTCGCGCGATGTCTGAGCGCGCCACCCAGATCGTCACCGCCGCCCGCGACCTGATCGAGGACGGCGGCGCCGGCGCACTGACCATGCGGGCGCTCGCCGACCGGCTGGGCATCCGGGCGCCCTCGCTCTACAAGCACTTCCCCGACAAGGCGGCGGTCGAGGCCCAGGTGATCGCGCTGGCCATGACCGATCTGGCCGAGGCGCTCGAAGCCGCCGGGCCCGGCCTGCCCGCCCTCGGCGCCGCCTACCGGCGCTACGCGCTGGCGCACCCCCACCTGTACCGGCTGATGAGCAGCGGGCCGCTGCCGCGTGACCTGCTGCCGCCCGGCGTGGAGGAGCGCGCGGCGATGCCGCTGGTGCGCGCCGTCGCCTTCGACGAGGCCGCCTCCCGGGCCGCCTGGGCCTTCGCGCACGGCATGGTGATACTCGAACTCGACGGCCGCTTCCCGCCCGGCGCCGACCTCGGCAGTGCGTGGGAGGCGGGAATGGCCGCCTTCTCGGTGTCCTAGCGCTCCGCCGGGGCCTCCCGCCTCGGTGTCCTCGTGCTCCGCCGGGCCCTCGCCTCGGTGGTCTAGCGCTCCGCCGGGGTCTCCCGCACGCGCAGGTCCAGGCCGCGGATTCCGGCCGGGGCGCCGAGGAGGGCGACCAGCGTGTAGGTGAGCAGGGAGGCGGCCACCGCGATGAACGTGGGCCAGCCGTCGAACGCCGCGCCGACCAGCGTGTTCGGCACGTAGAGCAGCGTGTTCTCCGCCCCGTACATGGTGGGGGTCAGGGCGAACAGCGCCAGCCGTACGACCAGGCCGACCGACAGCGCCGCAAGGGCGGCGCGCGAGGAACCGCGCCGCCAGAACATGCCGAGCACGAACGGCACCGCCAGGCACGCCAGCATGAGGTCGAAGGCCAGCGTGAGCAGGACGCCGGTCTGCGGCACCCGCAGGGCCAGCAGCACCGAGCCGCCGACCACCGGAAGCATCGCCCAGCGGGTCGCGCGCAGCAGCGGGTCGGCGCGCCCCGGACGGTGCACGCGGCGCACGGTGCCGACGTTGCGGACCGCCACGGCGGCGGTGCCGAGGATCGCGCCGTCGGCCGTGGACAGCGACGCGCTCACGATGCCCGCCAGCACCAGGACGCTCAGCCCGACCGGCGCGGCCTCGTCGAGCAGCGTCAGCAGTCCGCGCCCGGTGGACACCGCGACCAGCGCGAACGGCACGCCGACCACCGCCGTGCCCGCGGCGGCCAGGAAGCAGGCCCGGCGCGCGACGTCGGGGGAGCGGGCGGCGAAGACGCGCTGCATGAAGTCGATCGCGACGATGTCGCCGACGCCGAGCGCGGCCAGCGTGGCCCAGTTGACCACCGCGCCCTGCGCCGGATCGGACAGCTGCCCCAGGTCGAGCGGGCCCATGCCGGGCTCGTGCTTGAGCCCGAAGGTCGCCGCGACCCAGAACAGCAGCGCCAGCGAGGCGGCCGCGGTGACGGCCATCTGCACGATCGAGCTGTAGGCGTCGCTGAGGATGCCGCCGGCCAGCGTGTAGACGAGCACGGCGGCCACGATGATGAGCACGCCCACGGCGTACGGCGTGCCGAGGAACTTCTCGAACAGGAAGCCCCCGGCCACCAGGTTCCCCGCGACCAGGATCGCGAACGCCATGATCATCAGCACGGCGGCGGCGACCTCGGTGGCGCGGCCGTATCGCAGGCGGAAGAAGTCGGGCAGCGTCGTCAGGCCCATGCGGTTCATGGGTCTTGCGAAGAACAGGCCGGTGAGCAGCAGGCACAGCGCCAGCCCCAGAGGGAGCGTGGCGCCCGCCCAGAAGCCGAGCTTCGCGGCCTGGTCGGTGGCGCCGAGGGTGGCGTTGGTGTCGACGGCCTGGCCCATCAGCGTCGCCGCCACGACGGGTAAGGCCAGCGTACGGCCGGCGACCAGAAAGTTTCTGCTGTCCCCCGCGACCCGGCGGGCGACCAGCAGGCCGACGACGATCATGGAGAAGATGGCGAGCGCCACGCCCAGAATGACCATTGCTGGACAGCCGATCGTTGCGAGCGAAGACTCCGAAGACATGACCAACGTAAATCAAGAAGGCGCCTGGGCCCAGCGGGCCGAGGCGGAACTTCCGACGATGCGGCACGACGAGGAGATCGAGCGGGCGCTGGCCCACGGTCTGGAGGGCGCGCCGACGATCAACGACAGGACGATTCCCACGTTCGCCCGGGGGGAGCGGCCGCATTTCGCCGGCGAACGCGGAACCTTCCTGAAATGTCCTTACCTGGAGGATGTCCATGACGTCGGGGACGCCGAGGTGGCGATCTTCGGGGTGCCGCTCGACGCGGGGGCCACCTACCGCCCCGGCACCCGGTTCGGCCCGCAGGGCATCCGGCGCAGCACCAACCTGTTCGGCACCTACAGCTACGAACTCGGTGTCGACCTGCGCGAACAGCTCAACCTGGTGGACATCGGGGACGTTTTCACCATTCCCGGCAACCTGGAGAAGTCGTTCGACCAGATCAGCCAGGCGATGAGCCACGTCGTGCGGCAGGGGGTGATGCCCGTGGTGCTCGGCGGCGACCACTCGATCGGCTTCCCGACCATCCGCGGCCTGGCCCCGTTCCACGAGGGCAACATCGGCATCATCCACTTCGACCGGCACGTCGACACGCAGGAGACCGACCTCGACGAACGCATGCACACCACGCCGTGGTTCCACGCCACCAACATCAAGAACGCCCCCGCCACCAACCTCGTCCAGGTGGGCATCGGCGGCTGGCAGGCGCCCCGCCCCGGCGTCCAGGTGGGCCGCGAGCGCGGCACCACCGTGATCACCGTCGGCGACGTCGAGCGCGTCGGCGTGGAACGTGTGGCCGAGACCGCCCTGGAGCTCGCCTGGCGGAACGCCGAGGCCGTCTACCTGTCCTTCGACATCGACGTCATCGACGCCGGGTTCGTCCCCGGCACCGGCTGGCCGGAGCCGGGCGGCCTGCTGCCCCGCGAGGCGCTCAACCTGGTCCGGCTGGTCTCGGAACCCGGGCTGGCCGGGATCGAGGTCGTCGAGTGCTCGCCGCCCTACGACTGGGCCGAGCAGACCGCCCTGCTCAGCTCCCGCGTCATCCTCGACAGCCTCGCCGTCCAGGTCAGGTCGGGCAAGCTCGGCCGCAAGCCGGCCACCGGGGCGCGGCCCGCCTGGGGCCCCGCCGCCTGATCGCCCCGGCCTACTTCCCGGACATGATCAGGTCGGCGTTGATGGCGACCGCGGCGCGCAGGCCCGCGGCGGCGGCGCCGATCACGGTCTCCATCAGGCCCGACACGTTGCCCGCCACCCACACGCCCGGCACGTCGGTGGCGCCCGTGGGACCCGCGGGGATCTGGCTGCCGATCAGGTGGCCGTCCATCTCCTGGACCACGGGTTCGATGCCCAGGTCCTTGAGGAAGTCCGCGCGGGCGCGCATGACCGGGCTGACGACGAGGACGTCGCGGGCGACGGTCCCGCCGTCGGCCAGCCGTACGCCGGACAGGTGGTCGTCGTGCGTCTCCACGGCGGTGACGACGCCGTCGACCACCTCGATGTCGTGACCGGACAGGTCGAGATCGGCCATGGTGTGCGAGAAGAGGATCACGTCCTTGCTCAGCTGACGCCACAGCAGCGCCTGGTGTACGGCCAGCGGCCCCGTGGCCAGCACCCCGATCGCCCGGTCGCGCATCTCCCACCCGTGGCAGTACGGGCAGTGCAGCACGTCCCGGCCCCAGCGCCCGGCCAGCCCCGGGATGCCGGGGAGCTCGTCCTTCAGCCCGGTGGCCACCAGGATCCGGGACCCCTCGGCCACACCGCCGTCGCGCAGGGTGACCGCGAAGGCGTCATCGGGCAGCCGGGTCACCGACGACACGGCGCCCTCGCGGATCTCACCGCCGTAGCCGGTGAACTCCGCACGGCCCTTGGCGATCAGCTGGGCCGGCGGCAGCCCGTCGTGTCCCAGGTAGTTGTGGACTCCGTCGGAGGGAGCGTTGCGCGGCTCGCCCGAGTCGATCACCAGGACCGCCCGGCGGGAACGCGCGAGCGCCGTCGCCCCGCTCAGACCCGCGGCCGCGCCGCCTATCACGATCACGTCGTAACGTCGCATCTCTGTCATGCCGCAGAGAGTGCGTCATGGGCGGGCGAATTGACAAACATCGTTGCTGTTTTGGCAAACTGGGGCCGTGGAAGAACTGGCTGCCGTCCTCGGGTCCGTGGGGCCGAGGCTGCGCGCGCTACGGGTCGAGCACGGCGTGACGCTGAGCGAGCTGAGCACGACGACCGGGATCTCGCTCAGCACGCTGTCGCGCCTGGAGTCCGGGCAGCGCAAACCCACCCTGGAGCTCCTGCTGCCGCTCGCGCAGGCGTACCGGGTGCCGCTGGATGAGCTGGTCGGCGCGCCGGAGACCGGTGACCCGCGCATCCACCTGCGCCCCTTCAACCGCTACGGCCGGACCTTCGTCCCGCTGACCCGGCAGATGGGCGGCGGGCTTCAGGCATACAAGATGATCATCTTGCGGCAGGAGGACATGAGCGAGCAGCGCGCGCACGAGGGCTACGAGTGGCTCTACGTGCTGGCCGGGCGGGTGCGGCTGCTGCTCGGCGAGCGGGACCTGGAGCTGGCGGCGGGGGAGGCGGCCGAGTTCGACACCCGGCTGCCGCACGCCTTCACCACCGCGGGTCCCGGGCCGGCGGAACTGCTCTGCCTGTTCGGCGCCCAGGGCGAGCGCATGCACGTACGCGCCCGCCCCGCCGGCCGTTGACCGGGCGGAACCCGGGAGTAAAATCGAATCTTGCCGGCAGTCAGATCCGCTCCAACCTAAAGGAGAGGCGATGGCCGCCATCGTCGAACGGTACGACGTTCCCCCGCAGCACTTCTGGCTGCACGGCCCGTACGAGGGGCCGCCGGTCGCGTACGACGAGGCCGCGGGGCTGTGGAACGTCTTCGGATACCCCGAGCTGCACGACGTCCTCGCCGACCCGGGCACCTACTCCTCCGACACCATGCGCCTGCTGCCCAAGGGAGCGTTCGCCGAGGACGAGGGGTTCTCGCTGAAGGGCTTCCTCACCCAGATCGACCCCCCGGAGCACGGCAAGCTGCGCAAGCTCGTCAGCGCCGCCTTCACCCGCAAGGTCGTCGCCGACCTCGAGCCGAGGATCGCCGCGCTCACCGGCGAACTCCTCGACGCGGCGCGCGAGCGCGGCGGGCTGGAGCTCGTCGCCGACCTCGCCTACCCGCTGCCGGTCATCGTCATCGCCGAGCTCCTGGGCGTGCCTGCCGGCGACCGCGAGCTGTTCAAGCGGTGGGCGGACACGCTGTTCTCGCGGGAGACCAAGATCTCGATGAACGAGCAGGACCGGCGGGACCCCGGCACGGAGGCGGCGCTCGGGTCGTGGAAGGAGATGACGGACTACCTGGCCGGTCACGCCGCGGAACGCCGCCGCCGGCCGCGCGCCGACCTGCTCACCAAGCTGGTCGAGGCCGAGGTGGACGGCGAGCGCCTGCCCGACGAGCAGGTGGTCAACTTCGGGATCATCCTGCTGCTCGCCGGGCACATCACCACCACCATGCTGCTCGGCAACACGGTGCTGTGCCTGGACGCCTTCCCCGCGAGGCAGGAGGAGGTCCGCGCCGACCGCGGCCGGATCCCCGACGTCATCGAGGAGGCGCTGCGCTACGTCACCCCGTTCGCCGCGCTGGGCCGCGCCACCACCCGCGAGACCGAGCTCGGCGGCCTGACCATCCCCGCGGACGCGATGCTGCTGACCTGGCCCGCGGTGGCCAACCGCGACCCACGCCAGTTCGACCGGCCCGAGGTGTTCGATCCCGGCCGGGACCCCAACCCGCATCTGGCCTTCGGCCGCGGCATCCACTTCTGCCTGGGCGCGCCGCTGGCCAGGCTGGAGGGCCGGGTCGCGCTGAACATCCTGCTCGACCGGAACGCCACCCTGCGCACCGACCCCGCCGACCCGGTCGCCTTCATCCCCACGCCGACCATGACCGGCGTACGGCGGCTGCCACTGCAGTGAGGCTCATGTTCACGGACATATCGTGAAGCCCGATGGGTAGTCCTTCGTTACCCCCGACGTGACGGCGGATGACGATGACATCAGAACGAGTCGCCCTGGTCTCCCTGGGCAGTGAAGTGGTGCGGTGCGGGCTCTGCGCGATGCTGCGCGAGCTCGGCACCCTGGACGAGGTGGTCGGCAGCTCCTGCGTCGACCAGAGCATGGGCATCCTGCACTCCGGCCGCCCCACCCTCCTGGTGCTGAGCGACACCCCCGAGCCGCAGCGGGCGGAGAAGCTCGCGCGCACCGCCAGCGACCTCGGCGTCCGCGTGCTGCTGGTCCTGCGTACCGCCAGTGACAGGACGCTGGCCCAGGTGGCGCCCATCCCCGCCGACGGCTATCTCCTGGAGAACGTGCTCACCCGCGAGACGCTCTCCAGCGCGCTGAGCGACCTGGAGAGCGGGCTCGTGCCGATGCCCGGCGCGGTGGCGCGCAAGCTGATGGCCCAGATCGGGCCGGACACCCGGAGCCGCGAGGCGGCCCCGGCGCCGCGGGAGGAGACACCGGACGCGCTTTTGAGCTGCCGTGAAATGGAAGCGCTTGCACTCTTGGCCGAGGGCCTGAGCAACAAGCAGATCGCGCGCCGGCTCGGCATCTCCGAACACGGCGCCAAGCGGCACGTCGCCAACATCCTGGCCAAGCTCAACTGCCCGAACAGGACGCTGGCGACGGCGGTGGCGATCAGTCGCGGACTGGTGCGCGATCCGGGGGATCCGGGGAACTCACGCCGCCCGCGAGGGTGACCTCCGGCCGCCGGGACAGCCCGCGCAGCGGGGCGCGGGCCTTGAGCAGCATCTCCTCGTACTCCGCCGCCGGGTCCGAGTCCAGCACGATCGCGCCGCCCGCGCCCACCGACAGCCGGCCGTCACGGGCCACGGCGGTGCGGATCACGATGTTGAGGTCGGCGCCGCCGCCCAGGCCGAAGAAGCCGATGGCGCCGGAGTACACACCCCGCGCCCGGCCCTCCAGCCGGTCGATGATCTCCATCGTGCGCAGCTTCGGCGCCCCCGTCATCGAGCCGCCGGGGAAGCAGGCACGGGCCGCCGCCACCGCGCCGACCCCGTCGTTCAGGTGGCCGCGCACGGTCGAGACGAGCTGGTGCACGGTCTCGTAGGACTCCACCGCCATGAAGCGCGGCACGGACACGGAGCCGACGTCGCTGATGCGGCCGAGGTCGTTGCGGAGCAGGTCCACGATCATGAGGTTCTCCGCCCTGGTCTTGTCCGAGGTGGCCAGTTCCTCGCGCAGGGCGGTGTCGGCGCGCGGTTCGGGCGAGCGGGGGGCGGTGCCCTTGATCGGCTTGGACTCGGCGACGCCGTCCCTGCCGACCTTGAGGAAGCGCTCCGGCGAGGAGCACAGCACGTGCGTGTCGTCCAGGCGCAGGTACGCGGCGTAGGGGGCCGGGTTGAGCCGCCGCTGGGCCAGGTAGAGCTCGAACGGGGAGCCGTCGAAGGGGATCTCGGCGGTGTCGGTCAGGCAGATCTCGTAGCTCTCGCCCGCCCGCAGCAGCCGCAGGCACTCCTCGATGTCGGCGACATAGCGCGCACGGTCCCTGACCAGCCACGGCTCGGGATCGAACCCCTCCTCGGGGCCGGCGGGCGCGGCGGCCGGTGCCGCTCGCGCGGCCCGGCAGGCGGCGGCGGTCCTGGCGACCCAGGCCCGCGCCGCCGACCGGCTCGCGCCGCGGCCGTCGGTCAGCGCCAGCACCCAGGACTGCCCGCGCTCGTGGTCGAGCGCGACGAGCCGGGTCGCCGACATCCAGACGGCGTCGGGCAAGGGGGAGACGTGCGCGGCCGGAGCGCCGCAGTCACGCTTGAGCTCATACCCGAAATACCCGACATATCCGCAGTTCAGATCAAACGGCAGTTCATCCGGTACGGCCCGCGCCGCCACCCGATCGGCCAGCACGTCGAAGACGGAGGCGAACACGGCCGACTCGGCGCCCCCCGAGCTGACCACCACGCTGCCCGAGCCCGGCTGGCAGGACAGCACCTCGCCGTGCGGCCCGCCCGCGTCCCCCAGGAACGAGAACCGGGCCAGCCCAGGCTCGGCCCGGCTGCTGTCCAGCCAGAACGCGTACGGCTCCGCCCCGAACACCTCCGGGAAGACCGCTTCGGCGTCAGGCACCCCGTCCACGCGCTCCACCTGCAGCGACCAGGCGGGCGCCGAGGTGAGAGTGACGGCGCGGCCGTACGCCAGATCGCGGAAGTTGCGCATCAACGCCGGCCCGTGCTCGGTGGAGATCGACTCCGGATGGAACTGCACCCCCCACCAGGGCATCTCGCGATGCCGCAGCCCCATCACCACCGCGTCGGCGCTCCACGCGGTGATCTCCAGGTCCGCGGGCGGCGGCGTGGCCACGCACAAGGAGTGGTAGCGCACGGCGGCGAAGCCCTGCGGCAGCCCGCGGAACAGGTCGCGGCCGCAGTGCCGGATCTCCTCCACGTACCCGTGGATCGGGATGGGCGCCGGGACCACGTCGGCGCCCGACATCCACGCCAGCGCCTGGTGGCCGAGGCAGACGCCCAGCACGGGCAGGCCGGAACGCCGGATCACCTCCAGCGTGACGCCGACGTCGCGCTCCTTCTGCGGGCGTCCGGGACCGGGGGAGACGATGAGCGCGTCGAACCGGCCGGGATCCAGGCCGTCCCAGCGCGGGTCGTCGTTGGTCAGCACGACCGGCTCCACGCCGTAGGCCTGGGCGGCGAGCTGGAACAGGTTGTAGGTGTAGGAGTCGTGGTTGTCCACGATCAGGGTGCGCACGGCTGCTCCCGGGCCGGCAGGACCGGCAGCACCGCGCGGTGGCTGACGGCCTGCCGCCACTCCGCCGCCCGCGCCGAGATCCGGGCCGCCGCCCTGGTACGGCCGGCCGCGTCGACCCACGCCCGCACCGGACGCAGCCCGTGCAGGGCGTTGACGCTCCAGGTCTCCAGCTCCATCAGCTCCGCCACGCTCACCCGCTCCTGCCTGACCGGGCAACGCCAGCAGGCGGCCAGCCGTTCCAGATGGATCCTGGTCACCGACGGCAGGACCGGCAGGGCGCGATCGGGCACGCACAGCGTGCCGCCGCGCCACCACACCAGCGCGCTGTGGGCGCTCTCCAGCGCGGTGCCGCGACGGTCGTAGAGCAGCGCGTCGTCGGCCCCCCGCGCCCTGGCCCGATCGCGCAGCTCCGCCAGCACCCGCAGGTCGGGGCCCTTGACGGTGGGACGGCGGCGCGGGTCGGCGGCCGTCGGGATCCAGAGGGTGACCTCCGCGTCGCCCGGCTCGGGAGCGGGCCTGGGCCAGAGCGCCAGCCGGGGACCGGCTCCCGTGTACGCCTCGACCCGGGGGAACCAGCGGCCGTGGCCGGGCAGCCGGTGGCGTACCGCGTCGAGGAAGTCGTGGACCGCGGCGGCCCGCAGGCCGGGTACCAGCTCCGTGCTGGCGCGCACGAAGCGCTCCTCGTGCAGGGGCAGGTCGCGCACCCGCTCGTCGGTGACCAGCCACGAGTCCACGACCGCGGGCTCGCCGGGTGGCCGGGGGGCGGCGGGCACCAGGCCGGAGCCCGGGTCCCACGCCAGGCGCTCGTCCGCGCGGACGGTCAGCATGCCATCACCACTTTCCCTCGCGCACCGCGAAACGGCGCAGTTTGCCGGTCGGGGTGCGCGGCAGCGCGGGGCGTACCTCCACGCTGCGCGGCACCTTGTACGGGGCCAGCCGGCGGCGGGCCAGCCCGATCAGCTCGTCCTCCAGGCCGGCGGCACCTGGGCCGTCCTCGACGCCGAGCACGACGTAGGCGCGCAGCCGCCCGGCGCCGCGCTCGTCGCGCACGACCGCCACGGCCACCTCGGCGACGGCGGGATGCTCGGCCAGCACCCGTTCGATCTCGATGGGGGAGACGGTGATGCCGCCGACCATCTCCATGTCGTCGGCCCGGCCGCAATGCTTCAGCGCGCCGCCGTCCACGTACTCGGCCAGGTCGCCGGTGCGCAGCCAGCCGCCGCGCAGGGCGCGGGCGGTCTGCTCCGGCCGCCCCAGGTACTCGATCATGACCGCGTCGCCGCGCACCCAGATCTCGCCCCGGCCGAGTGTGACCAGCGCGCCGTTCTTGTCGCGCAGCGCGACCTCGTAGCCCGGCAGGGGGCGGCCGATGGTGCCCGGTTCGTCGCTCCAGGCGGTGTTGGAGCAGAACGCGTGCCCGGCCTCGGTCGAGCCGAGCTGGTCCAGGACCGGTGCGCCGAGCAGGTCACGGGCCCGTTCGCCCAGCTGGGCGGGCAGGGGTTCGCCGGCGGAGACGGCCAGCCGTACCGTGGAGAAGGGGTCGGGCGGGCAGTCGGCGAGCAGGCTGGCGTAGGCGGTCGGCACGCCGTACAGGAGCGTGACGCGGTGGCGGGCCACGGCCTCGGCGAGGTCGCCCGGCACGGCCCGGTGCGGCAGCAGCACCGCCGAGGAGCCGGAGAACAGCGGGAAGACCAGCGCGTTGCCGAGGCCGTAGGCGAAGAACATCTTCGAGATCGACAGCGTCACGTCGTCGCGGGTCACCCCGGTCACGCCGGTGCCGGCCGCGCGCATGTAGCGGGCGAGGTCGGCGTGGCGGTGCAGCGCCGCCTTGGGCGTGCCGGTCGTGCCCGAGGTGTACTGCGCGTACAGCGGCGCCCTGCCGCTGACACTCCGCACGGGCCCGGCGGGCGCGCTCGCCGCCAGCGCCGTCAACCGCTCATCGGCCAGTACGGCACGGCCGCCGAACCGCCCCGCGAGGTGGTCGTCGCCGACCACGAGCCGCGCCCGGCAGTCGGCGGCCATGAAGGCGTGGTCGTCGGCGGTCAGGCCGGGGTTGACCGGCACCGCCACCGCGCCCAGCCGGGCCGCGCCCAGGAACGCGCTCACCCAGGCGATGCCGTCGCCCAGGGCGATCAGCACCCGGTCGCCGGGCCGTACGCCGTGGCCGGCCAGGACGGAGGCGGCCCCTGCGGCCAGCGTGTGCACCTCGCCGTGTGCGTAGGAACGGCCGGGCGTGTGGAAGGCGGGCAGTTCCCACCACCCTTCGCGCCGGGCCAGGGCGGCCAGATGGGCGGCGCAGTTGCCGGCCGGTTCCCCGGCCGGCGGGGCGGGGCGTCGCCGGGGCAGGACCTCACGCATGACATGTCCTCGGGAGGGTGAGAGGGGCGATCACGAAGACGCCGTCCACGGGACCGACCGGCCACCAGCCCCGTGCGACCAGCCCGGCGAGCGCCGCGTCGTCTCGTGGGACGGTCGGTGCCGGGTCATCGGGGCTGGCGCGCCGGGCGGCGGGCGGTGTGCTGCCGGGGGCGTCGGCCAGGGTGGTGGCGACCAGGGTGCCGAGCAGCCAGAGGATGGCGCCGGATTGAGCGAGGGCGTCGCCGTCGCCGGGCTCGGCGGGTTCGAGGCGTGGGGTGGCCACCAGCATCGCCACGTGTTCGGCCAGCTCCAGCCGGCTCGCGCGGCCCGCCGCCACCAGGCTCGATCTGGCGCGGGCCCGGCGGCCCTCCAGCGCGGCCAGCCAGCCGGGCTCCACCCGGTCGAGCAGCGCGGCGGGCACCCGGCCGGCCTGCCGCACCGGCAGGCCGTCCACCTCCTCCGGTACGCGGCCGGGCGCCGCGGACAGGCCGTCGAGCAGGGCGAGCACGTCCTCGCCTCCGGGCCCGAGCGCGGCGGGCAGGCCGGGCGGCGGGGCGGTCAGCTCGTAGTGGCGTTCCACCGCGTCCCCACCTCCGGATAGTCGAGGCCGAGCTCGTCGCACAGCAGCACGCGGGTCCGCCGCACGAACTCGGCCCGCGACTCGTCGTTGCTCAGCCGCTTGATGCCCCAGCGCCGGAAGATCTCGTTGTTCCTGGAGTCGCTGCGGCCGAAGAAGGGCAGCGTCATCCGGATGAGGTGATGGGCCGAGTACCGCACCTCTTCACGCCGGGCGGGATCGGCGGCCAGCCGCGCGGCTTTCGTGGCGCCGAAGGAGACGTGGAAACGCTCCTCCCGCATCAGCGACCGGCACAACATGCGCAGCGGCACGTACGAGCATGCGCACAGGTCTTCCATCAGCACGACCTCGGCCAGATCCACGATCGCCTTGGTCATCACATATCCGGTCCACGATGTCACCTGATAGTCGAAGACGGAAAGCGGCGGCCTGTCCTGGTCGTCTTCGAGGCGGAGCTGCGCGGCGAGTTTGTTGAACTTCAAATGATGTCCGTATTCCTCCATCGCCATTCTGCAGGCCAGCCATTTCTCGTGCGGAGTGGGTGCGAGCGAAATGGAGGGCTCGTCGAACACCGCCGCGCCCGCCGCCTCGTTGCGCACGTGGCTGTTGATGATCTTGCCGAGCGCGGTGACGTACTCCTCGCCGAGCGCGTGCGCCGCGGCGGCGTCGTGGACGTCGTCCATCAGCATCTGGGGCATATCGACGGAAGTTAAGGGCGGTGGGAGAGAGCGGCAAGTGCCCGGACGGGCACCTCGAAAGAGGGGGTGGCGACTTTTGGCGGCGTGCCGGAAGGGCACGTTATTTCTTTCTCCGCAGAACACGCGCTTCCGGCCGGGTAGTTAGGTAAGGCTAAATTAATGACTGAACGGCTAGTCAGTGAGCATCCAAAGAAAGTTCCGCATTTGTCGTGCGCTTACGCCGCGTGCCAGCGTTGTTGACTATGACGGAAACAGCGACGCGTCTGCCTTTTCAGGATCGGCTGCTTTCCTCGCCTGAGCTGGAGACGCCGGTGAGCGAGCTGACCGGGCTGGCCTGCCGTGCCGTGCAGATGGTTCCCGGTGGCGGGCTGGTGCTGCTGGTGGAGGCGGACGGCGATCGCGGGCCCTCGGCCGCGCGGGTGCGCGCCGCCGTCCTGGACGCCTGCGGCGAGGTGGCCGAGACGGTGGTGACGCTCACCCCGGGCTCGCTGGCCGGGGAGACGGCCGAGCTGGTGAACCGGCTGCGGCGGGGCGCGCTGCCCGTGCTGGCGACGGACTCGCTGGCCGTACCGGATGAACGGGATGAGCAGGACGTTTCTGGACCACGGCGGGCTGACACACCACGGCGGCGGCCGGATCTTGGGCTGCGGGAGATCGCGCGGGCGGCGGCCGAGTTGCTCGGTGTCGCGCCCGAGGAGCTCGGAGCGCAGGACGATCTCATCGCCCTGGGCGCCGACTCCATCCGGATCATGCAGCTCGCCAACGACTGGCAGCGCCAGGGCGTCATGGTCAAGTTCGGCGACCTGATGGAGTCGCCGACGCTCGCCTCCTGGCACACCCTCCTGAACTCGGGCGGCCCGGTCGCACCGCCGCCCCCGCGGACCGGGCCGCCCGACCGGCACGCCCCCTTCCCGCTCACGCCCCTGCAGCACGCCTACTGGTTCGGCCGCCGCGACCGCCAGGTGCTGGGCGGCGTCGGCTGCCACTTCTACGCCGAGTTCGACGGCCGCGGCCTCGACCCCGACGCCCTGGAACACGCCGCCCGCGCCCTGTTCGACCGGCACGAGCTGCTGCGCGCCCGCTTCCTCGACGACGCCACCCAGCAGATCCTGCCGCGGAGCCCATGGCCCGGCCTCACCGTCCACGACCTGCGCGAAGAGGCGAACCCCGAGGCGCGCCTGCTGGCGGTGCGCGAAAGCCTCTCGCACCGCCGCCTGGAGGTGGAGCGCGGAGAGGTGCTCGACCTGACGCTCTCCCTGCTGCCGGACGGCGCCCACCGCCTGCACGCCAACATCGACCTGCTCGTCGCCGACGTACGCAGCATCCAGATCCTCCTGGAGGACTTGGCCACGCTCTACCGGGGCGGCACCCTGCCCCCGCTGACCTACGGCTTCCCCGACTACCTCGCCGGGCAGGAGCGGCAGCGCGCCGCCGACCGCGAGGCCGACCGCCGCTACTGGTCCGGACGCCTGCCCGACCTGCCGCCGGGCCCGGCCCTCCCGCTTGCCATGGAGCCCGGAAAGCTGGAACGCGTCCGGGTGGTCCGCCGCGACCGCAGGATCACCGCCGCCGACCGGGAACGCCTGTCCGAGCGCGCCCGCGCCCACGGCCTCACGCTGCCGATGACGCTGGCCGCGGCGCTGGCCGAGGTCGTCGGCGCGTGGAGCGCCTCGCCCCGGTTCGTGCTCAACGCCCCGCTGTTCGACCGGAGCCTGCCGCACCCCGAGGTCGAGCGCATGGTGGCCGACTTCAGCAACCTCATCCTGCTGGAGGTGGACCTGTCGCGGCCGCAGACGTTCGCGGAGCGCGCCGCCTCGCTGCAGGCGCGCTTCCAGCGCGACGTGGCGCACTCGGCCTACACCGGCGTCGAGGTCCTGCGCGACCTCAACCGGGGCGGCCGCCACGACCAGGTGAGCGCCCCGGTGGTGTTCACCAGCGCGCTGGGCATGGGCGACCTGGTCACCGAGGACGTCCAGCGCGGCCTCGGCTCGCTGGGCTGGATGGTGTCGCAGACGCCGCAGGTCTGGCTGGACCACCAGGTGGTCGAGGTCGACGGCGGCCTGCTGGTCAACTGGGACGCCGTCGAGGACCTCTTCCCGCCCGGCGTCCTGGACGGCATGGCCGCCGCCTACGACCGCCTGATCGACTGGCTCCTGACCGAGGACTGGTCCGCGCCCCCGCCCCACCCGTCCCGCCCGGCTCCCCACACGTCCGGGACGCCCCTGCCCGAGGGCACGTTGCACTCCCGCTTCTTCGATTTGGCCCGCCGCGATCCGTCCCGGATCGCGATCCGGCCCGACGTGTCGTATGGCGAGCTGTCGGATCGGGCGCTGCGGGTGGCGGGCTCCTTGGCCGGGCAGGGTGTACGGCCGGGCGACGCCGTGGCCGTCTGCCTGCCGAAGGGAGCCGACCAGGTGGCGGCCGTGCTGGGCGTCCTAGCGGCCGGAGCCCTGTATGTCCCGGTAGGCGTTGACCAGCCCCAGGCGCGCCGCGACCAGATCCTGCGCCGCGCCGGAGCCCGGCTCCTGCTCTCCGATCTTCCCTCCGGTCCGCCTCTGGCGGCTCCGGTGGAGGTGGATCCGGAGGCGAGCGCGTATGTGATCTTCACGTCGGGTTCCACGGGTGAGCCGAAGGGGGTCGAGATCTGCCACCGGGCCGCGCTGAACACGGTCATGGACGTCAACCGGCGCTTCGGCGTGACCGGTGACGATCGGGTTCTGGCGGTGTCGGCGCTCGATTTCGACCTGTCGGTGTGGGACGTGTTCGGCCTGCTGTCGGCGGGTGGTTCGCTGGTCATGATCGGTGAGGACGAGCGGCGTGACGCGGCCCGCTGGGCCGCTTTGGTGGCCGAGCACGGGGTGACCGTGTGGAACACCGTCCCGGCCCTGCTCGACATGCTGCTCACCGCCGATCGGGGGGTTCTGGGATCACTGCGCCTGGCGATGGTGTCCGGCGACTGGGTCCCGCTCGACCTGTCCGCCCGGCTCGCCGCCGCGGCCCCGGACTGTGAGCTGATCGCCCTGGGCGGGGCGACCGAGGCGTCGATCTGGTCCAACCACTGCGCGGTCCCGGCGGAAGTGCCGTCCGACTGGGTCTCCGTCCCCTATGGCAGGCCGCTGGCCAACCAGTGTTTCCGCGTGGTGGACGGGCTCGGCCGGGACTGTCCCGACTGGGTGGCGGGCGAGTTGTGGATCGGCGGCGCAGGGGTCGCCAAGGGATATCGGGGTGACCCGGAGACGACGGCCGCGAAGTTCACCGGCGGCTGGTACCGGACCGGTGACCTGGGCCGCTACCGGCCCGACGGCACCCTGGAGTTCCTGGGCCGGCTCGACCACCAGGTCAAGATCCGCGGCCACCGGATCGAACTCGGCGAGATCGAAGCCGCCCTGCTCACCCACCCCCACGTCGACCGCGCCGTGGCCACCAAGATCGACCGCCGCCTCGCCGCCGTGGTCGTCGGCACAGGTGACCTCGATGACCTGACCGACCGGCTGGCGGAACGGCTTCCGCCGTACATGATCCCCGACCGGATCGTGCCCGTGCGGGACCTGCCGCTCACCCCCAACGGCAAGATCGACAGGACGGTGGTGCGGGGTATCCTCGCCGGCCCTGCGCGGCGCGACGAGCCGTTCGAGCCGCCGCTGCCGGGTGTGGAGAGCGCCGTCGCCGCCATCTGGGCCGAGCTGCTGGAACTGCCCGCGGTCGGCCGCGACCAGAGCTTCTTCACGCTGGGCGGCGACAGCCTGCTGGCCACCCGCCTCATCACCCGGCTGCGCGAGGGCGGCGTGTCCGGTGGGCGGCTGTCGAACCTGTTCGACCATCCCGAGCTCGCCGCCTTCGCCGCGACCCTGACGCCGGGGCAGGAGGAGGGCGAGCGGGCCGCGCTGCGCGCCGACCCCGAGCGCCGCCACGAGCCCTTCCCGCCCACCGACGTGCAACGCGCCTACTGGCTCGGCCGCACCGACGACTTCGCGCTCGGCGGCGTGGGCTGCCACTTCTACACCGAGTACGACCTGGAGGACCTCGACCTGCCCCGGCTGGAAGCGGCCTGGAACAGGCTCATCGAGCGGCACGCGATGCTGCGCGCGGTGTTCCTGCCCGACGGCACCCAGCGGGTACTGCCCGAGGCGCCCCGCTTCACCATCGCGGTCACCGAGGCGGACGAGGACGCCGACGAGGCGCTCGCCGGGCTGCGCGCGGACATGTCGCACCAGCTCATCGACGCCACTCGCTGGCCGTTGTTCGACGTGCGGGCCGTACGCTACGGCGAGGGCCGCACGCGGCTGGGCGTCAGCTTCGACAACATCATCCTGGACGCGCTCAGCACCATGACCCTCCTGCGCGAACTGGACACGCTCTACCACGACCCGGCCGCCGAGCTGCCGCCCGCCGGGCCCTCGTTCCGCGACTACGTGCTCACGGTCAAGCCGGGCCCGCGGGCGCTGCGCCGGGCACAGGAGTACTGGTCGGAGCGGGTCGCCGACCTGCCGCCCGCCCCGCGGCTCCCGCTGGCCCAAGAGCCGGAGCGCGTCGGCCGCCCGCGCTTCACCCGCCGCCAGGCCCGCGTGCCCGCCGAGCGGTGGCAGGCCGTCAAGGACGCCGCCAGGGAACACGACCTGACCCCGTCCACGGTGCTGGCCACCACGTTCGCCGAGGCGCTCGGCGCCTGGAGCGCCCGCCGCGACATGACGATCAACCTGACCCTGTTCGACCGCCGTGAGGTGCACCCGGACATCGACACCGTCCTGGGCGACTTCACCTCGCTGCTGCTGGTCGCCTACGAGCCGGGCCGTACCTGGCTGGACGGCGCCCGCCGCCTGCAGCGCCGGGTCGTGCGCGACCTGGAGCACAGCGACGTCTCCGCGCTGTGGGTGATGCGCGAGCTGGCCAGGCGTACCGGCGCGGCCGACGCCGCGATGCCGGTGGTGTTCACCAGCACGCTCGGCATGGACGCCACCCCCTCCGGCGCGCTGTTCGCCGAGCCGTTCTGGGGCGTGTCGCAGACGCCGCAGGTCTGGCTGGACCATCAGGTGGTCGAGGTCGACGGCGACCTGCTGGTCAACTGGGACGCCGTCGAGGACCTCTTCCCGCCCGGCGTCCTGGACGGCATGTTCGCCGCCTTCGCCGGGATGCTGGAGCGCCTGTCCACCGAGGACTGGGACGCCGCCGTCCCCTGCCTGACCCCGTCGGAGCAGCTCGTCACCCGCGCCGGCGCCAACGACACCGCCACCTCCCTGCCCGAGGGCACGTTGCACTCCCGCTTCTTCGATTTGGCCCGCCGCGATCCGTCCCGGATCGCGATCCGGCCCGACGTGTCGTATGGCGAGCTGTCGGATCGGGCGCTGCGGGTGGCGGGCTCCTTGGCCGGGCAGGGTGTACGGCCGGGCGACGCCGTGGCCGTCTGCCTGCCGAAGGGCGCCGACCAGGTGGCGGCCGTGCTGGGCGTCCTGGCGGCCGGAGCGCTCTACGTGCCCATCGGCGCCGACCAGCCGAAGCTGCGCGGGGAGCGGATGCTCCGCCGCGCAGGCGTCCGCCTGACCCTCACCGATCTTCCCTCCGGTCCGCCTCTGGCGGCTCCGGTGGAGGTGGATCCGGAGGCGAGCGCGTATGTGATCTTCACGTCGGGTTCCACGGGTGAGCCGAAGGGGGTCGAGATCTGCCACCGGGCCGCGCTGAACACGGTCATGGACGTCAACCGGCGCTTCGGCGTGACCGGTGACGATCGGGTTCTGGCGGTGTCGGCGCTCGATTTCG